>NZ_JBFFQD010000018.1:0-46181 GCF_041573655.1 Methyloceanibacter sp.
ATACCACACACTTAGCGCACTGATTATGCACCGAAAACCCAATTCGCTTGACCACATCCCGCCCAGCCGTTAGAAGCGCCGATCTTTCGACCACCCGAAGTGATGCGAGCCATGAAAACCTTTTCCGCCACGCCCAAGGACATCGAGAAGTCCTGGGTCCTCATCGATGCTAGCGGCCTCGTGGTCGGCCGGCTTGCGGCGCTGATTGCCACGCGCCTGCGCGGCAAGCACAAGCCCGGCTACACACCGCACATGGATGACGGCGACAATATCATCGTCATCAACGCCTCCGATGTGGTCTTCACGGGCAACAAGCGCGCCAACAAGGAATACTTTTGGCACACCGGGTATCCGGGCGGCATCAAGAGCCGGACCGCCGAGAAGGTTCTAGAGAGCAAAAATCCTGAGCGCGTGCTTCAGAAGGCCGTGCAGCGCATGCTGCCCGACGGCCCGCTGGCGCGGAAGCAGCTCAAGAACTTGAAAGTCTATGCCGGCTCCGAGCATCCCCACGAGGCGCAGAACCCCGAGAAGCTCGACATCGCCGCCCTCAATTCGAAGAACGCAAGGAGCGCTTAAGAGCCATGAGCGAGACCACGACGCTGGAAGATCTGGCTCAACTGAAGGGCGAAGGCGAGGGCGATGCCCCGGCGCCGGAGCGTGTCTACGAAAAGAAGGTGGACGCGCAAGGTCGCGCCTATGCCACAGGTAAGCGCAAAGACGCCGTCGCGCGCGTCTGGGTCAAGCAGGGCCCGGGCAACATCATCGTGAACGGCAAGGACCACACGGCTTACTTCGCCCGTCCCGTGCTGCAGATGATTCTGAAGCAGCCGCTCGTTACCGCGGACCGCGAGGGCCAGATCGACATCGTCTGCACCGTATCGGGTGGTGGACTGTCGGGGCAGGCCGGCGCCGTGCGTCACGGCATCTCCAAGGCGCTGACTCATTTCGAGCCCGAACTGCGTAGCGTGCTCAAGAAGGCGGGCTTTCTCACTCGCGATGCGCGCACCGTCGAGCGTAAGAAGTACGGTAAGGCGAAGGCCCGACGAAGCTTCCAGTTCTCCAAGCGCTAGCGCTTGTCTCTGGAGGTTGCGGGAGGGGGCCGAACAGCCTTTATCTTCCGCACCGCGTCGAATTCCGCTAAGCCCGCATCCAACGCGGGACGTCTTCGTTAGGGTCGCACATGACCAGCAATCAGCCTATCCGGGCCGCCGTGCTCGGCGCCTCCGGTTACACCGGCGCCGATCTCATTCGGCTTGCCGCACGGCACCCGAATATTCAAATCACCGCGCTCATCGCCAAGGCCCATGCGGGCCAGCCGCTTGGCCAAGTCTTCCCGCATCTCGGTAGCCTCGATCTGCCCCAGCTCGTCACGTCGGACGAGGTGGATTGGGACAGCATCGACGTCGCGTTTTGCGGCCTGCCTCACGGCACGGCCCACGTCGAGATTGCCAAACTGCCGGAGCGCGTGAAGGTCATCGACATGTCCGCCGACTTTCGCTTGCGGGATCTGTCGACCTACGCCGAATGGTATGGCGGCGAACACGGCGCGCCTCAGTTGCTAAGCGATGCCGTCTATGGGCTCACCGAGCACTACCGCGACGAGATCGCGGGCGCCCGGATCGTGGCGTGTCCGGGTTGTTACCCGACCGCGGTGCTGCTCGCGCTCCTGCCGCTTGTGAAAGAGAAATTGATCGCCTCGGAAGGGATCATCATCGATGCCAAGTCCGGCGTGACTGGCGCAGGACGGTCCTTGAAACAGAACATTCTGTTCTCCGAAGCGGGCGAGGGGCTGTCGCCCTACGGGATCGGCAGCCATCGTCACGTGCCGGAAATCGAGCAGGAAATCGGCATGGCCGCCAACCAAGCGGTGATCGTGAACTTCACCCCGCATCTGGCGCCCATGGCGCGCGGCGAACTGTGCACCTGCTATGTGCAGCTGCCGAGCGGCACGACGGACGCCGATTTGCGCGGTGCCTTGCGGGACGCCTATGCGGCAAGCCCCTTCGTGCGGGTGATGGACGAGGGCGTGATCCCGGCCACGCAGCACGTGCGCGGGTCCAACTACTGCCATGTCGGCGTGTTTGCCGACCGCATCCCCGGCCGCGCCATCGTCGTCTCAGCGATAGACAACTTAGTGAAAGGCTCTGCGGGTCAGGCCTTGCAGAACTTCAACGTGATGCACGGCCTTGACGAGAGCACCGCGTTAGAGCAACTGCCGCTGTTTCCGTGAAGCCGGCTTAGTCGCGGTCCTTCACGAAAGACCCGGGCGCGTCCTCGATCGGCTTTAAGGCGCCGGCCGACGGATCGCGGGCCGGGATCTTTTCGCCGGATTGTCCGCTCAGCCATTCGGCCCAGTCGGGCCACCACGAGCCGGGGGCCTCGGCTGCCGTCTTGGTCCAGGCGTCGAACGTGTCAGCCGGCGTACCGGTCCAGTATTGGTACTTTTTCTTGGCCGGTGGATTGACCACGCCGGCGATATGGCCCGAGCCGGCCATCACATAGCGCACCGGTCCGCCGAACAGCTTGCTGCCACGATAGACCGACGTTGCCGGCGCGATGTGATCCTCTCGTGTGAACAACTCGTAGATCGGGATCTTCACCTTCGACAGGTCGAGCTTCACACCGCCGAGCTCCATTTCGCCCTTGCTCAAACGGTTCTGATGATAGAACTCGCGCAAGTAGAACGCGTGGTTCGCTGCCGGCAAACGCGTGGAGTCCGCGTTCCAATACAGCAGATCGAACGGGAAGGGCTTCTTTCCGAGCAGATAGTTGTTCACGATGTACGGCCAGATCAGGTCGCGCGGCCGCAGCATGTTGAACACGGCGGCCATGCGCGAGCCGTCGAGATAGCCTTGCTCGGCCATCATCTCCTCTAACGACTTGAGCTGTGCGTCGTCGATGAAGACGAGAAGGTCGCCCGCTTCGCTGAAGTCCACCTGCGCGGTGAGGAAAGTCGCGGTGGCGATACGGTCGTCGCCCTTCGCCGCAGCATAAGCAAGGGTCGATGCGAGCAGCGTGCCCCCGACGCAGTAGCCGAGCACATTCACATGGTGGAGCCCAAGCTGACGGTCCACCGCGTCAACGGCCGCCAGAATGCCTTCGGTCATGTAGTCCTCGAAGGTCTTCCGGGCGAGCGCCGCCTTGGGGTTCACCCACGAGATCATGAACACAGTGAAACCCTGGTCCACCGCGTACTTTACCAGCGACTTCTCCGGCTTGAGGTCGAGGATGTAATATTTGTTGATCCACGGCGGCGCCATAATCAGCGGCCGCTCATAGACTTGCTCGGTCGTCGGAGAATATTGGATGAGCTGAATAAGGTCGTTCTGGAACACGACCTTGCCGGGCGAGATGGCAATGTCGCGGCCGACCTCGAAGGCGGACAAGTCGGTCTGGCTGATGCGAAGCAAGTCCTTCGACTGTTCCAGATCCTCGGCGAAGTGCGTCATGCCTTGGACCAGGTTCTCCGCGTTGGACTGAAGCGTCGCGCGCACGACTTCCGGATTGGTGAAGGGATTGTTCGACGGCGACAGCGCAGCCAGCATCTGTTCCAAATAGAACAGCGCCTTCTTGCGAGTCTTGTCGTCGACGCCTTCGGTGTTCTTGGTGACGTCCTCGGCCCAGCGCGAGGTGATGAGGTAAGCCTGCTTCCAGAAATCGAAGAACTGGCTCTCCGACCACTCCGGATCCTTGAAGCGATTGTCGCCGGGCTCCGGCTCCGCCACCGGCTCAACCTCCTCGCCAAAGAAACGCCGCACGGACCGGCCCCACAGGTCGGCATAATTCTGGAATAGATCGCCTTGCGCGGCCGCCAGTTTGTTGGGGTTGGTAACCCAGGCGCCCGCGACTTCGCCGAGCGTCTTGGCGGCCTCGGTGACCTCGGAGGCCATGCTGTAGGGGCCACCATTATTCCCGTTCGTGCTGGAGCGCTCGGCCAGTGTCGAGAAGACTTTCGTGCCCTGATCGAATAGGCGGACCATATTCCGGGCAAATTCGTCCATTTGGGTCGTCTGGCTGTCGTCCGCTTCCGGCTTATCGGCGCCGTCCATTCGCTCCTGCATCAAAATGTCCCTGTCTTTGGCCCCAACTGACCATGCTCCCGCCTGTTTGCAGCTCGAAAACCTTGGGCAGGTTCCGCATAGTCACTCATTGTGCTATGCAATATAAGCTTCAGGCGATGCCTATCGCCAGGGGAAAGTCCACAAGAGCCAACATCTTACCGATGTTTCTGCGATCAGCGTATTGTCTGATGGTCCTACTGCCTGCGCTTCTGCTCGGCGGATGTGCCGGCAGCATGCCCGACACCAGCCGCCTGAAGCGGTTTACCGACGTGATCCGGGGCTATGACGAGACCCTGACCCCGGCGGAGAAAGAGGCCGCCATTTCGGAGCTCCAGAAGGACAAGGAGCGGCAGGACGAACAAACCGGAAAGAGCGAGGACGCTCCAAAAACCAACTAAAATCAAGGCGAAGGGTGCCGCTTGAAGGGTTCAACAGCTTGCCCGGAAGGTCCCTTTCGTGGTTCAACTGCAGACTCCCTGTTTGAGGAGCCCCAATCGGGGGCAAATCGCCCGTGCACAACGACTTTCATAGGATCAAGCGGCTGCCGCCGTACGTCTTTGAGAAGGTAAACCGGCTCAAGGCCGAAGCGCGCGCGCGTGGTGACGACATTATCGACTTCGGCATGGGCAATCCGGATATGCCGACGCCGCCGCACATCGTCGACAAGCTGGTTGAGACCTTGCGCGATCCGCGGACCAGCCGCTATTCGGCCTCCAAGGGGATCGGCGGTCTCCGCCGGGCCCAGGCCGCGTATTACGACCGCCGCTTCGGCGTGAAGCTCGATCCGGACACCCAAGTCGTGGTGACCCTGGGCTCCAAGGAAGGCTTCGCCAACATGGCGCAGGCCATTACCGCGCCTGGCGACGTGATCCTCGTGCCCAATCCGACCTATCCGATCCACGAGTTCGGTTTCATCATGTCGGGCGGAGTGATCCGGCACTTGCCCGCCAGCACGGATTCCCAATTCATGGTGTCGCTGGACAAGGCCGTGCGCCATTCGGTGCCGAAGCCGTCGGCGCTCGTGCTGAACTATCCGGCCAACCCGACCGCCGTGGTCGCCAATCGCAATTTCTACCGTGACGTCGTCGCCTACGCGAAACGCAACGACCTCATCGTGCTGTCCGATCTTGCTTATGCCGAGATCTATTTCGATGACGAGCCGCCGCCGTCGATCCTCGAAATCCCCGGTGCAATGGATATCGCCGTGGAGTTCACGTCCGTTTCCAAGACGTACTCCATGCCGGGTTGGCGCATCGGCTTCGCCGTCGGCAACGAGCGGCTGATCCAAGCGTTGACGCGCGTGAAGTCCTATCTGGACTATGGCGCCTTCACACCCATTCAGGTCGCAGCAACTGCGGCCCTCAACGGTGAGCAGGGGTGTGTGGACGAAGTGCGCGGCGTCTATCGCCGTCGCCGCGATTGCCTCGTGGACGCGCTCGCACGCGCCGGCTGGCCGATCCCGTCACCACCGGCCACGATGTTTGCCTGGGCGCCGATCCCCGACATGTTCGCGCATGTCGGTTCGCTTGAGTTCTCCAAGCTGCTTCTGGAGAAGGCCTCCGTCGCGGTCTCACCCGGCGTCGGCTTTGGTGAATACGGCGAAGGCTATGTGCGCATCGCGCTTGTGGAGAACGAGCAGCGTATTCGCCAGGCCGCGCGCAATATTCGTAAGTTCCTCACTGAGTCAGCGAATTCGCTGCACAACGTCATTCCCATCGCCTCTAAGGCACAACGGACTTTCTGATCTTTCCCGATGGCGGATCGTTTGAAGCTTGGACTGGCCGGTATCGGTACTGTCGGCGGAGGTCTCTTGCGGCTTTTGGAGGCGCGCGAGGCCGTTCTCGACGCGCGCGCGAGCCGTCCCATCGAAGTCGTGGCGGTTTCGGCGCGGAGCAGACGCAAGAAACGTAGCGTCGATCTTTCGGGTGTGCGTTTCGTGGCCGATCCCGTGGCGCTTGCGACCGATCCTGAAATCGACGTCTTCGTCGAGCTGATCGGCGGAGAGGAGGGCGTCGCCAAGGACGCCGTCGAGGCCGCGCTACGCGCCGGCAAACATGTGGTCACCGCCAACAAAGCATTGCTTGCCCATCACGGGGCCGCTTTGGCTGCCCTTGCCGAGAAGCACGGCGCGGCACTGAACTTCGAGGCGGCCGTCGCCGGCGGCATTCCCGTTGTCAAGGTGATCCGCGAGGGGCTCCAAGGCAACGACATCACCCGCGTCTACGGCATACTGAACGGCACCTGCAATTACATCCTGACGCGCATGGAGCGCGACGGACGCAGCTTCGCCGATGTGCTGAAGGAGGCACAAGAGCAAGGCTATGCGGAGGCCGATCCGACCTTCGACATTGGCGGCTTCGACACCGCGCACAAGTTGGCTCTTCTGACGAGCCTCGCTTTCAGCACACGCACCAAGTTCGATGCGGTCTATGTTGAGGGGATCGAGACCATTACACCGGCGGACATCGAAGCCGCCGACGATCTTGGCTACCGCATCAAACTTCTGGGTGTTGCGCTCCGCACCGACAGCGGCATCGAACAGCGCGTGCATCCGACCATGGTGCCGAAGGACACGGCCATCGCCAATGTCGACGGCGTCTCCAATTGCGTGGCCATCGATGGGGACTACGTCGGCGACGTCATGCTGATAGGCCCTGGCGCGGGCGGCGGTCCGACAGCCTCGGCGGTGATGAGCGACATTATCGATATTGCCCGCGGCGGCATCCTGCCCACCTTCGGCATCAAGGCGAAGCACTTAAGGCCGTACAAGAAGGCGCAAATGCGCGCCCATGAAGGTGGCTACTACATCCGGCTTTCGGTCTACGACCGTTCCGGCGCGTTCGCCGCGATCGCGCAGCGCATGGCCACGCATGGGATTTCGCTGGAGAGCATCGTCCAGCGCCGCCCGGAGGCCGACCCGGGCCGCAAAGGACGGCGTGGCAGAGACAAAGCCACCGTGGTCATGGTCACCCATGAGACGACGGAGGCCGCAGTGCGTAAGGCATTGGCCGCCATCGAGCGGGACGGCCATGTGGATGCCAAGCCGCAGATGATCCGTATCGAAAAGTTGTGATAGGGAGTCTCTAAGACGTCTGTACGGACGGACCCGCGAGTGAGGGAGCATGGACGTGCCAGACCAAACGGCAAGGAGCGAACTCGACCGCGCGCTCGCGCTCGATATTGTTCGCGTTACCGAGGCAACCGCTGTCGCCGCCGCCCGCTGGCGCGGCCGGGGTGACGAGGCCGCCGCCGACGAGGCCGCGGCCACCACCATGTACCGGGCCATCGCGCGGCTCCCGATCGAAGGCGTGGTCGTCGTGGGCGAGGGCGAGGAGAGCGAGTCGCCCATCCTCTATATTGGAGAGACGCTCGGCGCCGCCTCGGAAACGGACGTCAAGGTGGACCTTGCCGTCGATCCCATCGAAGGCACGACGCTGTGCGCCAAGGCCCTGCCGAATTCCATGTCGGTCTTCGCGGTGGCCGAGCGCGGGCACTTTCTCAAAGTGCCGGCCATCTACATGGACAAGGTCGCCATCGGCCCCGGCTACCCGGATGGACTGATCAATCTCAATGTCGGCCCCACGGAGAACCTCAAAGCCTTCGCCGATGCCAAAGGCGTTCCCGTCAACGAACTCAGCGTGTGCATCCTCGACCGTCCGCGTCATGGCCAGTTGATTGAAGAGGTGCGGAACGCCGGAGCGGCGTTGCGGTTGATCGGCGACGGTGACATCGCGGGCGTCATCCATGTGAGCGATCCGGTAGAGACGGGGATCGACATGTATATGGGCACGGGTGGCGCGCCAGAAGGCGTGCTCGCTGCCGCGGCCCTGGCCTGCATGGGCGGTCAGATGCAAGGACGCCTGATCGCCTCGAACGCCGAGCAGCAGGCGAGGGCGCGCGCCTCCGGGATCACCAACCTCGATAGGACATACGCGATTGCTGACATGGTCTCCGGCGATTTGAGCTTCGCCGCCACGGGCATCACCAATGGTTCGCTTCTTGGCGGCGTGCGTTTCACCAAGGAGGCGATCCTGACCCAGAGCGTGGTCATGCGCGCCTCCACGCACACGATCCGCTGGATCAAGACCACGCATGCCGACGTCTCGAAGTTCGACTGACGGGAGAACGGGGGCCCCGCGCGAATCGGCTACACTTTTCGATCCTCTAAGATCGCAATCAGTGGGTAGCGTGCGTGACGGCAGCTCTCAAAACTGACGCCAAGAACGAACCAATGGATGACGCACACGTCTTGCTGGGCGTGGAACGGTCCGCCACGGGACAGCGCTGGGTTGAGCGCCTAAAGGCCGGCCGCGAGCATACCGCCACAGCCATCGCACAAGCCGAAGACCTGCCAGAGCTGCTCGGCCGGGTGCTCGCTGCGCGCGGTGCCGAGCCCCAGACGACGAGGCACTTTCTGGACCCGTCGCTGCGCACGCTTCTGCCGGACCCTTCGCGTCTACAGGATATGGAGCGGGCGGCGCAGAGGTTCGCGCGCGCCATCACCGAGGGTGAGCCGATCGCCGTGTTCGGCGACTATGACGTGGACGGCGCGGGTTCCGTGGCGCTTGTCGAGCGCTTCCTACGCGCCCATGAACAGTCCTGCCTCGCCTACATCCCGGATCGCCTAACAGAGGGCTACGGACCCTCACCGGAGGCGCTGAGGGGGCTTGTGGAGGAGGGGGCGAAGCTCATCGTCACCGTGGACTGCGGGACGACCTCCGCGGGCGCCATTTCGGCAGCCAATACGGTGGGGGCGGAGGTCATCGTGATCGACCATCACCAGGCCGACGAAGACCTGCCGCCCGCCTACGCCGTGGTGAACCCGAACCGCCAGGACGATCTCTCAGGCCAAGGTCATCTCGCCGCCGCGGGCGTGGTGTTCTTATTCCTGGTCGCAACCGCCGGGGTCCTGCGGCGCGAGGGCTTTTATGCCGGCCGCACTGAGCCGGATCTGCTCGGTCTTCTGGACCTCGTCGCCCTCGCCACGGTTTGCGACGTGGTGCCGCTGAAGGACGCGAACCGCGCCTTCGTCGCCAAGGGGCTCCAGGTCTTAAGGCTCCGGCACAATGCCGGCTTGCGCGCGCTCGCCGATACCGCGCGGCTCGACGAGGCGCCCTCGACGTATAGTCTCGGCTTCATCTTGGGCCCGCGCATCAACGCCGGCGGACGCATCGGCGCATCGGGGCTGGGCGCGCGGTTGCTCGCAACCGAAGACGACGTCGAGGCACGCGCCATCGCCGCCAAGCTTGAAGCGCTGAACGCCGAGCGCAAATCCATCGAAGACCGCATGCTCGAAGAGGCATTCGTCCGCGCCGAAACCGTGATCGACGCATCGCCCGATGCACCCCTGATCTTCCTTGGCGCTGCCGACTGGCACAAAGGGCTCGTTGGGCTCGTGGCGGGACGCATCGCGCAGCGCCTTCACCGGCCCGCCTTCATCATGGGGCACGAGCCTGATGGTACGGCGACGGGATCGGCACGGTCGGTGGGCTCCGTCGATCTCGGGGAAGCGGTCCGTGCCGCCGTGCAGGAGGGACTTCTGATTAAGGGCGGCGGCCACACCATGGCAGCAGGGTTTTCGCTCGCGCTTGCCAAGGAAGACGCCGTCCGCACCTTCTTGGAGGAGCGCCTGGCCGGGCCGGTGGCGGAAGCCCGCGCGGTGCGGTCGCTGGCAATCGACGGCGCGCTGTCTGCCCGCGGTGCCACGCTTCATCTGATCGATCTGTTGGACCGGGCCGGACCCTATGGCATGGGGCACCCGAGACCGCGCTTCGCCTTTCCGTCCCATCGCATCATGCGGCTGCGGCCGATCGGCGAGAACCACATGCGCTTTACGCTTCAGGCGCCCGACGGCGGCCGTCTGGACGCGGTCGCCTTCCGGGTCGCCGGCACCCCGCTCGGGGATCTCCTGGCCGCGTCAGACGGCGCAACCCTTCACGTCGCCGGGCATTTGAAGCGCTCGGTCTGGCAGGGACGGGAAAGCGTGGAGCTGATGGTCGAGGACGCGGCTCCGTGCCTCGGGTGAGGGCAGGCGCCTCATTCTTGCGGGAAGCGGCAAAGCTTTCTATATGACGGTGCTCAAGCGGTACGCTCCCTTCGTCTAATGGTTAGGACGCCAGGTTTTCAACCTGGAAACAGGGGTTCAATTCCCCTAGGGAGTGCCACTTCTTCTCGGCGCACCGCGCCCGCCTACCACTTCCCGGTATTTTCCATCGACGCCCAGGGCTCTTGCTTGGGTTTCGGTGCGCCCTTCTGCAGCAACTCGATCGAGACATTGTCGGGCGAGCGGATGAAGGCCATGTAGCCGTCCCGCGGCGGGCGGTTGATCGTCACGCCGTTCTTCATCAGGTGGTCGCAGGTCGCGTAGATGTCGTCGACCTCGTAAGCCAGGTGGCCGAAGTTGCGGCCCTCGCCATACTCTTCCGAATCCCAGTTATAGGTGAGCTCAACTTGGGCATCCTCATCGCCGGGGGCTGCCAGAAAGATCAGGGTGAAGCGGCCTTGCTCGTTCTCCATCCGCTTGACTTCCTTCAGGCCGAGCTTGTTGCAGTAAAAGTCGAGCGACTTATCGACATCGGCAACGCGCACCATTGTGTGCAGATACTTCATCGGGAACGTCTCCTCGCAGATGGGTTTAAGGTCTTGGCCCGACCCTAATGCGGAGCGCGCAAGCCTGGCAAGCCGCGCTAACCGGCTCGAATACGGCTCGAATACAAAATTTTCCTGGCGAATGTTGCCGCGCGTCCACAGCATCGCGCGAATCTGAGTGGAAGTGGAGATTTGTTCGCTGCCGTAAACATTTGCAGTGCTGTCACCGAGATTTCATGCCTTTGACACGAAATTTCGAACGCACCTGCAACATCGAAGAGTTTCTCTTGCCGATCAGACGTTTGAGCGACACATCATGCCTTCGTGATGAGGCTCGGCTGCGTCTGTGGAGAAGCGTTTGCGTGTTGGAAAATTCCACTAGCCACCGAAACGCGCAATGCTATGTTCAAAGTCAGAGTGTTTCAGTCGATTCGTTGTGAGGCGTACGAATTGGCTGATGAAAGTTAAGCGGGGGGAATGCGGCAATGGGGGCGAAAGAATCGCCACATCTTGAGGAACACGCCCAACGCGACGAAGAAGCCACAGTCGATGTGTTCGAGGTTTCAGGGTCGATCAAGTGGTTCGACGCGTCCAAGGGTTATGGCTTTATTGTTCCGGACGAAGACCTTCCCGACGTACTTTTGCATGTGACATGTCTCAGGCGAGACGGCCACCAGACAGCCTACGAGGGCGCGCGGGTGGTTTGCGAAGTACTGCGCCGCCCGAAGGGCTTGCAGGCCTTTCGGATTCTCGAGATCGACGATTCCACGGCGATCCATCCGTCCCAACTCCCGCAACGCACCCATGTGGTCGTCATTCCCGAAAGCGATTGGGAACGCGCCATGGTGAAATGGTTCAACCGTCTGCGCGGTTTCGGCTTCCTGACACGCGGTCCGTCTACGCTCGACATCTTCGTGCACATGGAGACCTTGCGGCGTTGCGGCTTTACCGAACTGAGGCCCGGCCAGTCGCTGCTTGTGCGCTACGGCCGCGGTCCGAAGGGGCTGATGGCGGCGGAGCTCAAGCCCGACGGCGCCGGCGGCCCGTCCTCACACTGACACCCTCATCTTTTGCATCTTTTGCGCTTCTCTGGGTCATGATGCTCGTGACCGTTCATCCCGTCATGTCCGCGGGCGCGGCCGACACCGGCACGCTCGTCCTGAAAACCGATAGCGGCGATCATACCTATACGGTCGAGGTGGCGACGACCCCGGGCGAGCAGGCGAAGGGACTCATGTTCCGCCGCTCGCTGCCCCCGTCGCACGGCATGATCTTCCTCTACGACCCACCGCGGAAGATCGGCATGTGGATGCGCAACACCTACATCCCCCTCGACATGGTCTTCATCGACGCCGACAACCGCGTGCACCGTATCGCGGCCCATACCGAGCCCTTCTCCACCGATATCATCCCCTCCGGCGGGGCCGTGGCGGCGGTGCTGGAACTCAATGCGGGCCAGGCCGACCAGATCGGCCTCAAGCCGGGCGATGAGGTGGTCTATCCGGGCTTGGCCGGCGCCCCGTGAGCTGCTGGCCACCGATCACGCAGGCTTAACGCCTTTGGCCTAGCCTCCGCTCGCCGAGACAACTATGTATGAGAGCACACGACCGATCCTGTCTTGCCAGGGTCACCAGCCGATGTTTGTTTCGGGGCATAGCGCAGTCTGGTAGCGCACCTGCTTTGGGAGCAGGGGGTCGCAAGTTCGAATCTTGCTGCCCCGACCAACTCGGAAATGAGAGGGAAACGCGACATGGCGGCCCGCATTTACAAGCCGGCGCAAAATGTCATGCAGCAGGGCAAGGGCGCCTCGGCGGATTGGGTCCTGGAGTACCTGCCGGCAAAGCGGCGGGTGATCGAGCCGCTGATGGGCTGGACAAGTTCGGCGGATACGAGACGGCAAGTCCGCATCAACTTCGCCACGAAGGACGAGGCGGTCGCCTTCGCCAAGAAGAATGGCATTGCCTTCCGGCTCGAGGAGCCGCCGGCGACGAAGCTCCGGCCGAAATCCTACGCTTGGAACTTCAAGTACGGCCGCCCCGACCGCTGGACGCACTGAACACGCTGTTTCGCGTTATACTGACGCCAATCGTGGTCCCGTAGCTCAACCGGATAGAGCACCTGCCTTCTAAGCAGGGGGTTGCAGGTTCGAGTCCTGCCGGGACCGCCATTTCGGAAACGAACGAACCTTCAGTGGGGATTTCATGCGTTTGCTTGTCGCTCTCTTCACCATCGTCTTTGCCAACACGGCGCTTGCGGCAGCGCCCGAACTCTTATGGGAGGCCAAGGGCCTGGCGAGACCGGAGTCGGTCGCCTACGACCCGGTCACCGATGTCCTCTACGTGACCAACATCAACGGTCCGGTGATGCAGAAAGACGACAACGGCTTTATCTCGAGGCTGAAGCCGGACGGGACTGTGCTCGAGCGGGCCTGGGTGAAGGGCTTGCATTCGCCGACCGGCATCGCGCTGCGCGACCGCACCCTCTACGTCGCCGATGTCGACCAGCTTGTTGAGATCAGCGCGGCCTCCGGCGCCGTCACCAAACGTCACAAGGCCAAGAACGCCATCTTCCTCAACGCCGTGACGATCGCCGATGACGGCACGGTCTATGTCTCCGACACGCCGATGAACACGATCTGGCGCCTCAAGGACGGCGTGTTCGAGCCTTGGCTCGTCAATGACGATTTGAATGGACCGAACGGCCTTCTCGTCGAGGGGGACAGATTGATCGTGGCCTCGTTCGGCAGGATGCCGAGCGAAGGGCAGACCCAAGAGCCCGCCGGCCTGCTCACCGTCAACCTGGAGGACCAGGCCATCGCGCCCTTAGGCAAGGGCACGCCGGTCGGAAATCTCGACGGTCTCAAAGCGTACCCGCCGGGGGCCTACATCGCCACGGACTGGGCCGCAGGCGCGCTCTACAAGATCGACAAGAAGGGCAAGGCCACCAAATTGATCGATCTCAATCAGGGCAGCGCGGACCTGGCCTATTTTCCTGAAACCGGCACGGTGCTGATCCCGATGATGCTGGACAACACACTGGCCGCCTACCGCTTGAGCAAACCCGCCGCCAAGACCAAATAACCTTTTGGGCCTGACGCGGCCCTAACCCCTGGCGAAACGGCCCAACTTGCCGTATCTCCGCGCGGGGGTAGGGTCCGGCATACGCCGGCCCGCAGAGATTGGACGGCGCGCTGTCAGAGGAGTTCTGCCTAGCATGGGAATGTCAGCTTGATCGCGGGATTGGCGCAGCTTCCAATCGCCTTCAACTTGGCGCTCTTCGCCCTGGCCGCGGCCGGGGTGTGGTTCGCAGGCAGCCGGCTGGCGATCTACGCGGACGCCATCGCCGACCGCAAGCGGATCGGGCATGCCTTTATGGGTCTTGTCTTCGTGGCCGCCGCCACCTCGCTCCCGGAAATGGTGACTACGATCTATGGCGCCCTGTCGGGCGAGGCCCTGCTCGTGCTCGGCAACATGTTTGGCGGGATCAGCATGCAGACGGCGATCCTCGTCCTCGCCGACCTCTGCGTCGCCCGGGCGGCACTGACTTCTTACCCTCGCGGCCCCAACTCCGCGCTCGAAGCCACGCTCCTTATTGCGCTGCTGGCGATGCTGCTCGGACTACATGCGGTCGGCGAATTCGCACTGCCGTTCGGGTTCGGCTTCGGCACGCTTCTTCTGGGCGTAACCTATGTCGGCATCGTGTGGATGCTGCGCGAGTACGACAAGAATGACACCTGGGTCCCGGTCGAGGTGCCTGAGACTGAAAAGCATCTCGTTGGCGAGATCGCGCCGAAGGAGCTCGATCGGACGCCGTTCCCCTCGCTGGTGTGGGGTTTTGCACTGCTCAGCCTCACCATTCTCATCTGCGCGCTGGTGCTGACGTCGAGCGCCGCGGCCATCGCGGAACAAACGGGCCTCAAGTCCAGCTTCGTTGGCGTCACCTTACTTGCCACCGCCACCTCGTTGCCCGAAGTGAGCACGACACTTGCCGCGGTGCGCATCGGAGCGCACTCCATGGCGATCTCCAATATCTTCGGCAGCAATCTTCTGATGGTGGCGCTCGTCCTGCCGGCGGACCTTTTCTATGTCGGCGACCCGATCCTCGGTGTCATGGATCAGGCGACGGCGTTCGCGCTCGTGTCCGGCATCCTGGTGACCAGCATCTATCTGGCCGGACTTTTGATGCGCAACAAACGCCAAATCTTCGGCATGGGAGTCGACTCTGCGCTCGTGCTGCTCGTCTACCTGATGACGCTCGGCGTGTTTTATCACTTCAGCTAAGCGTCAGCTGTTCGCCGCCAATCGCGCAAAGCCCGCCTCAAGATCCGCTTTGAGGTCGTCGATATGTTCCAGGCCCGCATGGAGCCGTAATGCGGGGCCCTTCGCATCCCAGGTCGTCACGGACCGGTAACGCCTAGGGTCAAATGGCAAAATCAGGCTCTCATAGCCGCCCCAGGAATAGCCCATGCCGAACAGTTCCAGGTCGTCGAGCATGGCCGCGAGAGCGTCCCGCGACGTCGGTTTCAGCACGATTGAAAACAGTCCCGACGCGCCGGTGAAATCGCGTTGCCATAGAGCGTAACCGGGATCGTTGGGGCGCGCCGGGTGCAACACGCGGTCCACCTCGGGGTGTGCGGCGAGCCAGTCGGCAAGCGCCAGTCCCGTCTGCTGGTGACGCTCCAGCCGCACATGCAACGACCGTAAGCCGCGCAAGGCGAGATAAACGTCCTCGGGCCCGGGGCATAAACCCAGCTCGTCATGGGTCTTGGCGACGCGCGCCGTTGTTGCGGCGTTCGTGGTGATGACGCCGAGCATCGCGTCCGCATGGCCGACAATGTACTTGGTCGCCGCGTGGATCGACACGTCGACGCCATGCGCGAAAGGCTTGAAGTAGAGCGGCGTCGCCCAGGTGTTGTCCATGACAACAACGACGCCGCGTGCGTGCGCAGCATCCGCAATCGCCGGAATGTCCTGCATCTCGAAAGTCTGCGAACCGGGCGACTCGGTGAACACGAGCTTCGTCTTGTCGGTAATCAGATCCGCGATGCCGGCACCGATACACGGATCGTAATACGTGGTGCTGACGCCGAGCCGCTTCAGCACGTTGTCGCAGAAACGCCGCGTCGGCCGGTAGACACTATCGGCAACCAGAATGTGATCGCCGCTTGAGGCAAAGGCGAGCAGCACCGTGGAGATCGCCGAGAGCCCCGACGGCGTGAGCAGCGTGGCATCGCCGCCCTCAAGCTCGATGAGCGCGCTTTGCAACGCCTCGACCGTCGGCGTGCCGAGCCGGCCATAGCTGAAGTCCTGCGCGTCCTTCTCGATGCACTCAAGCGTCGGGTAGAGCACCGTCGAGCCGCGATAGACAGGCGTGTTGACGAAGCCGTCAAAGCGCGCCGGATCGCGGCCGGCATGGGCCAAGGTCGTGTGCTGCTTTCTTGGCCGTTTCGTTTTGCTCATAGGAGCCCTCGGCCGCTGGGAAAGGGTGCGGCGCTAGCCGGTCTCAATGGGAAGGCTCTCATTGGCGCCCCATTCAGCCCAGGAGCCGTCATAGACCGAAGTCCTCAAATGACCGGTCTCCGCCAGCGCCAAGGCCAACACGCAAGCGGTGATCCCCGAGCCGCAGGTGGTGACCGCGGGCGTATGCGGATCGACGCCTGCCGCCTCGAACAGACTATGCAATTCGTCGCGCGACTTGAGTGTGCCGTCCGCATTGAGCACGGACTTGTACGGCACGTTGTGCGCGCCCGGCATATGACCGGCGCGCAAACCCTCGCGCGGCTCAGGCGACGTGCCGGCAAAGCGCTCAGCCGAACGCGCGTCCAAAATCGTCGCCGACTTGTCCTTGATCGCCGTCTTCATGTCATCGACGTCGCGGACGAGATCGAGATTATGCCGCGCCGTGAAATGGCGCGTAGTGCGCTGTGCGGGCTCGCTCATCATCAGCGGCCGCCCCTCGGCCTTCCATTTCGGCAGGCCGCCGTTCAAAACGCTGACATCCTCGGCGCCCATGACGCGAAACATCCACCACACACGCGGCGCGGAGAAGATGCCTTGGCGGTCGTACACCACGATGCGCTGACCGTCGCCAATCCCCATGGTGCGCATGCGCGAGGAGAACTTCTCCGGCGACGGCAGCATGTGCGACGAGGCGGCGTTCGTATCCGAAATCTCATCGATGTCGAAAAACACCGCGCCGGGAATGTGCTCGGCGAGATATTCCTCACGCGCATTCTTGCCTTCGTTCGGCATGAACCAAGTGGCGTCGATGATGACAAAATCAGGTGCATCGAGCTCGCGCTCGAGCTCGTCGGTCTCAATCAGCCATGAAGTCTTCGTCGTCAAATTCTTGTCTCCAATTCTCGGCTCAGACGAATGCGCTCGGCGCTGGGGGCCGGGGCTGGTCCAGCCACTGCGGTACCGGCAGGCCCTTTTCGCGCAAGAAGTCTGGGTTGAACAGTCTGCTTTGATAGCGCGTGCCGTAATCGCAAAGCACCGTGACGATGGTGTGGCCTGGGCCCATCTGTTTGGCGAGGCGGATCGCGCCGGCGACATTGATGCCGCTCGACCCGCCGAGGCACAGGCCCTCGTGTTGCAGCAGGTCGAAGACGATCGGCAGCGCCTCCGCGTCCGGAATCTGAAACGCCTCGTCGACCTTGGCGCCTTCCAGATTGGCGGTGATGCGCCCCTGGCCGATGCCTTCGGTGATGGAACTACCTTCGGACTTCAGCTCGCCATGAGCGTAGAAATTGTAGAGCGCCGCGCCATTGGGATCGGCGAGCCCGATGACCACGTCGCGATTGTGCTCCTTCAGCCCCATGGAGACGCCTGCCAGCGTACCGCCGGTGCCGACCGCGCAGATGAAGCCGTCGACCTTGCCGTCCAGGTCACGCCAGATCTCTTGTGCCGTCGTCTGGATGTGACCGTTCCGATTGGCGACGTTGTCGAACTGGTTTGCCCAGATCGCGCCGTTCGGCTCAGTCTTGGCCAGTTCCTCGGCGAGCCGGCCTGAATATTTCACGTAGTTGTTGTCGTTCCGGTAGGGGACCGCGGGCACTTCGATCAGCTGGGCCCCGGTGAGCCTCAACATGTCCTTCTTCTCGTCCGACTGGGTCTCGGGGATGACGATCACCGTTTTCAGCCCCAGCGCGTTGCCCACAAGCGCGAGCCCGATGCCCGTATTGCCGGCCGTGCCTTCGACCACCGTGCCGCCGGGCTTGAGCAAGCCCTTATCCAGCGCATCGCGGATGATGAACAGCGCGGCGCGGTCCTTGACCGACTGGCCCGGGTTCATGAACTCGGCCTTGCCGAGAATCGTGCAACCCGTCTCCTCGGACGCAGCCTTCAGCTTGATGAGCGGCGTATTGCCGATCGCCTCGATAATTCCGTCTCGGTAACTCACGGGGAAAGCCCTTGGATTCGGGTGCGATCTGCAACCTACTGAGGGCGGCAAGGCCTCGCAAGTCGCCTAAATTGCGTGAAATCAGCCAAGCCGGGCATGCCGTTCTACGGCCCATGGCCTTTGCGGGTATGGACCGGCGTCAGGCCGCCCGCGTTACATGGACCCGCGGGCTAGCGGCCCGGGAGGGCGCTGTGTATATAGAGCCGCACGATGCGGCCGGCGCGGGGCGTATTCGATCCTGAACGCGGGCGTGGTGGAACTGGTAGACACGCCAGATTTAGGTTCTGGTGGCTTCGGCCGTGGGGGTTCAACTCCCTCCGCCCGCACCAACCAACCTTGTTGGATCCCAACGTCGTTGGATGGTTCTTCTGGAAATTGATGTGCCGCCCGCCGGGCTGGCGAAGAAGGTGGATTGAGACGGTATGAACGTCACAGAGACAAATACAGACGGCCTGCGCCGTGAGTTGAAAGTCGTCGTCGGTGCTGACGAGCTGGAGAAGCGCCTCTCGTCGCGACTGGAGGAACTCCAGGGCAAGGCCCAGATCAAGGGCTTCCGGCCGGGCCATGTGCCGAAGGAACACTTGCGCAAGATCTATGGCCGCTCGGTGATGGCTGAGGTCGTGCAACAGACCGTCGACGAGACGACCCGCGAGGCCTTGTCCCAGCGTGAGGAGCGTCCGGCGTTCCGGCCCAATGTCGCGCTGACCGAGGACAAGGACGAGATCGAGAAGATCTTTGCCGGTACCGGCGACCTTTCTTACACGCTGTCCTTCGAGGTTCTGCCCAAGGTGCAACTCGGCGACATGTCCGAGCTCACCCTAGAGCGGCCCGTCACCCCGGTGACCGATGAGGACATCGACAAGTCCGTCGAGAAGATCCTGGCGACCAACCCGACCTTCAAGCCGAAGAAGGGCGCCGCCAAGACCGGCGACCGGGTGACCATCGACTTCGTCGGCAAGCTGAACGGCGAGACCTTCGAGGGCGGCACCGCCAAGGACGCGCCCATCGTGTTGGGGGCCGGGGGCTTCATCCCTGGCTTCGAAGAGGGTCTCACCGGGACGAAGGCCGGAGACGAGAAGGTCGTCGATGCGACATTCCCGGACGCGTATGGGGAGCCCAAGCTTGCCGGTAAGGCCGTCAAGTTCGAGGTGACGGTGAAGGAAGTGGCCGCACCGGAAACCCCGACCCTCGATGACGACTTCGCCAAAAGCCTTGGCGTGGAGTCGGTTGCGCAGCTGCGCGAGGCGGTGAAGGGGCGCATGGATGAGGACCGGAACCTGGCCTCACGCCTCAAGGTCAAGCGCGCGCTGCTCGATGCGCTCAATGAGAGCCATAAGTTCGAGTTGCCGCCGACGCTAGTCGATAACGAATTCAAGGCGATATGGGAGCAGGTTACCAAGGACTTCGAGCAGTCAAAGAAGACCTTCGAGGACGAGGGGACCACGGAAAAGAAGGCGGAGAAAGAGTATCGCAACATCGCCGAACGGCGTGTGCGCCTGGGGCTTCTGCTGTCCGAGATCGGATCGACCAACGAGATCACCGTGAGCGACGAGGAGCTCAACAAAGCGCTGCTGGAGCGCATCCGGCAGTTCCCGGGGCAGGAGCGGGAGGTCTACGACTTCTACCGCAACACGCCGGAGGCTTTGGCCGAGATCAGGGCGCCCCTCTACGAGGACAAGGTCGTGGATTACATCCTTGAGCTGGCCAAGGTGACCGACAAGGAGGTCAGCATGGAGGAACTCTATGCCGACGCGGATGGCGGACATCACCACGATCACAGCCATGGCTGAGGTCCCGGAGGCTTGCTAACCGAGGCGGAGGGTGCCCCTTCCGTTTCAGGCGCCGACGCCATATGTAGGAACCACGCTTACGATTCGGCGGTTTACTAAAAAGCTGGCCCTTTAGCCCTAAGCACAGGACATGATGAGCAATCTGGTCGAGACACACATGAACACGCTTGTTCCCATGGTGGTCGAGCAGACCAACCGCGGTGAGCGCGCTTACGACATCTATTCGCGCCTGTTGAAGGAGCGGATCATCTTCGTGACCGGCGTCATCGAGGATCACATGGCCTCGCTCGTCACGGCACAGCTCCTCTTCTTGGAGGCAGACAACCCCAAGAAGGAAATCTCGATGTACATCAATTCGCCAGGTGGCGTGGTGACGTCGGGCATGGCGATCTATGACACCATGCAGTTCGTCCGCCCGCCGGTGGCAACACTGTGCATCGGCCAAGCGGCGTCCATGGCCTCGCTGCTGCTCTGCGCCGGCGAGAAGGGCATGCGCTACGTCCTGCCCAACGCGCGCGTCATGCTGCATCAGCCCTCCGGCGGCTTTCAGGGCCAAGCCAGCGATATCGAGCGGCATGCCGAGGACATCATCAAGATGAAGCGCCGACTGAATGAAGCCTACGTCCATCACACCGGTCAGGACTACGACACCATTGAGAGAACGCTGGATCGTGATTACTTCATGTCTGCCGAGGACTCCCGGAAATTTGGCCTGGTTGACGAGGTGATTTCCAGGCGGCAAGCCTCCGAGGGCAAGTCGGATAGCGCTCCGTCGTCGTCCTAAGGACCCGAAACATCGACGCTATTGGCGCCCATTAGGACTAACCCGCGAATTGCCACGATAGGCCCTTGCTGCGGCCATAAGTGACATGTTCCCTAGGCCTCAAATTCATTGGGAAAAGCCTCTTTCAGGGGGATTCGCCGGATTAATCAATCCTTGATCAGTGCCGCCTTAGCATGCTCAGATTGTGCGTCGGGCAACCTTCCAAGAGGAGTCGCTCACACTTGCGAGGCGGTATCGAGACGACGCGAAAGCGGGGCCATAGCCCCCAGCGCCAAGCACGAACCAAGAAGAATCGGATGATGGAATGAGCAAGGTGAGCGGAACAGATTCAAAAAATACCCTGTACTGCTCTTTCTGCGGCAAGAGTCAGCACGAGGTTCGCAAGCTTATTGCCGGCCCGACCGTGTTCATCTGCGATGAATGCGTTGAGCTCTGCATGGATATTATTCGCGAGGAGAACAAGAGCTCTCTCGTGAAGTCTAGGGACGGCGTTCCGACCCCTGTGGAGATTTGCCAGGTTCTTGACGACTATGTCATCGGCCAGGGTTACGCCAAGCGCGTGCTCTCGGTCGCCGTGCACAACCACTACAAGCGGCTCAATCACTCCGGCAAGAACGCGGACGTCGAGCTCGCCAAGTCGAACATTCTTCTGATCGGGCCCACGGGTTGCGGCAAGACATTGCTCGCCCAGACGCTGGCCCGCATCCTCGACGTGCCCTTCACCATGGCGGACGCCACGACGCTGACGGAAGCCGGCTATGTGGGCGAAGACGTCGAGAACATCATCTTGAAGTTGCTGCAGGCCGCCGACTACAACGTCGAGCGGGCCCAGCGCGGCATCGTCTATATCGACGAGGTCGACAAGATCAGCCGCAAGTCGGACAACCCGTCCATCACGCGCGACGTGTCGGGCGAGGGCGTCCAGCAGGCGCTCCTCAAGATCATGGAAGGCACGGTTGCTTCCGTGCCCCCGCAAGGCGGGCGCAAGCATCCGCAGCAAGAGTTCCTGCAGGTCGACACCACGAACATTCTGTTCGTGTGCGGCGGCGCGTTTGCCGGCTTGGAGAAGATCATCTCCGCGCGCGGCCGGTCCACTTCGATCGGCTTCGGCGCCAAGGTGGAGACCGTGGACGAGCGGCGCACCGGCGATATCCTGCGCGGTATCGAACCCGAGGATCTTTTGAAGTTCGGCCTGATCCCAGAATTTATCGGCCGTGTGCCTGTCATCGCCACGCTCGACGATCTGGACGAGGAAGCGCTGATCCGCATCCTCACCGAGCCGAAGAACGCGCTCGTGCGTCAGTATCAGCGTCTGTTCGAGATGGAAGACGTGCAGCTCTCCTTCGCCGAGGAGGCATTGCGCACGATCTCCAAGAAGGCCATCGAGCGCAAGACGGGCGCGCGCGGCCTCCGCTCCATCATGGAAGGCATCCTGCTCGACACCATGTTCGAGCTGCCCAGCATGCGTGGCGTGGAAGAGGTCGTCATCAGCGCCGAGGTCGTGGAGGGCAAGGCACGGCCCTTGCGCATCTACTCCGAACGGCATGAGGAAGTCGGCACCAGCGCCTGACTTTAAGGCCGTTAGCCATTCGTTCTTGAAGACGGCCGCGAATCCCACTCAAATTCGGGCATTCGCGCCTTATCCGCGCGTGGGTTTGAGGCCACTTGACGGCTCCCCGGCCGGTCGCCACTTTCAGGTTCAGGCGAGCCAACTTGACGCAGTGCCCAGTGGGGCGTTTGCCGGGAGAATGCACGCTAAAGGCGGTCCTTGGGGGAGGAGAGCTGAGACAGTAGCTTCGCGGAACGGCACTCGGTCCGCCCAAAAGACGAAGAAAGCGACGGCACCACAATGACTGACACAGACCCGTCCGTGACCATCGAGGATGCACCGGAGCTTTATCCGGTGCTGCCTCTGCGCGACATCGTGGTTTTCCCCTACATGATCGTGCCGCTCTTCGTCGGACGCGAGAAGTCGATCGCCGCCCTGGAAGAGGTCATGCGCACCGACAAGCAGATCCTGCTGGTCGCGCAGAAGAATGCCTCGGACGACGAGCCGAACGCCGACGCCATCTACGAAATGGGTACGCTTGCCTCGGTCCTGCAGCTTCTGAAGCTGCCCGACGGCACGGTGAAAGTGCTTGTCGAAGGCATGCGCCGGGCCACCATCGCCCGCTACACCGAAAACGAGAACTATTTCGAAGCCGAGATTGCGCCAATCGAGGAAAGCCTCGGCTCGGAGGACGAGATCGAGGCGCTTGCCCGCTCGGTCGTGTCGCAGTTCGAGAGCTATGTGAAGCTCAACAAGAAGATCTCGCCGGAGGTACTCGGCACCGCGAGCCAGATCGAGGACTATTCGAAGCTGGCCGATACCATTGCCAGCCATCTCGCCATCAAGATCGCCGAGAAGCAGCAGATCTTGGAGGTCACGTCGGTCTCCGAGCGGTTGGAGCGTGTCTTCACGCTCATGGAGAGCGAGATTTCCGTCCTTCAGGTCGAGCGCAAGATCAGGAGCCGCGTGAAGCGTCAGATGGAGAAGACGCAGCGCGAGTACTACCTGAACGAGCAGATGAAGGCGATCCAGAAGGAGCTTGGCGACAGCGAGGAAGGCCGGGACGACCTGGCCGAGCTCGAGCACAAGATCGAGAAGACCAAGCTCTCGAAGGAAGCGCGTGAAAAGGCCATGGGCGAGCTGAAGAAGCTGCGCCAGATGAGCCCCATGTCGGCCGAAGCCACGGTCGTGCGCAACTACCTCGATTGGCTGCTGTCGATCCCGTGGGGCGTGAAGGGCAAGGTCAAACGCGACCTGGACGACGCCCAGAAGATCCTGGACGAGGACCACTTTGGCCTGGAGAAGGTCAAGGACCGCATCGTCGAATATCTCGCCGTCCAGAACCGCACCAACATGCTGAAAGGCCCGATCCTGTGCCTGGTCGGTCCGCCCGGCGTGGGCAAAACCTCGCTCGGCAAGTCGATCGCAAGATCCACGGGCCGCGAGTTCGTGCGCATGAGCCTTGGCGGCGTGCGTGACGAGTCTGAAATCCGCGGTCACCGCCGCACCTATATCGGCTCATTGCCGGGCAAGGTGATCCAGTCCATGCGGAAGGCCAAGAAGGTCAATCCGCTGTTCCTGCTCGATGAGATCGACAAGATGGGCGCCGATTTTCGCGGCGACCCAGCCTCGGCTCTGCTCGAGGTCCTGGATCCGGAGCAGAACCACACCTTCAACGACCACTATCTCGAAGTGGACTACGACCTGTCCAACGTGATGTTCGTGACCACGGCCAACACGCTGAACATTCCGCCGGCCCTGATGGACCGCATGGAGATCATCCGCATCGCCGGCTACACCGAAGACGAGAAGGTGGAGATCGCCCGGCGGCATCTAATCCCCGAGCAGATCAAGAACCATGGTCTAGAGGACGAAGAGTTCTCGCTGGATGACGGGGCCTTGAAGGAGGTCATTCGCCGCTATACGCGCGAGGCCGGCGTCCGCAGTCTTGAGCGCGAGATCGCCAAGCTCTCACGTAAATCGGTGAAGGAGCTCCTGACCACGGAGAACAAGTCGGTCAATGTCACGATCGACAATCTCGCCGACTATCTTGGCGTGCCGAAATACCGCTACGGCGAGGCCGAGCTGGAGGACCAGGTCGGTGTCGTCACCGGTCTCGCTTGGACCGAAGTCGGCGGCGAGATCCTGACCGTCGAAGGCGTGATGATGCCGGGCAAGGGCAAGATGACCGTCACCGGCAATTTGCGCGATGTCATGAAAGAATCGATTCAGGCCGCAAATGCCTATGTGCGGTCCCGGGCCGTGGATTTCGGCATCGAGCCGCCTTTATTCGAGAAGCGGGATATCCACGTTCACGTGCCCGAAGGAGCCACCCCGAAGGACGGCCCGTCCGCGGGCGTCGCCATGGCTACCGCCATCATCTCGCTGATGACCGGAATTCCGGTCAAGCGGGACGTCGCCATGACGGGCGAGATCACCTTGCGCGGCCGGGTCCTGCCCATTGGCGGGCTCAAGGAGAAGCTGCTCGCAGCCCTCCGCGCCGGCATCAAGACCGTGATTATCCCTGAGGAAAACGTCAAGGATCTCGCGGAGATACCCGATTCGCTTAAGAATGCACTTGAAATCAGCCCCGTCTCGCGTGTGGAGGAGGTGCTGAAGCTCGCCTTCACGCGGGCGCCCCAACCCATCGTCTGGGAAGAAGAGGGCGAAGGGTCTGCGCAGGTCGTCCCGTCCGAGGACAAGTCCGGCTCCGGATTGACCGCACACTAGAGCTGTGCACTTGCGTCTCCTGCCGCGGATTTGCCGCAATCCAGGAGTCCGCCCTTATGCACTGAGTCGCCCAAAATTGTTGATTTTCCGCAGTTTTTGCGCGAGTCATACATGACTTGTTTGTGAATCGGAGCGTACCAAAGCGGCCTTGAGGGTTAAGTGACGCCCTGCGATCGGGGCCAAGCGAAAGGATGGAGACCCGTGAACAAAGCTGAGCTGGTCGCCCATGTGGCGAAAGAATCCGAATTGTCGAAGGACGCCGCCGAGAAAGCTGTCGACGCGACGTTCAAGAACATCGAGAAAGCCTTGAGCGGCGGTGACACCGTTCGCATTGTCGGCTTCGGAAATTTCCAGGTCGCGGATCGTAAGGCGTCCATTGGTCGCAATCCGCGCACCGGCGAAGCGGTCCAAATTCCGGCCTCCCGCGTGCCGAAGTTCCGCGCTGGCAAGGCGCTCAAAGAGGCTGTGAACGCGTAAACACGGATTACGCGATTTCTGAGGATTTCCTGGCGAGGCCTCGCCCTTTGCGTGAGGCTTCGCCTTTCTTATTTGAAGGTGAGGGCGGTTAGCTCAGTTGGTAGAGCGCCACGTTTACACCGTGGATGTCGGCAGTTCGAGCCTGTCACCGCCCACCATTCTCGCCATGCATGACGCTAACGGTTGGTCCCAGGTCAACCTGCACGCGCCGCAACGTCCCATCCTCGTGTCTTCGCTAGGCTCGCCTTGACTTGGGGAATCCCAGGCCGTACATGCTGAAGATCGCCTCTGGCCGTGGTTGACGGCCCGGTAGGGGGTGTAGCTCAGTTGGTTAGAGCGCCGGCCTGTCACGCCGGAGGCCGCGGGTTCGAGTCCCGTCACTCCCGCCATTTTGGCCCCGTGAATGCAAAAGAAGGCTTCGGAAGAGCCATGGGCCAGCTGCTTCAAGATTACCTTCCCCTCGTCATCTTCATCGGCATCGCATTCGTCATCAGCACCATCCTGCTGGTCGTGCCCTTCGTCATCGCCGTACGCAATCCGGATCCCGAGAAAGTCTCGGCCTATGAATGCGGCTTCGACGCGTTTGATGACGCGCGGATGAAATTCGACGTGCGCTTCTATCTCGTGTCGCTGCTTTTCATTATCTTCGACTTGGAAGTCGCATTTCTGTTCCCCTGGGCCGTCGCCTTCGGAGACATTGGCGCGCTCGGGTTCTGGTCGATGATCGTGTTCCTCGGCGTGCTCACGATCGGCTTCATTTATGAGTGGCGGAAAGGCGCGCTCGAATGGGATTGATGCCTGAAGTCAGGTTCGAGACGGAAGGGAAGGGCGGCGGCCAGATCACAGCCGGCGCCACTACATTCGGCACCTTCTCCGACGAACTCGCCGACAAGGGCTTTCTACTCACCACCGCCGACGACCTCATAAACTGGTCGCGCACCGGGTCCCTCATGTGGATGACGTTCGGCCTCGCGTGCTGCGCCGTTGAAATGATGCAGGCGTCGATGCCCCGCTACGATCTGGAGAGGTTCGGCTTCGCACCGCGCGCCAGTCCGCGTCAGTCCGACGTGATGATCGTCGCCGGCACGCTCTGCAACAAAATGGCGCCCGCTCTGCGCAAGGTCTACGACCAGATGCCCGAGCCCCGCTACGTTATCTCTATGGGCTCCTGCGCCAATGGCGGGGGCTACTATCACTACTCCTACTCTGTGGTGCGCGGCTGCGATCGGATCGTACCTGTGGACATCTACGTTCCTGGGTGTCCTCCAACGGCCGAAGCGCTCGTCTATGGCGTACTACTCCTACAGAAGAAGATCAGGCGGACAGGTACGATCGAACGCTGACCTCCAGTCCACTCTGATCCTGGGTATTTGATGGACGACGCACTCAATAAGCTGGGCGCTTACCTCTCCGGAAAGCTCGGGCCGAAACTCGTGCGGTTCGACGTGGCACTCGGCGAACTCACCATTGAGGTGAAGCGCGACAGCGTGCGTGACGTCATCACGTTCTTGCGCGACGACGAGCGCTGCCGCTTCGCATCGATCATCGATATTTGCGGCGTGGACTATCCCGACCGCGATGAGCGTTTCGATGTCGTCTATCACTTCTTGAGCCCCTGGCTTAATCACCGCGTCCGTGTCCGTGTGCCGGCAAGCGCCGACACGCCAGTCCCGAGCATTGTCGATCTGTTCCCCGGGGCCAACTGGTTCGAGCGCGAGGCGTACGACCTTTACGGCATTGAGTTCGAAGGCCACCCGGACCTGCGCCGGCTGCTCACCGATTACGGTTTTCAAGGTCATCCCTTGCGTAAAGACTTCCCGCTCACCGGCTTCGTCGAGTTGCGCTACGACGACGAACTCAAGCGCGTTGTCTATGAGCCCGTGAAGCTCATGCAGGAGTTCCGCAATTTCGACTATCTGAGCCCTTGGGAAGCCATGGACACGGCGATCCCTGGTGACGAGAAGGCGGGCCCTGCCGAAGAGCCGAAGGGGGACAGCTAAAGCCGATGGCCGAGACCGACACCAAAGACGTCGTGGACAGCGGCAAGCGGGAAGGGGACGACCGTACCTTCACCATCAATTTCGGGCCGCAGCATCCTGCGGCACATGGCGTGCTGCGCCTCGTGCTCGAACTGGACGGCGAGGTTGTCGAGCGCGTCGATCCGCATATCGGGCTGCTGCACCGCGGCACCGAGAAGCTGATCGAGCACAAGACCTATCTCCAAGCCGTTCCGTATTTCGACCGGCTCGATTACGTCGCGCCGATGAACCAGGAGCATGCCTTCGCGCTCACCGTGGAGAAGCTGTTGGGACTGAGTGTCCCCAAGCGTGCCCAGCTGATCCGCGTGCTCTACTCCGAAATCGGTCGCTTGTTGTCGCATCTTCTGAACATCACCACGCAAGCCTTGGATGTCGGCGCGCTGACGCCGCCGCTCTGGGGCTTCGAGGAGCGCGAGAAGCTAATGGTGTTCTACGAGCGGGCCAGTGGCAGCCGCATGCATGCGGCCTATGTCCGCCCCGGCGGCGTGCACCAGGATCTGCCGCCGGCCTTGGTCGACGACATCTACGCCTTCTGCGATCCCTTTCTTAAAGTCTGCGACGACATCGAAGGACTGCTGACCCATAACCGCATCTTCAAGCAGCGCAATGTGGATATCGGCGTGTTCAGCGAGAAGGACGCTTGGGCCTATGGCTTTTCGGGCGTGATGGTCCGCTCCACGGGCGCGGCGTGGGACTTGCGCAAGAGCCAGCCTTACGAGTGCTACGAAGAACTCGAGTTCGACATTCCCATCGGCAAGAACGGCGACTGCTACGACCGTTATCTGCTCCGCATGGAAGAGATGCGCCAGGCCATCCGCATCATGAAGCAATGTTGCGAGATGCTGACGACGACGCCGGGCCCCGTCACCGTCGACAACCACAAGATGGTGCCGCCGCACCGCGCCAAGATGAAGGGCTCCATGGAATCCCTCATCCACCACTTCAAGCTGTACACCGAGGGCTACCACGTCCCGAAAGGCGAGGCCTACGCCGCCGTCGAAGCGCCCAAGGGCGAATTCGGCGTCTATCTAGTCGCCGACGGGTCGAACCGGCCTTACCGCTGCAAGATCAGGCCGCCGAGCTATCCCCATCTCGCGGCGCTCGATTTCCTCTGCCGCGGGCACATGCTGGCGGATGTGTCGGCAGTGCTGGGGTCGATCGATGTTGTCTTTGGGGAAATCGACCGATGACGATTTGTGCATTGCGAAATCGTTCCCGGTCGGCAAGACTCTTGAAGGCCTTACGGAAGTCAGTTCACAGCGATTTGCGCTTGTCTGGGCACGACCCGGCGCCGATCGCACAAGAAGATTGAGATGAGCGTCCGACGCCTCGCCGCCGATCAGCCTGAGGGCTTCGCCTTCACGCCCGAGAACCTGAAATGGGCCAAGGCTGAGATCGCCAAATACCCGGAAGGCCGCCAGGCTTCGGCCGTGCTGTCGCTGCTATGGCGCGCCCAGGAGCAGAACGACGGCTGGATCTCCGAGCCTGCACTGCGCTACGTCGCCGACATGCTCGGTATGCCCTATATCCGGGTCTACGAGATCGTCACCTTCTACACGATGTACAATCTGGCGCCGGTCGGCCGCTACTACGTGCAAGTGTGCGGCACGACGCCTTGCATGCTCAGCGGCGCGGAGGACATCAAGGACGTCTGCCGCAAACACATCGGTCCGAAGGACACTGTCAGCGACGACGGCATGTTCTCCTGGACCGAGGTCGAATGTCTTGGCGCCTGCGTGAACGCGCCCATGGCGCAGATCAACAAGTACTATTACGAGGACCTGACGCCGGAGAGTTTCGAGGCGCTGCTCGGCAAACTCCGCAAAGGGGAAAACGTTGAGCCCGGCCCACAAGACGGCCGCCAGGCCGCAGCCCCTGAAGGCGGCCCCAACACGCTCACCGATCCTGCGCTCTACGCTAAGGACAAGTCTGGCCCCGAGCCGGGTTATGCGGGTACGTCCGACGAGACAGCCAAGGCGAGGTCGCGCTGATGCTCCCGGACAAGGATCGCATCTTCACCAACCTCTATGGCCTGCACAGTTGGCGGCTGCCGGCGGCGCGGGCGCGTGGCGCCTGGGACGGCACCAAGAGCTTCATCGCCAGGGGCCATGACGGCGTGATCGATGAGGTGAAGGCATCCGGCTTGCGCGGCCGGGGCGGTGCCGGATTCCCGACAGGTCTCAAATGGTCGTTCATGCCCAAGAACGACAGCCGCCCGAGCTACCTCGCCGTCAACGCCGATGAATCGGAGCCCGGCACCTGCAAGGACCGGGAGATCATTCGCCACGACCCGCATCTTCTCATCGAGGGCGCGCTGCTCGCCGCCTTCGCCATGCGCGCGCATACCGCTTACGTCTATATTCGCGGCGAGTTCATCGCCGAACGCGAGATTATGCAAGCGGCCATCGACGAAGCCTACGCCGCCAAGCTCGTCGGCAAGAACAACGTCAATGGCTGGGACTTCGAAATTTTCGTCCATCACGGGGCCGGGGCCTATATCTGCGGCGAGGAAACAGCGCTCCTGGAAAGCCTCGAAGGCAAGAAGGGTCAGCCGCGCCTAAAGCCGCCATTTCCTGCCAATTGCGGCGTGTGGGGCGCACCGACCACGGTCAACAACGTGGAGACCCTCGCCTCGGTGCCGGACATCATGCGCCGTGGTGCCACCTGGTACGCCGCCCTCGGCCGTCCCGGTAACACCGGCACCAAGCTCTATTGCATCTCCGGCCACGTGAATAAGCCCTGCACCGTCGAAGAAGAGATGGGCATTCCCTTGCGCGAGCTGATCGACACTTACGCGGGCGGGGTACGCGGCGGCTGGGACAATCTCCTGGCGGTCATCCCGGGCGGCTCGTCGGTGCCGTGCCTTCCCGCCAGCCTCTGCGACACCGTGCTGATGGACTACGACAGTCTCAAAGCCGTCGATACCGCACTTGGCACCGCCGGTGTCATCGTCATGGACAAGTCGACCGACATCATCCGGGCAATCGCGCGCATCGCCTATTTCTACAAGCACGAGTCTTGCGGCCAGTGCACGCCCTGCCGCGAAGGCACGGGCTGGATGTGGCGCGTGCTGGAGCGCATGGCCGACGGCAATGCACGGAAGGGTGAGATCGAGATGCTGCTCGACGTGAGCCATCAAGTCGAAGGCCACACGATCTGCGCGCTGGGTGACGCCGCCGCCTGGCCGGTGCAAGGCCTGATCCGGCATTTCCGTCACGTCATCGAAGAACGCATCGACGCGGCAGCGACAAAACCGTCCGTTCCAGTGGCCGCGGAGTAGGGGCAAGCATGCCGAAGCTGATCATCAACGACAAAGAGCACGACGTCCCGGACGGCATCACGCTGATCCAGGCGTGTGAGCTCGCCGGCGTTGAGATCCCGCGCTTCTGTTACCACGAGCGCCTGTCCATCGCCGGCAATTGCCGCATGTGCCTCGTCGAAGTGATCGGCATGCCAAAGCCCGTGGCCTCCTGCGCCATGTCGGTGAACGATCTGCGCCCCGGACGCGACGGCACGCCGCCAACCATCCTGACGCACTCGGAGACGACCAAGAAGGCGCAGGAAGGCACGCTCGAATTCCTGCTGATCAATCACCCGCTCGATTGTCCGATCTGCGATCAGGGCGGCGAATGCGACCTGCAAGATCAAACCATGGCGTTCGGCTTCGACGCCGGCCGCTTTCACGACAACAAGCGCGCCGTCGAAGACAAATATCTCGGCCCGCTCATCGACACCTGCATGACGCGTTGCATCCACTGCACGCGCTGTGTCCGCTTCATGACCGAAGTCGCCGGCGTCCAGGAATTGGGCGCCATCGGCCGTGGCGAGGACACGGAGATCTCCACCTATCTTGAGCACGGAATGCACTCGAACCTGTCGGGCAATGTCGTCGATCTTTGTCCTGTCGGCGCACTGACGTCGAAACCTTACGCATTCCATGCGCGCCCCTGGGAACTCTCCAAGACACCCTCCATCGACGTCATGGATGCGCTCGGCTCGTCCATCCGTGTCGATGCACGCGGCCGCGAGGTCTTACGCATCCTGCCGCGCATCAACGACGAGGTGAACGAGGAGTGGATCTCCGACAAGGCGCGGCATGTGTGGGACGGCTTGCGTACCCAACGCCTCGACCGGCCCTATGTCCGCAAGAACGGCAAGCTCGTCCCGTGCAGCTGGGACGACGCCTTTGCCGCGATCGCCAAAAAGCTTAAGGGCCTCGACGGCGCGAAGTTCGGCGCCATCGCCGGAGACCTCGCCGCGGCCGAAGACATGTTCGCCCTCAAGCAGCTTACCGAAGCGCTGGGCTCACCGAACATCGATTGCCGCCAGGACGGCACCAAGCTCGATCCGGCGTCGGGCCGCGCCAGCTATCTCTTCAACACCACGATCGGGGGCGTCGAAGACGCCGACGCCGTACTGTTCATCGGCACGGACCCGCGCGTGGAGGCGCCGGTCCTCAATGCGCGCATCCGCAAGCGTTGGACGCGCCTCGAAGAAGGCCTCCCCGTCGCCCTGATCGGGACGGAAGTCGATCTCACCTATGACTACGATTACCTCGGCGCAGGGCCGGAGACGCTCGCCAAGATTGCCGACGGCTCGCATGCTTTCGCCAAGACGCTTCAGAACGCCGAGAAGCCGCTGATCGTCATTGGCCAAGCCGCGCTGACGCGTGCCGACGGGGCTGCCGTGCTGGCGCTCGCCGTTCGGGCGGCGAAGAAAGTCGGCGCGATCGCGTCCGGCTGGAACGGTTTCAACGTGCTGCACACCGCCGCCGCCCGCGTTGGCGGTCTCGATCTTGGGCTGGTCCCGGGGAAGGGCGGTCTCGACGTGGATGCGATGCTCGATGCGGCCGGCAAAGGCAAACTCGACGTCGTTTATCTGCTCGGTGCCGACGAGATCGACATGGAACGCCTCGGCGATGCCTTCGTCATCTATCAGGGCAGTCATGGCGATCGCGGCGCACACCGCGCCGACGTGATCCTGCCGTGCGCCGCCTATACCGAGAAGGAAGGCACCTATGTGAACACGGAAGGCCGCGCGCAAATGACCGCGCGTGCCATCTTCCCGCCTGGCGAGGCCCGCGAGGATTGGACGATTCTGCATGCATTGTCCGGGGCTCTGGGGCAGACGCTTGCCTTCGGCAGCCTGGAGGAGCTCCGCGCGAAGATGTACGAGGCCGCACCGACGCTCGCGCATCTGGATTCTGTGGAGCCGGCCGACACGTCCGCTCTCGACAAGCTCGCAAGCTCGGCGGCAAAGATGACGCGGACCCGCTTCGGCCTCGTCGTCGGCGACTATTACCTGTCCAATCCGGTGGCCCGTGCCTCCGCCATCATGGCGAACCTCAGCGCCATGCACGCGGGCGGCCCGGAGAAAGCGACCGGCACCGATGGCTGAGTTCTGGACCGAATACGGTTTGCCGACCGCGCTGACGATTGTGCACAGCGTGGCGATGATCGTGATCCTGCTGATCGTCGTCGCCTTCGTGCTTTACGCCGACCGCAAGGTCTGGGCCGCCGTGCAGATGCGGCGCGGACCAAACGTGGTGGGACCGTTCGGCCTCTGGCAGTCCTTCGCCGACCTTCTGAAGTTCGTTTTCAAAGAGGTCATCATCCCGGCGGGCTCCAACAAGGGCATCTTCCTGCTGGCGCCGATCATCACCGCAGGCCTCGCCATTTCCGCCTGGGCGGTCATGCCGGTGGACGAGGGCTGGGCCGTTTCCGACATCAATGTCGGCGTGCTCTACATCTTCGCCATCTCCAGCCTGCAAGTGTACGGCGTGATCATGGCCGGCTGGGCGTCCAACTCGAAATACGCCTTTCTTGCCGCGCTCCGCTCGGCCGCGCAGATGGTCTCCTACGAAGTCTCCATCGGCTTCGTCATAATCACCGCACTGCTTTGCGCCGGATCGCTGAACCTGACGGAGATCGTCCAGGCGCAAGACCGGGGGCTTGGCCTGTTCGGCTGGTACTGGCTGCCACTGTTCCCGATGTTCGTCATCTACTTTATCTCCTGTCTCGCGGAGACCAACCGACCGCCCTTCGATCTGCTCGAGGCGGAATCGGAACTCGTGGCCGGTTTCATGGTCGAGTATTCGTCCACGCCCTACATGCTCTTCATGCTGGGCGAGTACGTCGCGATTCTTCTGCTGTGCGGGCTTGGAGTCGTCCTCTTCTTCGGCGGCTGGCTGCCGCCCTTCGACGTGGTGCCCTTCACCTGGATACCCGGCGTGATATGGTTCCTCCTGAAGCTCTTCTTCTTGTTCTTCCTTGTCTCCATGGTGAAAGCCATGGTGCCGCGCTATCGCTACGATCAACTGATGCGGCTCGGCTGGAAGGTATTTCTGCCTTTGTCTCTCGCCGCCGTGGTCATTGTCGCCGCGGTGTTGCGCCTTTGGGAACATGGATTTTAGAGGAGTGAGCGCGTGAGCCGATTTGCCCAAGCTGCAAAATCTCTTCTCCTGGTGGAGTTCGTGTCCGCCTTCTGGCTCGCCATGAAATACTTCGTGGCGCCGAAGGCGACCTTGAACTACCCCTTCGAAAAAGGGCCCTTAAGTCCAAGATTTCGCGGGGAGCATGCGCTTCGCCGCTATCCGAACGGCGAGGAGCGCTGCATTGCCTGCAAGCTGTGCGAGGCGATTTGCCCGGCGCAGGCCATCACCATCGAAGCGGGGCCGCGGCGCAACGACGGCACGCGCCGCACCACCCGCTATGACATCGACATGGTGAAATGCATCTATTGCGGTTTCTGCCAGGAGGCATGCCCGGTCGAAGCCATTGTCGAGGGACCGAATTTCGAGTTCGGGACCGAGACGCGGGAGGAGTTGTACTACGACAAGGAACGGCTGCTAGCGAACGGTGATCGCTGGGAGAGTGAGATCGCCAAGAACATCGCGCTGGACTCGCCGTATCGATGAGGGGTGACGTGGGGGATTTTGGGACAAACAAGAACTGCGTGACGAAGAAGGCTGCATGATGCTGTCCGCGCTGTTCTTCTATCTCTTCTCCATTATGTGCATCGGCGCCGCCTTCATGGTTGTTGCGTCGAAGAACCCCGTGCACGCGGTGCTGTTCCTCATTCTTGCTTTCTTCAATGCGGCGGGACTGTTCGTGCTGCTTGGCGCGGAGTTCCTCGCCATGATCCTGGTCGTTGTCTATGTCGGCGCGGTCATGGTGCTGTTCCTGTTCGTGGTGATGATGCTCGATATTGACTTCGCCGAGCTGCGCGCGGGCTTCATCAAATATCTGCCCGTCGGCGCCGTGGTCGGGCTGCTACTGCTGGTCGAGCTTGTCTTCGTGGTTGGCACATGGGTCACCGCACCCGATCTCGTGCACAATGCCCCGACGCCTCCCGTGGCCGAGGTGAGCAACACGAAAGCCTTGGGCAACGTGCTCTATACTCAATACGTCTATCTCTTCGAGGCAGCCGGCCTCATTCTCCTCGTCGCCATGATCGGCGCCATCGTTCTCACGCTACATCACAAGCGCGATGTGCGTCGTCAGTCCATCTCCGCGCAAGTGGCGCGCACGCCTGAGACCGCCATTGAAGTGGTCGAGGTGGAATCGGGGAGGGGCCTCAAATGACCATCGGTCTGTCCCACTACCTCACCGTGGCTGCCGTGCTGTTCACCATTGGCGTCTTCGGCATTTTCCTCAACCGCAAGAACGTCATCGTCATCTTGATGTCGATCGAGCTCATGCTGCTCGCGGTCAATATCAATCTCGTGGCGTTCTCCTCCTTCCAAGCCGATCTGGTCGGCCAGGTCTTTGCGCTGATCGTATTGACCGTCGCGGCGGCGGAGGCGGCCATCGGGCTCGCCATCGTCGTCGTCTACTTCCGTAATCGCGGCACGATCGACGTCGCCGAAATCCATCTCCTGAAAGGCTGACGGCAAGACGTGATGTATCACGCGATCCTCTTCCTACCCCTGATCGGGGCGCTGTTCGCCGGTCTCTTTGGCCGGGTCGTCGGCGCGCGGGCCTGCGAGGTCGTGACCATCTCGCTGATGTTCGTCACCGCGTTCTTGTCGTGGATCGCTTTCTATCAAGTCGCCATCGAAGGCAACGACGTCCGCATCACGCTGCTCGGCTGGATGCAGTCCGGTGACTTCAAGACCTATTGGTCGATCCGCGTCGACACGCTGACTGCCGTGATGCTCGTTGTGGTCAACACTGTGTCCTCCGTGGTGCACCTCTATTCTGTCGGCTACATGGACGAGGACCCGCACAAGGAGCGGTTCTTCGCCTATCTCTCCATGTTCACCTTCGCCATGCTGGCGCTGGTGACCTCCGACGATCTCGTCCAGCTGTTCTTCGGCTGGGAGGGCGTTGGCCTCGCGTCTTATCTGCTCATCGGCTTCTGGTACCGCAAGCCCGGACCGAATGCCGCCGCCATCAAGGCGTTTATCGTCAACCGCATCGGCGATTGGGGCTTCGCGCTCGGCATCTTCGCCGTGTTCATCACCTTCGGTGCTGTGCAATACGACACGATCTTCGCCGCCGCGCCTGACCAAGTCGGCAAGACCATGACGTTCCTGTCCTGGGAAGTCCCGGTGCTGGAGCTGATCTGCTTCCTTCTGTTCATGGGCGCCATGGGCAAGTCGGCGCAATTCCTGCTGCACACCTGGTTGCCGGACGCCATGGAAGGCCCGACGCCGGTCTCCGCGCTGATCCATGCGGCCACAATGGTCACGGCCGGCGTGTTCATGGTGGCGCGCATGTCACCGCTCTTCGAGCTGGCACCGTACGCACTCGCCTTCGTCGCCATCATCGGCGCGACAAGCGCCTTCTTTGCCGCCACTGCCGCCGTGGTGCAGACCGATATCAAGCGCGTCATCGCGTACTCGACCTGCTCGCAGCTCGGCTACATGTTCGCCGCAGAAGGGGTCGGGGCCTTCGACGCCGGCATGTTCCACCTGTTCACCCATGGCTGCTTCAAGGCGTGCCTGTTCTTATGCGCCGGCGCCGTGACCCATGCCATGGCGGACAATCGCGACATGCGCCGCATGGGGGGCTTGCGGAAGATGATGCCCTTTACCTTTGCCATGATGCTGTTCGGCTCGCTGGCGCTCACTGCTTTCCCGCTGACGGCCGGCTTCGTCTCCAAGGACTTCATCATCGAGACCACTTGGTTCGATCACACGCTGGTCGGCCAATACACCTATTGGATGACGCTGATCGCAGCCTTCCTCACCGCGCTCTACACCTGGCGGCTGATGTTCTTCACCTTCGAAGGCAATTTCCGCGGCGGCAAGGCGATGGCCGCACACGTTCACGATCCGCCCTGGACCATGGCGGTGCCGATGGCGATCCTCGCCGCCGGCGCGCTGTTCGCCGGTCTGGCTTTTCGGCATTTGTTCATCGGCCCCGACCACGTCGCCTTCTGGCGCGACTCGATCGTGCTGCAAGATGCCCATCACGTCGCTCCGTTCTGGCTGACACTGTCGCCGACGATCGCCATGACGCTCGGCTTCCTGATCGCTTGGTACTTCTATATGTGGCGGCCGCTCTATCCGTTCGGACTGCTCAAGCGCTTCCCGGCGATCAACAAGTTCTTCCTGCACGCCTGGTACTTCGATGCGCTGTACGACCGCATCTTCGTGCGGCCCTCCAAGTGGATTGGGAACTTCCTCTGGAGGTATGGTGACGGCGCCGTCATTGACGGCATCGGCCCCAATGGCGTGGCCGCGCGCGTACTCGACATCACCAACCGCGTGGTCAAGCTGCAGACCGGCTACATATACCACTACGCCTTCATCATGCTGATCGGCGTCGCGCTCCTCATCACCTACTTCATCGTCACCGGAGGGGCGCTTAACCCATGAGTTACAGCTGGCCGATCCTCTCCACCGTCACCTTCCTGCCGCTGCTTGGCGCGCTGCTGATCCTTGCGCTGCGCGGCAATGACGAGAGCGCCTTCCGCAACGCCCGCTACATCGCGCTGTGGACGACGCTCATCACTTTCGCCATCTCGCTGCTGCTGTGGCGCGACTTCGATCCCGGCACGGCGCAGTTCCAGTTCGTGGAACTGAGACCCTGGCTCGGTCCCATCACCTTCCACATGGGCCTCGACGGCATCTCCATGCCCTTCGTGATCCTCACTACGCTGCTGATGCCGCTGACCATCCTGTCCAGCTTCGGCGCCATCAAAGTGCGGGTGAAGGAATTCATGATCGCCTTCCTCGTGCTCGAGACCTTGATGCTCGGCGTGTTCTGCTCGCTCGACCTCGTGATGTTCTATCTGTTCTTCGAGGGCGGCCTGATCCCGATGTTCCTCATCATCGGCATCTGGGGCGGAGAGCGGCGCGTCTATGCGAGCTTCAAGTTCTTCCTCTATACGCTCGCTGGCTCCGTCCTGATGCTGCTCGCAATCATGGCCATGTACTTGGAAGCGGGCACGACCAACATCCCGGCGCTGCTCAACTACGACTTCCCGCCGGAAATGCAAACCTGGCTATGGTTCGCCTTCCTCGCGTCCTTCGCGGTGAAGCTGCCCATGTGGCCGGTACACACCTGGCTACCGGACGCGCATGTGGAGGCGCCGACCGCCGGCTCGGTGATCCTTGCCGGCATTCTCCTGAAGCTCGGCGGCTACGGCTTCTTGCGCTTCTCCATCCCGATGTTCCCGCTGGCCTCGGCCGATTTCGCGCCCGTGATCTTCGCCCTGTCGGTCATCGCCATCATCTACACCTCACTGGTGGCACTGGCCCAAGAGGACATGAAGAAGCTGATCGCCTATTCGTCGATCGCCCATATGGGCTTTGTCACCATGGGTCTCTTCACCTTCACCATGCAGGGGCTTCAAGGCGGCATCTTCCTGATGCTTTCCCACGGCATCGTCTCTGCCGCGCTCTTCTTATGCGTCGGCGTCGTTTACGACCGCATGCACACGCACGAGATATCCGTGTTCAACGGCCTCGTGAACCGCATGCCGCTTTACGCCGCGTTCTTTATGGTCTTCACGCTGGCCAATGTCGGCCTGCCGGGCACGACTGGCTTTGTCGGCGAGTTCCTGACGCTTCTTGGCGCCTTCCAGGTCAACACCTGGGTCGCGGCGCTTGCGGCAACCGGCATCATCTTGTCGGCCGGCTATGCACTGTGGCTCTATCGCCGCATCATCTTCGGCACCATCGTCAACCCGGCACTGAAGAACATCGCCGATCTTTCCTGGCGTGAGGTCGCCGTGATGGTCCCGCTCCTCGTCATTACGATTTGGTTTGGCTTCCATCCCAATCCCATCCTCGACGTCTCGGCCGTCTCGGTCGAAGCGTTGATGGCTGACTTCAAAGCGGGCCTTGCCGCCGCCCAACAGGCGCCGCTTGCGCCCGGACCGTAGAGGATGTCCGAGACCGTGACCGAGACGCTCAACTTCGCGCCAATCCTACCGGAGCTGACCCTTGCGATCGGCGCCATGGCGCTGCTCATGCTGGGCGTCTTCTCCAAGCCCGAACATGGCGAGCGCATCTTGTGGCTCGCTCTGGGTGTGCTCGTCCTGGCCGGCATCTTCGTCGCGCGCGGCGAGGGGACTGCGACGGCGTTCAACGGCACCTTCATCGTCGATCCTTACGCACGCATGCTGGACCTGATGACACTGACGGGTGCCGGGGTCGCGCTCATCCTGTCGCGCGACTACTGGCTCGAGCATGGCGGCGTGAAGTTCGAATACCCGGTGCTGTTGCTGTTCGCCGCGACCGGCATGCTGATGATGGTCTCGGCCAACGATCTCATCACGCTCTATGTCGGACTGGAATTGCAGAGCCTGGCGCTCTACGTGGTCGCCGCTTTCAAACGGGACTCCGCGCGCTCCTCGGAGGCCGGCCTCAAATATTTCGTCCTCGGCGCGCTGTCGTCCGGCATGCTGCTCTACGGCGCCTCGCTGATCTACGGGTTTACCGGCTCGACCGAGTTCACGCAGATCGCCAACGCCGTGCAGCCGTCGAATATCAGTTTAGGCCTGATCTTTGGGCTGGTGTTCCTGATGGTCGGCTTTGCGTTCAAGATTTCGGCCGTGCCGTTCCACATGTGGACGCCCGATGTCTACGAAGGCGCACCGACGCCAGTGACCGCATTCTTCGCCGCCGCGCCCAAGATCGCCGCCATGGCGCTGACCGTACGCGTGGTTATCACAGCGTTCCCCGCGGCCACCATGCAGTGGCAACAGATCGTCATCTTCCTGGCCATCGCTTCCATGGCGCTTGGCGCGTTTGCCGCGATCGGCCAGCACAACATCAAACGCCTGATGGCCTATAGCTCGATCGGCCATATGGGCTTTGCGCTTGTCGGGCTGGCGGCGGGAACGGCTGACGGCGTGCAGGGCGTGATCATCTATCTCGCCATCTATCTTGTCATGACGCTCGGTACATTCGCCTGCATCCTGGCGCTGCGCCGCGACGGCAAGATGGTGGAGGAGATCGACCAGCTTTCCGGCCTCTCCCAGACGAGCCCCGGCATGGCACTCATGCTGGCGATCCTGCTGTTCTCGCTCGCCGGCATTCCGCCACTGGCGGGTTTCTTCGCCAAGTTCTACGTGTTCTTGGCAGCCATCGAGGCGGGGCTCTATGTGCTCGCCGTCATCGGTGTGCTCTTGAGCGTGGTGGGCGCGTATTATTATCTGCGCATCGTCAAGATCATGTATTTTGACGAGCCTGCCGAACGCTTCGAGCCCATGCCGAAAATCCTTGCCGGGGTCTTGGGAGCGAGCGGCGTCCTGACCCTGTTATACTTCGTCTATCCCGCACCGCTCGTTACCGCAGCTGGGGTGGCGGCCAAATCGTTGTTCTGATCGTTGTTCTGAATGTCCCGTTCCGCTTCTCCGTCCCCAAAGATGCCGACCGGCTACCGGTTGGTCCGGCTCGACAGTGTGGATTCCACCAGTTCGGAAGCCCGCCGCCGCGCCGACATGGGCGAGCCCGGCCCGTTATGGGTGTGGTCGGCGCGTCAGTCCAAAGGCCGGGGACGCATAGGCAGAGAGTGGACATCGCAGTTCGGCAATCTCTTCGCCAGCCTGCTCATCCGGCTCAACTGTCCGATCCAGACCGCGAGCGAGCTTGGTCTGGTCGCCGGGATCATCGCTTACGAGACCATCGCCAAGCTCATCGCCTATGAGGGCCGCTCTGAGCTTCTGCTGAAATGGCCCAACGACGTGCTTCTTGCGGAAGAGAAGATCGCCGGCACATTGCTGGAGAATGTAGGAACGCCGAACAACAATGGATCGGTCGTCGTCATCGGCACGGGCATCAATCTGGCGAGCCATCCGGAAAAACTGCCGCAACCCGCGATCAGTCTCGACGCTTATGGCCTCACCGTCTCGCCCGGCGACGCGCTGGAAGCGCTGGCCGAAACCACCCATGAATGGCTCCAACAGTGGGGCGAGGGCGCCACGTTTCCCACCATCAGGCGCGCCTGGCTCGACCGCGCCGGTCCCGTCGGGCGACCGCTTATCGTGCGGCTGAACGATGAGGAACTGCGAGGCGCTTATGCGGGCCTCGACCCCGAAGGCGCGCTGCGCCTCAAGACCGACGAAGGCGAGCGGCTCATCACAGCCGGCGACGTCTTCTTCGCGAGCCAATAGCCCCTGTTGAACGCAAGTCCCAAAAAACCCGACCGCAATCGCGACGCGCTCGTCTTCGTGCCCTTAGGCGGCGTCGGCGAGATCGGCATGAATCTGTATCTCTATGGCTACGGACGCCGGGATAGCTATCAGTGGCTTGTCATCGACATGGGCGTGACCTTCGGTTCCGAATACGAGCCGGGCATCGACGTGATCATGCCCGACATTCGCTTTCTCGAAGAGGAACGCCACAACATTGCGGGGCTCCTTCTGACCCATGCGCACGAAGATCACTTCGGCGCCATTCCCGATCTTTGGCCTCTGCTCGGCCGCCCGCCGATCTACGCCACGCCGTTCACCGCCGAGATGCTGAAGTCGAAGCTCGCCGAAATGTGGGCCGATGACGACGACTTGCCGCTGGAGGTCGTACCGCTTGGCGCAAACCGCGACATCGGTCCGTTCGACGTCGAACTGATTGCCATGTCGCATTCGATCCCCGAGCCCTCGGCCGTTGCCATCACCACGCCGCTCGGCCGCGTCCTGCATACCGGCGACTGGAAGCTCGACGAGAACCCGTTGACGAGCCCGCCAACGGACGAAGACCGGCTCCGGGCCATTGGGCGGGACGGGCTCGACGCGCTTGTCTGCGATTCCACCAACGCGATCCGCGAGGGCGTGTCGCCGTCCGAAGCGGAGGTCGGCGCTAATCTTGAGAAACTCATCGCCGAAGCGCCGCAATGCGTGGCGGTGACGACCTTCGCCTCGAACGTCGCCCGGCTTGGATCCGTGGCGAGGGCCGCGCGGGCGGCGGGCCGCGAACTCGTCGTGGCCGGCCGCGCCATGTATCGCGTCATCGAGGCCGCGCAAGCCACCGGCTATCTCGATCCGGAACTCGACTTTCGCGAAGAGACGGCCTTCGAGAGCCTGCCCCGGAACAAAGTCGTGGCGCTGTGTACCGGAAGCCAGGGCGAGGCGCGCGCCGCCTTGGCCCGCATTGCCTCAGGCGAGCATCCGAACCTCTCCCTGAAGCCTGGCGACTGGGTAATCTTTTCCTCCCGCACCATCCCTGGGAACGAGAAGGCCGTGGGCCGCGTCCAGAATGCGCTCGCCGACAACAAGGTCGAGATCCTCACGGATCAGGACGCGCTGGTGCATGTCTCCGGGCATCCCCGGCGGGGCGAACTCAAGCAGCTATACGACTGGCTGAAACCGGATGTCGCCGTGCCCATGCACGGAGAGGGCCGCCACCTGGAAGCACACGCGGAGTTCGCCGAGGCGCTTGGCGTCAAGCAGGTCATCCGCGCGCGCAACGGCACCATGGTGCGCCTCCTGCCGCAACCTGCCGCGATCATCGCCGACGTACCGGTGGGACGGCTTTATCGCGACGGCATGATCCTCACCGCGGCCGACCACGGCCAGGTGCGCGATCGCCGCAAGCTCAGCTTCGCCGGGATCGTAACCGTCTCGCTGGTGCTGACGACCAAGGGCGAGCTCGTCTGCGACCCCGAGGTCTCGCTGCTGGGAATTCCGGAAGAGGACAATCGGGGGATACCGCTTTGGGAGATCGCCCGCGAGGCCGCCATCGGTACGGTGACAAGTATTCCCCGGCCTCGGCGCAAAGACCCCGCGCTCGTCGCCGAAGCGGTCCGCCGGGGCGTGCGCGCGGCCATCGGTCAGTCCTGGGGCAAGAAGCCCGTGTGCACGGTCCTCACGACGGTGCTATAGCGCCTGCCAGGGGCGCACCCGCTGTTGTCCCGCAAACGCGCCGCAATGCGCTACCATTGATCCCGTATTGAAGCCTGGAGCAGAGTTACATGATTGGCCGTTTGAACCATGTCGCGATTGCCGTACCCGACCTGAAAGCCGCGACCGACGTCTACCGCAACACCCTGGGGGCCAAGGTCTCCCCGGAAGAGGAACAGCCGGAGCACGGGGTCAGTACGGTATTCATCGAGCTTCCCAACACGAAGATCGAACTCCTTGGCGTGCTTGGTGAAAAATCACCCATCACCGCCTTTCTGGAGCGCAATCCCAATGGCGGCATCCACCATCTCTGCTACGAGGTGCCGAACATCATCGAGGCCCGCGATCGCCTGGTGAAAGACGGCGCGCGCGTGCTCGGCGACGGCGAGCCCAAGATCGGCGCCCACGGCAAGCCCGTGCTGTTCCTGCACCCGAAAGACTTTTGCGGGACCTTGGTGGAGCTGGAGGAGGCTTAGGATCATGAGCCTTGTTTTCGCCTTCGCCGTCTATTTCATCGTGTGGTGGATCGTGCTGTTCGCCATCCTACCGTTCGGCGTGCGCACCTCCGAAGAGGCCGGTGAGGAGAGTACGCCAGGTTTTGCCGAGAGCGCACCGCACCACCCACGCCTTCTGCCGAAGATGATCGCCACAACGGTGATTTCGGCAATCGTCTTCGCCGGCATCTACGCGATCATCGCGCACCGCATGATCTCGCTGGACGATATTCCCTTCTTCCCGCGCTACGAGAAGGTGCAGCAGGGCTAACTGCCAGGCGATGTTGCGAAGCCAAAAAAAAGCAAGGTCTGCGAGACCTTGCTTCAGTATCGTGACTCCTTTTCTCTTCGGCTTGGCGAACTCGCGTCACAGGGTCTGCGAGTTTCTGCTAAAGAGCGGCGGCGCCAATGTAAAAACACGATTAGCGCGCCAGGAGTACTTCCTCCCAAGACTTGGACCTTAAGTCCAATCTCTCAACGCGAGACTCTCAAGATCGCTAGCGGTCCCGATTGCTCCGACGTTGTGGCCGGACCCTAGACCAGGCGTGCCAAATTGTCACCATGATTGTGACCCGTCGCCGCAGATTTAGGTACGCTGATCAAGGGGTCCCGGACCCTCGCGCCTATCACCGCTCCGGATCCGGACGATTTTCGCCTAGGCCGCAGGCAGAATTCCCGGCTGCAATCCAATGCATCACTAATCTTGCCTGTACACGGGTTTCGATGCCCTAGTCTTGAGAATCATTATAAGAGCCATTCTGGTTTGGGGCCTCGTCGGCCTTGGCGGATTTCCTACTCCCACGCCGATTGCTTAGACCTGCGATCTTGGCTATTAGCCGCCAAGACGGGGCCGGCGAGGGGGTTCGATTTCCGCGCCAAACATGGCTCACCGCAACGGGCACGCCTTGCCGGGCCCTCAACGCCATTAGAGCATTTGGATGCGCCTCAGCCAGTACTTTCTGCCTCTCTTGCGCGACGTCCCGAAGGAAGCGGAGATCGTCTCCCATCGGTTGATGTTGCGCGCAGGGCTGATCCGCCAGTCGAGCGCCGGCATCTATACCTGGCTGCCGCTCGGCACCCGCGTGCTCCGAAACATCGAACAGATCGTGCGCGAGGAGCAGGACCGCGCCGGTGCGATCGAACTTCTCATGCCCACGATCCAGTCCGCCGACCTGTGGCGCGAAAGCGGACGCTATGACGATTACGGCGCCGAGATGCTGCGCATCCAGGACCGCCACGAACGCGACATGCTGTATGGGCCGACCAACGAAGAACTGATCACGGCCATCTTCCGCGACGCGGTGAAGTCCTACAAAGAGCTGCCGCGCATCCTCTATCACATCCAATGGAAGTTCCGAGATGAGATCCGCCCGCGCTTCGGCGTGATGCGCGGCCGCGAATTCCTCATGAAGGATTCTTACTCCTTCGACCTCGACAAAGAGGCCGCCGAGAAATCGTACAACAAGATGTTCGTCGCCTATTTGCGCACGTTCGCCCGCATGGGACTTCACGCGGTACCAATGCGCGCGGAGACTGGGCCGATCGGCGGCGATCTCTCTCATGAATTCATCATCCTTGCCGACACCGGCGAGTCCCAGGTCTATTGTCACAAGGATCTGGTGGAGATGCCGGCGCCCCCGGCCGATCTCGACTATGCAGGCGATCTCACCGAATATGTCCATCAGCGCACCGCGCTCTACGCGGCGACCGACGACGTGCACGATCCGAAGCGCTTCGAGCAGGAGGTGCCCGCCGACAAGCGACTCTCCGCTCGCGGTATCGAGGTCGGGCAAGTTTTCTATTTCGGCACGAAGTACTCCGAAGCCATGGGCGCGCGCGTCCAAGGTCCGGACGGCGACCTGGTGACGGTCGAGATGGGCTCCTACGGCGTCGGCGTCTCACGGCTGCTCGGCGCTATCATCGAGGCGTCCCATGACGAGGCCGGGATCATCTGGCCGCAAGCCGTCGCCCCCTTCGATGTCGGCCTGATCAATCTGAAGGCCGGCGATAAGGACACCGATGCGGCTTGCGAGGACCTCTACGCGAAGCTCCAAGCGGCGGGGCTCGAAATTCTCTATGACGACACCGATGACCGGGCTGGGGCTAAATTCGCCGCTATGGACCTGATCGGGCTCCCCTGGCAGCTTGTCGTGGGGCCCAAGGGCCTGAAGGCCGGAGAAATCGAAGTGAAGGAACGCGCCACCGGCGCCCGCCATAGTCTTACCTTCGACGCGAGCCTTAATATGCTCGTCGACAAGGCGGAACAGGCCAAGAGGGAGGCGGCATGAGCGCCACCACAAGCACTCCAAGCGGCACGCGGGCTTTTGCACCCTTCGAATGGCTGGTGGCGGGGCGTTACCTGCGGGCACGGCGGAAGGAAGGCTTCATCTCCGTGATCGCCGGCTTCTCCTTCCTCGGCATCATGCTCGGCGTCGCCACGCTGATCATCGTCATGGCGGTGATGAACGGCTTCCGCCAGGAGCTGTTCGACAAGATGCTCGGCCTTAACGGCCACGTGGTCGTCCATAGCCTCGGCGAGTTCACCGACTATGACGAGGTGGCCGAGCGCGTCCGCAAAGTCGACGGCGTGAAATACGCACTACCCTTGGTGGAGGGACAGGTGCTGATCTCCACGCACTACAATTCCAGCGGCGCGCTCGTGCGCGGCTTACGCGAAGAGGACCTCAAAAACCTCAAGGCCATTTCCAACAATATCCGCTTCGGCACTTTGGATGGGTTCGACGGAAAGCCGGGTCTGGCGCTGGGCAGCCGCATGGCCAACGACCTCAACGTGAAGGTCGGCGACGAAGTCAACATTCTGACGCCCCGCGGTCCATCCACGGCGCTCGGCATCGCCCCGCGCACCAAGCGCTATCCGGTCGTCGCCATCTTCGAGATCGGCATGTCCGAATACGACGCGAGCATCATGTTTATGCCGCTCACCGAGGCGCAGCGTTATTTTAGCCAGCCCAAAAAA
>NZ_JBFFQD010000019.1:0-43621 GCF_041573655.1 Methyloceanibacter sp.
TTCTGACCGGCGATCAGTGGGGCTCTTGGGACGGACGTTTGGTCGTCGGCATCATGGGCATCGGATTCGGTGGAACACCGGTCGGACAGCGCATCGACGTAATCAGACTTTCGGAGGACGGCAAGTCTGCCGAGGAAGTCGTGACCCTGCCCTTCCCTTCTGCCGCCGGCCGTTTCCGGTCGGCGCGGCAGCGACCTGTGCCGTGGCGCTGGCGAAGGCTGGAATGATCCGGAGTGAAGGCGGCTCGGTGCGCGATACCTGGCTTGGCCTCGGCAAGATGGCCTGGACCATCTCCGACACGCTGGGCGTCAGCAAGAAGAAGGGGAAGGGCGACAAGCCGAAGAAAGGCAGCAAGGCCGCCGCCGATGCCAAGCGCAGCGCCATGGACGGCGCGCTCAAGAATTACGGGCTGGCCGTCAACTACACGGCCTCGGCCCAGAGAACGCTCAACGGTCCGCTCTGCGCGCGCATCGGACCGTAACAGCGGTCCTCAAGACCACATCTGTCCAAGAATCAACAAGCCGCCCCCCGAGGGGGACGGCTCATATTCATTGAAGATCGTGCGGTCCGTTAGGACTACGCGGCCTCAATTCTTGCCACTGCGGTCTTGCCGCTGCGGCTGTCTACCTCGGTGTCAAAAGAGACCTTCTGGCCCTCGGCGAGGCTGCCCATGCCGGCGCGCTCAAGCGCGGTGGCATGAACAAACACGTCCTTGCCGCCATCTTCCGGCTCGATGAAGCCGAAGCCCTTTTGCTCGTTGTAGAATTTTACAGTGCCCTTGATCATAAGGGGTCGTCCTTTCGCTGTAGTCAGTTGCACTTGAGACCGCATCTATAGCGCAGTCCGAAGCCTATTCGTCGATGTTTGGAGGGTCTGAACGCGCGCCTGGCAATCAGCGAAGGCGAAGGCAAAACGGCGATATTGTCCGGCCAAATGTCGATGCTGCATAGATATGGGGCAAAAATGGCAGATACAAGCCCTATCTTGCGCTAAATTAACTCCTCAAGCTCGCTCAGCGATTTTTCGTCCTCCACCAAGCCCTTACAACGGAATGTTATCATGCTTCTTCCAGGGATTTTCGACGTGCTTGTTGCGTAGCATTTGCAGCGCACGGCAGATGCGTGCGCGTGTGCCGCGCGGCGCGATCACCTCGTCGATATAGCCCCGCTCCGCCGCCACGAACGGATTGGCGAAGCGCTCCTGATAGTCGTCGATGCGCTTTTGGACCTTCTCCGGATCGCCAAGGTCGGCGCGATACAAAATCTCGACGGCACCCTTGGCGCCCATGACGGCGATCTCGGCCGAGGGCCAGGCATAGTTCACGTCGCCCCGAATATGCTTTGAGCTCATGACGTCGTAAGCGCCGCCATAGGCCTTGCGGGTGATGACGGTGACCTTCGGCACGGTCGCCTCGGTGAAGGCGAAGAGCAGCTTCGCGCCGTGCTTGATCAACCCGCCATACTCTTGGTCGGTGCCCGGCAGGAAGCCCGGCACGTCCACGAAGGTGACAATGGGAATCGAGAAGCAATCGCAGAAGCGCACGAAGCGCGCGGCCTTGCGCGAGGCGTCGCTATCGAGCACGCCGGCGAGCACCATGGGCTGGTTGGCGACGATGCCGACCGTCCGCCCTTCCATGCGGGCGAAGCCGGTGACGATGTTCCCCGCGTAGGTCTCCTGGATCTCAAAGAAGTCGCCCTCGTCCACGACCTTATGGATCAGCTCCTTGATGTCGTAGGGCTTGTTCGGGTTATCGGGGATCAGCGTGTCGAGAGACGGCTCCGGCCGGTTCCACGGATCGCGCGTCGGCAACTCAGGAACACCGGAAAGATTGGACGACGGCAGATAGTCCATGAGGCGGCGCATCTGCAGTAGCGCCTCGACGTCGTTCTCGTAAGCGCCGTCGGCGATGGACGACTTGGTGGTGTGCACCACCGCCCCGCCCAGCTCCTCGGCCGTCACTTCCTCTTTGGTGACCGTCTTCACCACGTCGGGACCGGTGACGAACATGTAGGAGGTGTCCTTCACCATGAAGATGAAGTCGGTCATGGCCGGCGAATAGACGTCGCCGCCAGCGCACGGGCCCATGATGACGCTGATCTGCGGAATGACGCCCGACGCCTGGACGTTGCGCAGGAACACCTCGCCATAGCCGCCGAGCGCCGCCACGCCTTCCTGGATGCGCGCACCGCCCGCGTCGAACAGGCCGATGACGGGCGCGCGGTTGCGCAGCGCCATGTCCTGGATCTTGATCATCTTGTTGGCGTGGGCTTCCGACAGGGACCCGCCGAACACGGTGAAGTCCTTGGCGATTACATAGACCACCCGGCCGTTGATCGTGCCCCAGCCTGTCACCACGCCGTCGCCCGGCACCTTGGTCTCGGCCATGCCGAAATCGGCGCAGCGATGCTCGACATACATGTCGAACTCCTCGAAGGAACCGTCGTCGAGGAGGAGCTGAAGCCGCTCGCGCGCGGTGAGCTTGCCGCGCTTGTGCTGCGCGTCGATGCGCCTCTTGCCCCCGCCCATGCGGGCCTTGGCACGGCGATCTTCAAGCTCTTCAAGGACTTCTTTCATGGGGGCTCCCTTGGCGGTGTCGCGTTTGCCCAGGTGAATAGCATGGGGCGGAAAGGAGGCAAATGGCTGGAGCGAAGGGCGCGCTTCGACCGGCCTGTCAGCGCCCGGCCCTAACCGATTCTCAGGATTCGGAAAGTTCGAGGGCCCTCGCCGCGGCGTCGAAGTCGCGCTTGCGGGCCTCCCGGCGGGCCTTGGCCTCTTCGTCCTCGCCCCATTGGCTGATCTGGAAGTTTTCGTCCACATGGGCGGCCGCCCAGGCCTCCTCCGGGGTCAGCCGCTTCAAGGCGACCGCGAGGGCCAGCAGGGCCGAGCCTGTGAGCGTGGTCATGACGTGAACCGCCGCCAACCCGAAGGCGTCGAGCTTCTCGACCTCGCCCTTGAGCGCCTCGATGGAAGCGTCCGGCTGGGCCACATGGACCACGCCTTCGGTAAGGTTGAACGGCGCGCCGAGCACCTCCTTCGCCCAGGCGATCACCGGGTCCCAATGCTGACCTTGCGCGGCCAGCAGCTTCTCCGGTCCGCTCGCCCGGTAGCACAGATGATCGCTACGGGCATGCGCCAGGATGTCGTCGATCACCGCGTCGGCCTGCCCCACCACGCCGTCGATGGCGCTGTTGGCGAGCTTGGTCAGCGGCATAGTGGCCGAATCGATATGCTTCCCTTGCGCCCGCCACTCCTCGGCGATGGCCTCGGCGAGCGCCCTGCTCGGCAACGCAAGCTGCGCCTTGCCGGGGGTGCGCACCGGCTTCCCGTCGAGCAGGATGGCGGCGTGGCCATCCTCATCCGCCACGGTCACGTCCTTGTAGAACCGCTTGGGAAGACTCGATTTCTGTGAGGCGCCGTTCTGCGGCGCGTTCGTGTCCTTCTCGGCCATCGTCAGGTCAACTCGACTGCTTCGGCGCGCGCGCGGCCCTCTTCGGCCAAGCGTTCATAGTCGCGGCGCATGGCCTCCAGCTTGTTCTCGTCAAGCTCCTCCAGGTCGAGAAGGACATTGCGCGCCTTCTCCGTAACGCGGATCAGTTCGTCGATTTTGATGTGCATCGCCGCCGTGTCGCGGTTCTGCGTGTTTTGAATGACGAACACCATGAGGAAGGTGACGATGGTCGTGCTGGTGTTGATCACCAGCTGCCAGGTGTCGCTGTAATCGAACAACGGTCCGGCGAGCGCCCACAGCACGATGACGGAGACGGCCAGGAAGAAGCACCTTGGGCGTCCAGTGATGTGCGCGGCGAGTTGGGCAAAACGAGTAAACCAGCTTGTCTTCGGGGGCATGGTCGATCCTCTTTCATAGGACGTTTGGGCTGGCGCGTAGAGTGCCGCGCGAAGATGACGATACTCTATGATGCCGCGCTTCGCCCGCTCCTCACCGCGTACACGCATCGCGGTCGAACGCCGCCTCCTCAACCTCTCCGCCTTTAACGGTGAAGCCGAAAGCGGAGAACGCCTGTTCCATATGCGGCGGTAGCGGCGCCGTGACGTCGACCACACCCTCCCCGCTCGGATGCGGAAAGGCAATGCGCCGCGCATGCAAATGAAGCTTGCGCTCGATGCCGTCGGGGAGATCGATGTCGCTCGGATATTTCTCGTCGCCCAGCATGGGGTGTCCGGCCATCGCCATATGCGCGCGCAGCTGATGCTGGCGCCCGGTGACGGGCTTTAGCGACATGAGCGCAACCTGCTGACCGGCACGGTCGATGACGGCGTAATGGGTCACGGCGGACTGCGCTTGCGCCTGCTCGCCGGCGCGCGCTTTGCGCACCCGCTCGCCATCGGGCGTTGCTGCCTTGACCAGGGCCGCGTCGATCTTGCCTTGCGGCGGCTTCGGCACGCCGTGCACCAGCGCCCAGTAGATCTTCCGCACCGAACGGGTCTGGAAGGCGCGGCCGAGCTTCGCCGCCACGCTACGCCGTTTGGCGACGACCAGCACGCCGGACGTGTCCCGATCGAGGCGATGCACCAGCCGGGGCCGCGTCTCGGGCCTGTCGCTTAAGCCCTCCAACAGCCGGTCGATGTGCCGCGTCGTCTTGGTGCCGCCCTGCACGGCAATGCCCGAGGGCTTGTTGAGAATGAGGAGATCGTCGTCCTCGTAGAGCGTGATCTCTTTCAGAAACGCCCGGTCCGCTTTCGACAGCGTGCGTTTCTCACCCGGCGGCGGGGGCGCGTCGGGAAGCGGCGGTACGCGCACGCTCTGACCCGCGCTAAGCCTTGTGCTTGCCTTGACCCGTCCCCCGTCGACCCGCACCTGGCCCGTGCGGAGCAGCTTCTCCAGCCGGCTATGGGGCAGGCTCGCGTAATGGGCCTTGAACCAGCGGTCGAGCCGCATGCCGTCCTCGTCTTCCGTGACATGGCGGGTTTGGACCGGCGGCATCTTTAGAGGGCGCGCACGATAGCCAGCCCGGCAAAGAAGGCGGCGATGGAAAGTCCAACGGAAGCAGAGAGATAGAGCCCCGCGCTGAGATATGCGTCCCGCTCGAAAAGGAGCCCGAAATCGGCCGAGAACGCCGAGAATGTCGTGAACCCGCCCAAGAGCCCCACGGCGAGGAAGGCGCGCAGATCGTTATGCACCGTCCAGCGCAGAGCCATGGCCTCGATCAGCAGGCCCATGACGAGGCAGCCCAGCACGTTGACGATAAGCGTGCCCCAGGGAAAATCGAGGCCGAACAGGCGCCCCGAAGCGATGCCGACGAGATAGCGCCCAGAGGCGCCAAGCGCGCCGCCAGCCGCTACACATAATAGAGTTTGCATATCAGCCCCTCCCCCTCGTCACCGCTGCGCTCGCTTCGCCCGGATCTCCCCCCAGCGCTCGAGCCGCTCTCTAATCTCACGCTCGAAGCCGCGCCCCGTGGGCGCATAGAAGTCCGGCCGCTCCATCTCCTCCGGGAAATAGTCTTGGCCGGAGAAGGCTTCCGTCTCGTTGTGATCGTAGGCGTAATCGCGGCCGTAGCCTTCTTGCTTCATCAGCCTCGTCGGGGCGTTGAGAATATGCTTCGGCGGCAACAGCGAGCCGCTCTCCTTGGCCACACCCATCGCCGCCTTGTAAGCCACATAGGCCGCGTTGGATTTCGGCGCGCATGCGAGATAGACGGTCGCTTGCGCTAGCGCCAGTTCACCTTCTGGCGAGCCTAAGAAGTCATAAGCGTCCTTCGCGGCATTGGCCTGCACGAGCCCGGCCGGGTCGGCCATGCCGATATCCTCCACCGCCATGCGCACCAAGCGCCGCGCGATATAGAGCGGGTCCTCGCCCGCCACTAACATGCGCGCCAGCCAGTAGAGCGCAGCGTCGGGGTCGGAGCCCCGCACCGACTTATGCAAAGCGCTGATGAGGTTGTAGTGGCCGTCCTGGCCCTTGTCGTAGATCGGCGCCCGGCGTTGTACCAACTCCACGAGAGCTTCGCGATCGAGCACCAGCTTCGCGTCCTTGCCAACCGCGAGGAACACGTCTTCCGCCAGGTTGATGAGCCCGCGCCCATCGCCGTCTGCCATAGAGATCAGCGCGGTGCGCGCATCGTCCGTTGTAGGCAGTTTGCGCCCCTCGTGGGTCTCGGCTCGCGCCAGCAGCGCTTCGAGCGCATCGTCATCGAGGCGCTTGAAGGTGAGGACGCTCGCCCGCGACAGCAGGGCCGCGTTGAGCTCGAAGGACGGGTTCTCCGTCGTCGCGCCCACGAGCACGATGGTGCCGTCCTCCATATGGGGCAGGAAGGCATCCTGCTGGGAGCGGTTGAAGCGATGGATCTCATCGATAAAGAGCAGCGTGCCGCGTCCCTCTTGCCGCCGGGCCCGGGCCGTGTCGAACACTTTGCGCAAATCCGCAACGCCGGACTGGATCGCCGAGAGCTGCTCGAAGTGGAGGTCCGTCACCTCCGCCAGAAGCCGCGCCACCGTGGTTTTGCCGGTGCCCGGCGGGCCCCAGAAGATCACGGAGCTGAGGCGGCCAACCCGGACCATGCGGCCCAACATGCCGTCTCCGAGCAGATGGTCCTGGCCGATGACCTCGTCGAGCGACTTGGGCCGCAAACGGTCGGCAAGCGGCCGCGGCGCAGCATCGCCAAGCCCCGCAGCCTCAAACAACGTGGCCGCATCCTCTCCCATGGTCAGCCCTGAATGGCGAGATTGAACACCTTCCCGCCACGCTCGACGGATAGCCGCCAGCCGCCGGTGTCCAACTGAAGCAAGAGGCTCAGCTGTTCGACCGACGAAACCTTCTCTTTGTTGATCCCGACGACGATATCGCCGCGGCGCAAGCCCAGCCGGCCCGCATTCGAACCTCGGGTCACGTCGAGCACCACGACGCCCTGCTTAGCATCGTCATCCATGCCGATCTCATGGGCCACTGCGGGCGACAGGTTCGCGACCTTACTGCCGGCAAATGGATGCCGGCCCTCCAGCTCGCGTATGTCGCGCGGCGGGTCTTCGATTGGCGCGATCAGAGAGATCGTCGCGTTCATTAGCTTGCGGTTGCGGTAGACGCCAAGCTTGGCCTTCCCGCCGACCCCCTTGGTGACGAAGCGATATTGCAGAGCTTCCGGGTCCTTCACGGTCTTGTCGTCTATGCTCACGACCACGTCGCCTACTTGCAAGCCGGCGCCCCGTGCGGGTCCATTCTTGTGCACGCTGGTCACCATCGCGCCTGAAGGCCGGTCGAGCCCTATCGACTCGGCGAGGTCGGCGTTGAGCGGCTGCAAGGATGCGCCAAACCACGGCCGCTGAAGCTTGCCGCCTTTGAGCGCGGACTGAACCACCAGGCGCACCATGTTGGAAGGAATCGCGAATCCGATTCCGTGCGAACCGCCGCTCTTGGAGAAGATTGCCGTGTTGATGCCAACGAGGCGCCCGTCCATATCGACCAAGGCGCCGCCCGAATTGCCGGGATTGATGGCGGCATCGGTCTGGATGAAGAACTGGTAGTCGGAAAAACCGACCTTGGTGCGCGCCAGCCCCGAGACGATACCGCTTGTCACGGTTTGGCCGACGCCGAACGGATCGCCGATGGCCAGAACAAGGTCGCCGACTTCCAGCGTGTCGGAGTTGGCGAACTTGATGGAGGGAAACTTGGCGCCCTCCCCGTCCAGGCGCAGCACGGCAAGATCGGTCTTCTCGTCCTTCAGGATGATTTCGGCCGGGAACTCACGCCCGTCGCTCAGGGCCACCGTGACCTCGGACTTCTCGCCGCCGCGGATGACATGATAGTTGGTGACCACCACGCCCTCGCCGCGGACCAGCACGCCCGAGCCGAGCGAGTTCTGGATGCGCTCGCGCGGCACGCCGAACTTGTCGCCAAAGAAGCGGCGGAAGAATGGGTCCCTGAAAAAAGGCGAAACCGACTGCTTCACCCGGTGGCGTACATAGACGTTCACGACGGCGGGCGCCGCCTGCTTCACCACCGGCGAGAAGGACTGCTTCATCGCCGCCTGGTTCTTCGGCACCGCCCGCTCCTGGGCGAGCGTGCCCGGCACGCTCAAAAGGAGGGACGCGCCTGCCAAGCAGAGAATGCCAATCTTCCCGGAAAGTTTTTCCAAAAGCGTCATCTCGTGTCCTGTTAGGGATCTGTAGGACGGCCAAAACACTGTCTGGATATACCAGCACGACGCGTTGATCTTCCAAAGAAAACGGGCCTTCTTGCGGCGAGAATCCAGGGAAACCAGGTTGCCGCAGCCCGCGTTTGAACCCTAGACTGCCGCGCGGGCGACAGCTTTTGCCGTTCACAACAGCGAAAAAGTGGAGAGAGACGCATGCGAGTTTTCAAGCTGACCCTGGTGGCTCTGGCCGCCACCTTCGCCTGGAGCGCCGCAGCCGAGGCCGTCGAGGTCAAGAAGCGCAGAGAGGCCCCCGGCACGCCGGCCGAGGTCTGGGCCGTGGTCGGCGATTTCTGCGCCATCAAGGATTGGCATGAGGCAGTGGCCGATTGCGAGCAGATCGAGGAAGGCGGCGACACCTACCGCATCCTCACGCTGGGCGACGGCGGCAAGATCAAGGAGAAGCTGACCGAGACCGACGACACGAGCTACAGTTACGAGATCATCGAAGGCCCGCTGCCGGTGAAGAACTACTCCGCGACGCTGGAGGTCGAGGCGGACGACGAGCCCGATCGCGTCGAGATCGAGTGGGAGGCCGAGTTCGATGCGGACGGCGTCGAGGATGACGAGGCCAAGAAGATTATCGTCGGCATCTTCAACACCGGCGTGAGCGCCATCAAGACGAAGGCCATCGAGGCCTACGACAAGCGCGAGGCGGCCGCCGGCAGGCCTGTCACCACCGGCCGGGACCGCTCCAAGTTCTAAGAACTTCCGAGCATGACAACGAAAAAGGCGCGCCGCTGACGTGGCGCGCCTTTTGGATTCTGGAATGTGCCGTCTCGCTTACGCGGCCGCGGCCTCGCCCTCTTCGGCGACCTCCTGGGTCGGTCCGGAGTCGAGCCCCTTGGCGTCCTCGTCGCGGTCCACCAGTTCGATGACCGCCATCGGCGCGGAGTCGCCATAACGGAAGCCCGCCTTCAGCACGCGCGTGTAACCGCCCGGACGGTCCGCGTAGCGCGGCCCCAAAGTCTCGAACAGCTTCGACACCATGGCGTCGTCCCGGATACGGGCAAAGGCCAGACGGCGCGCGTGCAGATCGCCGCGCTTGGCAAGCGTGATCAGACGGTCGGCAACCCGGCGAAGTTCCTTCGCCTTGGGCAGGGTCGTCGCGATCTGCTCGTGCTTGATGAGCGCGCATGCCAGGCTCGACAGAAGCGCGCTACGGTGCGTGGCGGTCCGGTTGAGCTTCCGGCCTGCTTTGCGATGACGCATGAACTCCTCCCTTACGGAGCTTGTAGGGCCGCGTGACCGCGGCCGAATTGCTTAGTAGTGGTCTTCGAAGCGCTTCGCCAGCTCTTCGATGTTCTCCGGCGGCCAATCGGGCACGTCCATGCCCAAATGCAGCCCCATGGAAGCGAGCACTTCCTTGATCTCGTTGAGCGACTTGCGGCCGAAATTCGGCGTGCGCAGCATCTCGGCCTCGGTCTTCTGGATGAGGTCGCCGATATAAACGATGTTGTCGTTCTTCAGGCAGTTGGCCGAGCGAACGGACAATTCCAACTCGTCGACCTTCTTGAGGAGCGCGGCGTTGAACACCAGCTCCGGCTGGCGCTCGAAGGTCTGCTCCTTCTTCGGCTCTTCGAAGTTGACGAACACCGACAGCTGATCCTGGACGACACGCGCGGCAAGCGCGAGGGAGTCCTCCGGCCGCACTGAGCCGTCGGTCTCGATCTCCATGGTGAGCTTGTCGTAGTCGAGGATCTGGCCCTCGCGGGTGTTCTCCACGCGATAGGAAACCTTGCGCACGGGGCTGAACAAAGAGTCGACTGGGATAAAGCCGATCGGCGCATCGTCGGGACGATTGCGCTCCGCCGGCACATAGCCCTTACCCGACGAGGAGGTGAACTCCATGTGGATCGCCGTGCCTTCGTCCAGCGTGCAGATCACGTGCTCCGGATTCAGAATTTCGACCTCGGAGCCGGTTTGAATGTCGCCCGCCGTGGCGATGCCTGGTCCTTCTTTCTGAAGCACCATGCGCTTGACGCCCTCCGAATGCTGGCTGAGCGCGATTTCCTTGATGTTCAGGACGATGTCCGTCACATCCTCGCGCACGCCCGGAATCGAAGAAAACTCATGCAGCACGCCGTCGATATGCACCGAGGTGATGGCGGCGCCCTGCAGCGAAGACAGAAGCACGCGGCGCAGCGCGTTGCCCAGGGTCAGCCCGAAGCCACGCTCGAGCGGTTCGGCGCCGATCGTGGCGTAACGCGACGGGTCGCGTCCGGGAACAATATTGAGCTTGGTGGGCTTGATGAGATCTTGCCAGTTCTTTTGCAGCACCGGGGTAGCCCTTTCTTGATCATTGAGCGGAGCCGTGGGCTCCTGCTTGCGAATGTCCTCGTCCAGCATCGTGTTCGTGGCCTTACCTTTGTTTAGACGCGGCGGCGCTTACGCGGCCGGCAACCATTGTGCGGGATCGGCGTCACATCACGGATCGAGATGATGTTGAAGCCCGCAGCCTGCAGCGCCCGCAGAGCCGACTCCCGGCCAGATCCCGGACCGCGCACTTCGATCTCAAGATTCTTCATGCCGTGCTCGGATGCCTTCTTACCGGCATCCTCGGCCGCCACCTGAGCGGCGTAAGGCGTCGACTTACGCGACCCCTTGAAGCCCATGGTCCCTGCCGACGACCAGGAAATCGCGTTTCCTTGGGCGTCAGTGATGGTGATCATGGTGTTGTTGAAGCTTGCATGCACGTGGGCGACGCCCGAAGTGATGTTCTTCTTCTCGCGGCGACGAACCCGCCCCTTTTCCTTAGCCATGCTCTATTCCCGCTATCAATGACTGTGCGCCAGCAAAAGGCTCATACAGAGAGCTTGGCCGCGCGCGGACTTAACTTACTTCTTCTTGCCGGCGATTGGCCTGGCCGGGCCCTTACGCGTACGCGCATTGGTATGGGTGCGCTGACCATGGACCGGAAGACCACGGCGGTGACGTAAACCGCGATAGCAACCAAGGTCCATCAAACGCTTGATATTCATTGCGACTTCGCGCCTGAGATCGCCTTCCACCATGTAATCGCGGTCGATGACCTCACGGATCTGAATCACCTCGGCGTCCGTCAGCTCGTTCACCCGCCGCTCGGTGGGTATCGACACCTTGGTGCAAATGTCCTTGGCGAAGGTATCGCCAATGCCATGGATATAAGTCAGCGCGATCTCGACCCGCTTATTGGTCGGGATGTTTACGCCTGCAATACGGGCCACGTCGTCGCCTCCTCGCGCACGTGCTAACGTGCTGAAATCTAAGCTAGTTTACCCTACGGGAACACAAAGAGACCGACCGCGGAAAGGCTCTACCCCCGGGACCGGTCAGTCCATCAAACAATGTGACGCCGTTATGTAGCGATTCCGCTTGACAAGGTCAACTGGCCGAAGGTCCCGGCCGTCTCGGTCAAGCTCACGCCGCATCCAGCGCCAGATCGATCTCCTTCTGTACCGCCTCAATATCGGCCATGCCGTTAACTGTTCTCACCTTGTCCTGCCCGCCGTAATAGCCGACGAGCGGCTCCGTCTGGGCGTGATAAGCCTTGAGCCGCGACCGCACGACCTCCTCGGTGTCGTCGGGCCGCCGCTTGAATTCCGTACCGCCGCATTTGTCGCAAGTCCCCTCTTCCTTGGGCTTCTTGAAGAGGTCGTGATAGCCCTCGCCGCAGGTGGCACAGGTGAACCGGCCCGTGATCCGCACAACAAGCGCATCGTCGTCCACGTCGATGACCACCGTCCGGTCGACTTGGGCGCCCCGCGTCTCCAGGAGCCGGTCCAAGGCCTCCGCCTGTCCGATGGTGCGCGGGAAGCCGTCGAGAATGAAGCCTTTCGCGTCCTTGTTAGCATCGAGCCGTTCGGCGATCAGGCCGATCACAAGGTCGTCCGGCACGAGCTGGCCATGTTCCATGAGATCGCCTGCCTGACGCCCCAGTTCGGTCCCAGCGGCCACCGCGGCCCGCAACATGTCTCCCGTGGAGAGTTGCACCAAGCCCCGAAGGTCTTCCAAGCGCTTCGCCTGGGTCCCCTTCCCGGCGCCCGGAGGGCCGATCAGGACCAGGATCATCGGCGCCGCGCTCCCCGGAGCTTGGCCTTTTTGATGAGCCCTTCGTACTGGTGCGCCAGCAGATGGCTTTGGACCTGCGCCACCGTATCCATGGTGACGCTCACCACGATGAGCAGCGACGTGCCGCCAAAGTAGAAGGGGACACCCCAGTTGGAGATCAGCAGCTCAGGCAGCACGCAGACAGCGGCCAAATACAGCGCGCCCACCACGGTGATCCGCGTGAGCACGTAGTCGATATACTCCGCCGTGCGCTCGCCGGGGCGAATGCCCGGCAGGAAGCCGCCATACTTCTTCAGATTTTCGGCCGTGTCCTTCGGGTTGAAGACCACTGCCGTATAGAAGAAGGCGAAGAAGATGATCAGCGAAATATAGATCAGCAGATAGAGCGGCTGCCCGCGGCCGAGCAGAGCCGTGATCGTGTTGAGCCATTCCGGCCCTTGGCCTGCGGAGAAATTCGCCACCGTAATCGGCAGCAATAGCAGCGATGAGGCGAAGATCGGTGGAATCACGCCCGCCGTGTTCAGCTTCAGCGGCAGATGCGAGGCATCGCCCTGGAACATCTTGTTGCCGACCTGACGCTTCGGATACTGCACCAAGAGACGCCGCTGCGCCCGCTCCATGAAGACGATAAACGCGATCACAGCCACGGCCATGACGAACAGGGCGATGATGAGGGCCGTCGACAGCGCGCCTTGCTTGCCGAGTTCAAGCGTACCGACCAAGGCCGACGGCAACTCGGCGACAATGCCGGCGAAGATGATCAGCGAGATGCCGTTGCCGACGCCGCGCGCGGTGATCTGCTCGCCGAGCCACATCAGGAAGACGGTGCCGCCGACCAGCGTGATGACCGTGGTGATGCGGAAGAACCAACCCGGATCGGTCACCACATTGCCAGTGCCCTCAAGGCCGACGGCAATGCCGTAGCCTTGCAGCGCGGCCAGCAGCACCGTGCCGTAGCGCGTGTACTGATTGATCTGGCGCCGTCCCTGCTCGCCTTCCTTCTTGAGCTGCTCAAGATGCGGCGAGACGGTGGTCAGCAGCTGGATGATAATCGACGCCGAAATATACGGCATGATGTTGAGCGCGAAGATCGCCATGCGCCCTACAGCACCGCCGGAGAACATGTTGAACATGCCCAGGATGCCGGACTGCTGCTGCCGGAATACTTCGGCAAGCGCTTCCGGGTTGATGCCCGGGATCGGAATGTAGGTGCCGAGCCGATAGATGATCAGCGCGCCAAGCGTGAACCAGATGCGCTTCTTCAGCTCGTCGGCTTTGGCGAAAGCCGCGAAGTTCAGATTGGAGACGAGCTGTTCTGCGGCGGAAACCATCGGCGCTCTTTCTTTCCCCGAGACGATGAGGCGGCCCTTTGAAGAGCCGCACTACCTCACTCGGACGTGTCCTTCTTGGCGGGAGCCTTCTTCTTTGCCGCCGGCTTCTTCGCCGGGGCCCCCTCGGTCTTCTTCGGTGCGGCGGACTTTGCCGCCGTCTTGCTATCTTTTTTGGGCTTGCCCTCGCCGTCGGGCTTCGGCGCCCGGCGCGGCATCGGCGTGAGCGTCACAGTTCCGCCAGCCGCTTCCACGGCCTTGACCGCGCCGCTGGACGCCCCCGTGACCTCGATGGTGGCCTTGGTCTTGATCTCGCCATTGCCGAGTAACCGCACGCCATCGCGCACGCGGCGGATGACGCCGGCGTCCAGCAAGGCCTGAACCGTGATCGGGGCCTTGGCATCGAGCTTCTTGGCGTCGATCGCCGCCTGCACCCGACCGACATTCACCTCGTTCAGATCCTTGGCGAAGATGTTCTTGAAGCCGCGCTTCGGCAGGCGCCGGTGGAGCGGCATCTGACCACCCTCGAAGCCCTTGATGGCCACACCCGAGCGGGACTTCTGACCCTTCTGGCCCCGTCCCGACGTCTTGCCGAGCCCTGAGCCGAGGCCACGCCCCAGACGCTTCTTAGGCTTGGTCGCGCCCGGCCGGTCGCTGATCTCATTCAGTCGCATGATATTCGTTCCTTAGGCTCCGGCCTCGTCCTCTACGATGCGCACCAGATGGCTCACCTTGGCCACCATGCCGCGCACCTGCGGTGTGTCGACCAGAGTCCGCCGCTTGTGCATCTTGTTCAGGCCGAGCCCGATCAGGGTCGCGCGTTGACTGCCGGGGCGGCGGATCGGGCTACCGATCTGCTCCACGACGATTGTTTTCTGTTTCTCGGCCATCTCTCTTCAACCTTGCTCGTGTGCCTTAAGCCTGCGCTTCGGTGCCGTCACCGGCCTGATCGCGGCGGCGGGACACAATCTCGCTGACCTTCTTGCCACGCCGCGCAGCAACGCCACGCGGGCTATCTTCGTGGCGCAGCGCATCGAACGTGGCGCGCACCATGTTGTACGGATTGGAACTGCCGATCGACTTGGCGACCACGTCCTGGATACCGAGTGTCTCGAACACCGCGCGCATCGGACCGCCGGCGATGATGCCGGTGCCGGGAGGCGCAGCGCGCAAGATCACCTTGCCCGCGCCATGCTGTCCGCGCACGTCGTGATGCAGTGTGCGGCCCTCGCGCAGCGGCACCTTGACCAGATTGCGCTTGGCCGACTCTGTCGCCTTGCGAATGGCCTCAGGCACCTCACGCGCCTTGCCATGGCCGAAACCGACCCGGCCCTTCTGATCGCCAACGACGACAAGCGCCGCGAAGCCGAAGCGCCGTCCACCCTTGACCACCTTGGCCACGCGATTGATGTGAACGAGCTTGTCGACGAACTCGCTGTCGCGGTCGTCGCGGTCTCTACCTTGCGGACCGCGTGATTGGGGACCTCGTGCCACGTGTAGACCCTTTCCTAAACCCTAGAAGTTCAGACCGGCTTCGCGCGCCGCGTCTGCGAGCGCCTTGACGCGCCCGTGATAAAGATAACCGCCACGATCGAAGACGACGTCCTTGACGCCGGCCTTGACCGCACGCTCGGCCACAAGCTTGCCGACGGCTTCCGCCGCGGACGTATCAGCGCCCTTCTCAAGCTTGAAATCCTTGTCGAGGCTCGACGCCGCCGCGACGGTCTTGCCCGCGCTGTCGTCGATCACCTGTGCATAGATATGCTTGGAGGAACGGAACACCGACAGACGCGCACGTCCATTGGCCGCCCGCTTCAGAGAATGGCGAACCCGGCGTGTCCGCCGCGCAAAAGTATTGTTCAACGCGCTCATCGTCTAATCCCGCTACTTCTTCTTGCCTTCTTTGCGGAGGATGTACTCGCCCGCATACCGCACGCCCTTGCCCTTATAGGGCTCCGGCGGCCTGTATCGTCTGATCTCCGCAGCGACCTGACCAACCAGCTGCTTGTCGATACCGCTCACTAGAATCTCGGTCGGCTTCGGGCACTTCACCTCGATGCCTTGCGGGATCGCATAGTTGACGTCATGGCTGAACCCAAGCTGCAACTGCAGGGTTTGGCCTTTCACCGCCGCGCGGTAACCGACGCCGGTGATCTCCAAGGTCTTGGAGAAACCTTCGGTCACACCCGTCACTAAATTCGCAACCAGCGTCCGCGACATGCCCCACATTGCACGCGCCTCGTTTGAGTCCGCGCGCATAGCGATCTCGATACCGTCATCGCCGGTCTTGGCCATGATCTGGTCAGCGAGCACATGGCGAAGCTCGCCTTTGGGGCCCTTCACCTTGATCTCTTGGCCGTCAACCGCGGCGGTTACACCGCCGGGAATTGCCACTGGTCTTTTGCCGATGCGCGACATTGATCAAACCTTCGCTTCAAAAAGCTCCGCTAGAATACGTTACAGAGAATCTCGCCACCGACATTCTCGTTCCGCGCGCGGGAATCCGACATGACACCCTTGGGCGTCGACAGGATGGCCACACCGAGACCGTTGGCGACCGTCGGCAGATCCTTCACCGACGAGTACACACGGCGCCCGGGCGTAGACACCCGCTTGATATCCTTGATGACCGGCTCGCCATCGAAATATTTCAGCTCGATCTCGAACTCGGACTTGCCACCGTCGTAATCGACCCGCGCATAGCCGCGGATATAGCCCTCCTCCGTCAGCACATCGAGGACGCGCTCACGCAGCTTGGACGCCGGTGTCGTCACCTTGGTTTTGTGCCGCATCTGCGCATTGCGGATGCGGGTCAGCATATCGCCTAGTGGGTCGTTGACGTTCATCGATCGTCCTTACCAGCTCGACTTGACCATGCCCGGGATCATTCCGGTGCTTCCCAGATCGCGCAAAGCAATGCGCGACATGCGAAGCTTCCGGTAGTAGCCGCGCGGGCGCCCGGACAGATCACAACGGTTACGAATGCGCGTCGGGGAGGAATTACGCGGCAGCTCAGCTAGCTTCAACCGCGCCGCGAAGCGCTCCTCCGCCGGAAATGAGCGGTCGGCAGCGATTTCCTTCAACCGCGCCCGCCGGTATGCAAACTTTTTGGCGAGGCGGCGCCGCTTCTTGTCTCGCTCAATCATGCTCGTCTTAGCCATTCAGTCCTCCTGTCGCAGCCGGGAACACCTAGCTGCGGAACGGAAAGTTCAAACCCTTCAGCAACGCGCGCGCCTCGTCGTCGGTCTGCGCGGTCGTGCAAACGATGATGTCCATGCCAAGCACATCTTCCACCTTGTCGTAATCGATCTCGGGAAAGACGATATGCTCCTTCAGGCCCATCGAATAATTGCCTCTTCCGTCGAAGCTCTTCGGACTAAGCCCACGGAAGTCCCGGACCCGCGGCAGCGCGATATTCACGAGCCGATCTAGGAACTCGTACATACGGTCCTTGCGCAAGGTCACCTTGGCCCCGACCGGCATGCCTTCGCGCAGCTTGAAGCCGGCGATCGACTTGCGCGCCTTGGTGATGACAGGACGCTGACCGGCAATCAGGCCGAGATCGGCCGCGGCGGCCTTCACCTTCTTGGAATCGCTGACGGCATCGCCAACGCCCATGTTCAGCACCACCTTCTCCAGGCGCGGAACCTGCATGACGTTCGGGTAGCTGAACTCTTTGGAGAGATCGCCCTTGATAACGTCTTGGTACTGCAGCTTCAGCCGCGGAACGTAAACCTGCTCAGCCATCGATGACCTCGCCCGAGCGCCTGGCAAATCGAACCTTGCGCCCGTCCTTTAGAAACTTGTAGCCGGCGCGCGTGGGCTTCCCGTCCTTCGGGTCCTCCAGCGCGATGTTCGAAATCTCGATCGGGGCTTCCTTGGTGATGATGCCCCCCTCTTGGTTCGCGGTTTGCCGCTGATGACGGCGCACCATCGACACACCCTTGACGATGGCGCGGTTCTCCGACGGCATCACCTTCAGGACTTCGCCGTGCTTGCCCTTGTCTTTGCCCGTGATGACCACGACTTGGTCACCCTTCTTGATCTTCAGATTTCGCATGATCAAAGAACCTCCGGCGCGAGAGACACGATCTTCATATGCTTCTTCGCCCTCAACTCACGCGTCACCGGCCCGAAGATACGTGTACCCACCGGCTCGCCTTGCGGCGTGACCAGGACCGCGGCGTTGCGATCAAAGCGGATGAGCGAGCCGTCCGGACGGCGCACACCGGACGCGGTACGCACGATCACGGCCTTCATCACCTGGCCCTTCTTCACGCGGCCGCGCGGGATGGCCTCTTTGACGCTGACCACGATGGTGTCGCCGATCGACGCGTATTTGCGCTTCGAGCCGCCGAGCACCTTGATGCACTGAACGCGCTTGGCGCCAGAGTTGTCGGCAACATCGAGATTGGTCTGCATCTGAATCATGGCATTCGCCCTTAACGTGAGGCCACTTGCGGGCCTCTATTCATTCCTTACGCCGTTGCCTGCTCACGCGGCAGGACCACCCAGCGTTTGTGCCTCGAGATCGGCGCGCACTCTTCGATCGAAACCTTCTCGCCCACCTTGAATTCATTCTTCTCATCGTGAGCGTGATAGTTCTTCGTCCGGCGCACCACCTTCTTAAACAGAGGGTGCGTGAAGCGGCGCTCGATCTTGACGGTAACCGTCTTGTCGTTCTTGTCGCTCACCACGACCCCTGTCAAAACGCGTTTCGGCATCGTTCTTACCCTTTAGCCTTCGCTGCTGCGTCTCTTTCGCGCGCCACAGTCTGGACGCGCGCAATGTCGCGCCTGACCTGTCGAACCCGCGCCGTGTTCTCCAGCTGGCCGGAGGCCGCCTGGAAACGCAGGTTGAACTGCTCTTTCTTCAACTTGACCAGCTCGTCGTTGAGCTGATCGATCGTCATGTCGTGCACCTGACTGGCTTTCATCGCTTAGCCCTCGGTGCGCGCCACAACGCGCGTCTTGATCGGCAACTTCGCGGCAGCAAGCCGCAACGCTTCACGGGCGACGGACTCGCCCACACCGTCAATCTCGAACATGATGCGCCCGGGCTTGACCTTGGCCGCCCAGAACTCAGGCGTACCCTTACCCTTACCCATGCGCACTTCGGTCGGCTTCTTCGACACCGGCACGTCCGGGAACACGCGGATCCACACACGGCCGGCGCGCTTCATCTGACGCGTCATGGCACGTCGCGCCGCCTCGATCTGCCGCGCGGTGACACGGGCCGGCTCTTGCGCCTTCAACCCGAAGGTGCCGAAGTTGAGCGCGGTCGCGCCCTTGGCGGCGCCTTTGATGCGCCCTTTCTGCATCTTGCGGTACTTGGTGCGTTTCGGTTGCAGCATAACTCTAAGCCTTGCCCTTAGCCTCGCGCCGAAGCGGGTTCACGGCGGCCCGTGGAACGCCCGCCCTCTTGCGCCTCAATCGCCCGGTTCTCCTGGGCCATGGGATCGTGCTCCATGATCTCGCCCTTGAAGATCCAAACCTTGATGCCGATGATTCCGTAAGCCGTGCGCCCCAGCGCCGTGCCGTAGTCGATATTCGCGCGCAGCGTGTGCAGCGGCACACGGCCCTCGCGGTACCACTCCGTACGCGCAATCTCCGCGCCACCGAGCCGGCCCCCACAATTGATACGGATGCCAAGCGCACCCATGCGGATGGCCGACTGCACCGCCCGCTTCATCGCCCGGCGGAATGCCACGCGGCGCTCAAGCTGCTGCGCGATGCCCTCAGCCACCAGCGTGGCGTCAACCTCGGGCTTGCGCACCTCGACGATATTCAGATGCACGTCGGAATCCGTCATCGTCGCCAGTTCGCGGCGAAGCTTCTCGATGTCGGCGCCCTTCTTGCCAATCAAAATGCCAGGGCGCGCCGTGTAGACCGTCACGCGGCACTTCTTGTGCGGGCGCTCGATGACCACCTTGGAAATGCCAGCCTGCTTGCGCGAGTTGAGAATATGCTCACGCATCTTCAAGTCCTCGTGGAGCAGCTGCGCGTACTCACCTCCGCTGGCGAACCAGCGGGAGTCCCAAGTACGATTGACGCCGAGCCTTAGCCCGATCGGATTGACCTTCTGTCCCATCAGGCGGACTCCTCGACCTGGCGCACGACCACGGTCATCTGCGAAAACGGTTTCAAAATCCGAGCGGACCGGCCACGTGCACGCGCCCGAAGCCGCTTCATAACGATATTCTTGCCCACATAGGCCTCCGACACGATCAGCGCATCAACGTCGAGGTCATGATTGTTCTCGGCGTTGGCGATGGCCGACTCCAGCGTCTTCTTCACATCCTTGGCGATGCGCTTGCGCGAGAAGGTGAGGTCGGCAAGCGCACGGTCGACCTTCTTGCCCCGGATAAGCTGGGCAACCAGGTTGAGCTTCTGCGGGCTCACACGAATAAGCCGGGTCACGGCCTTCGCCTCATTGTCTTTGAGCGTGCGCTCTCTTTGGGGCTTGCCCATAATTAAGCTCTCTTCGCTTTACGGTCAGCGGTATGACCGTGATAGGTGCGCGTCGGCGCGAACTCGCCAAACTTGTGGCCGACCATGTCCTCGGTTACGAGCACCGGAACGTGCTTATGCCCATTGTGGACACCGAAGGTGAGTCCCACGAACTGCGGCAAGATGGTCGAACGGCGCGACCACATCTTGATCACGGCGTTGGAACCGCTCTGACGCGCCTTCTCGGCCTTCTTCAAGAGATAGCCGTCGACGAACGGGCCTTTCCAAATCGAACGTGACACTTCTTATCCCTTCTTCTTCTTCTTCTGATGGCGGCTGCGCAGAATGAACTTGTCGCTTCCCTTTTGGGAACGCGTGCGCTTGCCCTTGGTGGACTTACCCCACGGGGTGACCGGATGCCGGCCACCGGAGGTACGCCCTTCACCACCACCATGCGGATGATCAATCGGGTTCATGGCCACGCCGCGGACCACAGGCTTGCGCCCCTTCCACCGCATGCGTCCGGCCTTGGCGAACGATGTGTTGGAATTGTCCGGGTTGGACACGGCACCCACTGTAGCCATGCAGCCGGCAGGCACCATGCGTGTCTCGCCGGAGTTGAGGCGCAAAATCGCATAGCCAGCGTCGCGGCCCACGAGCTGGACGTAGCTACCAGCCGCTCGCGCGATCTGGCCACCCTTGCCCACCTTCATCTCCACGTTGTGGACGATGGTGCCGATCGGCATGCTGGCCAAAGGCATGGCGTTGCCCGGCTTCACGTCTGCCTTGTCGTCGGCAATCACCGTGTCGCCCGGCGCCAGGCGCTGCGGCGCCAAAATGTATACGAGATCGCCGTCTTCGTACTTGATCAGCGCAATGAACGCCGTGCGGTTCGGGTCGTATTCGATCCGCTCGACCGTCGCCGGCATGCCGCGCTTGGTCCGCTTGAAGTCGACCAGCCGGTATGAGCGCTTGTGCCCGCCACCACGATGCCAGATCGAGACCCGTCCCGTGTTGTTGCGGCCACCGGACTTGTTCAAGCCCTCGGTCAGCGACTTGACCGGCTTGCCCTTCCACAGATGGCTGCGGTCGACGAGCACCAGCTGACGCTGGCTCGGCGATGTTGGTTTGAAGTTCTTCAGCGCCATCTCGTTAAATCCCTGTCGTCACGTCAATCGACTCGCCTTCGGCAAGCTTGACGACGGCCTTCTTCACATCTTTCTGGCGGCCTTCGATGCCGCGGAACCGCTTGGTCTTGCCCTTACGGGTCAGTGTATTCACCGCGACCACCTTCACGCCGAACAGCTTCTCGACCGCCTTCTTGATCTGAGGCTTGGTCGCATCGAGGCGCACGCGGAACACCACATGGTTCGACTCCGACGCCTCGCTCGACTTCTCGCTGATCACCGGTGACAGGATCACGTCATATGCTTGAAGCGCACTCATTTGAACCGTGCCTCCAGCGCTTCGAGCGCGGCTTTCGTCAGCACGAGCGTATCGTGCCGAAGGATGTCGTAGACATTGATGCCCTGCACCGGCAGCACATCGATGTGCGGAATGTTGCGCGCGGCACGCGCGAAGCCGTCCTGCACCTCCGCGCCGTCGACGACGAGCGCCGAGCTCACGCCGAGCTTGTCGAACCGTGCCTTCAGCGCCTTGGTCTTCGGATCTTTCATCTCGCAGGAATCGATCACCACCAGCGCGTCCGTCTTAGCCTTGGACGACAGCGCGTGGCGAAGCGCCAGCGCGCGCACTTTCTTCGGCAGCTCGATGTCATGGCTACGCGGCTTCGGACCGAATGCCTTACCGCCGCCACGGAAGATCGTCGGCTTGGCGTTGCCGTGGCGCGCCCGGCCCGTGCCCTTCTGGCGAAACATCTTGGCTGTCGTCCCGACGATCTCCGAACGGTCCTTGACCGCGACCGTGCCTCTGCGTCGGGCGGCAAGCTGGTAGCGCACCATGCGATGCAGCAGGTCGGCACGCGGCTCCAGCCCGAACACGTCGTCCGAGAGCTCAATCGTGCCCGCCTTCTTGGCGTCGAGCGTTGTTACGTCCGCCTTCATCACGCTTTATCCCCGCCCTCTTCGGGCTTGGCCTCAGGCACCGGCGCCTCAGGCGCGGCCTCTGGCTTCGTTTCCAACTTTGCTTCCTTCGCCGGCTTCTGATCGTCCGCGCCTTTCCGGAACGCGCCGGGCTTTGGCGCCGCATCCGGCAAAGCACGCTTCACGGCATCGCGCAGCAGCACCCAGCCGCCCTTGGCGCCTGGAACCGCACCGCGGATCATGATCAGTCCGCGATCGACGTCCGTTCTCACCACCCGCAGGTTCTGTGTGGTGACGGCGACGGAGCCCATCTGGCCGGCCATTTTCTTACCTTTGAACACCTTGCCCGGATCCTGACACTGACCGGTCGAACCAAGGCTACGGTGATTGATCGACACGCCGTGACTGGCCCTGAGGCCGCCAAAGCCGTGCCGCTTCATGCCGCCGGCAAATCCCTTACCGATCGAGGTGCCGGATGCGTCCACGAACTGGCCCTCGACGAAGTGGTCGGCGGTGAGCTCCGCGCCCACGTCGATCATGTTCTCCGGGCTCACGCGGAACTCCGCTACCTTCCGCTTCGGCTCGACATTGGCCACGGCGAACCCGCCGCGCTCGGCGCGCGTCAGACGCTTGACCTTGGGCCGGCCGGCCCCAAGTTGCACGGCCGTATAGCCGTTCTTCTCGGCAGTGCGCTGGGCCACGACCTGACAATTTTCCAGACGCAGCACCGTCACCGGGATGTGTTCCCCGGCGTCGGTGAAGATCCTGGTCATGCCGACCTTTTGCGCGATGACACCTGATCGCATCGAACTTGTTCCTTGCCTCGTCCTGCAGCCGTTAGAGCTTGATCTCGACATCCACGCCGGCGGCGAGATCGAGCTTCATCAGCGCATCGACCGTCTGCGGCGTGGGATCGACGATATCGAGCAGCCGCTTATGCGTACGCATTTCGAACTGCTCACGGCTCTTCTTGTCGATGTGGGGAGAGCGGTTCACGGTGAACTTCTCGATGCGGGTCGGCAGCGGGATGGGCCCGCGAACTTCCGCACCGGTGCGTTTCGCCGTGTTGACGATCTCCTTGGTCGACGCATCGAGAATGCGATGGTCGAAGGCTTTCAGCCTGATTCTTATGTTCTGACTCTGCATCTCGACGGCCTTAAGTTTAAGAAGCGCGCCACCCTGAGGACGACGCGCTTCTAATCTCCAATTACTCGATGATCGATGCCACGACGCCGGCGCCGACCGTACGACCGCCCTCACGGATGGCGAAGCGAAGCTTCTCCTCCATGGCGATCGGCACAATCAACTCGACGGTCATGGTGATGTTGTCACCCGGCATGACCATCTCGGTGCCTTCCGGCAGCTCGACCACACCCGTCACGTCGGTGGTGCGGAAGTAGAACTGCGGACGGTAGTTACCGAAGAACGGCGTATGGCGGCCACCCTCTTCCTTGGTAAGGATGTAGGCCTCTGCCTTGAACTTGGTGTGCGGCGTCACGGAACCCGGTTTGGCCAGCACCTGGCCACGCTCCACACCTTCGCGATCGACACCACGAAGCAGGCAACCCACGTTGTCGCCGGCCTCACCCTGATCGAGCAGCTTGCGGAACATCTCAACGCCGGTGACCGTCGTCTTGGTCGTGGGCTTGATGCCGACGATCTCGACTTCCTCGCCAACATTGACGATACCGCGCTCGATACGGCCCGTGACCACGGTACCGCGGCCGGAGATCGAGAACACGTCCTCGATCGGCATCAGGAAGGGCTGATCCTTCGGACGCTCGGGCTGCGGAATGTACGAGTCGACAGCGTGCATCAACTCGAGGATCGACTTCTTGCCGATCTCATCGTTCGACTCCTCGACGGCGGCAAGCGCCGAACCCTTGACGATCGGGATATCGTCGCCCGGGAACTCGTATGTCGTCAGAAGCTCGCGAACCTCGAGCTCGACGAGATCCAGCAGCTCCGGATCGTCGACCTGATCGACCTTGTTCATGTACACGACGAGCGCCGGCACGCCGACCTGACGGGCAAGCAGAATGTGCTCGCGAGTCTGGGGCATGGGGCCGTCCGCGGCGGATACCACCAGGATGGCGCCGTCCATCTGCGCCGCACCCGTGATCATGTTCTTCACGTAGTCGGCGTGTCCGGGACAATCGACATGCGCGTAATGGCGATTCTCGGTCTCATACTCGACATGCGCCGTCGAGATGGTGATACCGCGCGCCTTCTCTTCCGGCGCCTTGTCGATTTCGTCATAGGCGGTGAACGTCGCACCGCCAGTCTCTGCCAGTGTCTTGGTGATCGCAGCGGTCAGGGTCGTCTTGCCGTGATCGACGTGACCGATGGTCCCGATGTTGCAGTGCGGCTTTGACCGATCGAATTTCTCTTTAGCCATGTCGGCTCTCCATTCCTCTCACCAAAAGCTAAACTTCAAAAACCGCCTAATCGCTTAGGCGAACTTTGCTTGCACTTCTTCCGCCACAGCCTGTGGAACTTGCGCGTAGCTATCGAACTGCATCGTGAACTGTGCGCGTCCCTGACTCATGGAACGCAGCGTGTTCACGTAACCAAACATGTTGGCCAGCGGCACCATCGCATTGATGACCGTGGCGTTGCCGCGCTGCTCTTGGCCACGAACTTGACCGCGGCGGCTCGTCAGGTCTCCGATGATACCGCCCACATAATCTTCGGGCGTCACCACTTCAACCTTCATCATCGGCTCGAGCAATTTCGGCCGCGCCTTCATCGCCGCCTCGCGGAAGGCCGCGCGGGAGGCGATCTCAAATGCCATGACGCTTGAGTCTACGTCGTGCGACGCGCCGTCAATCAACGTGCACTTCACATCGAGGATCGGGAAGCCCGCCAGCACGCCAGTATCGATAACACTCTGCACGCCCTTCTCGACGCCGGGGATGAACTCCCTCGGCACGTTGCCGCCGACAACCTTGTTCTCGAAGATATAGCCCTCGCCCGCCTCGGCCGGCTCGATAACCATCTTCACGCGAGCAAACTGGCCCGAACCGCCGGTCTGCTTCTTATGGGTGTAGTCGACCTCGGACAGCTTTGTGAGCGTCTCGCGGTAGGCCACCTGCGGCGCGCCCACATTGGCCTCGACTTTGAACTCGCGCTTCATGCGATCGACGATGATGTCGAGATGAAGCTCGCCCATGCCCTTAATGATGGTCTGGCCGGACTCGTGATCGACCGTCACCCGGAAGGACGGATCCTCCTGCGCCAAACGATTGAGCGCAACGCCGAGCTTCTCCTGGTCGCCCTTGGTCTTGGGCTCCACGGCCACCTCGATGACGGGATCCGGGAACTCCATGCGCTCCAGTACGACCGCGTTGCTCGGATCGCAAAGCGTGTCACCTGTGGTGACGTCCTTGAGACCCGCAATGGCGACGATATCGCCCGCATAGGCTTCCTTGATGTCTTCGCGGTGATTGGAGTGCATCAGCAGCATGCGGCCGATACGCTCTTTCTTGTCCTTCACCGTGTTGACCAGCGTCTGACCGGATTCAACCTTGCCGGAATAGATGCGGCAGAAGGTGAGCGACCCCACGAATGGGTCGTTCATGATCTTGAAGGCCAGCATGGCGAGCGGCGCATCGTCCGAAGCCGGACGGTCGACCTCTTCCTCGGTCTTGACGTCGATGGCCCTGATCGCGGGCACGTCAAGCGGCGACGGCAGATAATCGATCACCGCGTCCAGTAGCGGCTGCACGCCCTTGTTCTTGAAGGCCGTGCCGCACAGCACCGGCACGAAGTCCAGATTACACGCGCCCTTGCGGATCAGCTCTTTGAGCTTGTCCATGGGCACTTCCCGTCCTTCGAGATAGGCCTCCATGGCCTCCTCATCGAGCTCGACGGCCTTCTCAATCAGCTTGTCGTGATACTCCTTCGCCTGATCCAGGAGATCGGCGGGAATGTCCTCATCATGGAAGCTCGCACCGAGCGACTCGTCGTCCCAGACAACGGCCTTCATTCTAACCAGATCGATAATGCCCGCGAAGTTGGACTCCGCGCCAATCGGCAGCTGGAGAACAAGCGCGTTGGCGCCGAGGCGCTCCTCGATCATCCTCACGGACATAAAGAAGTCCGCTCCGATCTTGTCCATCTTGTTGACGAAGATCATGCGCGGCACGCTGTACTTGTCAGCCTGACGCCACACCGTCTCCGTCTGCGGCTCTACGCCCTGGTTCGCGTCGAGCAGCGCGACCGCGCCATCGAGCACGCGAAGCGAGCGCTCCACCTCAATCGTGAAGTCCACGTGACCGGGCGTATCGATGATGTTGATACGCTTGTCCTTCCAGAACGCGGTGGTCGCGGCCGACGTGATCGTGATGCCGCGCTCCTGCTCCTGCTCCATCCAATCCATGGTCGCAGCGCCGTCATGGACCTCACCGATCTTGTGGCTCTTACCCGTGTAGTAGAGCACACGCTCGGTGGTCGTGGTCTTGCCGGCGTCGATATGCGCCATGATCCCGATGTTGCGGTAATCCTTGAGGGGAGTCTTGCGGGGCATCGTACGAAGTCCTTACCAGCGATAATGCGAGAAGGCCCGGTTGGCCTCCGCCATACGGTGCGTGTCTTCACGCTTCTTCACCGCGGTTCCACGGTTGTTGACGGCATCGAGCAGCTCTCCGGAGAGGCGCTCCACCATCGTGTTCTCGTTGCGGCCGCGCGCGGCGGCGATAATCCAGCGGATCGCCAGCGCTTGCCGGCGGTCGATCCGAACTTCGACCGGCACCTGATAGGTCGCGCCACCGACACGGCGGGAACGAACCTCCAGCGCGGGCATGACGTTCTGCAGCGCCTGATGGAACAGTTCGATCGGGTTCTGCTTGACCTTGCTCTCCATCTGGTCGAGCGCGCCATAGACGATGCGCTCGGCGGCAGACTTTTTGCCTTCCTTCATGATGGAGTTCATGAACTTCGTGAGCACCATGTCCCCGAACTTGGGATCGGGGATGATCTCGCGCTTATCAGCTCTGTGCCGCCTCGACATATCGACTAATCCGTTTCCTAAAAACGCAAAAACGACCCAACTACTTGGGCCGCTTGGCTCCGTATTTCGAACGCCGCTGCCGACGGGCGCTGACGCCTTGGGTATCGAGCACGCCACGAATGATGTGGTAGCGCACGCCGGGAAGGTCTTTCACACGGCCGCCCCGGATCATCACCACCGAGTGCTCTTGCAGGTTATGACCCTCACCAGGGATGTAGCTCGTCACTTCCTGCTGGTTGGTGAGACGCACGCGAGCCACCTTCCGAAGTGCCGAGTTCGGCTTCTTCGGGGTCGTGGTGTACACGCGCGTACAGACCCCCCGCTTCTGCGGGCAGGCCTGCATGGCCGGAACTTTATTCCGCTTTACCGGCGCCTGGCGCGGCTTGCGGATCAATTGCTGAATCGTCGGCATGGCAGCCTTTAACGTCCAATCATCCTGGAGGCGCGACGGCCTCGTTCATCCAATGGGCAAAAGCCCAAAACACAAGAGCCGAAGTTGCGAGTGACCTCGCCCTTCAGCGCCAAAAACAGAGGATCTTGAAGGACTTGGCCCTCAAGATCTTGACCCCGATGTGATCCCGGTTAATCCGGCAGCGTCTAACCCGCGCCCGAAGGCAACCAATCGGCTGGGCTACCGCCTGCCACTATAAAGTGGCCGCGTTGTATCAGGCGGATTCTGACAACGTCAAGGGTAGAAGTGCCGGAAATTAGGGGCCAAACGCCAGTTTTGGCTTCTGCTGGCCGTCTGGCCCCATATCCTTCCGAAACTCTTACGCCGAGGCGCCCTCTTCGGCCTCCTCGGCCCCGTCTGGGCCGTCTGAACCGTCCTCACCCTCTTCTTGCTGGATCGCCTCCTGCGCGGCGCGTTCCCGCTCCTCAAGGATGAGATCGTCACGATGCGAGGCGATCCGGTTGAGCCTGGAGAGCATGCCGCCGGTACCGGCCGGGATGAGCCGGCCCACGATGACATTCTCTTTCAGCCCCTCCAGGGCATCCATCTTGCCGTTCACAGCAGCATCGGTGAGCACTCTGGTCGTCTCCTGGAACGACGCCGCGGAGATGAACGACTTCGTCTGAAGGCTCGCCTTGGTGATGCCGAGCAGCACCGGCTGACCCTTGGCGGGCTGACCACCCGCGGCCACCGCCGCAACGTTGGCGTCCTCGAAATCGAGGCGGTCGACCTGCTCGCCCTTGAGGAACTCCGTGTCGCCCGACTCGTCGACTTCGGTCTTCTGGAGCATCTGACGGACGATCACCTCGATATGCTTGTCGTTGATCGTCACGCCCTGGAGCCGGTAGACCTCCTGAATCTCGTTGACGAGATAGTTGGCCAGCTCCTCGACGCCCTTGATCGCCAAGATATCGTGCGGCGCCGGGTGGCCATCGAGCAGGTACTCGCCCTTCTCGATCCGATCGCCTTCCTGCACCGTCAGATGCCGGCCCTTCGGGATCAGGAACTCGACCACCTCCGCGTCGTCTCCATCCGGCTGGATGCTGATGCGCCGCTTGTTCTTATAGTCGCGGCCCAACTGCACAATTCCCGAGACCTCGGCGATGATGGCGTGATCCTTGGGACGCCGCGCCTCGAACAGCTCCGCCACGCGCGGCAGACCGCCCGTGATGTCGCGCGTCTTGGCGCTTTCCATGGGGATACGGGCCAACACGTCGCCGCCCTTCACCTCACTGCCCGGCTCGACCGACAGCACCGCGTCCACGGGAAGCAGGTAACGCGCCTCACCGCCTCTGCTGAGCTTGCCGATTTCGCCCTTCTTGTCCTTGATCACCATCGCGGGCCGAAGGTCGGCACCGCGGGGCGACGCACGCCAGTCGATGATCACGCTATTGGTGATGCCGGTCGACTCGTCACGCTGCTCTGAGACCGACATGCCTTCGACGAGATCCTCGAACTCGACCGTACCCTCGATCTCCGTGAGCACTGGACGCGTGTAAGGATCCCACTCGGCGAGACGATCGCCGCGCTTGACCTTTTGACCTTCGTCCACCCGCAAATGGGTGCCGTAAGGCAGGCGATGGACGGCAAGTTCAGCGCCGTCCTCGTCGACGACGACAATCGTCGTATTCCGGCCCATGACCATGTGCCGGCCTTGGGAGTCCTCGACGACGTTGCGCTGCTTGATCTTCACCGTGCCGTCGAAGTTAGACTCCAGCGAAGACTGGTCGACCACCTTCGAACTCGCCACGCCACCCAAATGGAAGGTCCGCATGGTGAGCTGCGTGCCCGGCTCGCCGATCGACTGCGCCGCGATGACGCCGACGGCCTCGCCCATGTTGACGGGGGTGCCGCGCGCCAGATCGCGTCCGTAGCACTTTCCGCAAATCCCGTTGCGGGTCTCGCAGGTCAGTGCCGAGCGGATCCGGATCTCCTGGACGCGAGCGTTCTCGATTGCCTCGACATGCTCCTCCTCGATCAGATCGCCTGCCTTGAGGACAATCTCGCCGTTCGCCGGATTCTTGACGTCATCCGCAGTCGTGCGGCCCAGCACGCGCTGGCCGAGCGATACGGTGACCTCACCGGCATCGAGGATCGCGCGGGCGGTGATAGCGCCGTCAGTGCCGCAATCCTCCTCGGTGACGATGCAGTCCTGCGCCACGTCGACGAGACGCCGCGTAAGATAACCGGAGTTCGCCGTCTTCAAGGCTGTGTCGGCCAGACCCTTACGGGCACCATGGGTGGAGTTGAAGTACTCCATCACCGACAGCCCCTCCTTGAAGTTGGAGATAATCGGCGTCTCGATGATCTCGCCCGAAGGCTTGGTCATCAGACCACGCATGCCGGCGAGCTGCTTCATCTGGGCAGGCGACCCACGCGCACCGGAGTGCGACATCATGTAGATCGAGTTGATCGGCTTCTCGCGGCCGGTCTCCTCGTCCACCTGCACCGAAGAAATGCGTTTCATCATTTCCTTGGCGACAAGCTCGGTGCACTCCGTCCACGTGTCGACCACCTTGTTGTACTTCTCGCCGCGTGTGATGAGGCCGTCATTGTACTGCTGCTCATACTCGCGCACGAGATCGGACGTCTTGTGGATGATGTCGTCTTTGGTCTCCGGCACCACCATGTCGTCCTTGCCGAACGAAATGCCGGCGCGGCAGGCGTAACGGAAGCCAAGCCCCATGATCTTGTCGCAGAAGATGACCGTCTCCTTCTGACCGCAGTGGCGATAGACCACGTCGATTATGTTGGAGATCACCTTCTTCGTGAGCAGCTGGTTGACCTGGTCGTAGCTCACCTCGGGGCGCCGCGGCAGAAGCTCGCCCAGCAACATGCGCCCGGGCGTCGTGTCATAGATGTAAGACACCCAGTTGCCGTCGTCGTCCCGCGTGATGAAGCGGCCCTTGACCTTGGCATGCAAGCTTACCGCCTTGGAATCGAGTGCGTGCTGAACTTCGGCGATGCTACCGAAGATCATGCCCTCGCCGGGCTCGTTGTCCATCACCAGCGACAGGTAATAGAGGCCAAGCACGATATCCTGCGACGGCACGATGATCGGCGAACCGTTGGCCGGGTGCAGGATGTTGTTGGTGGACATCATCAGCACGCGCGCTTCGAGCTGCGCCTCTAGCGACAACGGCACGTGAACGGCCATTTGGTCGCCATCGAAGTCGGCGTTGAACGCCGCGCAGACCAGCGGATGGAGCTGGATGGCCTTGCCCTCGATCAGCACCGGCTCGAAGGCCTGAATGCCGAGGCGATGCAGGGTCGGCGCGCGGTTGAGCAGCACCGGGTGCTCGCGGATCACCTCATCGAGAATGTCCCACACTTCCGGCTTTTCTTTCTCAACCAGCTTCTTCGCCTGCTTCACCGTGGCGGCGTGGCCCTTGGCGTCCAACCGCGAATAGATGAACGGCTTGAACAGTTCGAGCGCCATCTTCTTTGGCAGGCCGCATTGATGCAGCTTGAGCTCGGGACCCACCACGATGACCGACCGGCCCGAATAGTCGACGCGCTTGCCAAGCAGGTTCTGACGGAACCGGCCCTGCTTGCCCTTCAACATGTCGGCAAGCGACTTCAGCGGACGCTTGTTGGCGCCGGTGATGACGCGGCCGCGGCGGCCGTTGTCGAACAGCGCATCCACTGATTCCTGCAGCATACGCTTCTCGTTGCGGATAATAATGTCTGGCGCGCGAAGCTCCATCAGCCGCTTCAGGCGGTTGTTCCGGTTGATCACGCGGCGGTAGAGATCGTTAAGGTCGGACGTGGCGAAGCGGCCACCATCGAGCGGCACCAAAGGCCGAAGCTCCGGCGGGATCACCGGCACGACGGTCAGGATCATCCACTCCGGCTTGTTGCCCGACTGGATAAAGGCCTCGACCACCTTCAAACGCTTTGCCAGCTTTTTGGGCTTAAGCTCCGTCGTTGCCTCGGCAATTTCCACACGCAGATCTGCGGCGATCTTCTCCAGATCAAGACCTTTGAGAAGCTCGCGAATCGCCTCGGCGCCGATGCCGGCGGTGAACGAGTCCTCGCCGAAATCGTCCTGCGCCTGCATGTGCTCCTCTTCCGACAGAAGCTGCAACGGCTTGAGCGAGGTCAGCCCCGGCTCGAGCACGATGTAGTTCTCGAAATAGAGGACCCGCTCCAGATCCTTCAGCGTCATGTCGAGCAGCAGGCCGATGCGCGAGGGCAGCGACTTCAGAAACCAAATATGCGCGACGGGCGCGGCCAACTCGATATGGCCCATGCGCTCGCGCCGGACCTTGGCGAGCGTCACCTCGACACCGCACTTCTCGCAGATGACGCCTTTGTACTTCATGCGCTTGTACTTGCCGCACAAGCACTCGTAGTCCTTCACGGGGCCGAAGATGCGCGCGCAGAACAGGCCGTCGCGCTCGGGCTTGAAGGTCCGGTAGTTGATCGTCTCCGGCTTTTTGATCTCGCCAAACGACCACGACAGAATTTTCTCCGGGCTCGAGATAGCGATCCGGATCTGATCGAAATTCTGCTGCTGCGTCTGCGGGCTAAACAGATTGGCGATGTCTTGGTTCATTCTCATTTCTCCCAACGGACGGCGCGCCGCCCTTCGGTTGGTCGTAAGTTGGTGCTTGTCTCGGCTCTTAAGCTCACTCGGCCGCAGGTCTCGGCAACTGCGCCCGTTGCGGCTTCACATCCTCCGGGTTCGGTTGCACCAACTCGACGTTCAGTCCCAACGCACGCATTTCCTTGACCAACACGTTGAACGATTCGGGGATACCCGCCTCGAACGTGTCGTCACCGCGAACGATCGCCTCGTACACTTTGGTACGGCCGGCAACGTCGTCCGATTTCACCGTCAACATCTCCTGAAGTGTGTAGGCCGCGCCGTATGCTTCGAGCGCCCACACTTCCATCTCGCCGAAGCGCTGACCGCCGAACTGGGCCTTACCGCCCAACGGCTGCTGGGTGACGAGGCTGTACGGACCGATCGAACGGGCGTGAATCTTGTCGTCCACAAGATGGTGGAGCTTCAGCATATAGATGTAGCCCACCGTCACTTTACGCTCGAACTCCTCGCCGGAACGGCCGTCGTACAAGCTCACCTGACCGGACGAGTCGAGGCCCGCCGCTACCAGCATGTCCGAGACGTCAGCCTCGTGCGCGCCGTCGAAGACCGGCGTTGCCACCGGCACGCCCGGCACCAAGCTCTTACTCACGTCGACGAGCTGATCGTCCTTGAGTGCCGCAACGGATTTGTCGTCGTCGTAGATAGACTTGAGCATATCCTTCAACGGCTTCGGCTTATTCGACTCCTGGTAGGCGTGGAGTGCCTCACCGATCTTCTTGCCAAGACCGCGGCAGGCCCAACCCAGATGCGTTTCCAGGATCTGGCCCACATTCATGCGGCTCGGCACGCCAAGCGGGTTCAGCACGATATCGACCGGCGTCCCATCTTCCAGATACGGCATGTCCTCAACCGGCACGATCTGACTGATCACGCCCTTATTGCCGTGGCGGCCAGCCATCTTGTCGCCCGGCTGAATCTTGCGCTTCACCGCAACGAAGACCTTGACCATCTTCATCACGCCCGGCGGCAGCTCGTCGCCGCGCTGCAGCTTGTCGACCTTGTCGACGAACCGCTGCTCCAGAAGCTTCTTGGCCTCCTCGTACTGGCGGCCGATAGCCTCGACCTCAGCCATGGCCTTGTCGTTCTTGAGCGCGATCTCCCACCACTGACCGCGCGGGATGTCGTCCAGGGTCGCCTCGGTGACCTTGGAGTCCTTCTTGATGCCCTTCGGTCCCTTGGAGACCTGCTTGTGCATCAGCACGTCGCGCAGACGGCCGTAAACGTTACGGTCGAGGATCGCGAGCTCGTCGTCGCGGTCCTTGGCGAGACGCTCGATCTCCTCGCGCTCGATCGCCATGGCGCGCTCGTCTTTTTCGATGCCGTGACGGTTGAACACACGCACCTCGACCACCGTGCCGGCCACGCCGGGCGGCAGCTTGAGCGAGGTATCGCGCACGTCGGAGGCCTTCTCGCCAAAGATGGCGCGCAGCAGCTTCTCTTCCGGCGTCATCGGGCTCTCACCCTTGGGCGTTATCTTGCCCACCAGAATGTCACCCGGATGCACTTCGGCGCCGATGTAGACGATGCCCGCCTCGTCGAGATTCTTGAGCGCCTCTTCGGAGACGTTCGGAATATCGCGGGTGATTTCCTCCGGCCCAAGCTTGGTGTCGCGGGCCATGACCTCAAACTCCTCGATATGGATCGAGGTGAATACGTCGTCACGCACGACGCGCTCGGAGATCAGGATGGAGTCCTCGAAGTTGTAGCCCATCCACGGCATGAAGGCGACGAGCACGTTTTTGCCGAGTGCCAACTCGCCGAGATCGGTCGACGGACCGTCCGCAATGATGTCGCCTACTCCAACCGCATCCCCCACGCGCACCAACGGCCGCTGGTTGATGCAGGTGTTCTGATTTGAGCGCTGGAACTTGCGCAAGTTATAGATGTCGACGCCGGACTTCGAAGGATCGGTCTCCTCCGTGGCCCGGATGACGATGCGGGTCGCATCGACTTGGTCGACAATGCCGGTCCGGCGCGCGCCGATGGCCGCACCCGAATCCCGCGCCACAACCTCTTCCATGCCGGTGCCGACCAGCGGCGCCTCGGCTGTGACCAAGGGCACCGCCTGACGCTGCATATTCGAGCCCATGAGTGCGCGGTTAGCGTCGTCGTTCTCCAGGAACGGAATGAGCGCCGCGGCCACGGACACAAGCTGCTTCGGCGACACGTCGATCAAGTCGACGCGCTCGCGCGGATAGAGTTCAACGTCGCCGGCGTGGCGGCAGACCACCAGCTCCTCGACGAAGGCACCCTTCGGATCGAGTTCCGCGTTTGCCTGCGAGATGATGTAACGCGCCTCTTCCATGGCCGAGAGATAGACAACCTCGTCGGTCACCTTGCTCTTCACCACGCGGCGATACGGGCTCTCGATGAAGCCGTATTTGTTCACGCGCGCAAAGGTCGCGAGCGAGTTGATGAGGCCGATATTCGGACCTTCCGGCGTCTCAATCGGACAGATGCGGCCGTAATGGGTCGGGTGCACGTCGCGCACCTCGAAGCCTGCCCGCTCGCGGGTCAGACCGCCCGGGCCAAGCGCCGACAGACGCCGCTTGTGCGTGATCTCCGACAGCGGATTGGTCTGGTCCATGAACTGCGACAACTGAGACGAGCCGAAAAACTCGCGTACCGCGGCAGCAGCGGGCTTCGCGTTGATGAGGTCCTGCGGCATGACGGTATCGATATCCACCGAACTCATGCGCTCTTTGATGGCGCGCTCCATGCGCAAGAGCCCCACGCGATACTGGTTCTCCATGAGCTCGCCAACCGAGCGCACACGGCGGTTGCCGAGATGGTCGATATCGTCGATGTCGCCCTTGCCGTCACGCAGATCCACCAGCGTCTTGATGACCGCGAGGATGTCCTCCTTACGCAGCGTGCGCATCGTGTCGGGGGCATCGAGGTCAAGCCGCATGTTCATCTTCACACGGCCCACGGCCGACAGGTCGTAACGCTCCGAATCGAAGAAGATGCCGTTGAACAGGTTCTGCGCGGCTTCCGGCGTCGGCGGCTCGCCAGGACGCATAACCCGGTAAACGTCGAGCAGCGCCTCGTCAGTGTTCGAGTTCTTGTCGATTGCGAGCGTGTTGCGGATGAACGCGCCGATGTTGACGTGATCGATATCGAGGATCGGGATTTCCTTCAGCCCGAGCTCTCTCAGCGTCTCGACCAGCGCCTCCTCGATTTCCTCGCCGGCCTCGCCATAGATCTCGCCGCTTTCCATGTTGACGATGTCCTGCGCGAGGTAGCGGCCATAGAGATCCTCATCCTTGATGAGCAGCTCCTTGAGGCCCTCGTCGGCAAGCTTGTTGGCAAGACGTGCTGTGACCTTACGGCCGGCCTCGATGGCCACCTTTCCAGTCTTCGCATCGATCAAGTTCGTGGTCGGCTTGATGCCGCGCATACGATCAGGACGGAACGGCATGCGCCATCCGTCTTTCGTCGCCTTCAGCGTGATTTTGTCGTAGAAGGTCGACAGTATCTCCTCGTCATCGAGACCGAGCGCGTAGAGCAGCGTCGTGACCGGCAACTTGCGGCGCCGGTCGATACGCACATGGACAACGTCCTTGGCGTCGAACTCGAAATCGAGCCACGAGCCGCGATACGGAATGATCCGTGCGGCGAAGAGAAGCTTGCCGGATGAGTGCGTCTTGCCGCGGTCGTGATCGAAGAACACGCCAGGCGAACGGTGCATCTGGGAGACGATCACACGCTCCGTGCCGTTGATGACGAACGTTCCGTTCGACGTCATGAGCGGCATGTCGCCCATATAGACGTCCTGCTCCTTGATGTCCTTGACCGAGCGCGCGCCGGTCTCCTCGTTGATATCGAAGACGATCAGGCGAAGGGTCACCTTTAGCGGCGCGGCGTAGGTTATGTCGCGCTGCTGGCACTCCTCGACGTCGTACTTCGGCGCCTCGAACGCATAGCGCACGAACTCGAGCTGTGCGCGCTCGCCAAAATCCTTGATCGGGAACACAGAGCGAAATACCGATTGCAGCCCCTCGTCGCCACGGCCTCCTTCAGGCTCCTCCACCATGAGGAACTGGTCGTAGGACTGCTTCTGAACCTCGATGAGGTTCGGCATCTCGGCCACCTCGGTGATGTGGCCGAAAAATTTCCGATATCGCTTGTGACCGTTAGTCTGCGCCATGTGGGTCCTCTCAAAAGCTCATCGCGACCGCTCGCCGGAAACCCCGCGTCTGAGGCGGAGACTCTGGTGAACTGTCACGTCACGCGAATTTGGATGGGTTAGAAGCCCGGACGAACACATATATATTGTGTCCGCCCGGGGCTTCTTCAACCCAAGCTACTTGAGCTCAACGGTCGCGCCTGCGTCCTCGAGCTGCTTCTTGATCTTGTCGGCCTCGTCCTTCGGCACGCCTTCCTTCACAGGCTTCGGCGCACCCTCGACAAGGTCCTTGGCCTCTTTCAGGCCGAGGCTGGTGATCGCACGCACCTCCTTGATCACGTTGATTTTCTTCTCGCCGGCTGCCGTGAGAACGACGGTGAACTCCGTCTTCTCCTCAGCCGCAGCGGCATCACCGCCACCGCCGGCCGCAGCCGCAACCGCCACAGGAGCAGCGGCGGACACACCCCACTTCTCCTCAAGAATCTTAGCCAGTTCAGCGGCCTCGAGCACTGTCAGGCCCGAAAGGTCGTCTGCAATTTTCTGAAGATCTGCCATTGTCTTATCCTCGTACGTTCAACTCGTATTGGGTTATTTCTCGGCTCACGCCGCGTCCTTGTTGCCATAGGCTCCAAAAACCCGCGCAAGCTGGGCAGCCGGGGCACCGACCGTGCGGGCGATCTTGCCCGCCGGTGCCTGAAGGAGGCCAACCAGTTTGCCGCGGAGCTCATCGAGCGATGGCAATTCGGCAAGCGAATTCACTGCGCTTGTGTCCAGAAGCGTGGTCCCCATCGTACCGCCTAGGATCACGAAGTTTTCGTTCCCCTTGGCGAACTTGACGGCCACCTTCGGCGCCGTGACGGGATCGTCGGAAAATGCGAGGCAAGTCGGCCCCTTCATCAGATCCGTGATTCCCTTGGCGTCTGTCCCTTCGAGCGCAAGCTTCACGAGCCTGTTCTTCGCCACTTTGACCCGGCCGCCAGCTTCTCTCATGTCGCTGCGCAGCTTGGTCATGTCGGCTACGGACAGGCCCGCATAGTGAGCCACGACGACCACGCCAGTCTCGGCGAAGGCGTCATGAAGCGCAGAGACAACTTCGCGCTTCTCAGCTCTTTCCATGCTCACTCCGTTTTTTTCAAAGCCGCGAAGTCATCCCTCGCGGCCTTCGGCCACACTGTGCCGCGAGACATGCGGGGCAAGGCCAGAAGCCACCCCGCGCGTACTGCGCGGCGCTCTGTTGCCTGTCCCGCCCAAGCGCAAAAACGCGCGCGAGCCACATACGAGGTTCAGATCGATCTCCTGGTTGCGGAAAGCCCGCTCCCATCGAACCGTTCATCTCCCGTCTCATGCAGGCCCGAATGGCTTAAGCGGTCTCCCGCACCTGCAATCTCGGACAGGTGTGGATTGCCCGGCGAACCGGACAACCCTTCGGGGCCGAAGCCCCGAAACTCTCTACTTAAGCGCTGCCGAGACTGGCAGGCTCGACTTTGACGCCGGGCCCCATGGTCGAGGTCACGGCGATCCGCTTCACAAACGTTCCCTTGGCGCCCGAAGGCTTGGCCTTGTTCACCGCATCGGTGAAGGCACGGATGTTCTCCACCAGCGCCTCTTCGGTGAAGCTCGCCTTGCCCACGCCGGCATGGATGACACCGGCCTTCTCGACGCGAAACTCCACGGCGCCACCCTTGGCGGCGCCAACGGCCGCGGCGACATCGGCGGTCACGGTGCCAACTTTCGGGTTCGGCATCAGGCCACGGGGCCCGAGCACCTTACCGAGACGGCCAACCAGCGGCATCATGTCCGGCGTGGCGATGCAGCGATCGAACTCGATCACGCCTTTCTGCACCTGCTCCACCAGATCTTCGGCACCAACGACGTCGGCACCGGCCTTCTTGGCCTCCTCGGCCTTGTCACCCTTGGCGAACACACCAACCCGCAGCTTGCGGCCAGAACCATGCGGCAGCTGACATACGCCGCGCACCATCTGATCGGAGTGACGCGGATCGACACCAAGATTCATGGCGATCTCGATCGTCTCGTCGAACTTGGTCTTGGCACCGCTCTTGATCAGTTTCACGGCATCCTCGATGCCATAAAGCTTCTCCGCTTCAATTGCGTCTGCGGCGGTACGGAACCTTTTGCCAGGCTTGCTCATCGTTTACTCCTGCACCTCAAGACCCATCGAGCGGGCGGAGCCGGCGATGATCTTCATCGCTTGCTCAACAGTGTTCGCGTTCAAATCCACCATCTTCGTTTCGGCGATCTCGCGCAGCTGATCCTGGGACACCTTGCCGGCGCCGGCGCGGCCAGGCTCTTTGGAGCCCTTGCCGATCTTCGCCGCCTTCTTCAGGAGATAAGACGCCGGCGGCGTCTTCATCTCGAAGGTGAAGGAGCGGTCGGCATAGACCGTGATCAGTGTGGGGATCGGCGAGCCGGGCTCGAGCTTCTGCGTGGCCGCGTTGAATGCCTTGCAGAACTCAGGGATGTTCACCCCACGCTGACCCAGTGCCGGCCCGATCGGCGGCGAAGGATTCGCCTGCCCTGCCGGCACCTGCAGCTTAATGTAACCGTCGATCTTCTTCGCCATCCACTTAAGTCCTGCGTTCTACGAATGCGCGCGTTGTCCGCGCGGTCGTTAAAGCTTCTCCACTTGCGCGTATTCGAGCTCGACCGGGGTCGCCCGGCCAAAAATCGAAACCGCCACCTTGAGCCGCGCACGCTCCTCGTCGACCTCTTCCACCAAGCCGTTGAACGAGGCAAAGGGTCCGTCGGCCACGCGTACCTGCTCGCCGATCTCGAAGGTCACGGACGGCTTCGGCCGTTCCACGCCCTCCTGCACCTGATGAAGGATACGGCCCGCCTCCTCCTCGGTGATCGGCATCGGCTTATTCTCGGTACCGAGAAAGCCGGTGACCTTGGGCGTGTCCTTGATCAGGTGATAGGTCTCGTCATCGAGCTCCATCTTGACCAGCACGTAGCCCGGAAAGAACTTGCGCTCGGACGCGACCTTCCGGCCACGCCGCATCTCCACGACTTCCTCCATCGGCACGAGCACTTGCTCGAACTTGTCGCCGAAACCGGCGGCGGCGGCGCGTTCCTTGATGGACTCCGCGACCTTCCGCTCGAAGTTCGAGTAGGCGTGGACGATGTACCAGCGCATAGCCATCCGGTTAGAATCTCATTCCCAAGATGGTGCGGACGACCGTCCCCAGCACCCAATCAACGCCAAGAAAGAACAGCGCGGCCAGGATGGACATGATGACCACCATGATGGTTGTGATGACCGTCTCCCGGCGCGTCGGCCAGGTGACCTTGGACACCTCGGTGCGCACCTGCTGGAGAAACACAAAAGGATTCGTTTTCGCCATCTGTTTCGGTCCTAAAGACCCTGCGCATTCGCGCCCGGGCCGCCCTTCTTCCTTTTTGAGCTCATGGCCGGCATCTCGCCTCTCCAACCTGGCAGGAGTGGAGGGACTCGAACCCCCAACCCCCGGTTTTGGAGACCGGTGCTCTAGCCAGTTGAGCTACACTCCTATCGTCGTCTCGCCGTCCTTAAAATTCGCTTTCAAATCAAATAGCTTGCAGCCTTAAACTCTTGGAGCGGGTGAAGGGAATCGAACCCTCATCGTCAGCTTGGAAGGCTGCTGCTCTACCATTGAGCTACACCCGCAATCCCCATCCGGCTCCTGAAGAGGTGGTGGAGGGGGTTGGATTCGAACCAACGTAGGCATAGCCAACGGGTTTACAGCCCGTCCCCTTTAGCCACTCGGGCACCCCTCCTTGGAAGCAAAGATGGATTAAACGGTGATTTGACCAAGCAAAAACACCCCGCCGTCGGCCGGCAGGGTCCGCAATTTCAGCGTTTATGAGTAGCCATGGGGCCTCTGTCAACTGTAAATCAGGACGAGCGGACTGGAATTCCTTGGTTTTCGGTGCCTTCCGCACCTTGTCGCAGTCCCCCACGCCTTGAGGTCGACATCCGATGCCTGATCAAAAATATAAGCATTCCAAACAGTTCTCCCAAGGCGGGAAAGGCAAGAAGGGCAAGCGGCGCGGATCGCCCCGAAACGCCGGCGGCGAGCCCATACAGCTCTTCGGCCTCCACGCGGTCGAAGCCGCTCTCGCGAATCCCGATAGACCCCTGATTGGCCTTCGAGCCACCGAGAACGCTGCCCATCGGCTGGGTACCCTCATCGCCGAGCGCGGTGTCCAGGTGGACACCATGCTGCCCAAGGATCTCGACCGGCTGCTCGGCCCCGACACGGTGCATCAGGGCGTGCTCCTCGAGGCCGGGCCGCTGCCGCTCCGGACCCTCGACGATGTGGACCCGAACGGCATTCTCCTGGTGCTCGATCAGGTCACCGACCCGCACAATGTGGGCGCGGCGCTGCGGTCGGCCGCCGCCTTCGGTGCATCGGGTCTGGTCCTGACCGAGCGTCACAGCCCGCCGCTCTCAGGCGTGCTGGCCAAGGCGGCGAGCGGCGCGCTCGACCTCATTCCCGTCGTTGCGGTCAAGAACCTGGCGCAAGCGCTGACCGAACTCGGGACACGCGGCGTGATGCGCATCGGCTTGGCGGAGGACGCAGAGACCACGCTCGAAGACGCAAGCCTCAGCCGCCCCTTGGCGCTGGTGCTCGGCGCGGAAGGCAAGGGCTTGCGTCAGTTGACGCGCGAGCGCTGCGATCGCATGTGCCGCATCTCGACGGTGAACGCGCTGGCGAGCCTCAACGTGTCGAACGCCGCGGCCATCGCCATGCATTGGGCGAGCCGCCAAACCTAAAGACGCGTGAGGCTTAAACGAACGCGAGGGAGAAAGTGCTCACGCACCCTCCCCCTCGCATCCGGGAATCAACCAGCTCGCGCTGGAAGCTCTAACGTCAGTTACAGAAGCGGCGGCCGAACGAGTCGTACCAGCAGTTCCTGCGCCAATAGGTGTTGCAGGTGCTGAGGCCGCACTCGCCCGCATAGGCCGGCTGCTTGTAATAGGCATAGTAGTTCGGCGCCCGATAACGGTATGCGGTCGGGCCCGGCGGCAGGCCGCACGGCGCGACACATGGCGCGGGCGCAACAGCCACCGGAGCCGCGCAAGGCGCAACGCCGCATGGCGCGACAACCCGTGGGCGCCGCATGCGGCGCAGCGGAATGGGATTTGGCGCCGGAACGAGGACGGCGGCACTGCAGCCCCAACCCACCCGGCAACGCGCGTCGGCACCAGCCGCGGAGATCAGGCTAAAGCCGACCGCAACCGCCACAACGGCGACAAGACTCAACAGGATTCTCATTTGTAACTCCACTCGGAACTAGGGGGCGCCCCATGCTGGCGCCGGCCAGTGGTAGGCTGCCTAAAGAGCAAGGAGCGCAAGTATCAGCAAGGTTAACAGAGGCCTGCCCGGCCCAAGAAAAGGATTACAGACACACTAACGACTGGCGCAAAATGATACACTTGCGCTGAATATCAGTAATTCTAAGATCAGTTAGAGAAGGTGTCGCGTAAGACTACTTGGAGTAGCGCGACGGCGCGGCGCGGCGTCCCGATGCCGGCTCCAGGTAGTGGAAGTACGGCTCGCAGCGGGGGAAGTCTTCTTGCTTGGTGGTGTAGGGCCGGTAGAACCACCAGTAATTCCGGCGGAGGCAATAGGCACTCTGGGCGCGCTTGCCGTGATGGAAGGCCGGCCCGCCATCGCGGGCCTGCGCGGGGCTCTGCGGGAGGACGGCCAACAGACCGACGGCGGCAATCGCAGCCAGACCCAGCCTCACGTCGAACATTGCCGAATTCCCCCTGCGGCACCCCTCTTAAGCAATCGGACTCTAAACGATGAAAGTCCCTGCGGCAACGCAAGGCTCCAGCAAGAGGTGCTGTGCAAGACATGCTCGTGTATGGTTCGTTAAGAAGCCTGACCTAACCATTTTCAGGGAGACCCCCATGGCAACCGCCAAACAGACCGAAGAGCTGGCCGCACAGATCGACGCGATCCGGGCGGATATGCAGAACCTGACCTCGACCGTCAGCCGCATCGCCAACACGCAAATGGGCCGCGCCCAGGACAAGGCCGTGGAGACCGCGCAAGAGGCTGAAGAAGCCATCAAGCGGAACCCACTCCAGGCCGTGGCCATTGCCGCCGGCCTTGGCTTCCTGTTCGGCGTCTTCACCCGGCGCTAGTCGAGGACGATCTCCATGCTTCGTCTCGTGTTGTCGCTGATCTCGTCTTTGCAGATCGGCGCGCGCATACAAGATGTCGTCGAGCGCTCGGTCCGGCGGACCGTGACCATCGTCATCGCCATCGTCGTTCTGCTGTTCGCGCTCGGCTTCGGTCTGGTCGCGGCCTACCAGGCGCTTCTCCTCTACGACTTCTCGCCGCTCGAGGCGTCCGGGATCGTGGCAGCCGTGCTCGCCTTTCTCGGCGTGCTCCTCCTGCTCCTCAGCCCGGTCCTCGCCAAGCCGAAACGCAAAGAACCGGACCTGGTCAACGCACCGGCCGAAGGCCTGGCCATGATCGATCAGGGCCTCGGCAAGTCCATGCAGCAGGTGGGTCCGCTGACCCTGCTCGCCCTCGCCTTCGCCGCCGGCCTTCTGGCCAGCCGCCGCCGCTAACCCTCAAGTTTTCCGTGCGATAGAGGGCCTCAACGTCCCATTTCGGCGCACGTCTTAAGCTCTCCTTAACCAGCCGCCAGCCACCTTGGGGACCAGCGAAAACGTGAGTCTACCAAGGGGCGAGGCGGAACATGCTACGACGCATAGGTCTGATGCTGCTGGCTTCGGCCTGCATCGCAGGGCCTGCCAACGCGCAAGCCGTCGACGTGCCGCGCCCCTACGCCGTCCCCCTGCCGCCCAACGCCAACCCCTCCCCCGATCCGCAATGGGAGTTGGGCAACTCAGAGCAAAGCTCTGGGACCGGCTGAGTGTGCGCGCCGACGCCGCCATCCTCCCCGTCGCCTATCTCTGGAACGAGGACAGTCACTACTTCCGCACTGATCTCGGCCCCGTGCCCAACCGCACCGACGAAGGCACAGGCTGGGGCTATCAACTCGAAGGCGAACTAAGGCTGGATATTGCGACCAATTGGGCCATCGGCGCAGGGGTGCGCTATTGGTATGCCGAGACGGACGGCGACACCGACTTTCTTCATCGCGACACGACCGTGGAGCTCAATGAGTTCTCGAGCGAGCGCTTCGGCGTCTTCGGCAACGTCACCTACCGCTTCGCCACGTACTAGCCGCGGGCTCTCACGCCACGCCGCTTGAGCAGGACTGCAAAAGTGGGATAAAGGGGCTTGGAGTGCAGCGCGCCTCGCCCCAGATCAGGGTCATGCAGAGGCCAAGCATCAGATGCCGGCTTAGCTCAGTTGGTAGAGCGGCTGATTTGTAATCAGTAGGTCGGGGGTTCGAATCCTCCAGCCGGCACCAA
>NZ_JBFFQD010000020.1:0-42928 GCF_041573655.1 Methyloceanibacter sp.
ACGCTTGCGAGAGACGGCGACGCCTACAAAAAGGCCGTCCACCGTCCCGGCACGCCACTGGACGGCCCGCCGACGCACACTACCGGCGCCAAGAAGCTCGAATAGTTTTCAGACCTCACGCCAAGCTCTGTTCAGAGCGATAAGTGAGTGCTAAGGCCAACGGCACATCAGATCAGGAGGGGTGGCCGAGTGGTTGAAGGCACCGGTCTTGAAAACCGGCAGGCGGGCGACCGTCTCGTGGGTTCGAATCCCACCCCCTCCGCCAGTTTGTCCCTATTCGCGATCGATGTCCGCTAATGACCCAAAGCGGACATCGCGCTGAATTTAGAACAGCCAGGTGAAGCGGCCCTTGACGCCGTTGTCGGTGACGCTGTCGCTGTACTGGCCGGTATAGGACACGCCCGCGCTCATCCGATCACCAAGCGCGAAGTCGAGGCCGGCATCCAGCAATGCACTGTCCTCCGCGAGCGGCACGCCATTGATGGCAAAGCCGATGCCGGTGGTGGCAAAGGCCAAGCTTGCACCAGGCGTCACATCGTCAAAGGCATGAAGCCAGGCAGCGGAGATGTGCGGGACGACCTGCGTCGCGCCTAGCATCATCGTCGTCGCGGCGCGGAGGCCGAGGCTGGTGTAGCCCACGTCTTGGTCGAGGTTGCGTCCGCGAAGCGAAGACTGCGGTCCACCATTCTCACGGAAGCTATCCGTATCGACCGAGACAAAGGCTAGACCACCAAATGGCTCCAGTGCGATGCCGCCCATCTGGATGGGATATGCGACTTCACCAAACAGTTGGCCCGTGTCAGCATCGTATGAGGCGCTCTGCCGCTCGAAGAAACCGGGGAAGACAACAGCGCGAGACGTATCGATGTCGTTCCAGGCCCACATGCCGCCGCCACGTAAAGCAAAGCTTCCCGCCATACCGCCGATGTAGCCGCCCAGATGATACGTCTCGACATCGGCTGAGCTATAGCGGTCATCGACATCTACGTTAGAGAACGAAGCGCCTGTCGCCAGACCAGCACGCCAGCCACTACCGATGTCCGCATCCATGCCGGAGATAAACCCGCCGAGATCGCGGTCCGCGCTCGCCGCGTTGCCGTCGCTATCGAAGTTTCCCCAAGCACCGAAGGCCCGTGTCCAGAAGGCAAGCGGTGCACGTTCAGGCTCAGCGACCAGCGACTTGCCGTCATACATCGCGCCGCCAAGCATCATCGCCTGGCTGTCATAGCTTGCGACTTGCGGACCGCCGGCGGACAGCGCGCCATTCGTGTGGCTGGCCTGCATCAAGCGCCCGAGCACCGCCTCGCGTACATAGCGGCTGTCGTCGGATAATGTCCCGGCCACCGTGGCATGAACCTCGCCAGACAGCGCATCGAAAGCTTGCCGCGCTCCTTCTGCCGTCTGGGCGAGCACTGCGAGGAACAGCGGGTTGTCAGTGGGAAACTGATCCAGCGCGCCCGCCACGGCACGTTGGTTGCGCGTGTCGGCAACGGAGCGGAAGTTGAAGCTATTAGTGAGAAGCGTTAGCACAACGTCATTGCCATCGCCGCCGTTGTAAAAAACGAATGGTCTGAGGAAGGCGAGATTGCTGGTCACCTGTGAGAACGTGCCGACCACCTTGTCTGAGCCGTCATTCTCGATGATCGTGTAGTCGGTGCGTGCCTTATAGTTCCCGTTAACCGCCAGCACACGCAAAGTGGCCCCGGTCAGGTTCACCGTGCCATTGACGATCACCTTGTCGCTCTGGCCTTGGGCATTTGCTTCAACCTCGTAGGTCGCCCCCGACTTAAGCGTGAAGTTGCCATTCACCCTAATGGTGCCGATGGAGTTGCCTGGGGCGAGTACACCGCCGCTCGATACCGTGGTCGCGCCCACGCTGCCGACACCACCAAGGGTGCCGCCTTTGTTGACTGTCACGGGCGATACAATCGAGCCATTGACGATAAGGGCGCCACCGTTCACCCAGGTGGGGCCCGTATAGGTGCTCGCGCCCGACAGCGTGAGGGTGCCGCCGGCAAGCGTAAGGCCGCCACCCGTGCCAGGGAAACCGAAGTAACGGGTGCCGTCGTAAAGGCTCCCCGAAAAACCAACGTCGGCGAGTGTCCCCGAGAACGTACCGGCCGCATTCGTAATTATAAGGTTCTGACCGCCCAGGTACGCGAGTCCCGAGCCCGTGAGGTTTTGGATGCTGACGGCGGACCAGGCGCGCGAAATGTCGAAGACGCCGTTGTTGCTCACGCCCGAAGAGGCCGCGATGCTGCCGGGACCTGAAATAAAGAGCGTCGCGCCATCTGAGACTCGCGTCGGGCCCGTATAAGTATTTTCGGCGCTAAGCTGTACTGCTCCACCTTTGCGGATCGTGACCCCGCCCTTACCCAAAACACGGCCCGCCAAGCCCAGGGGTACATTCCCGACATCAACGATCAACGAACCGCCGGCGGTCGTCACCAGCGGCGCATCGGTGACGAAGAAGGGTGTATAGCCGGTCACCTGGTGCGTGAGGTCATACAGCACCGAGTTCTGCGCGAAAAACGGAAGCCCGATCGTGTTTCCCGGTTTCTTCTCCGTCGAGAGACGGGCATCGTAACTCTTGGAGCCTGTTTGGCCGTCTGTCACAACCATGGTCGTCGGCGCCAGTCCCGGTATTGGTTTGCCGGTTACGGGATTGACGCCAGAAACTTCGAAGATCACGCCGTTGTCGACGGCACATCCATCGCCTGAAGTTAGACACGTCGGGTCTGCTTTGGCTGCGGCCGAAACCAGATCGATCTTGGCGCTCGACGTTGTGTCGCTTATTCCCAATTCCAGGTCGGGCGTGCCGGCGTCCAGCAAGCTCAAGGTGGTCTCCGTGATAGCCGGCGTATTGCCGTCCATCGGTGTCAGAGTTGTTCTGAAACTTGTCCCACGCTCTGTAGAGCCATTGTTTCCTGTCGCCGAGGGATCGTACGGATTCTGATAGGACGGCCCCAACACGGCCCAAGGGATCACCCCGGAATCTCCGTGATCAGTCGGCGTTGCCGCCCAGAACTGTCCCAGCATCTCCGGCGTCAACCCGACCGTTACGCACGGACTGCAAGAACTGACTGGCGCTTGCTGGCCGCCGATCGTGACGTCAATGCCGTTGACCTGCTGCGGTGCGTTTATGGATGAGAACGGATTCTTTTGGCCATTCGCGGCGACGACATAGCCCTGCGCCATTACACCAGAGACGATCGTTTGGCCCAGAACGCCCCCGGCGGCGTACGTTGTCTGGGTTTGGAACCCGCTCGTCGGGCCATTTGTTGCGAGGGGGACACCGTCCTTCGCAAAGTTACCCGCGCCGAAGGTTCCAAAATAGCCGTCAGGCTGGTTGTCCAGGTTGGTGAAAGGATCCACCACCGGCTGATCGAAAGGCGGAGGGCCTAATTGATTTTTGTCTGGGGTTCCATAATTCCATGCCGCGTTGATGACATACCCCACGTCGGCATTCAGCGTGGCGACCGGCGTTGGATCCGACGTCGTCTTGTAGAAACTGAGCGAGGGCACCTCTACGAGGTTGCCCGTGTATCCGCGACAGTAAAAGGTTGACGGATCGTTTGGGTCGAATTTGGTGCTGCCGCCGAGGCAAAACTGGGCGCTGTTCATCTCGACGCTCAGTGGCAAGGCCACGACGCTTCCGTCCACCGTAGAACCGGGGGCGCCGTTGACTTTGGGCTGGGCCAGGTCAGGCCACACTGCCTCGGCGTAGAGGGCGTTAAACACTGGCGACCCGGTATCGAAGATATAGTTTCTCGGTGGACCGCCATTAATGCCTACGAATATTTGTAGCTTTGAGTTCGCCAAATCATCGAGGCTGAAACCGAGAGGAATATTCACGGGGGCGTCGGGTTGTTGGGCGTGCCCCTCCGTCGAGACGCCCATCAACGTGAGCGCTATGGCAATCGTCCGAGCCGCGCGTGCCTTCACGCCCCTCTCCACCCGTATGCATCGCCGAGTCTTTAGGCGCAGCCGTCGACGCGAATTGGCGGCAATCAGGACACGCATCGCTCTACTCCCCGGAGACGAGTGTAATTAGTGTCTGGCTGGGCAGACCTGAGAATCCGATGTGACCGACGCAGAATCCTTGCCAAGTGTGGCTATTACGACACGATGGTACTGGCCGAGTTACTAGGCCAGTTGGGCCGGGAGCTTCCAATGCGCGATGTCCGCTATTGGCACTTAGCGGACATCAGAATGCGGACCCCCGACGTCCGGTTTCTGCCCCAAAGCGGACATTGGCTGCGGCAGAATCTGCAAACCAAATTGCAAACCGACCACGCAACACAGCATGGCACTGGGCACCACAGACCAGGATAGCGAAGGAAAAATACCGAACGAGAGCACACGCTTGGCTACTGCCCAGTACAGGTCGGTACGAGAGCCTTAGAACTCGAAAACCGTTGAGCGCGCAAGCGTTCCGAGGGTTCGAATCCCTCTCTCTCCGCCATTGTACATTGATCAAAGCCACGGCGGTCGGGATAGGACTCCCGGCCGAACAAGGCGCAATCGGCCTCCTCCAGGTCTTCCTCAAAAAAAGCAAAGAGTCCCTTTGGGCTGCCCAGCCTGGACATCATCGCTTCCTCCCTGCCTCGACTCTAGTCTTGGCGCAGGAGCGTGACAAACCAATTGGCGTAGGAATGTTTATCCTTGGACGCGCTAGCTGCCCGACTCACTCGCGGAGGGTTCATCCCGCCTCGGACGGCCAATGCCACGGGGGCCGCCGACGAGCCAGGTCGTGTGCCGGCTCGCTTCGCTTGGCTCCTCCGCATGGCGGTCATCCTGGCGAAGCGGCGGCCGCACGATGGGCGGCGCAGGCTTCCGAGCAGGCACGGGCGCGGCGCGGCGCGGCGCGGCCTCAACGGGCGCAGGTGCGCGTTCGTGTTGAACACGCGCAGGTTCCGGCGCGGGCTCAGGCGGCAAGAAGTTGGGCGCCGGCACCACGATCTGCTCCTGAGGCTCGCGACGCGGTGCCGGCCGCGCGACGGCAGGCTTTGCATCCTCTGACTGTCCGACGGTCCAGATCAGCGGGAGATCCATGGACGCAGGCAGCACCGTGGTCTTGTCCCCTTCGGCGGCATGAAGCTGCTCGAGGGTCACGTTGCGCACACCTGACAGATCCGCGCCGCACAGATTGGCGCTCGCGAGATTGGCGTCCGACAAATCGGCGCCCGTCAGATCGGCATCGCTCAAATCCGCGCCGGAAAGATTGGCGCCCTCGAGCCGTGCCTCACGCAGGTCGGTATCGGCAAGATCCGCACCTACGAGATCTGCGCCCGTCAGCGTAGCGAAACGCAAAAAGGCGTGCCGAAGGCGCGCATGCGCCAGATTGATCGGTCCGCCGTTGATCGGACCCATCTGGCGATCGCCAATACTGAGAGCCAAGCCAACCAGGTTGGGAACGATCGATGGATTTTCGGCGCGCCACTCGTTCCAGGAACGAGGGCCGCAACGCAGCACTTCAATATGTTCGGAGTCGCCAGTCATCACGTACGCCTACAACGTTCAACGTCTGCCACTCAACGCGACAAATCGTTCGCTCGCGATGAGTTAGACGGCGCGATGCGACATCCGGATTACAACCGAAGCATCGTCCACAAGAGTCTTTGCCGAATGCACAAAAAAGAAGCGCCCTGCTCTGCTCCCGTCCCCGAAACGAACGAAGCCGCCCCGGGCGGGCGGCTTCATCATTATTCTACGTGGCGTCGCGGCGCGTGCTTCTAGCCGGCGATCCGTGCCGTGCCTGAGCGGCCGTCACTGCGGACCCAATGCACGGTCCCGCCGCGGCGGCTGAGCTTGTAGCAATATTGCTTACTGTCCATCCAGCTCGTCCACTTCTGGCAAAGCTGGTCGTTCGCGACCCACCACTTTCCCGAATCCGCCGCGCCGTCGCCCTTGGCGAAGCTGGCCGCGACTGTTCCCATCTTGCCGGTCATCCGGCCATTGGACGCATATTTGATGGGGATCTCGAATCCGGAAATCTTGAGATAAACGGTCTTGCCGCTGATGGCTTTGCGCAGGACATCGCCCGAAAGTTTGACGGGTTCTGCACCGAAGGCCGCCGTCGCCGAAAGGCCGACACAAGCGGCCAAAAGTAGTGCTCCGGTCTTCATCGCATCCTCATGACGTTCGAGGTCCGAAGGACCTCATATGGTGTCTTGAAACTGACATGGGTAGGAGAACGCTCCGGAAACATGTTCAATTTTGGGCTAACCCAAGGGAATTGCGTGACAAAGTTAAATGGCGCGAATGCGGGCTTTTTGGGCGCCTGCTAGCCCTTCGCGGCCCGTTTTTCTTTCTTGCCCGCCTCGCGCGTTTTCCGCCGCTTGCGGCTCGCCAGCACGTTGACGATCTCGACACCGGCTGAGAAGGCCATGGCGAAGTAGATGTACCCGCGCGGGATGTGGAAGTGGAACGCGTCGGCCACGAGCGCCGCGCCGATCAGCAGCAGGAACGACAGCGCCAGCATCTTGGTGGTCGGGTGACGTTCGATAAACGCCGCCACAGGCCCCGAGGCGAGATACATCACCAGAATGGCGACGGCGACGGCCGCGATCATGACCTCCACATGATCGGCCATGCCCACGGCGGTGATGATCGAATCCACCGAGAACACGAGGTCGATGATGGCGATCTGCACGATGGCGGCGGACATCGACTGAACGACGGGGTTCGCGGCCCCTTCGTGTTCTTCGCCTTCAATGGCGTCATGGATCTCGCGGGTCCCCTTCACCAGCAGGAACAGGCCACCGGCCAAGAGGATCAGGTCACGCCAGGAGAAGGCATACTCGCCGACGGTGAAGATCGGCGTGGTCATGTGGATGAACCACGTGATGAACACCAGCATGATGACGCGGAAGATGAGCGCCAGGAACAGCCCGATCTGCCGCGCGCGCTTCTGCTGCGACTTGGGCAGGCGCTGCACCATCACCGAGATAAAGACGACGTTGTCGATGCCGAGCACGATCTCCATCGCGCTCAAGGCAATGAAGCTCGCCCAAATGGCGGGGTCGGTCAGAAACTCGACAAGGGTCATGGTCGGATGGCGCGGGTCTCGGCGGCGGACTGTTGGAAGCTAATTAGCTTAGAGCGCCGCTCTGGTCCATGGTCTTGGGTCAACGCTTTTGTGGATCATCGTTTTGCCTCATGCCGCGCGGCGGAGCCAACTCCACAGCCCCACGGCCGCGCAATAGGCCGCGGCGGCCAGCAGCGTGATCTGGACCCAAAGGGCCGAAGGGAACGGATTTGCAATGGCGATCGCCGCGACGACGGCCCAGGCGAGAACCACGAGCCCGGTGAGGATGCGCAGGCCCACCACGCGGAACGGATGCACGTAGAGGATCGGCACGAAGGTCAGCACCACGAGACACGCGACAACGGCCAGCGCCCCATAGGGCGGCAGTCCGAGCACGAAAAGATAGAGCAGCACGATGTTCCAGATGGCGGGGAAGCCGACGAAGAACCCCTCCTTCGTCTTGCTGTGAACGTCGGAGACGTGGAACAGGCCCGATAGGAGAATGCCGATCGCCGCAGGGATACGGAATGCCTCGGGCAGAATGTCGGCCTCGGTCAACACGAAGGCCGGGATGGCTACAAAAGTGAGATAGTCCACGATCAGATCGAGCCGTTCGCCGCTAAACCTCGGCAGGACCGTCTTGGCATTGTAAAGACGCGCCAGCGGACCGTCGATCGCATCGATAAAGAGCGCGATCCCGAGCCAAACGAACATCGTCCGCCAATCGCCGTCATGGGCGGCGCGCAGCGCAAAGAGCGCCAGCACGGCGCCAATCGCGGTCAGCACATGCACCGAGACGGCGCGCAGCCGGCACGGAAGCGTCTTTTCCCGGTTGTCCGTCACCGGACCGATCTTGCACCATGCGGCTCCGCCTGTCGCCTACACTGGGCCCCACAAAAAATGCCGCCGCCCGGGACATGGGCGGCGGCAGTTCAGGCAAAGGGGACTATTTTTTATTTTGTTCGCTTTCGTCTCGGTCTTACCAGTCGATCTGACCACGCATACCGAAGCCATCGATCGTGGCACCGTCGTTGACGTCGAACACGCCGCCAATATCGGAGCTGGTGACGTTGAACATCAGCCGCGTGTAAGACGTCGGGTACCAGTTCAAGCCGATCAGCCAGGTTCCTTGATCGCCGCACTCTTCGCAATCGTGCCCGGCATCGGTAAGCGCGGAGGCGTCGGAACCAAGGTCCACCGTGTCATAGCGACCGGCGATCTCCCAAGCGCCCCACCCGCCACTGCCGTTGAAGAACGGGTTCTTCGGCTTAACGCGACCGAATGCGCCTTTCTTTGCACTATATCCGGGAGCCCGCGAATCGTCGGTCAGGAAGAACGAACCGTAGGCATACCAACCGTTATACGTGGGGTTGATGCTGCGGGTCGTCATCGAGGTGATGTAGGTCGGAACAGTTGGCGTCAGCTCCGCATACTCACCCTGGACCGAGAAGCGTCGCCACACAGCCGCACCTTCAAGACCCCAGTAATCGTCGGCTTCGCCAAGATCCTCCGTATCGACGAAACGGTCGGCCAAATGAAGATTGGCCCCGCGTGCCCTGTAATCGTAGAGGTCCGCGGTCGGGCCATCGTCCGAGCCAGCGTTGCGGTGACGATAGCTACCGCCCAAGTGGATGACAGCTTCGTCGGTGTTGACGGGCGCGATCGTACCGCGAACGGCAAAGAGATTTTCGCTGGGGTACCTAATATCTTCGGCACCAATCGCGTTGCCATTGTAGCTTGTCTGGAACGACCAGCCGAAGTCGTCGTTGCTACCGGCATGGATGCCGACACCCAACCGGCGGGGCTCAGCATCAAAGGCCTCGATGAAGGCGGCCCGCTCCATGAAGGTGATAAAGCGCGAGCTGGTGTAGCCCTCAAGCGTGTTGGCCAGCTTGAACTGACCGAACAAGATCTTGAAATTGTGCCAATCGCCAAAACCTGAATACGCCATATAGGCGTCCTTGACGCTCACGTCGCTGCCGGCGAAATCGACTTCGAATTTGTAGTCCCAGTCATACCAGACGTGACCGGACACGTTCAGACGAGCCCGGCGGGCTTCCCAAGCATTCACGTCCGGGTCGCCGGTGATCCGCCGATCCTGATTGATGCTGTTGTAGTCAAGCTGCAGACGGCCGCCGACCTTGAAGCTAAACTTGCCATCGCGGCTCGAGATCGTCGGAGCGCCCTTCCACTTGACCTTCATGTCAACGTCGCTGTCCTGAGCGAGCTCATCCTTCAACTCGCGCTTCAAGCGCTGGTATTGCGCTTCCGTGAGCCCTTGTGCTTTCACGGCCGGTGCGCCGGAAATGAGAACGCCCAGCGCAGCAGCGCCGGCGAGCAAATAACAACTGGTTTTCTTAAGTCCCCCGATCATGACCCCTTCTCCACTCTGTTTGAGGTTGCCTGTCCTGTTCGTCTGTTAGCTGGGAGCATTCGCTGGCTCCCATTAAAACCGTTCCGCTCGCGTTGCCGTGAGCGACCCATACCGTTCTATTTCCTGGCCAATGACGGGCATGTGACAGTTGAACGACGCGTAGGATTTCGGGGCCCGACTGTTGCGAATTGGCCACGCCAGGCATCGGTAGCAGGACGGCGCCCCCATGAGCCTTGCGGGCAGCTCGTGGCGCTAGAGGCCTGACAAAACTGGAAAACGCTTGCCTCTTGCGCGCCGCTTTCGGGACAGGCGTAAACCTGGTCCACGGCGCCTCTTGGAGCTTGCGGCCAGGTGCTCCAGGCTGGGGCGTAGGCTGACATTAGTTCTGCACTTTCGCGACTGCAGCAAGGCCGAACTGCGCGAGTCGCGCCGCAGCCTCCGGGCTCCGCAGAAAAGCGAGAAACCCCTCCCCGTCCGTCGATCCGGCCGTTCTGAGCCGCGCCGCCGGATAAACAATCGGCTTGTGGGTGTGCTCCGGAAAGAGACTGACGATCTTGACGGTCGGATCGGCCGCGGCATCGCTGGCGTAGACGATGCCGAGCGGCGTCTCGCCTCGGGCCACGAGCCGCAAGGCCCCCCGCACATTCTCCGACTGCGCGAGCTTGTCTTTGACCGTGTCCCAGACCCCGAGGCTCTCAAGCGCCGCCTTGCCGTATTTGCCGGCCGGGACCGCGTCCACCCCGGCGATGGCCAGGCGGCCATCGCCTAGGAGCTCAGCGAGCGGAAACACCGGCTCGGCGCGAATGCTGATTTCCGAGTCCTTTGGGGCGATTAGGGCCAGCCGGTTGCCAAGGAGGTCGAAACGGCTCTTGGGCACGATCAGGCCCCGGTCGGCAACATAGTCCATCCACGCCTGATCGGCGGAGATAAAGATGTCGGCCTCTGCGCCCTGCTCGATGTGCTTGGCCAGCGCGGGCGTTGCCGCATACGCGATCACCGGCTTCCGGCCTGTCTTCGTTTGCCAGTCGCCGGCCACCGCATCGAGGGCGGTCTTCAGGCTGGCCGCGGCAAACACGGTGGGGCCCGCCTCGTCCCCGGCGTGGCCTGGCTGCGACATCAGCGCAAGCGGCAGCGCCGAGAGAAAGGATAGCGTCAAGAAGACGGCAATACCAAGCGTTCGGGAGCGATCCTTGAGCATTTGGGGCGTTGTCGGCCTTGATGGCGGCGATCTTCGAACCGGGCTAGGCTAACACGAGAGTATCGTGGACGGTTGGACGAGCCTATGAGCGGCGACAAAACGCAAGACAAACCACAAGACATTTTATGCGACGTCGCCGTGGTGGGGGCCGGCCCCGCCGGCATTGCCGCGGCCCTGGCGCTCGCCCATGTCGGCGCCGATGTGGTGCTGATTGGCCCTGAGCCGCCCAAACCGAGCACGGCGCAGCAAGACACGAGGACGGCGGCGCTTCTGACCAGTTCGGTCGATTTCCTGAAGCGGCTCGACGTCTGGGAGACGCTTCAGGGGGTCGCCGCACCGCTCAAGGTCGTCCGCATTGTTGATGCATCGCAGAGCTTGGTGCGGTCTCCGGACATCGCCTTCAAGGCCAGCGACCTCGATCTCCCCGCCTTCGGCTACAACATTCCCAACGCGGCACTGACAGCCTCTCTCTATGCCCGCGCCCGAGACACGGGGCCCACGCTCATCACCGAGAGCGTCGAAAGGATCGAACATGACGATGCGTCGGCGCGGCTGACCTTAAGCAGCAACGGCACGGTCACGGCCCGGCTTGTCGCCGGTGCGGACGGACGGCGGTCGGTCTGCCGCGAAGCGGCGGGCATCGAGACGCGCGTATGGCGCTACGATCAAGGCGCTATTGCCGCAAGCTTCCATCACGCGCGTCCGCATGACGGCGTCTCCACCGAGTTCCATAAAGAGCACGGCTCGTTGACGACGGTGCCGATGCCGGACCCGCTACAGTCGGCGCTGATCTGGATCGGCTCCCCCTCTGAGACGGACGCACTCATGGCCTGCGACGACGCCGAGTTCACCGCCGGTCTCCAGACCCGGCTCGGAGACACGCTGGGCCCAGTGACCTCGTCAGGCCCACGCGCGAGCTTCCCCGTGGCCGGGCTTACCGCCAAGCAGCTCGCCCACAACCGCACGGCCCTGATCGGCGAGGCGGCGCATGTCATGCCGCCCATCGGGGCGCAGGGGCTCAATCTGGGGCTCCGGGACGCCGCCGCACTTGCCGACTGCGTGGCGCGAGCGCTCGCACGAGGCCAAGATCCGGGCGGATTGGCGGCTCTGACCGAATTTGCCCGTGCCCGGCAGCTCGACGTGCTCTCGCGGTCCGTCGGCGTCGACCTCCTGAACCGGTCACTGCTGACCGGGCTCCTGCCCGTGCAAGCGGCCCGCGGCGTCTTTATGGCCGGGCTCAACGCCTTCGCGCCTTTGCGCCGGCTGGTCATGCGGGTGGGACTTGAGCCGCCCTCGGCCCTGCCCTCCCTCATGCGGCCGGCGGCCTGACGGGGTGCCCGCAACCGGGCGACGCTTGACGCCATAGCTCAGTTTGGCCATGAGGATGGTCTCTCAACGCTCAAGGCCACCCACAAGATCACGCGAAGGACGCCTCCTTGGCCAACGCTTACAATCTGCCTTTCATGCTCGATCTGCGCTACCGGCTCGAATATGCGGGTTTGCGCTTTCTGATCGGCATGGTGCGCCTGTGCCCGCTCGATATCGCGTGCAACATCTCCGCCTTCTTCTGGCGCTTTCTCGGCAAGCGCAACCGGCGGCACGCCCGGGCGCTGGCCAATCTGGAGCGGGCTTTCCCGGAGAAGTCGCCGGAGGAACGCGAGCGCATCGCGCTGGCCGCCTGGGACAATCTCGGCCGCGTCATGGTCGAGACCATGAACATCGACAGGATCATCAAAGACCCGGGGCGCCTGCACGTGACGAACGGTCACTGGGTCCAGCGCTACAAAAACAAGATGGGCCCGGCGCTGATCGTCACCATGCATATGGGTAACTGGGAGCTCGGCATGTGGCCCGTGACCATGGCCGGGGTGAGGCCCGCTGGTGTCTACCGTCAGGTGAAGAACCCGTATGTCGACCGTTATCTACGCGGGCAGCGCGAGAACCTCTATCCTGGCGGCTTGTTCGGCCGCGGACGCACCGCCGGTGAGGACGAGACACAGAAGACCGCGCGTCTGATCATGGACTATGTGCGCCAAGGCGGCCGGCTCGGCTTTATATCGGACCTCTACGACGCCAACGGCATACCCGTGCCCTTCTTTGGACATCCCGCCAAGAGCATGCCCATCGCCGCGATGATCGCGCGGCGGGTTGGCGCGCGCATTTGGATTGGCCGATGCGTACGTATTGGCAACCGGTCCGTGTTCGATGTCAACGTGAACGAACTCCACATTCCGCGCACGAGCAACCAAGCGGAAGACATCCGATCCATCACGGCGGCGATCCAGCGCTATTTCGAGGCGTGGATACGCGAGACGCCCGAACAGTTCATGTGGTCCAACCGCCGTTGGTCCTAAAATCTAGCGTTATCTGCGTTGACAGCCTCTCGGGGCCGCGATCTTATCTTCACAAAGTCTCGGGGACAGGTGTCGTTCGTCATGTCTACAGTCCGCAATGCCAGATATCAGATCGGGCAAGTTGTGCGCCATCGGCTCTACCCGTTTCGTGGGGTGATCTTCGACGTCGATCCGACATTTTCAAACACTGAAGAGTGGTACGCCTCCATTCCTGAGGACGTTCGGCCGACCAAGGACCAGCCGTTCTATCACCTGCTCGCCGAGAACGCCGACACGGAGTACATCGCGTATGTGTCGGAGCAAAATCTCCTGCCCGATGCCTCCGACGAACCTTTGCGCCATCCACAAGTGCCGGAGCTGTTCGAGGATTTGAGAGACGGCGTGTACCGGTTCCGCTTCTTGCAGGAACACTAAGGCGCCGCTGCCGAACGGTTCGCGCCCCTGCCGCAAAAAGAAAGGCCGCCCCGGAAATCCGGCGCGGCCTTTGTCTTGATCTTTCGCGATTGGCCTTATGCCTAGCGCGTCGGCGGTGCCTTTTGCTGTGCCGTCGCGTTGGCCGGCGCTGGCGCCTGCCCCGGCGCACCGGGTGCTTGGCCTTGCTTGGCCTTGGCGGCGAGCTCTGCCTGCCGCTTGCGGAACATCTCCATCAGCTTGCGGCGCTGCTCCTCGTACTTCTGATTGTCGACTGGAGGCCCGTCATAAGCCTTGCTGAAACCGGTCAGCGGTACGGGGAAGCCCATCGTCTTCTGCTGAATGTTCATGGCAGCCACGACCATCTGCTTGCCGGCGCGCATCTTCTTGTAGAGTTCGTCCGTCAGCTCCATCTGCACCTGGCAGCTGGTCGGGAAGCAGATCGAGTACTGCAGCTGGATTGGCTGCTCTTCGTCGATCCGGAGCTGCACGCCAGCGGGCATGACCAGCGCATAGGCCGTCGGCACCCGGATGAGGAGCTGCTGCTTGTCGTCGCCTTCGGCTTTGCGTACCGCAGCGGCGATCAAGACCATGCCGGTGTTCGGCTCAAGCCCTTCATGGTTGATCAGGCAGATCTGCTTGCTGGCGGTCTGCTCGTTCTTCATGCAAAGCTTGACCCATGCGTCCTGGCCCACTTGTGCCGTCGGCGGCAACGCTGGAGTGGCCGGCGCCTTCTTCGGTGCCGCCGAAGACTTGGGTTGGGCTTGCTGGGCCAAGGCCATGGGCACGACAACGGCCAGGGCAAGCGCGCAAGCGCCCACGCCTAACGTCCAGCGTCCCACGCCGCGGCAAAGGCTATTCCATCGTTCCTTGGACCCGATCATCTATCGACCTTTCCTCATTCTTGGCGAGCTGGGCTGGTCTTACCAGACGCCCCGTGCCCGCTCCCTCATACTTAAGGGTCAATACCCGAAATGCGGCGTAGACGTGGCTGACAGCCTTGCTTGCGGGACTTTCAGGCGCCGCGATCGGCGTCCCAACCTTTTTCCTTGGATGGAAGCCCGCTGTGGCGTCGTTTGTCCCGCCAGGGATGTTACCTTTTCCCATGCTTCGATTTGAGGGCATCTATAGCCATGCCGGGTCCGCGTTGAAAGCCCCAATTTTTGTTCTCATCCTAGGATTGGCGCTGCACCCGGGCCACGGACGGGCAGAACCGGTGCCTGGACTCGCCATGCATGGAGAGCCGGCGGAAGTATCTGATTTTACGCATTTTTCTTATGCCAATCCGGACGCTCCCAAAGGGGGAACCGCCCGGTTCGCCAAACAGGGGACATTCGACAGTCTCAATCCCTTCATCGTGAAGGGCGGTGTGGCCGACGGAATGCGCGAATATGTCTACGAAAGCCTTATGGCACGGGCCTATGACGAGCCGTTCACCCTGTACGGGCTGATCGCAGAAGCGGTGGAGACGCCCCCCGACCGGACCTGGGTCGAGTTCACGCTGAACCCGAAGGCCAGGTTCTCCGACGGGACGCCAATCACGGTGGACGACGTCATTTTCAGCCACGCGGTGTTGCGGGATCGCGGGCGGCCCAACCACCGCTCCTACTACAAGAAGGTCAAGGCGGTGGAGAAGACCGGCGACCATAAGGTCCGCTTCACCTTCGACGGCTCGGGCGACCGGGAAATGCCGCTGATCATGGGGCTGATGCCCGTGCTCCCGCGTCATCTGCTCACGCCCGAGACCTTCGAAAAGACGACGCTGGAGCCGCCCGTGGGCAGCGGACCCTACATCGTGGCCGAGGTCGATCCGGGCAAGAGCATCACCTATAAGCGCGACCCGGACTATTGGGGCCGGGACCTGCCGGTCAATCGCGGGCTCTACAATTTCGACGAGGTCCGCATCGACTACTTCCGGGACGCGGGCTCCATGTTCGAAGCCTTCAAGTCCGGCTTGGTCGAGCTTCGCAACGAACGCGACCCCACCCGCTGGGCGCTCGGCTATCGTTTTCCTGCGCTAAGCGTGGGGCGCGTGGTTCAGGAAGCGCTGCCGATCGAAACACCCGCCGGCATGTCGGCACTCGTTTTCAACACGCGCCGGCCTCTCTTCAAAGACCCGCGCGTGCGCCAGGCGCTCATCCTGCTGTTCGACCATGAGTGGGTGAACCGGAACCTCTATCACGGCCTGTACGCGCCGGTGGAGAGCTATTTCGCGCGCTCGGAACTGTCCTCCCATGACCGCCCGGCCGACGAGACAGAGCGGGCCCTGCTCGCGCCCTACCCCGACGCCGTGCAGCCTAAGATCATGGACGGGACCTACGCTGTCCCCATGACCGACGGCACGGGACAAAACCGCGACGGCCGCGTGGCAGCTTTGAAGCTGCTCGAAGAAGCCGGCTGGGTCGTCAAGGACGGCACGCTCGTCAATGCGGAAACCGGCGAACCTTTCACCTTCGAGATCCTTTCCCGATCGCGCGGACAGGAACGTCTGTTGCTGACTTATGCGCGCGCCTTAAAGCGGGTCGGCATCGAGGCGCATATCCGCCCCGTCGACTCCGCTCAGTATCAGCGCCGCAAGCAGACCTTCGACTTCGACATGATCCCGAATTATTGGGGCGCCTCGCTCTCGCCGGGCAACGAGCAGTCATTCCGATTCGGCAGCAAGGCCGCCAAGACGGAAGGCTCGTTCAATTTCGCGGGCATCGAGAACGAAGCCGTGGACGCCATGATCAGGGCAATGCTTGCCGCGGAAACCCGCGAAGACTTTGTTTCGGCGGTGCGGGCTCTCGACCGTGTGCTGCTTTCCGGTGACTATGTGGTGCCGTTGTTCTATCTACCCAAGCAGTGGGTCGCTTATTGGCGCTCACTAAAGCGGCCCGAGAAGACGCCGCTCTATGGCTATCAGATTGGAGCATGGTGGCATGATCCAGCGGGCACTGACGGAGAACCTGCCAAGCCATGAGCCGGAACGCATGAGCACCGCCCCAGCCCACGACGTCGAGACGTTCGACGATAGCGGTCCCATCACGGCCGATGGGTTATTGCGGCGGCGCGCGCGCCAAAAGTCCGATGCACTCGCGCTCATCGATCCGCCGAACCGACAAATGCTGGCACAGTCGAAGGTGCGCCCGCTGGCTTATGCGGACGCCGACGAGGCGGTCGATGCCTTGGCACGCGTCTTTATCGGGTTGGGCTTGGATTCAGGCGACCGCATCGTTCTGCAACTGCCCAATTTTGTCGAAGCGCCGCTTGCGATCCTTGGCGCATGGCGTGCCGGGCTCACCGTGGCCATCGTGCCCATGTTGTGGCGACCGATGGAGCTGGCGCGCGTTTGTGATGCGATCGAGCCCAAGGCGCTTGTCGGCATCTCGCGTTTTGCAGATGACAAGCCCGCCGAGACGCTGCGCGATGTCGCCGCCACGCGGCTTTCGGTGCGCTTCGTGCTCGGGTTCGGTGACAACCTCCCCGACGGCGTCATATCCCTCGACGACGCCATGGCAGCGGAGCGGGGCAAGGTTGCGCCGCCGCGCGCGACGCGCGGGCCGTCGATGATCACTTTCAGCGCGCGCACGGACGCATCGCTCGTGCCGCTGTTCCGCTACGAAGACGAAATTCTCGCCCAAGGCGCCATGGCGGTGCTGTCCTTGTCGCTCGACCGGAGTGACACCATCCTCAACGCTTATCCGTTCACTGGCCCCATTGGCTTAGGGCTCGGGCTCGCGCCTTGGCTGATCGGCGGCGCGACGCTGGTGCAGCATCACCCCTTCGATTACGGAACGTTCGTGCAGCAGGTGGTGACGTCGGGCGCGACAGTGACGGCGGTTCCGGGCGCGATCCTGGATGAGCTGGCCAAGGACGGCCTGTTCGAAGAGACACGATGCCGCTTACGGCGCGTGGGCCGCGTGTGGTCGGTGCCGGAACTTGCCGACGGCGCCACACCCGCCTCCCCGGCCACCGACCGGCCGGTCTTCGATGTCTACCCGCTCGGCGATCTCGCCAGCCTGCTGCTGGCGACGGAGGGAGACGAATCCCGCGCGTCGCTGCCCTACGGACCGATCCAACTCGGCGAGGACGGCGGCGGCACCATGTTCCTCGAAACGAAGCTTGCCGGCAATACGAGCGATCTCCTGATCCGCGGGCCAGTTGTACCCGAAGGCGGCGCGAACGGTCCTGCCACGCGCGATGCGGATAATTTCGTTGCCTCGGGCTTACGGGGCACCGTGGACGACGGTCGCGTACGGATCGTGCGCGATCCCGCGCTTATCTATCACGGCGGCTTCACCATCGCGGCGGCAGAACTCGACGGGCTTTATCAGGCCTTTCCCGGTTTTCTCGATGCGGCGTGTTTCACCCTGCCCGACCCGGTCGTCGGCGACCGGCTGTTCGGCGCGGTGGCGCCCTCGCCCAATGTGCCGGTGTCGCTCGAAGCGCTGCACCGCTTCCTCATCGAGCGCGGCGTGTCCCCCTACAAATTCCCCGACAAGCTTCTGGTGGTGCGAGACATCCCGCGCGATGCGGACGGCAACATTCTGCGCGAGGAGATCTTGCGGCAGGTGTAGTACGGCGCGCGCCTAAGCCGCTTCCTTGACGGCGCCGGCGATCTTGGCGAGCGCTTTTAAGAGATCCCGCGCGCCGTTCAACCGGTCCTCGGCGTCCGGCCAGTTGGCGTAGAAGATCAGCTTGTGGTCGGGCTGCATCTTCACTTGCTTGGCGTGCTCGCCGATAAATTTGATCAGCCCTTCCGGATTGGCAAACGCATTGTTGCGGAAGGCGATGACGGCGCCCTTCGGCCCCGCATCGATCTGCTCGATGCCCGCTTGGCGGCAGAGCCCCTTGATCTCCAGTACGTCGAGCAGATGCCGCACCTCCTCCGGCAACGGACCGAAGCGGTCGATCAACTCCGCGGCAAACCCTTCGATCGCTTCCGCCGTCTCCACGCCCGACAAGCGGCGATAAAGTCCAAGCCGCACTTGCAGGTCGAGCACGTAGTCTTCCGGAATCAGCACCGCGGTGCCCAGATTGATCCGCGGGCTCCACTGATCCTCGATCACACCCTCGCCACCCTTCAAGGCTGCCACCGCCTCTTCCAGCATGGACTGATAGAGCTCGAAGCCCACTTCGCGGATATGGCCGGACTGTTCCTCGCCGAGAAGATTGCCCGCACCGCGAATGTCGAGGTCGTGGCTCGCCAGGATGAAGCCGGCGCCCAGCGTGTCGAGCGACTGAAGCACTTTGAGACGCTTCTGCGCGGCGGGCGTGATGCGCGCATCGGCGGGAATGGTGAAATAGGCGTAGGCGCGGATCTTCGAGCGCCCCACCCGCCCGCGCAACTGATAGAGCTGCGCCAGGCCGAAACGGTCCGCGCGGTAGACGATCAGCGTATTGGCCGACGGAATGTCGAGACCGCTTTCGACAATGGAGGTCGACAGCAGCACATCGTATTGCCGGTCGTAGAACGCGTTCATCACTTGATCGAGTTCGCTGCTCGGCATCTGCCCATGCGCGCGGGCGACCTTCAGCTCCGGCACGTGCTCTTGGAGAAATGCAGCCGCATCGTCCAGGTCGGAGATGCGCGGCACCACAAAGAACGTCTGACCGCCGCGGAAGCGCTCGCGCAGCAGCGCCTCGCGCAAGGTCATGGGATCGAACGGCGTGACATAGGTACGCACGGCAAGACGATCGACCGGCGGCGTGGAGATCAGCGACATCTCGCGCACGCCGGACAGCGCCAATTGCAGCGTGCGCGGGATCGGCGTCGCCGTCAGCGTCAGCACATGCACGTCCTCGCGGAGCTGCTTCAGCCGCTCTTTGTGCTTCACGCCGAAATGCTGTTCCTCGTCCACGATGAGCAAGCCGAGATCGGCAAACCCGATCGACTTGCCCAGCAGCGCGTGGGTGCCGATGACAATGTCGATATCGCCGTCCTTCAGTCCCGTCTTGACGTCGGAAAGTTCCTTTTGGCTCACGAGGCGCGAGGCTTGCGCGATCCGTACCGGAAAACCCCGAAAGCGCTCAGTGAAAGTATGAAAATGCTGACGCGCGAGCAGCGTCGTCGGCACCACGACGGCAACCTGCTTGCCGGCAAGCACGGCGATGAGGCTTGCGCGCAACGCCACTTCCGTCTTGCCGAAGCCGACATCGCCGCAAATGAGCCGGTCCATGGGACGGCCGCTGGCAAGATCCTCAAGCACCGCATCGATACTGGTGACTTGGTCTTCGGTCTCCTCATAAGGAAAGCGCGCGGAGAACTCGTCATAGGTTCCGTCCGGCGGGCTGAGCACGGGCGCTTTGCGCAGCTCGCGCATGGCAGCCACCTTGATCAGCTTCTCCGCCATGTCGCGGATGCGCTGCTTGAGCTTGGCTTTGCGCGACTGCCAGGCCACGCCGCCGAGCTTGTCCAAGACGACACCCGCTTCGTCGGAGCCGTAACGCGTTAAGAGCTCGATATTCTCGACCGGCAAATAGAGCTTGTCGCCGCCGTGATAATGCAGCTCCAAACAATCATGCGGCTCGCCCGCAGCCTCGATGGTCGACAGCCCGACGAAACGGCCAATGCCGTGATCGGCATGGACGACCAGATCGCCCACGGTAAGGCTCGAGGCTTCGGTGAGCGCATCGCTCGCCTTCTTGACCTTCGATTTGCGCACCAAGCGATCGCCGAGAATGTCCTGCTCGCCAATGACAGCGATACCGGGTGCCTCGAAGCCGGCCTCGAGCGGCAGGACGGCAACGGCGGTCGCTTGCGCCGGCGCGGCAACGGCCTCAGCAAAAGTCTCAACGCGAACGGTGTCCTCGAGGCCATGTTGGGTGAGCAGCGTGGCGAGACGCTCGCGCGCGCCGACGCTCCAGCAGGAGACAATGACGATCCGCTTGCCAGCAATGAGCGTCTTGGCATGGGCCACCACCGCATCGAAGACGTTGCTGCCTTCGGTTTGGCGCTCGGGCGCGAAGGACCGTCCCTTACGGCCCCCAAAGGAGACGATGTTGGTGTCGCTCTCCTGTGGCCGCTCGAACGTATCGAAGGCGATGACATGGGGCGCGGCGTGCAGAAGCCCCTGCCACGCGTCCTCGGTGAGGAACATGCTGTCCGCCGGCACCGGATGATAGGGCGGCGCGCCAAAGGCCTTGCGTTCCAGTGCAGCGGCGCGGGCATCGTAATGGTCTTCGATCTGTTCGAAGCGGCTCGCCCGCGCATCGTCGGAAAGCGGGTCGAGCGTCACCACGGCGCCGGGCAGATAATCGAACACGGTGACTAGAGAATCGTGAAACAGAGGCAGCCAATGCTCCATGCCTTGATGTTGGTGGCCGGCCGAGATCGCTTCATAGAGCGGGTCGTCACCTTTTACGGTGCCGAACAGTTCCACATAGCGTTGGCGGAAGTGCCGCCGCTCGTCGGGCGTCAGCGCTACCTCGCTCATCGGCAAGAAGTGGACCGCCTCCAGCCGCGACTCGGTGCGCTGGGTTTCCGGATCGAACGCACGGAGTGACTCCAGCGTATCGCCGAAGAAATCCAGACGGACCGGCTGTCCGCCTGGCGGATAGAGATCGAGGATACCGCCACGCACCGCGTATTGACCGGGATCGGTGACGGTGCCCGAGCGCACATAGCCTGATGATTCCAGACGCTCGATCAGCGCCTGCATGCTCATGACTTGGCCGGCTTGCAGCTTCAGGTTTGCGCCTTCGATGAAGCTCCTCGGCGGCACGCGCTGAACCACGGCATTGACCGACGTGAGCAACACTAACGGGCTCGTGTCGTCTTGCGCCCGGTCGGTGAGCGCGGCGAGCGTTTCGATCCGCTCCGCGATGATCTCCGCATTCGGCGCGACGCGGTCGTACGGGACGGTGTCCCAGGCCGGCAAACTGAATACCGTCACGTCTGGCGCGAAGAAGCGAAGCCCCTCTTCCAAGGTTGCCAGCCTGTTGCCGTCGCGCGCTACGTGCAGAATCGGTGCGCCTGCATGCCGGGCGAGTTCGCCCAGAAGAAGCGCGTCGAAGCCGTCGGGGACGCCGCCCGCGATGGCGCGCTGGTCCTTCAGCAGACGGTCCACAGGCAGTGAAGACATAGACTTTAGACTCATGACAGCGCCGGTTAGCTGGCTTCTGGAAAGCCGTGGAGGCGGCGGATATGCACCACCATTGCGTCGAGGTCGCGCGCTCCAAGCGTGTCTCCCTCGTAGACGGCCAGCGCAATTTGCGGGTCCGGCAGGTCGATCAGGCGTTCCAGCACGGCAATATCGTCGGCATTCATGCTGTCGATGGCTTGCTCGGCGAAGCGCCCAAGCAGATAGTCCATCTCCTTAGAACCTCGATGAGTCGCCCGCCACAGCGCCCGTCGCCGGCGCATTCCAAGATCACTCGACATGATCCAAGCTTCCAATCTTAAGTCGTGGGTTAGAGCGAGCGGCCCTTGCGATGTCAAGGGTGCGGCCCTTTTGCTGGGTTAGACTGCGATCATGCGCCCCGCCCGGCTCGCTCCTCTCTTCGCCACCGTACGCGCCCTGAAGGGCGTCGGCCCCCGAATCGAGGGCCTGCTCAACAAGCTCGTGGGGTCCCGAGCCGAGACTTCGCACGCCCACGTCATCGATCTGATTTGGCATTTGCCGGTCGGCCTGATCGACCGCGCCCGGACGCCGTCCATCGCCGAGGCCCGGGTCGGGGAGTTGGCCACGCTCGAGGTCAAGGTTGTCGAGCACCGGCCAGGGGGCGGACGGCGGGGGCGGCGCGCGCCCTACCGGATCTTAGTCGAGGACGACACGAGCGCGCTCGAGCTCGTCTATTTCAGGGCCGATGCCAAATATTTGGAGCGCCTCCTGCCGATCGGCGAGACCCGGATCATCTCCGGCAAGCTCGAGTCTTATGACGGCCTCCTGCAGATGAGCCATCCGGATCATGTGGCTGCCGTGGACAACGCGGCCTCCCTGCCCCTCATCGAGCCGGTCTATCCGCTGACGGCAGGCATCTCCAACACGACCATGCGCAAGGCCGTCACTGCCGCGCTGACCCAACTTCCCGAGCTCCCCGAATGGATCGACGCCGAAGTTCTGGCAAAGCAGGACTGGCCGGATTTTGCTGATGCGATTGCCGCGCTCCATGCGCCGCAAAGCGAAGCGGACTTTTCGCCGTCCGTGCCGGCTCGCGCGCGCCTCGCCTATGACGAGCTTCTCGCCAACCAGCTGGCCCTCGCCATCATCCGCCAACGTTTGAAGAAGCGCGCAGGGCGAAGCCTTCAAGCCAAAGGGCGTTTGCGGCAGGCCATCGTCGATGCACTGCCCTACACGCTGACGGGCGCGCAATCCCGGGCCCTCGCGGACATCGACGCCGATATGGAAGACGGGAACCGCATGCTGCGTCTCCTGCAGGGCGATGTGGGCAGCGGCAAGACCATCGTCGCGCTGCTCGCCATGGCCAACGCTGTGGAAGCCGGCACACAGTCTGCGTTGATGGCACCGACCGAGCTTCTGGCGCGCCAGCATCTCGCCACCATCTCCGCCATGGCCGAGGCGGCGGGCTTGCGCGTTGCGATTCTGACGGGGCGCGAACGCGGCGCGGCGCGCACCGCGATCCTCGATGCGCTTCAGTCCGGCGAGATCGACATTCTCATCGGCACCCATGCGCTGTTCCAAGAAGCGATTCAGTTTCGCGATCTCGGACTTGTTATCATCGACGAACAGCATCGCTTCGGCGTGCATCAGCGGCTCGCGCTGCAAGGCAAGGGTACGGGCGCCGGCGCGGAGCTTCTGGTGATGACCGCAACGCCCATCCCCCGCACGCTGCTACTGACGAGCTATGGCGACATGGACGTATCGCAGCTCAACGAGAAGCCGCCGGGCCGCAAACCCATCGCCACACGCACCGTGCCGCTGGAGCGTCTCGATGAGGTGACCGATGGGGCCGAGCGCGCGATTTCGGACGGCGCACAAGTCTACTGGGTCTGTCCACTGGTCGAGGAATCCGACGTACTCGACGTCGCCGCGGCGGAAGAGCGCTATGCAAGCTTGCGCGCCCGCTTCGGGGACACGGTCGGGCTCGTCCACGGCAGACTAACCGGCAAAGAAAAAGACGCGGTGATGGCGCGATTTGCCTCCGGCGATCTTTCCATTCTCGTGTCGACCACTGTCATCGAAGTGGGCGTGGATGTGCCGAACGCGACGATCATGATCATCGAACATGCCGAGCGCTTCGGCTTGGCGCAGCTTCACCAATTGCGCGGGCGCGTGGGGCGCGGGGCGGCGGAGTCCTCTTGTGTGCTTCTCTACAAGCAGCCCCTTGGCGAGGTTGCGCGCGAGCGGTTGGGCGTGATGCGCGACACCGAAGACGGGTTCGTCATCGCCGAGGAGGATTTGCGCCTACGTGGCGGCGGCGAGGTTCTCGGCACACGGCAGAGTGGCCTGCCCGCGTTCCGCATCGCCACCCTGCCCGAGCATCATGAATTGTTGGCGGCCGCGCGGGATGCGGCGCGGCTGACACTCTCCCGCAACCCGTCTCTCGAAGGCGAAGACGGCGCGCGGCTGAGGCTTCTGCTCTATCTGTTCGAGCGAGACGACGCCGTGAGGCTGATGCGTGCAGGCTAGCGTCGCGGCGCTTTGCGTCTAAACGACGGGCTCTTCGTCAGGGACCGGCTTCTTGTGCTTGGCCGCGTCGGCGAGCTCTTTGAGCTTGGCTTGGGGCGGCGCCACGAGGCCGGCCGAAATCACCAGCTTGGCCGCGTCGTCAATGGCCATGTCGAGGAGGATGACGTCCTTCGCCGGCATGAACAGCACAAAGCCCGTGGTCGGGTTCGGTGCGTTCGGCATGAACACGGTCATGAGTTCGCCGTTGTCGAGCTTGCCTTTCACCTCGGCCGGCGGATCGCCGGAGACGAAGACGATTGCGTACAGCCCGCGGCGGGGAAACTCGATGAGTCCCACGCGCTTGAACCCTGTGCCCGCTTTGGAGAACACGGTGGTGAAGATCTGCTTCAAGAGCCGATAGACGCCGCGCACCACCGGCATGCGATCGAGCATCATCTCGCCGTAGCTCACGATGGTACGCCCGAACAGGTTCGCGGCGAGTGCGCCGACAAACATCAGCGCAAAGATGCCGACGATCAGACCGACGCCCGGCACGTTGAACGGCAGAAAATTGTCCGGCAGGTATTGCTCGGGAATAAGCGGCTTCACCCAGCCGTCGACCAGGTTGATGAACCACCACACCACATAGATGGTGATGGCCACGGGGCCGACGATGATGAGACCCGTGAGGAAGTAACCCCGCAGCCGCGCCAGGAAGTGCGACGAGGTCGGCTCGAGCGCGCCAAACTGGCTGAGGTCGTCCTCGGGACGCTCCTCGGTCTCGGGGGTTTCGTCCGTGTTATTATCTTTCTCGGTCGTCATTCGCTCTCAACTGTCTCAGGGAAACAAAGATGTGACGGCAAGGCCGTTCTCTTATGCGGCCGTTCCTATCACGGCAAATCTACAGATATGAGGCATGGCCGAATGCACGCGCGCTGGCAAGTCCGCTTTCCGCCGCTCATTCCGCCGCCCTATGGCCCGTCCGGCGAAATCACCGAACAGTCAGTTCCCCGCCGTTTCAGGGCGTTGCAAACCTTGGTGCCTTCGGACGAGGTCGCGTATGGGCCGATCTTGACGGTGTAGAACGTCCCTAAGCTTCCGATCTCCACCCTCTCGATTCGCGGGTTTGCGGCGGTAAGCTGCGGGTTGGACGACTTTGCCTTCTTCCACAGCGCTTGCGCATCGGCCGGAGATCCGCTGTTCGCGAGTTGAACCGTATAGCCGCTGCCACGTGGCGCGGCCGCCGGCTGGGCCGGTGCCGGCGCGGAAGGCGCCGAACTTGTCTGGCGGGAGAACCAGCGGCCCACGGCCGTGCCGCCCTCACCCTCTTTTTGCGTGGAGGTGTTCGCCGCCCAGCTCTCGGCGGTCGGCGGAGCCGCCGTGGTCCGTGAGGCCGTCGTTGTCGGTGGCGCGGTGGTGGTGCGCGAGGCCGTTGGCGCCGCCGGCACTGAGGATGGCGCGGGCGCGTTGCCACCGGTGAGCGATCCGAACCAGCGGCTTACGGAACTGCCTTGCGATGCCGATTCATCGGCAACTTCCGCGCCCCAGCCTGTGGTCGGGGCCGCTTCGGCGGTGCGGGTCTCGGCTTCCGCCGCTTGCGGCGCGGGCGTCGATGCAGGGGCCGACGCGGTTTGGCTGCTCGACGAAGACGACGAGCCGAAACTCGGCATACTCGGCACGATCCTGTCCCAGACGCTTCCGCCCACGGCCACATCGGGTATGGGCGAGGAACTCGTGCTGGCGACGGTCATGCGGCTTTCCTGAGCCAATATTTCATTGGCCTGCCCCGACGCCCGGCGCGCCTGAGCGATCGCATTTTCCGCCTGGCTCGACAGGCCGACCGCCCGATAGGCCAGCCCTTTATTCACGAGGGCGCGGGCTTTGTCGGAGCCCGACAATCCGAGCCATACGGCGGCGCCGAGATCGGCAATGGCCCGTGCAGGGTTGCCGCCCCGGCGAAGGGCAACGCCTCTCAGATAGAGCGCCTTGGCCGCCTGTTCCGCCGTCGAATCCTTGTCATTCACGGTGGCGGAGAACTGGCGAACGGCCATCTCGTAATTGCCGGAGTCGAGCGATTTCTGCCCGTGCTTGAGGCCCAGCTCTTGAGCGGCGCCCGGCGTCGCGGCGGCCAGCACACCAAGGATCAGCAGCGCGGCGCCCATGCGACCACGCCGGAAAAAGCGCCGGTCATGTTCAGGACCGCGCGGCCGGAAAGACTTCCGATGATCCGCCATGTCCTTGCTCAAGCAAATAAATCGGGCAAATCCGAGGCTGTAGACTATTCCACAGTAACAGATTTCGCGAGATTCCGGGGCTGATCTACATCCGTCCCCATGAAGACGGCCGTGTGGTAGGCGATCATCTGCACTGGCAACGCGTAGACCAGCGGCGTCACGAAGGGATGCACCGTCGGAACGCGCAGCATGGTCTGAACGGCGCAGCCGGTGCTGGTGGGATCCGCATCGCTGACCAGGATGATCTTACCTTCGCGCGCCGCAACCTCCTGCATGTTGGAGACTGTCTTATCGAACAGGTTATCGCGCGGCGCGATGACGATGACCGGCACGCCTTCATCGATGAGCGCGATCGGACCGTGCTTCAACTCGCCGGCCGCGTAGCCTTCGGCGTGAAGGTAGGAGATTTCCTTCAGCTTCAACGCGCCTTCGAGCGCGATGGGGTAGCTCGTGCCACGCCCGAGATACAGAACGTCGCGTGCCTTGGAGAGCGAGTGCGCCAAGGTCTCATACGGCGTCTCATCGCGCAGGATGGTTGCCATGTGACGCGGCACCTCGACCAGAGCCTTGACCAGCTCCGCTTCAAGCTCCGGCCCGATCACGCCACGCGCCTTTCCGGCGGCGATGGCAAGACAGGCAAGCACCGTAAGTTGGCAGGTGAACGCCTTGGTGGAGGCCACGCCAATCTCCGGTCCGCCCAGTGTCGGCAGCACCACGTCGGACTCCCGGGCGATAGACGATTCTTGCACATTCACGACCGAGAGCACGTGCTGGCGCTGGTCGCGGCAATAGCGCAGCGAAGCAAGCGTGTCGGCGGTCTCGCCGCTCTGCGAAACGAACAGCGCCGCACCGCCTTGGTCCATGGCGATCTCGCGATAACGGAACTCCGATGCGATATCGACATCGACGGGCAGCTTGGCCCAGCGCTCGAACCAGTACTTGGCGACAAAGCAGGAATAGAACGCCGTGCCGCAGGCTGAGAGCGACAGACGCGTCACTTGCGAGAAGTCAAGCGGCAGGTCCGGCAGCGAGACCTGATAGTTGGCCAGATCGAGATAATGCGCGAGCGTATGGCCGACGACCTCGGGCTGCTCGTGAATTTCCTTGGCCATGAAGTGGCGGTAGTTGCCCTTGTCGACGACTAGCCCCGCGGCCAACGATTTCGCGACCGGACGCTCGACCGACTGGCCTTGCCGGTCGTGTATGGCGACGCCTTCGCGGGTGATGACCGCCCAGTCGCCGTCCTCCAGATAGGCAACCTGGTCGGTGAACGGCGCGAGCGCGATGGCGTCGGAGCCCACGAACATCTCGCCGTCGCCATAGCCGATGGCGAGCGGGCTTCCCTGACGGGCCACGATCATCAAGTCGTCGTAACCGCGGAAGATCATGGCCAGCGCGAACGCGCCCTGGAGATGCGCGAGCGTTTGGTAGACCGCGGCCACCGGGTCTTTACCCGCGCGCAGTTCACGGGTGATGAGATGCGCGATCACCTCGGTGTCGGTGTCGCTTGAGAACGGCGCCCCCTCCGCCACGAGCTGTGCTTTCAACTCGCGAAAATTCTCGATGATGCCGTTATGCACGACCGCGACGTCGTCGGTCATGTGCGGATGGGCGTTGGCTTCGACCGGCTTGCCATGCGTGGCCCAGCGCGTGTGACCGATACCGCTGGTGCCGTGCAGCGGCTCGACCTTGAGCAGTTCTTCGAGATTGCGTAGCTTGCCTTCGGCACGCCGCCGGCCGATCTGCCCGTTTTCGAGCGTCGCCACACCGGCGGAGTCGTAGCCGCGATATTCGAGACGCTTCAGCGCGTCCACGAGGAGTTCTGCAACGGGCCCCTTACCGAGGACACCAACAATGCCGCACATCGACCCCTACTCCCTCGATCCCAAACTCTTGCCTAAACGGGCTGACGGCATGTCGCAACTCACGAGCTGTGTCCCTTTATTGCGATTGAAATTCTGAAACCCAAGCGGCCTATTTGGACTTGTCGCGCGTGCGCCGCGCCCGCACCTTGCCCGCCCAACCCTCGTGGTTCTGTTGCGGCACGCGGGAAACGGCGAGCGCGTCCTCGGGCACGTCTTTCGTAACGACGCTTCCCGAACCGACAAAGGCGCCGTCTCCGACCTTGACTGGCGCGACCAGCGAACTGTTCGAGCCGATGAAGGCGCCCTCGCCGATCTCGGTACGATGTTTGGCGAATCCGTCATAGTTACACGTGATCGTTCCAGCACCGATATTAGCCTTCGCGCCCACGCTTGCGTCACCGATGTAGGTGAGGTGGTTAACTTTGGCGCCCTCGTGCACGTGCGCGTTCTTGATCTCGACGAAGTTGCCGACATGGGCATTCTTGGCGAGCTCCGCGCCCGGCCGCAGCCGCGCGAACGGGCCGACCGTCGCACCAGGTCCGATGCGCGCGTTCTCGAAATGACAAAATCCCATGATGGTCGCGCCGTCGTCGATGGTAACACCGGGGCCGATGATCACGTTGGGCTGGATCACCACGTCACGGCCAATGGCGGTGTCGTAACTGAAGAACACGGTCTCGGGCGCGATGAGCGTAACGCCATGCGCCATGGCGACGTTGCGCAGTCGCATCTGCATCGCGGCCTCGGCAACCGCGAGCTCGGCGCGTGAGTTCACGCCAAGGACCTCTTCGGCGTTAGACAACACGACGCGTGCATGCAAGCCGTCTGCGCGCGCCAGCGACACTGCGTCGGTGAGGTAGTATTCGCCCTTGGCGTTGTCGTTGCCGATGCGCGCCAGCAGCGTCTTCAATGTCTCGCCTGACCGGAACGCCACGATGCCGGAGTTGCACAGAGTGAGTGCGCGCTCTGCGGTGCTCGCGTCCTTCTCCTCGCGAATGCCTGCCAGGCGCCCCTCCTCGTCGAACAGCAGACGGCCATAACCGGTGGGATCGTCCGCCTCGAAGCCGACCACGACAAGATCGGCGCCTGCGTCGAGCTCGCCCACGACCGCTTTGAGCGTCTCGGCGCGCAGGAGCGGCGTATCGCCGTACAGCACGAGAATGGGCCCCTGCCCGGCCTCGAGGGCCGGCAATGCCGCCTTCACCGCATCGGCGGTGCCGAGCTGCTCGGGCTGGACAAATACATCGAGGCCGGCGTCCACGGCCTGCCCGGCCTCGCCGACAGCCTCCATATTCGGACCGACGACCAGGCAGCCCCGCGCAATCCCTGCGGCGCTGCCCGCCTGCAGCACGTGGGCGAGCATGGGGGCCCCGGCGATGCGGTGGAGCACCTTCGGCAGGTCGGATTTCATGCGGGTGCCCTTGCCTGCGGCAAGGACGATGGCGAGAGCCGATGATTGGGTCATGCCGTCTTTAGAAGTCCCTCTTCCTGGGGCGGGCTTGTCTTGGGGAAAACTGGCCGCCGCCCAACGTTATTCCTGACCGCCGTCTGTCTAATCCAAAGCGCGCCTCAGGGCCACAGCCCCAGCATCTATGCGACCTCGCGCAAAATCGCTACAGGGAATTTGACCAGCCAGATGAACTGAGTAATCTCGCAAGGAGCGGCACGGCACACCCGATTGGGGACTTCGTTCAGGTGGTTATCGCGCCGAAACCTCGCATTTGGAGGCTGGATTCCTCATGGTCAAGCGGCAGCGTGCGATGAAGCGGAGCCTAGGGCGGAATACGTTCGCCTTCTTATGGATCGTGCTGGCCGGTATTTCGGGCCTTTATCTCTACACACTGTTGACCGATCCGACGGCCCTTGGCGGCCAGGCTGAGCGCCGCGCGCCCTCAGACGGCGACACCGCCGCCGCGCCGCCGCCACAAAGGCCCCCGCAACAAGCCGTGGCCGCGCCCCCGCCGGCGGACGCCCTCAGCAAGGCGGACGTCGCCGCGCTCAAGAATACATTGCAAGGTCTCTCCCGACAGGTCGGGCAGCTTGATGAGCGCCTGAAGCCGATCGAGCGTTTCGTCGGTCCGGTGGCGGCCCTGCCGCCGTCCGCCTCGGTTTCAACCTCGCCGCCCAAGCCGCAAACCCCCAGCCCAGAGCCCGCGCCGGCCGCCGCCGTGGTCGAAGAGGTGGTCGAGGAAGTCGTCGAAGAGACGCCGCCGCCACCACCGCCGACACCCGCCCCGGCACCCTTAGCGGCTGCCCCGGAACCGGCGCCCGAGCCTGGGCCCGCCGCCGCCCCTGCGCCCGAACCGGAACCGGCGCCCGAGCCTGCGCCCGCCGCCGCCCCTGCGCCCGAACCGGAACCTGCCCCGCCGCCCGTGGCCGCCGCGCCGGAACCGGCCCCTGAGCCTGCGCCGGCGGAAACGGCCGCCGCAACGCCCCCTGCACCGCCAGCAGTGCCGCCCGCAGCCGTGGTTGAAACGGACGTCGCGGCCTTCGATCCGGTGACCCTGCCTCCGGCCGCCAATGACGGCTCGACGCGATACGGTATCGAGATCGGTGCCGTGGCCAAGCGCGACGACCTTCGCCCGCTCTGGCGCGAATACCTGACCAAGCATGCCGCTCTGGTGGCGGGTCTGCAGCCGCGCCGGGTGCTCGCACCCGACAAACAGTGGCGCTTGATCGCCGGGCCGTTCGCCAACGCTCAAGACGCTGAAGGCGCGTGCTCACTGTTCAAGAAGGCGGACCGTCCGTGCGCGGCGACCGTCTACGCCGGCGACGCGCTCTAATTCGACCGGCCGCTACCTGCTATTGGGCTGGACGCGGGATCACCGGCTCTTGCTCGGCGAGCTCTTCCGGCGCGACCACGACATAACCACCATCGATGATCTGGGTCAGGATTTTGCGCTTGGCGATATTCTTGCCGGTCTCGTCGAACTTGATGGGCCCGTAGAACGTCAGCAGGTCCGTGGCGGCGATGGCGTCGCGCACTTTGTCCGTATCCAAGCTTTGTGCGCGCTCTAACGCGTCGGCCAACACATAGACCGCGGCGGCGGACTGGGCCGCCTGGTATGGCGGTGCATAGCCGTAGACCATTTCGAAGGCGCGCGCGAAGTCTTCCGCCGAGCCGAACAATGCCCCCTTGTAGTTGAGGGAGCGATGCCATTGCTGCGCGCAGAAGATGTACGACGACGCCTTTAGGAACTTCCTCTCCACTTGCGCGGAATCGCAATGGGTCATCGCGATCATCGGCACACTCACCTGTAATGCACCGAGCTGCTCCACGGCCGTGAGCGCGCCCTTGTCGTGGCCCGACACCACAAGCATGTCCGGCTTGAGTTCTTCGACCTTGCTCAAGGTCATCGACATGTCGTCGAGTTCCGGCGGAAGCCGATCGTCGACCACCAAGTTAACGCCGTGCTCTTTTACGCTGGCAAGCACGCCAGCGCGCGCGTCCTGCGCGAGCGGGCCGTCGTCGGTGGCCATGGCAAGGGTCAGTTCGTTCGGGGCCTTGCCGAACTTTGCCGCATATGCCACGGCGAGATCGATCGCCTGAGTCAGATAGTTGTCAGACGTCGACAACACGGCAAAGAGATATTCGTAGCCCCTGGAGAAGACATCGCGCGATGCGCCGTTTGCCTCCACCATCGGAATACGATGCTTCTCGACGACCGGCACTGCAGCCTTCGTTAGCAAAGCGCTGTAAGGGCCTAGAATGAAGCGAACGCCATCCTCACGGATCAAACGCTCGACGAGCACCGTGCCACGTTGGGGCGTGGACTCGTCGTCGTAATACAGAACGTCGAGCGCGTAGGCGCTGCCACCAATCTCCACCCCCGCCCTTGTCGTTGATTTTTCGGACCGCGAGGTCGTAGCCGTTCTTGGTGTGCGTGCCGCTGACGGCGAACTTGCCTGAGAGAGAAAGCGCCGTGCCAAGCCGAATGGTCTGGTCGGCGCTTACGGCCCAACCAGCACTGAATGCGAGCGACGCAAACGCGATGCTTGCGCAGAATCGACGCGCGAACGCCATGTGATGAAACCGCCCCGTCTTGCCCGAATCTCCTGGAGCCGGGAGATTACGCGCTAATCGGCCCGCGCGCATCTTTTATGGGCATTTTGCGACGGCGTTTCTCGCCGAGATCGCCGAGGCCAGACTAGAGCTGCTTGGTATTGAAGGTATCACAAGTTTGCAGACGGCCATCCGCGTAGCCACGGCGGAACCAGCGGGCGCGCTGCTCCGACGAACCGTGGGTGAAGGAATCTGGCACGACATAGCCTTGCGTCCGCCGCTGAATACGATCGTCGCCAATGGCGCTCGCCGCACGCAGCGCCTCATCGATATCGCCCGGCTCGATGAGGCCCTTGTCGGCCTGCATCTGATGGGCCCAGACCCCGGCGAAGCAATCCGCTTGAAGCTCCATGCGGACCTGCAAGGCGTTGGCCGACCGCCGGCTCATCCGGCGCTTGGCGCCCTCGACCTTGTCGGCAATTCCGAGCAGCTTTTGAACGTGGTGACCAACCTCATGGGAGATCACATAAGCCTGGGCGAAATCGCCCGGCGCCCGAAAGCGGTTCTTCAGCTCACGGTAGAAAGCGAGGTCGATATAGACCTTTTCGTCGGCGGGGCAGTAGAACGGCCCCATGGCCGACATGCCCGTCCCGCATGCGGAGCGCACATAGTCGTCGAACAACACGAGCTTGGGCTCCCGATATTCGGCGCCGATCTCGCGGAAGGTCTGTCGCCAGGTGTCCTCCGTGGTACCGAGCACGACGGCGACGAAACTCTTCAGATCGTCTTCGTTGGACGTTTGTGGAGCCTGGAGACCCCCGCCGCGCCGCTGGGCCTGGCCACCAGCGGGAACATTCGCGGTGTCGGGCCTCTGCTGCGGCAGCCGCATATCCGGAATGCCGGCGCCGCCCCCGCCTGCATCAGGATTCGAACCTGTCAGAAGCTTCAGGGGATTGATGCCCAGGAGCAGCATGATACCGAGAACGATGAGGAGTCCGATGAGGCCGATCCCGCCGCCGCGCCGGCCGCCCCCACTGGATGGGAAGCGCCCGCCACCGCCAGGAAATGGAAAGCCGAAGCCGCGCCGTTGCCCGCGCCGATCCTCGACATTCTGGCTCTTTCTTTGTCCACGCCAACGCATTGCAAAATCCCTCGCCACAATTCCCAAATTGTTGGGCGCATTTTGCACATGTGGAGGTTTATTGCACAACCCAGTATGACAGGGCGTGGCGTCCGGGGCGTTCTCCGGTGGCTCTAGAATTTCATCAAGTCAGTTGAGGACAAGCCCGCAAATCCCTGTGGCTATTAAAGATATAATGACAAGGAAACGTCACAGAACTGCCATGCGGAATGGGCATCCTCCACGTGCTCAGTTGTGTTCGGTCTGAGCAGGTAGTGCGTTCTGTGTAAATGCGTACGAGCCTCGGCACTCCCCGCGCCGGGGCTCTTCTTTTGTGCAAATGGCGGGGCGTCCACCGGCATCCCACAAACACGTTTCGCGCTCGATCCTTCCCTACGGCTGGGACTTAGTGCTTCCCCGCATCGGGCGCTGTCTTTTCGGGCTGAGTCGCGTGCGTCTTGGCATTGGTCTCGCTTTGGTGACCGCCAACGATATAGCCCGCGAGCACAAAGCCGATCACGATGCCGCCCAAGACGATCAACAGATATGGCAGGGCGCCCGGGTTGTGCTGTGCCATGTACAGTCCTCCCCTTTCGAGACGACGGTCAACGCGAACGCATTAGGCTATCGGCGAATCGCGGCGCGGTCGAGAGTGCAAGCGTGAGCATTATGCCGTGTCGATCGCATGTCAGAGCCTAGCGCTCTTGAGACTTGGCACGCCCTGCCAAGCGATCGAACACAGGTGACAACGCAGCGGCTACGAGAAAGTTCACCAGAACCGAATATAACGCGGCATAGCCGGGCACGGTGACGCCGAAGATCTCAAGCGGATAGATCGACGACACAAACCCCCGCGTGGCCGCCATATAGGTGCCGAGCGCGGTTCCCACAGCCCACCCCAGCAGTAGAGCCTGCGCGTTGAAGCGTTTAGTGAAGAGCCCGAGCAGAATGGGCGGCAAAAGCTGGATGATCCAGATGCCGCCCAGCAACTGAAGCTGGATGGCGTAGGCCTGCGGGATGGCGAGGATAAAGAACACCGCGCCGACCTTCACCACGAGCGAAACGATCTTCGCAACTTGCGCCTCTTCAGCGTCACTACAGTTCGGCCGCCAATACTCCTTGTAGAGATTGCGCGTAAAGAGATTGGCGCAAGCGATCGACATGATCGCCGCTGGAACCAGCGCCCCGATGGCCACGGCGGCGAATGCGACGCCGGTGAACCAGTCGGGAAACATGTCGAGAAAGAGCGCGGGCACCGCATAGCTCGCCCCGTAACGCTCGAACCCGTCGACATGGAACGGATTGTTCTCCACGCCCGCGGCGATTGCCATGTAGCCGAGAAGCGCTATCAAGCCGAGCACGAAGGAATATGCGGACAGGGCCGCGGCGTTGCGGCGGATTACATTGTCGCTCGAGGCGCTGAGAATGCCCGTCATGGAGTGCGGATACAGAAACAGCGCCATCGCAGAGCCCAGCGCGAGGGTGATAAAGGCGCTGTAACTGCCGAGGCTGTTGCCGGAGGGTGGCGCCAATAGATACTTCGACTTCGGAACGGCATCGAAGATCGCGCCGTAGCCGCCGAGCTTCGCCGGGATGATAACGATCGCGGCGAAGATGGTGATGAAGATCAGCATGTCCTTCACCACCGCGATCAGGGCGGGCGCACGTAAGCCGCTCGTATAGGTGAAGGCGGCGAGGATGATGAAGGCGATGATCAGCGGAAGATGACCGGTGAAGCCTTCCGTCGGGAAGCCGAGCGCGCCGATGACCACTTCCATGCCGACGAGCTGCAACGCGATATAGGGCATCGTCGCCACAAGCCCCGTCAGGGCGACGGCAAGCGCCAGCAGCCGCGAGCCGAACCGGTCGCGGACATAGTCGGCCGCCGTGACATGCCCTTTTTCGCGCGCAACGATCCACAGCCGTGGGAAGACCAGGAACAGGATCGGATAGATCATGATCGTATAGGGGACGGCGAAGAACCCCATGGCGCCGGCGCCATAGATCAGCGCGGGCACGGCGATGAAGGTGTAAGCCGTGTAGAGATCCCCGCCGAGCAGGAACCAGGTCACCACCGTGCCGAAGCGGCGTCCGCCTAGGCCCCATTCGTGCAGCACGTTGAGATCGGCCTTGCGCCAACGCGCGGCCATGAAGCCGACCCAGGTGACGAACAGGAACAGGCCAATGAAGACGGATGCGGCGACGACGTTCAGGCTCACAGGATGTCTCCTGCAACCCCAGAAGGATCGTCGTCGGGCCCGCCGCTGCCCTTACGCCGGATACGCTTCTCCAGGAGATGGACCGACATGACGACCACGGCCCCCATGAGGATCGCGGCGAGCTGGTACCAGTAGAAGAAGGGAATGCCGGCGAGCGTCGGCTCAACGCGGTTGTAGGCGGGCACCCATGCCACCAGGGCGAAGGGAATGATCAGGAGGAATCGCGGCCAATGGCGCGACAGCCACCCCTTTCTCCCCTCTTTGCCCATTTTCCAGTTCCCCAACGTGCCCGACCGGGCCGGACCATACTGAAAGCGCCAGGAAATCGCGACGGCCTTTTACGGCTTGGCTGCGGCGAAAGAGCTAGGGCGCAAACCGGTCTTGTTTGTTGACCTCCAGGTGTCCCCGGCCCATATGATCGCCTCGGTGGGAGCCCGTAGCTCAGTTGGTAGAGCATCTGACTTTTAATCAGAGGGTCGCAGGTTCGAGACCTGCCGGGCTCACCACAAAATCAAAGACTTATACCATCTCCCTCAAATCCATTCTCCTCTTAGGCAACACTGTAGGCAACAAGCCGAGCCCTACAGGCTGCCGCTGCATATAAAGAAAGCCCCGACGCTAGGGACGCCGGGGCTGCTGGGAAACCACATCGTGACGGGGGAAGTGTCGGGGGAACACTATCTAAGGGCCGCGATGCTTACCTTAATATACGCAGGCCCCCTGCCCTTGGATCAGTGCATCTCTCTTGCAGGCCGGGCTTCTTGCGCATGTTAGAAGGCCCCGGCGTCGGGGGTCGCCGGGGCCAGTTAGAACATCGCGGAGGTTAAGACTGATCGGGGCGCTCAATCAACGCGATGTCTAAGAGTGGGAAAGGCCCGACAGCAGCCGTCTGGCGCTTACCGCCGGGCCCTGCCCCCAATGCAGGGACTAACAGTAGCCTCAATGTAACGGATTCACCCTCGGTGTCTCATCGGAAGGCGCAGTCGGCCAGATAGGATTTCCCGTTCGGGGCCGGGCCATTTTTTTCTCCCTCAACCCGTAGCCGACGGCTAGGCGATAGCACTGGGCACAGTGTGACGGATAGGCCCTGCCCCTACAGGTGGCCACTGCACATAGAAAAAACCCCGACGCTAGGGACGCCGGGGCTGCTGGGAAACCACATCGTGACGGGCGTAAGGGAAACAATCCGTGATTAAGCGTGAAGGCCGTTTGGCTGCATTCCACGCTTCAGAGGTGCTAATCTGATTCCAGAAGTGATGGTTTCCCTCCCATCACTAAGGTTCCCCATAAGGGACCCGAAGCCCCGGCTCTCCCCCCGTGTCCGGGGCTTCTTCTTGTCCAGCCAAAGAAAAAGCCCGGTCCCCCCGGACCCGGCTTTTCCCCCTAGCAAAGCTAGTTTCCCTCGTAAGCTTTGCGCGCTTCGAGGACACGTTACACTCGCAAGCATGGCAATTGTCGGGCACTCACGCGCCAAGATGGAAATAGGCTGTGCAGTGTTGCAGAAGGGGCACTGCGGTTTGGGGGGGTCGTTCGATGAGGCACGGCGCATCGCGGGTACATGCTTCCAGGTCTCTCGCCGCCGCGCTTTGTTGATGGTGGCCTCGGAGACACTAAAACGCTCTGCGAGCGCTTCCTGCGTTTCGCTGCTTTGACGAATATACCGAACCGCTTCGTCCGTTAGCTTCGCCAGTGGCATGCCCTCTCCACGAGGTTGCTGGCCGCGCTCTATCTTGTCTTGCGCATTATCCCAGTGCGTTCCGGTTTGCAGATGATGGGGGTTCACACACAATCGGTTATCGCAAGGTGGTCGAGCCACACATGTCGCTCGTCGGTGTGTGGAACTTCGAGGATAGCGGTGGTTTCTTCGTTGCGGACACCTTCGCCACGCCGGACGATTTTGCTGGGCGCCTTGAGGGCGGCGCCTTGATGTATCTCCCCAAAGGATGGTCCATGCGCGGCACCGCTGCCTATGACGGCATCGGCGGCGACTACGAAGCCGTGAGCGGCAAGGTCTGGCTGAACATCCCGCTGAACTGAGGGCTTGTTGCTGCCTTGGCACCTTTTGCGCACCAATACGCCCGATGTCTGCTTACTGCTCCAAAGCAGACATTCCTGATTGGCTCGCCGATGTCAGCTAATGACCCAAAGCGGACATCAAAACAGCGTGCTGAACCGTCAGCACATCTTCGGTTTGGTTTTCGGCTGCGTCGAAGATCACCTAAATGTCCGGTGTAATGTGGGTGAGTGGCGTAACGTAGAAGCGGTAAGACGCTTCCAAGGCATACTGGGCGTTCAGAGTTGGCTCGGTGGGCTCGCCCCAGGAGAACCCCAGCCCGATTCAAGTCGGTGAAGATAGCCGTATCTATTGCCCGTCGTTCCTGTTACCAGGAGCAACTGGTCGCGGCTGAAATGCATTTCGGCGTCACCAAGCCTTTTCGCGGAATAATTCAAACAACGTAAACCGGGCCTCGGAACGCTCCCGCGTCCCCCGAACTGCTGCGCGTGCGCGCTTGGGAGACTGAAATTGAAAAATTCAGATGTAGACGTGTTAGGTGCAGACATCGCCGCATTTTCCAGCGCTAGCGGGCAGCAGGTCGAGCATGACCAGGGGAGCCTCGAAGGCATTTTCTCCGCGCTCGACGCCGCATGGCCTGTCGAAAGAAAACGCACTGAGACAATTGAAATCGTCATTGCGCCATACCTCGCCGACATTGCGGCACACCGGGATAATGTCGGGATCGAGTTGGATGAACGCCTCGTTCTCAAGATCCTATCGGCCAGCTACCGCCATGTCTCTATCACCCAGATCAGCACCCGAAGCGACCTGGAGCAATTGGCGGCTCGGCAGCCGGACTTAGTGTTCTCGGGGGTCAAATATTTCTCTTTCGATGGCCACGATGTGTGGCTGAACGATTTCCTGGACCTGCATGGCATCGCCTATTTGGCGTCTGGGAAGGCTGCCCTCGACAAAGAGCACGACAAGGTTCGCGCCAAGCGGATCATGCAAGCGGCCAATGTCGCGACCGCGAACTTTTTCTCGACCGCACCCGAAGAGCATCCGACCGCGGAAAGCATTCCTCTTGCCTTTCCGCTCTTCGTCAAACCCGTCGACGGCGGCGATAGCCGGGGCGTAGACGCCGACTCCGTCGTGCATGATATTGAGGGTTTCCGGCGCAAGGTGCATGATATTCGTAAAACCCATTTGTCCCGCGCATTGGTGGAGACGCATCTCTCGGGCCGGGAGTATAGCGTTGGCGTATTGGAGGACGCATCCAGCGGAACGCTCCGCGCCATGCCTATCGAGATTGTCGCGGCCCCAAATCGGAACGGGGACCGCATTCTCGACTTCGATATCAAGAAACAGGATGCAGAAGCGGTCGAGCCGGTAACGGACCCGACGGTTCGTGCTCAGCTCTGCGATTTGGCGAAGGCGGCATTCCGAGCCCTGGGTGGCAAGTCTTTGGGGCGCATCGACATTATGATGAACCACGAGGACGTGCCGCACTTCATTGAAGCGAACCTGATGCCCGGCCTGCGCAAAGGGTATTTCTATCGGAGCTGCGTGCTCAATCTCGGTATGACCTATGAAGAGATGATACGCATTATTGCGGCTAACGGCCTTGCGGCCCCAGTACCGAAATTCTCAAGTCGGACAGGCCGAAAGGCGAGGCTGACGTCCGCTTTTGGCACGGAGCGGACATGCTGATGGAGCGTCCCAAGGTCTGCTTTTGACTCAGAGCGGACAACACGGTCACATCTGGCGCTTTAATGGATAGCTTTCGCTATCGTAAAGCTGGCGGATGGCCTGTCCATCAAACCTCTCTTCCTCGACCTCAAGGTATGTGCCGAGTAGTAGCTCGGATGGGAGAACCTCTATCGCAAATCTGATAGCCTGGGCAGCGGAGCCAAATCTCTTGTAGCCCACGGGCGAGCGCACGAAGTTGCGTCGCCTTGATGGAAACAGCTCTGCCGGAGCCCCGTAGTTCAATCGGGTCATGACAACCATCCTTCTAGGAGTTCCGCATTTGGCTCGTGCCCCGCACCTGCTGGCGGTTCGACAGCCGGCGAATAGCAGCAACCTCTCTGGCCCACGTCCCGCCCGCTTGAAAAAACCGGGATGGTGCATTTCTTCTCCATTGTGGGAACAAGGTCGCCAGACCCGCGAAGGCACGCGCATTGGCGCGGCGCGATAAACATCATAGATCAGGACCATGAAGTCCCCCAGCGGTATTCTCTGAATCACACCCACCAAGGAAATGACCCCACCAGGTTCTTCCGGTAGCGGGCGGCTAGTAAAAGCTCGACATTGGGCAATCAAAGGCGCACGGCGCTGGTGCGCGGGTGACCCTCCGGGTGAGCTGACCGTTCTCTAACGGCGCTCCTCGTGATGCGGAGCCCGCGCACCCTGATCCAGCAGACCAAATAGAAGCAGGATGATTGAGTCCTTGTGCTTGGCACTAAGTGAGCCCATATAGAGGCTTAGACATTTGGCCGGACAATATGGCCGTTTCGCCCTCGCTGATTGCTAGGCGCACGTTCAGACCCTCCCAAACATCGACGAATAGCTTCGGGCCGCGCTTTTCGTGCGACCTGAGGCTCAAGTACAACTGACTACAGCGAAAGGACGACCCCTTATGACTAAGGGCACTGTGAAATTCTACAATGAGCAAAGGGGCTTCGGCTTCATCGAGCCGGAAGACGGCAGCAAAGACGTGTTTGTTCATGCCACCGCGCTTGAGCGCGCCGGCATGGGCCCTCTAACGGAAGGCCAGAAGGTCTCTTTTGACACCGAGGTAGACAGCCGCAGCGGCAAGACCGCAGTGGCAAAACTCGAGCTCGCCTAGTTCTAACGGACGGCACGAGCTTTGATAATGAGAGCCGCCCCCTTGGGGGGCGGCTTGTTGGTATCTAGTGGGTGAGATCTTTAAGTCCGCTTATAGCACATAGCGGACCTCAAGGCTCAGGCCGACGATGTCTGCTTTCGGGCGTAAAGCGGACGTTCCATGTCAGCGGCCCAATGTCCGTTAATGACCCAAAGCGGACATTGGCTTGGCGGCTTGGGCGTCGCTTAGGGCGCAGGGAACAATTCTCGTACCTATGGCGCTATAATACCGCCGAGGCCAATCAGACAGAGGAAATGCCGATAGATGCGAGTCCTGAACCTATTGCGCGGTGTTACCATTGTCGTTTTGATTGCCCTCCCATTGGCTTTAGGTCCGAGCGCCTATGCCGGCAGCGGCAGCATTTCTCTCACGGTTTATAAGGGCGGTTGGTTCATCGGGGCGTCAGGCGGCAGCGGCAGGCTAGTCTTCCGTGGGCGGGCCTATAGACTCGGTGTCGGCGGCATCAACTACGGTTTGCTGTTTGGTGGATCAAAGACCGAGCTACATGGGCGCGTGAGCAACATCCAACGCGCTTCCGATGTTGCGGGCGTCTACGCGGCGGCTGGCGCAGGTCTTGCGGTAGGCCGTGGCGTCCGAGCTATCGTTCTCACAAACCAGAACGGTGCCGTTCTTGAACTAACGGGACGCCAGGTCGGGCTGATGGCGAATGCAGATCTCAGCGGTCTCGCAATCACGATGAAATAAGCAGATTGCATCCGTCGCCTGCTCTCTGGTTAGAACAGTTAGCTGACATCCCAAGGGCCCAGCCTGAAGTACGCTTTTCACCCTTAGCAGGCTCTCTCTTCTTACAAGCATGGGCCGGTATCTCTGGAATTTAAGAGCTGCCGTGGAGGGGATCGATGATCGCCTTAGAGTCCGAGCGGCTGAATTCCTAAGTTCGTATCCCGGCCTAGTATCAATCTAGCTGCACGGAGGCCGGAGACCATGACGCCCCGGATTCCATGGCCTGGTTGGGTCCAGTGGCCAGCGAGATAGAGACCGCGGATCGGGGTTGTGGCTGGCAGGCGCAGGGGCCCGCTCTGCTGAGGCGATGCGGCCCATCCGTATGCTGCATCTATCTTATTTAAAGGAACTTCACTCGGTTTCAGCGATGATTTATCCGCGCCATACGCGAAGGTTATATGTCTTCCCAGGTTGGGGATGACCTGTTCGGCGCCGTAAACCATTTGTTCTGTGATTTGGCTGCGGTCAACATCCGGAAACTCGGGCGGAACGGCGATCAGGATCGCCACTTGATGCCGATCGGCAGGTGCGATGCTCGGATCGCCGAGCGTGGGCACCCACACCGACATGCCGGTGACGCCGCCCGAAAGTGCCTCATCCCAGTTGGCATCGAGATCCCAGGATTGTTGTACGATGTTTTCCTTACTTATCCCGAGCGACTCGATGTCGAGGTCCGTTCCGAGGTAAAGAGAGAGAATCGACAAGGACGCTTTGCCGTCGCGTGTGCGTTGACTCCAGCTTCGGGGTAGATCGTCCGACGGAATAAGTTTGCCAAAGGTCTCACGCGCATCGCCAGCAGCTACGACCGTATCGGCGCGAACCTGTTCCGCACCGTCGAGGATGACGCCTTCCACCATGTTGTTGCGGACTAGTATGCGTTCAACGCGGCGTTCGAGCACAATATCGCCACCATGGCTGACAAGCCCCATCGCCACGGCATTGGCAAGTCGCTGAAACCCACCGCGGCAGTAGTAGGCGCCTTCTTCCACGTAACTTGCCATTCCGATCGCCCAGACAAGGAAGGATGCCTGTGCGGGTGGTAGGCCGGGATAGGGCCATATTGCTGCGTAAAGGGCACGCGCTTTGGGGTCCCTGATATATCTTGAGATGGTCTCCGCCATTGTCGTGCGCCTGTGGCGGAACAGCTTCGGGTATGTAAACGGCATCGATAGCCAATCGGTGAGGCTCGGCGTGATCGGAAAAGTAAGCCACTCGCGCAGTATATCGGCTTGCAGATCGACAAGGCTTTTGAACCCCTTACGCTCTGCGGGAAATGCCGCACTGTATGCATCGACGTACGGCTCAAGCCCAGCCGGCACCACTAGTGATTGGCCCGGCAGGCGGGCTGTGTAGAAAGGGTCAACCTGTATCAACTCACACTGGTCGGATACGCCGAGGCGCTCAAGAATCGAAAAGACTGTCCCCGGTCCGAACGGCCCGCCGCGGTTGCAGCCAGATACTAGATGCACTCCGAGATCGATTGCATAACCGCTTGCTTCTAACGTGCGACACACACCGCCAGGCTTGTCGTTTGCATCAACGACAAGCACCTGCAACCCGTTGCAGGCCAGCAGCGCGCCTGCTGTAAGGCCAGCCATGCCACCTCCGACGACCACTACATCATATCGGTCTCGGGTCGGGTGGGGCGACGACTGGATGGAAACATTCATCTCAGACTCGCGAAGCTAGGCAGCGAACAAAGCAAAAATTGAAACGCTCTGTCCTAAGAGCTTATGCTTCTGGCCTCTCTGTAAGGTTTGATTCAAATCAAGGGCTCATGTCTGCTGTTGGCACTTAGTGGACATGGAGACGAACTGGCCTCACGTCTGCTTTCAGGCACAAAGCAGAAGTGGGTCAGCACGTTCACGATTTGCTTTCAAAGCATCACCGCACAATGTTCGGCGTCCATGCAGCGCCTGCAGCGGCACCTGCGGCGGCTC
>NZ_JBFFQD010000021.1:0-41797 GCF_041573655.1 Methyloceanibacter sp.
AGCTCGCGTTCGCCAGCCTCGAGCACCGTGCGGCTCAGGCCGCCGCGTGCCCGGCTGTCCCGGCTTTGGGCCAGGCGCCGGATCGCCCCGTTTAGCCAGCCAATGCGAACCAGTTTCTCGAAGATAATGGCCCAACAGGCGATCGACATCAAAACGAGCAGGATCATCACGCCCTTGACGACCGGATCCGCCTGCATGACCAAGCCCCAGACTGAGTAGTCGTGGGTGGTCGCGGCAGTGACTGTAATTTCTTCTTCCACGGGGCGCGTCCTTACTTGGTCAACGGATTATTGGTTCGGCTTGAAACCGAAATATCCTGCAAACAGTCGGTGGCGTCACCGGTGCTGGCCTTGCATTCCATAACGTCGTTAATGAGAAAGCTGCCAACGTCGTCACAGGCGGTGTCGGCAACGTCGAAAAGCTTCACGGTGCGCTTCTTGCCCTTGAGCGGCGCAAGTTCGACCGCAAATCTCTGGCCAATGACGCCATCGGGCCGGAACAGCACGAAATCGAGCTTCAGGGCGTCGTAGGCGGTGTCCTGTTTGTTGTCGATGACGAAGTAGGCGCGGCAATCACTATTGTGAGCCTCGAGCTTGTTGAGCTCGATAGCGATCTCTCCCTCTTCGGCGGTCGCTGTGCCGGGACTAAGAAGAGCTGCCGTGACCAGCAAAACTCCGAGACCGGTGTTGAACCACTGAACCCTGCCAGACGTTGAGCGCACACGAACCTCCCTACTCAGCCAGTTTAGACAATCAGGTTTTGGTTGCCGACGGACGACAATACGGCTCGCGCCGCTCCTGATTTCTTATGTTCGATCTTGGCTGAGGGACCTTGCGCACGGCGCCAGTATCTAAACTGGCATTTCGGCGAGTCGGACCGACCTCGAAACCAAAAACTAGTGGCCCTTTAGAAGTGCCGAAGGTTATTTAGCGTGGCCGTTGAGGCCATTCAAGCATCTTGCCCATGAACATCTTGTCATTGGGAACTTTGGTATCGCTGTTACCAAAACTTCCCATCATAGATGCTTTTAGTTGGCACCTACGTCCGGCTAGATATCCAACCCAGCGAATGGTAACATTTTGTTAGGGGACTATTCAAACGAGTCCAAGAATGGACCGTGCCGGGGGGCATTGAAAATGAAACTTCGCGTTTGCGGAGGCGCGCTTGCGCTCATAATTGCTGCTCTAGTACCGACTGAGGGCTTTTCTCAAACGACCGAGAATGAGGCGATCTCCGAAGAGACGACGCCTTCGGCTGCCGGCGAAACGCCGGCGGTCAACGGCGAGACGCCGGCAGTCGACGGCGAAACACCGTTCATCGAGGGCGAGGTTCCGGCCGTCGAGATCATTCAGCCCACACCTGAGCCCGAGCCGGAGCCTGTCCAGGCCGAAGTTCAGCCTGAGCCCGAGCCAAGGCCGCAGCCGCGGCCGCGTCCGGCGCCGGTCGTAGCCGACGTCCCGGCCCCGCCGCCGGGCCCCACAGAGTCTGAGCCGATTGAGCCTGAGCTCGACACCTCGACGCTGATCACCCAGCCCGTACCTGGGTTCTATGGTCCTCCTGGCGCTGTGGGCGCCTATGAGCGCGCCATGAACGGGGCGCAATCACCGGTCAATCCGCTCAACGGCATTCTCCCCGGGAACTTGCAGGACTTCTCCGAGGCGGGAAGCCGGGTGACGCGGCAGCAGATCAACGAGCAAGACCCGCTCAGCACCAATGACATCCTGCAGCGGGTGCCCGGCGTCACCATCGTCAATGACGACGGTCTGGGCAATCAGGGCGGTGTCGGCATTCGTGGCTCGAACCCGCGGCGTTCGCGCAAAGTCCTCGTCATGGAGGACGGCCAATCGATCAATATGAGCCTCTACATCGATCCCTCGGTGCACTATGTCCCACCGCCAGATCGTATCGAGGCGGTCGAGGTCATTAAGGGCTCGATCATCTACGCGCCGAACAACAACTTTGGCGCCATCAACTTCCGCAACATTCAGCCGTTCGGACCGAACGAGACGGTGGTCTCTGGCGAAGGCGGCGCGGTGTCGACCAATGGCGGGAGTCTTGATGGAAATAGCAGCGACGACGGCTCTGCAGCGAAGTGGCATGTGCACAACCGGCAGACCTGGGGCAATTGGGGCACCGTCGTGTCCTATACCGGCGCCAATGTGCAAGGCGCTTGGGACACTGAGCGGCTCCGCTACAACGACTTCTATGCCGCGCTCGGTTGGCAAGGCACCCAGTCAGACTTCGTGTTCTCGGCAGCTTATATGCGCCAGCGCGACAATTACGACGAAGCCAATCTAGAGTTCGAAGAGGAAGAGGACGAAGAAGGCGAAAACGACGAGGACGAAGAAGAGGAGGAAGAGGAGGAGGGACCCGCGTTCCGCTCCGCTACGGTCGAGCAAGCCTTCTTCAACGAAGTCAAGCACTGCAAGACCTGCTTCAATCCTGGCTCGCGGTACAACACCTACAGCGCCGATCCCTTCCGGCTTCAGGGCGTGTACAACTACTACTTCGACCCGGATACGACGTCGACGTCGCGCATCTACTACATGCATCACCGCCGCGACCGGTATCAGAACTTCGAGGGCGCCAACCCCATGGCGGTCGAGACCGATTTCAGTCCGCTCTTCTTTGGCGACGATGTGCTGATCCCAGAAGGCGTCATGCTGGGCCGCTTGCGCACCTACCAGCATATCGGTGGCGAGCAGCGTTTCGAGTTCGCTAATCGCCCGTTCCTCAGCGGGCTCAGTCAGGACCTGCAGACGGGCGTGCGCTTCGAGCGTCACACCTTCGCTAACCGCAACTTCTTGGGCGACCAAGGTGAGATCCTGGAGGACGGCGACAAGAAGGGTCTCACTGTCTTCGACAGCGAGCACGAGGCCGACGCGATTTCGGCCTACGTCCAAACAGTGATCCACGCGACGCCAGCCATCGACATCGTTCCTGGCATACGCTTCGAGCACTTCAACTCGAGTGTGGTTCAGCTCGCTTCGAGTGAAGAGGAAGGCGAAGGCGAGGAGCTCGAGGAATGCGAATTCGAAGTGGGCGACCGGGAATTTGAGTTCTTTGACGACGGGCCGTGCGCTGTGTTCGGCGTCGAGAGAGATATCAAGAACTTCGCCTACAACAAGACCTACTGGCTTCCGGGCATCTCGTTCTCTTGGGGGCTGTTCGGGGCGCAGAGCGCGCCGATGGGCAAGTCTCTGGAGCCGATGAGGACCACCTATCACACCACGATGTACGGTGGTTACAACCGCGGCGTCACCATCCCGGTGCAGCGCGAAGGGCCGTTCCCGCCGGAAGACGAGCTTGGCGACAACTATCAGCTCGGCATCCGTTCAACCGGCATCAGAGGCGTGACCCTCGACATGGCCGGCTTCTATAAGCAGATCCAGAATTACCAGATCCGGGGTGCAGCGACGACCGCCGCAGGCAATAATGTCTTCACAAGTGCCGACGAGGTCGAAATTCCTGGCGTGGAGATGTATGCGCGGCTCGACTCGCGACCGTTCACCGGATGGAAGCTCAACCCATACGGTGAAGCCACCTTCACCTACGCGGCCGGCGAGATCACAGCCGGCGTTGGCGACGGTGGAGCAAGCATTGTCGGCAACCGCATTCCTTTCGCACCGCGCGAGGTCGCCTATCTTACGACGGGCATCGAGAGCACGGCCGGGTGGAATGCCAGCGTAAGCTTCGTCTATCGCGGCGACTTCTATACCGACGCTGTGAACACGCCTTTCGAGGGCGATCCGAGCGGCGAAAACGGCCTAGTCCCGAGTGTCTGGCTTCTCAACGCGCGGGCCAACTTCACGGTCCCGCAGAGCTTGACGCCGGGGGGGGCCGATATGGCGCTCTTCATCTCCGGTCAAAACCTCACCAATAAGCTCTACATCACGGACCGCGAGGACGGCGTGAAGCCTGGTCTCGGCCGTTCGCTCATGGCGGGCGCCCGCGTTAAGTGGTGAGCAAGCCAGCTTGAGCGCTGCCGAGGAGGCCGCCGGCGAGGCAGCCTGACGGAGTGATCCAGCCAAAGATCAAGGGGGGGGTGCAGTCGTGTCTGCGCCCCCTTTTTCTCGACGCTCAGGCCCGGGGCGCGCTTTGCAAAAAAGGTAGACCCGTTTGCCCAACTTTCCTTTCTGGGCTACCTAATATCCCGTCACGACAGCCGTCCGGAGACATGCAGAAACCCGGGGAAAATCGAGTGCGGCGGATCGCCAAGATGCTCAATCCGAGCGCCCTGTGGAATGGGCGGTCCGTCCGGACTCAGCTTCTGCTTATCATCGGAGTGGCCAATCTCCTGGCGGCGCTCACGGCGGGCGCGATTTGGATTCTCAACACAAGAGCGGCAACGCGCGTCGAGATCGAGGCCTCGCTGGAAACGGCCCAAGGCTTCGCCAACGCCACGATTCGAGACTTGGCGAAGCAAGGCCGTCTCGACCAACTCTCCGAGCGGTTGCCCGACGAGCTCAGGAATTTGCGGCATGTGCGCCTCCTGCTGATGGTGGACGGCAAACTCAGCATGTACTCGCCGGTGACTGCGGTCGGTAAGCCCGTATCGCGGTGGGCGCCGAAATGGTTCGCCCGCTTGGTTGGACCGGAAATGTCGGGCCGTTCGACCCGGGTGATTTCGGCGAGCCGGGCCGATCCGGTCATCATTATCGGAGAGCCCGCCGATGAGATCGCCGAGGCATGGCGTGACTTTGCCTCGCTCGCCGCTATCTGGCTCACGCTCAACACTCTTGTCCTCATTATGCTCTACGTTGTGCTGGCGCGCGTCCTCGATCCGCTCGCCAACCTGGCGCGCGGCATGCAAAGCCTTAAAGGCGGCCGCTACGCCACGCGGCTGCAGCCCTCCCGGGTCAAGGAGATTGCGCTCATCACCGATCGCTTCAACGGACTTGCTGGAAATCTCGACGGCGCACGGAAGGAGAACAGCCAGCTCTACCGGCAACTGATCACGACTCAGGAGAAGGTGCGGCGTGACATCGCCCACGAGCTGCACGACGAGGCCGGCGCGTGTCTATTCGGCATTGCCGCCAACGCCTCGTCGATCAAGACCTTTGCCAACCGGTTGGCGGACGAGCAAACCTCTGAAATCGAGGGACATGTCGGGAAGATCTTGAACGACGCGGACCGGTTGAAGGCGATGAACCGCGAAATCCTGAAACAGCTTCGTCCTGGTCCGATCGGACAGGTCGGGCTTTCGCAGCTGATCAAAGAACTGGTCACGGGTCTCCAACGCGCGCATCCCAAATGCCAAATCTTGGCGACGATCGAGGAACTCGCTAAGTCCTATGGCGAGGGAGCGGATCTCACGCTCTACCGTTTTGTTCAAGAAGGTGTCACGGCGGCAATCCGCAAAGCCAAGGCGAAGACCGTCTATATCGACATTGTTGAGGTTCACGGCCGCGGCAAGGCGGCGCGCGAGACATTGCGCGCGACGCTTCGGTTCGATGGCGCTGGGTTCACCGGGTCGAAGCCGAAGGACCTGACCATCGCCACGATGGTCGAACGCGTGCGCGCTGTGGGGGGGTCCTGCGTATTCAGGAACTCCAAAAACAAGGGTACCACGATTCGCACCGACATTCCGATTAGACGCGCGAGCGCAGCTGCCGGCGAACTTGAGCTTGTGGGAGGGAGCCTTTGACCCACGTTCTCCTGATTGACGACCATCCGATTGTCCTCCAGGGCTGCAAGAAGTTGTTGGAGGACGCCGGGGCCCAGGAGGTCGACGAGGCGCTTAGCGCCTCGGCGGGATTTCGGCTTTACCGCAAACGCAAGCCTGATGTGATCGTCGTCGATCTTGCCATGCAGGCCGGTGCGCTGAGTGGCTTGTCCTTTCTGCGGCGCTTACGCCGGATCGATCAGGAGACGCCGGTCCTCGTGCTGACCATGCATCGCGACCCGATGGTCGTTGGCCGCGCGCTGGAGCTTGGGGCAAGCGGGTATGTCTTAAAGGACGCACCGCCTGAGGAGGTTGTTCAAGCGTTTCAGAAGATTCGCGTGGGTCAGTCCTATCTCAGCCATGACCTTGCCTCCGACGTGGTGTTTACGCGCATCAAGGAGAAGAGCCACAAGCTCGATCGCCTGACGCCACGTGAACTTCAGACGCTGACCTTGGTTGCAGAAGGCAAGCCCTATGGCGAGATCGCCGACGAGCTCGATGTTAGCTACAAGACGGTCGCCAATATCTGTACGCAGCTGAAGAGCAAGCTTGGCGCACGCACCCGCCCCGAGTTGATGCGGATCGCCATCCAGCATCTGCCGGAGAATGGCGGTTTGGGTCCGGTCATCCACGAACCGAGGCTCGGGGAAGACCCGATCGACGATTTCTGACGGAAGCCAAGGTGAGAGCGTGACGGTGCGCTGACTTAACGCCGGCTTACCGCTGACCCGGCTCTGACATGGGCCGGACTTTTTATCTTGACGATGCAGTGCCGGAGACGCCATCTGACGGGCATGTTGATTAAAGTCATCGGCGCAGGGGCGGGCGGTGGACTCCCGCAGTGGAATTGCAATGGTCAGAACTCGGCCGATGCACGCCACGGCCTGCCAACGGTCAAGCCACGCACGCAAGCCTCGATTGCGGTCAGCGCCGACGGGCGGCAATGGGTGCTGCTCAACGCCTCGCCCGATCTCAGGCAGCAGATTAATGCGACGCCCGAGCTGCAGCCGGACAGGGACGGCCCGCCGCGGAATAGTCCCATCAAGGCCGTGGTTCTCAGCAACGGCGACGTCGATGCTGTCGCCGGGCTTCTGTGCCTGCGCGAGAGCCAACCGCTGACGGTCTATGGCAGCGCCCGGGTCCTGGACGTGCTGGCCGGCAACAGTATTTTTGATGTGCTGAACCCCGAGCTCGTCAAGCGCGAGCCCATGGCACTTGGGCGTCCGTTCGCCGTGGTCGGGCCCGAGGGCCCTGTTGGCTTGACGGTCGAAGGGTTCGACGTACCGGGCAAGATCCCGCTTTATCTCGAGGACGAGGAGAAGGGAACGGGCGGCAGTTTCGGCACGGAGGAGGGCGATACGATCGGCCTCAAAGTGACCGCGGACGAGAGCGGCAAGTCCTTCTTCTTCATTCCCGGCTGCTCCGGGCTCGACGATGCGTTGTGCGCGCGGCTTGAAGGCGCGTCACTTCTGTTCTTCGACGGGACCCTCTACACCAATGACGAGATGATCGCCCAAGGTCTCATGCAGAAGACGGGCGACCGCATCGGTCATATGAATATGTCGGGACCGAAGGGCACGCTCGCGCAGATGGAGCCGCTCGGGATCGCCCGCAAGATCTTCATCCACGTCAACAACTCCAATCCGGCGCTGCGCGACGACTCGGCCGAGCGCGCCGCCGTCGAGGCCGCCGGATGGGAAGTTTCCTACGATGGGATGGAAGTGAAGGCCTAGCTCTGGCCCGCGCGCCCTGAGCGCACCCCGCCGATCGCCACCACATTGTCCTGCTGCACCGGTTCTTGCGCTGCGGGCACCGCGACGGGTTCGTCCACGCCGACCGCGGCGGTAGTCCAATAAGCATGGATGCGGCTGGCGAAAGGTCCAGGCTTTTCGACGAACAGTCTTTCCCCCTTGATCTTCGCGTCCTTGCGCAATGCTTTGTGCCGTTTGCGGCAACGCTTCACGAAAGCCGTCGTGTCCTCCGGGCTGCCAAAAGTCATGGTCGGCGTCATGACGAGGTGCATCAACATGGCGATGTCGTGATCGTCGCCCAGCAGTTGCGATAGCGCGCGCGCGGCCTCGGCGCGGGCGGACAGCTCGGACGGCCAGCAGGGCGTGAGGAGCTGCATGTGTCGCCAATGCTGCTGGACGCCTTTGCGCCACTCGTGCAGTTCCTCGGCTTCGTCGCTGCGGATGGCGGACTTGAAGTGCGTGCGCGTGGCGCGGTAACAGCGCTCTATACCCTTCGCCAAGGGGGTAAAATTGTCCGGATAGACGGCCAGCCCGGCGATGGCGGGCCGAATTTCGAGCAGCTTGCGCATTGCCTCCGATCCGGTGGTCTGCGCCAAGTTCTGCTCGGCGGCGTGGCGGCGCTTGTGCAACCAGCCGCGTATCGACCGCATCGGGCCGTCACTGGCGTCTGGCTCCGTGTTCTGCTCAAGCTTGTCGATGGCGTCGAGAAGAGCTTGGGCATCGCGGGCGGCTGCCAGGCCCTTGCCGATATTGGCGACGCGGGCCGTCAGATTGCGGAAGACGGGCTCGGGCATTCCCGGGCGCGCGAGCAGGAGGACAGAGCGCAGCCTTTTGAAGCACTTGCGGGCGTTGTGGACGCCCTTATGGCGATCAGGTGCGCTTGCCAGCGCGCTATGGGCGACGTCGAGCTCAGCCAACGCCACAGATCGCAGCGCTTCGCTCATCGGCATAGCCGGATTGAGCCGGTAACTCATCTGTCCCTGCAGGCCTCCAAGTTCCCAAGCCGATGATGACCGCCGGTCAGGTCCAGGGTCAACCGAAAAACCGGAATCTAGCCGTGTGGAAAACCTGTTGACAGAGCCCGCCATGATTTTGTGACAGCGAGCCAATTTCCTGTCCGACGTTCAGGATCTTGATGCGTCACAATGTCTGTTATGACAGCCACGCTGTCGGCGCCGGCTTCGAGCACGGCCGGGGCCCGTTCGGCGGTGATGCCACCGATGGCCACCAGGGGGCACTTGACCCTTTCGCGCCATTCGGCGAGGCGCGGCAGCCCTTGCGGCGCCCAGGGCATCTTCTTCAATTTGGTGGGGTAGATCGGGCCCAAGGCGATGTAGTCCGCGCTCGCGGCGAGCGCCGTGTCGAGCTCCTCTTCGCTATGGGTGCTGATGCCGATCTTGAGACCTGCACCCCGGATGGCGGCAAGATCGGCGTTCGCCAAGTCCTCCTGGCCGAGATGCACCAGACCTGCTCCAGCCTCGATGGCCTCGCGCCAATAGTCGTTGACGACCAGTTGGCAGCCATGATCAGCGCAGAGCGCGAGTCCCCGTTCGATCTCGGCGCGAATGACGTCTTCGCCCGCCTCCTTGATCCGCAGTTGCACGAGCTTGACGCCCTCAGGCAGAAGGCGCGCGAGCCAGGCGGTGTCGGGAACGATTGGGTAGAACGGGTCGAGACGGAGCACGTGGGCGGTCAGGACGCGTGGTCGATTTTGAAGAACGGCGTGCCGGCCACGGGCGTGGAGGGCGTGGCCATGTCCCGCGGCTCGATGAGCCCGGCTTCGTAAGCGATGCGTCCAGCCTGGATCGCCTTGGCGAATGCCTCGGCCATCTTTATCGGGTCGCCGGCCTTGGCGATGGCCGTGTTGAGCAGCACGCCGTCATAGCCCATCTCCATGGCTTCGGCGGCGTGGGACGGCGTGCCGATACCGGCATCGACGATGAGCGGGGTTTCAGGAAAATAGGCGCGCATCGAATGCAGCGCGGTCTTGTTCAGTAGTCCGCGCGCGGAGCCGATGGGAGACCCCCATGGCATGAGCACGTCGCAGCCCGCGGCGACCAGCCGCTCCGCGGCGCTTAAGTCCTCGGTGGTGTAGGGCAGCACCTGGAAACCGTCGGCGCAGAGTTCGGTGGCCGCTTCGACCAAGCCAAACAGCTCCGGTTGGAGCGTGTCGTCATTGGCGATGACTTCGAGCTTGATCCAAGTGGTGCCGAACAGCTCGCGCGCCATCTGCGCAGTGGCGACGGCCTCTTTCGCCGTGCGGCAACCGGCGGTGTTGGGTAGCACAAGCCGGCCGAGCTTCTCGATCAGTTCCCAGAAGCCTTGGCCGGTGCGGGCGCGGGCGGATTCGCGCCGGAGCGAGACGGTGACGATCTCGGCGCCCGAAGTTTCCACCGCTTGACGCAAGATGTCGGGCGAGGCGTATCCGGCCGTGCCCAGCAGCATGCGCGAAGTGAATTTTTTGCCGTAGAGTTCGAGCATATGCTGTCCTGTCACCCGCCCTGTCTTGGCGCCACGATCTCGACCTCGTCTGCTTCCGATAGCGCCGTGCGCTCCCGTGCGCCGGCCGCCACGAAGCTGCCATTGACCGCCGTGGCGACCTTCGCCTCGCCAAAGCCGAGCCTGGCGCAGAGCTCATCGAGCGTAGAAGCGTCGGTCGTGACGCGTTCACCGTTGAGCAGGATCTGCAAGGAACACCTCCGGATCGGCGGCGCCGGTCTCAAGAAAATCGGCGACCATCTCGGCCAGGACCGGCGCCAGCAGAAAGCCGTGCCGGTAGAGGCCGTTGACATAGATATACCCCTTCGCCGGGATAATCCTAGGGCGGTTGTCCGGGAAGGCGGGCCGGACGCCGGCGCCAAGCGCCAAAATTTCGGCCTCGCCAAAGGCCGGATCGAGCACATAGGCGGCGCTGAGCAGCTCTAGCGCCGAGCGCAGCGTGACGGGCCCGGCATCATCCCGCTCGATGGCCGTGGCGCCGACCATGAAAAGCCCGTTGCCCCAAGGCACGAGGTAGAGCGGAAAGCGCGGATGCAGGAGCCGCACCGGCCGCTGGATGGCGATCTCCGGCGCGCCCACGAGAATGCGTTCGCCGCGCACGCCACGCAAGGTCGGCAGGGCGTCCTTGGCGGCAAGGCCGCGGCAGTCGATGACGATGTCGGCACCTTGAGGCATGTCGCCCACGCCAAAGTGCACCTGGACGCCGGCCTCCTGCACAGCGCGAAGCAGGAAGGACAGCGCGGTGTTCGGGTTCACATGTGCCTCGTCCTCATAATAGAGAGCGCTGCCGAAGCGCGGCGCGAGCCCGGGCTCCAGCGCGGCAAGGGCGCTCCCGTCGAGCCGTGTGGGCTCTTGCGTCATGCGCGCAAAGCGGTCGAGCAGGCTACGGTCGCGCGGTGCCGCGACCACGAGGCTGCCATGTGTCATAAGGTCGGGATAGGTGGCCTGCCACAGGGCGATGCCCCGCGTCCCGAGTTCGCGGATTACGGCTTCGGCACTTTCTTCTTCGCAGCGGGGCGCAAGCATGGCGCCGGCGTAAGGACTGCACGCGTCGACAAAGGGCTCAACGGAGCGCTCGACAATTGCGACGCCGTGGCCGCGCCGCGCGAGGGTGAGCGCCTGCCACAGTCCGGCGACGCCGGCGCCGCGTATCGCGATCTTGAGGGGGTTGGTCATGTTCTATGGGCTGCCTTCTACGGGGTGCCTTTGACGGGCGCGTCTGTCCAGTTCCCCTAATCGCCTAATGCGACGCCTTCGCGGCGCGGGTCGGCGCCGCCTTCAAGGCCGTCCTCCGTCACGGCAATGATGTGTTCGCCGCTGGTCAGAGGAAAGCGCCGGACCTTGTGACCCAAGGCCTCGAGCTCGTCAGCGAGCGCATCCCACTTCGCGTCCGGCTCCATGAGCGCCACGTCCTGGGTGCTACCGAAATTGAAAAGGGCTGCGGCGTCCGCGGCGTTCATCTGCCAGTCGATCAGGGCGAAGAGCGTCTTGAGATTGAACAGAATGATGCCGGGTCCGCCCGGGGAGCCTAGAACGAACTCAAGCGCGCCGTCCTTGCCGAACACCATGGTCGGATCCATGGAGCTGCGCGGGCGTTTGCCCGGCTGGACGCGGTTGGCGATCGGCCGGCCGAGCGCATCCTTCGGCAGAAAGGAAAAGTCGGTGAGCTGATTGTTCAGCAGAAAGCCGCGCACCATGGTGCGTGCGCCGAAGGCATGCTCGATACTCGTGGTGAGAGAGAAGGCATCGCCTGCGCCATCGACCACCGAAACTTGGCTGGTGCCGCCTCGCTCCTTGGTGCGGTCGCGGCCGAACGCGCTCGGTGGCACCACGGGCGGCTTGCCGGGCTCGACCTTGTCTTGCGCGCGGGTCTTGTCGATCAAAGCGCGGCGGCCTGCGAGATAATCTTGGTCGAGCAACCCTTCCAGCGGAACGGGAACGAAGTCGGGGTCGGCCAGATAACGCGCGCGGTCTGCATAGGCGAGACGTTCGGCTTCGGCGATCACATGCGCGGCTTCCGGCGTGAAGGGCGTAGCGCCGAGATCGAACGGCTCGACGAGACGGAGGACTTGGCCCACGGCGACGGCGCCGGAGGAGGGCGGGCCGGCGCCGCACACATTGCGCCCGCGATAAGGAACGCAGAGCGGTGCGCGCGGCACGGCGCGGTAGTTCTTCATATCCTCAATGCTCAGCGTGCCGGGTTGCCGCGGATCGTTCTGCACGGCCTTTGCGATATCGGTGGCGATGGCGCCTTCATAGAAGGCGTCGGCGCCATCGCGCGCCACGATCTCGAACGTGTCGGCAAGCTGCGGGTTCTTGAGCGTGAAGCCCGGTTGGTGCGGGCGCCCGTCCGCGTCGAAGAAATAGTCGCTTGCGGACGGCGCAAAACTGTCCGCGCCCGCACTACTCAGCATTTTGGACAGACGAGGCGATACTTGAAATCCATCGCGGGCCAATTTGATCGCGGGTTGGAACAGCGCCGCCCAGGGCAGCTTGCCGTACTCGTCGTGCACGAGTTTCAGCGCGGCAAGCACGCCTGGCACGCCGACCGAAAGGCCGCTGCGCATAGCGCCGGGACGCGACAGCGGGCTGCCATTTTCGTCGAGAAAGAGTTCCGGCGTTGCGCCCATCGGCGCCTTCTCGCGCCCGTCATAGCTGGTGAGCGTCTTCGCCGCTGCTTCCCAATAGAGCATGAAGGCGCCGCCGCCGATGCCGGACGATTGGGGTTCGACCAGGGTCAGCACCATCTGCGCGGCGATACCGGCGTCGATGGCAGAGCCGCCGTCGCGCAGCATCTTGAGCCCCGCCTCCGCCGCGAGCGGGTGCGCGGCGACGATCATGTGGTTCTCGGCCTTGACGAGCGGCTTCGGCGCAAAGCCGCTTTCGCCTTCGGGCAGCTCTAGGGCGTGCGTCGGCGCGGCCGACACGAGGACGGCGAGGGTCGCGCATATAATGAGGTGTTTCATGCGCGGCAGCATATCGGGTTTAGCCGCGCCCGCCAGTCAGTGAAAGTCGCGGGATTTGGGGACAATGCGTGCCTCGCGGGGATGGCAGCGCGGGTGCCAGCGCGGATGACGCGCCTCTCCATTGTGGGCCGGCTCGCCGCTCTCGGGACGTTTGACGTGGTCGGCAGGAGCGAGGCTGATCTCCATGGAGGCGCTATCGTCGTCGAGCCGGGAGAGCCAATGGCTGCGGTCTTCCAGCCGCTCGGCCACCACATGAATAATGTCCTCGTGGCGCTGCACGCGGCCATGTACCACGATGAGCCGTGCGCCCATGACGACCTTGCGTTGCCGCTCCAGCACTTTGGGCCAGATCACCGCATTGGCGATGCCGGTCTCGTCCTCGATGGTCATGAATACCACGCCGGACGCGGAGCCCGGGCGTTGACGCACGAGAATGACACCGCCGACGGAAACGCGCGCGCCGTTGCGTGTCTCTTTGAGTGCGATGCACGGCAGAATGCGCGCGGCGGTGGCGTCCGCGCGCAAGAAGCTCATCGGGTGCGCTTTCAACGAAAGCCGCAACGTGCGGTAGTCGTTCACCACGTGCTCGGCGAGCGACATGATGGGAAGGGCGATGTTCGTCTCCGTGCCCGTCTCGGCGGCCTTGGCATGCTCGAACAGCGGCAGGGGAATGTCCTTCGGCAACCCGCGCAGTTCCCACAAAGCTTGGCGGCGGTCGAGGCCGATGCTGCGGAAGGCATCCGCCGCGGCAAGCGTCTCGAGGCTTGCGCGCCCCACGCCGCTGCGCCGCCACAGATCCGGCACGTCGCGATAGGTCGCGTGGCTGCGTTTGTCGATGAGCGTTTGCGCATGTTCCTCGCGCAGGCCGTCGATCTGTCTAAGCCCAAGGCGCAGCGCACATTTTGTTTGCGCTACCGCGCTTCGCGCTACTTGAGCGCGATTTGTCTGCACACCCTCGCTTCGCGCACCTTGAGCGCGAGGCTCCAGCGTGCAGTCCCACAGGCTCGCATTAATGTCGGGTTCGCGCGCTTCGACGCCGTGTTCGCGTGCGCAACGCACGATCTGCGCGGGCGCATAAAAGCCCATGGGCTGTGAATTCAACAGCGCGCAGGCGAAGACATCCGGGTAATGGCATTTGAGCCAGGACGACACATAGACGAGATGGGCGAAGCTCGCCGCGTGGCTTTCGGGGAAACCATATTCGCCGAAGCCTTTGATCTGGTTGAAGCAGCGCATCGCGAAATCGGGCGGGTAGCCGCGCGCGGTCATGCGGCCGACCATCTTGTCCTTCAGCGTGCCGATCGTGCCGCGGCGCCGGAACGTCGCCATGGCGCGGCGCAGCTCGTTGGCTTCGCTCCCGGAGAACTTCGCCGCCACCATGGCAAGGCGCATGGCTTGCTCCTGGAATAGCGGTACGCCCATGGTCTTGCCGAGCACTTTGTGGAGTTCGTCATGAGGCCCGTGGTCCGGATGCGGCGAGGGAAACTCGACCGGTTCGATGCCGTCGCGCCGGCGCAAATAAGGATGCACCATGTCGCCTTGGATAGGGCCGGGGCGGACGATGGCGACCTCGATGACGAGGTCGTAGAAGGTGCGGGGCTTCAGCCGGGGCAGCATGTTCATCTGTGCACGGCTTTCCACCTGAAAGACGCCGATGGAGTCCGCGCGGCAGAGCATGTCGTACACGTCCGGGTCGTCCCATGGCACGGTGCCGAGCGTGATCTCCTTGCCGTAATGCTCTTTCAGTAGCGCGAAGGCCTTGCGGATGCAGGTGAGCATGCCGAGCCCCAGCACATCCACCTTCAAGATTCCCAGCGCATCGAGATCGTCCTTGTCCCATTCGATGACGGTACGGTCCTCCATGGCAGCGTTGCCGATAGGGACCGTCTCCGACAGAGGGCCGCGCGTCAGGACGAAGCCGCCCACATGCTGGGACAGATGGCGAGGAAAGCCGATCAGCTCGTGCGCCAGTTCGAGGCAGCGCGCGAGCAACGGATCGGCAGGGTCTAGCCCAGCCTCGCGCACATATTTCTCCGGCAGCTCAGCGTTGCTCAAGCCCCAGATGGTGGTGGCGAGCGCGGCGACCGTATCTTCCGAGAGGCCAAGTGCCTTGCCGACTTCGCGCACTGCGGAGCGGCCGCGATAAGAGATGACGGTCGCCGCCAGCCCAGCGCGGTCGCGGCCATAGCGCGCGTAGATATATTGGATCACCTCCTCGCGGCGCTCATGCTCGAAATCGACATCGATATCGGGTGGTTCTTGACGTTCGGGCGAGACGAAGCGCTCGAACAGAAGGTCGATCTCCGTGGGGTTCACATTGGTTATGGCGAGGCAGTAGCAAACGACGGAGTTGGCGGCGGAGCCGCGGCCCTGACAGAGAATGCCGACCTGCCGCGCGTAATGCACAATATCGTGGACAGTAAGAAAGTATGGCGCGTAGTTGAGCTCGGCGATGAGCGCGAGTTCCTTTTTGATCGTGCTGCGGACATTGTCGGGCACGCCATCGGAAAAACGCCATGTGGCGCCTTCCCAGGTCAGATCCTCCAAATGCGATTGCGGCGTCTTGCCCTCCGGCACCGGCTCGTCCGGGTATTCATATTTCAGTTCGTCCAGCGAGAATGAGCAGGCGTCGGCGATCTCGATCGTGCGGGCAATCGCGTCTTCGTGTCCTTCGAACAGGCGCGCCATCTCCTGCGGAGGCTTCAGATGCCGCTCGGCGTTGGCTTCAAGGTGAAAGCCGGCGTCCGTAATCGTGCACTTCTCGCGGATGCAGGTAAGCACGTCCTGCAAAGCTCTGCGGTGGCTTGCGTGATAGAGCACGGCGCCGGTGGCGACGAGCGGCGTGCCTGCGCGTTGTGCAAGGTCGGCAAGCTGTGCGATGCGAGCGCGATCCTCGCCGTGATAGGTGTGATGCGCGGCAAGATAGAGAGGCGCGGAAAGTTTCTGCTTGAGACGCAAGAGCTGTGTCTCGAATGCGCGTAACGCATCCTCCCTCCCCCTATAAGGGGGAGGGTCGGGGAGGGGGTCACGCAAAGCTGTGGTTTGACCCCCACCCGCCGCCGCACTTCGTGCAGCGACTCCCTCCCCCTTGCAGGGGGAGGGATCATCGTCAGGCAGCGCAATGAATATGAGCCCCTCTGCGTGCGCGGCGACATCGTCGAGGAAGAGGGTGCAGTCGCCTTTCTCGGCGCGGCGCTGGCCGAGGGTGAGCAGGCGAGAGAGCCGGCCGTAAGCTGCGCGGTCTGTCGGATAGGCGAGTAGAGACGGAGCGTCCTGCAAATGCAGCCGCGCACCGACGATAAACTTGATGTCGACTTCTTTCGCCGCGAGATGGGCGCGCACCACGCCGGCCAGCGTATTGGCATCGGCGATAGCGATGGCCTCGTAGCCAAGTGCCTTCGCCGCCGCCACCAGCTCCTCGCCATGAGATCCGCCCCGTAAGAAAGTGAAGTTCGTGGTGACGTCGAGCTCGGCGTAGCGCGGGCCACTCATGGAAACACCCCATGCAAGAACCAGCTCGGGGTTTCCTCCGCACTGTCTTGATAGAGGCCTTCGCGAAACACCCAATAGCGGCAGCCATCGGTGTCCTCGATGCGGTAATAGTCGCGCGGCCGTGCGGTGGTGTGAGCGGTGATCGCGCGCCACCATTCAGGCGCGATGCGCTCCGGCCCTTGCGCCTTGGTCACACGGCGGCTGATGCGGCGCCAGGTAAACCGGGCGGGCGGGCCTTCCGGGATCTCGGCCATGACGGATAAAGGTTCCGGTCTTGCCAAGAGGAAGAGCGGGCGCTGCGGCTTGCCGGCGTCATCGCTCCAGTCTGACAGCCCGGCGAAGGCGTCACGCGCCACTTGCGCAAGCTCAGGGATGTGACTTGCCTGCGGAAAGAGACGGCGCACGGCGCGAAGGCCTAAGCGATTGGTCAGCGCATCGATCAGGATTTCGGGCGTGATGACAGTGGCGTCCACGGTGATATTTGCCTGAGCCTCGCGCAGAGGCTCGGTGGCAAGCGCGGCCAGCGTCATCAAGTCGACGCCGAAGCCCAGGTCGATGTCTTCGAGTTTGTCCTGCAACAGCCGCACGAGGTGAGAGCCGGTGCGCGAGGGCGCGCTCATGCCTGCTTCGATCGCGGCGGTGGAGCCGTCGGTGCGTGCGGCCCACAAGACAACGCGCCGTGCGCCATGGCCGGCCTTCGTTAGGGTTTGGCACAGCGCCGCCGCCAGCTGGTCGAGATGGGCGACGATGCCGTCATGGGTGATGAGCGGCTCGGCAAAGACGCGCCGCACAACAAAGTCCGGCGCCGGAAGGAGAGCGTCGTGCGGCTCATGCCGCGCCCCCAGCGCCTGATCGAGACGGCGCAGGACGCATTCCGCGGTCGCTTTCGAATGGAAGCGCCGCTCAAGGCTCGCGCGCGGCAGCGCATAAAGCTGGCCGATGCGTTTGAGACCGAGCCGCCGCAGCAGATGCACGGTGTCAGACTCCAGACGCAACGCCTCGACGGGAAAGGAGGCAAGCGTGCTGTGGAGCGTTTCATTGGGCACAGCGCTTTCGGGTGCGACGGAGGGTGTCTCTTTCGCGAAGCGGGCCAGCGCGTGCGCGGCGCCCAACGTCTCGGCGGCTCCAAGCCGCGCAGTCAGGCCAAGGCGCGCGAGCCGCGTTGCGAGATCGGCAAGGAGCGCGTCTTCGCCGCCGAAGAGATGAGAGACACCGGCAATGTCGAGCCACAGCTCGTCATCGCCGTCCACGTTGAGGGCCGGGCTGTAGCGCGAGGCCCAGCGGGCGAGCGCCAGCAGCATCTCGGCATCGTTGTCCGGTGCGGCGGGGGCGGTGAGAAGCTGCGGGCAGATGGCGCGGGCATCGGCAAGCCCGAGGCCGGGTGAGAGGCCGTTCCGGGCGCACGCCGCGTTGACGGCTGTCAGTTTGAGACCGCGCGCCTCATTGCCCACGAGAGCAAAGGGCCGGTCATCCGGCGGCGGTGTAATCCTTAAGCGCGCTCTCTCCCGCTTCAGCCGTTCGATCGGAAGATGGGGGAGCCACACGCAGACCACCCGGCTCATGCGGCGACTCCACACGGAAATCCCGGCCGGGTGCGGTCCCACGGCATCGCTCCAAGGAGAGGCGCCAACAGGCCGTGCCTGGTGCGCTTCGATCGAAAGGGACGTGAGCGCTGCCTTCCGTGGCGATGCGCCAGCGGGTCAGCGTCCCGGGCACGCCCGCAGTCCCGTGGGAGGAGAGGAGAAGGCACGGGGTGCGGGCGGCTTGCGCGGCAAGGCCGAGGCGCCGGGCAATGAGGTGTGTCTTGACGTCCGTCTGCGCCAGGCCGGCGATGAGCGCGCCGCTCTTCAGGCCTTCTTTCAGCGCCCAGGCCGCTTCTTCGGCGGTGCGGGTCTCGACAATGAGAAAGCGCGACGGGTCCAGCCCTGCGCGCAAGAGGCCTGGTCCATAGGGGCGGCCCCATTCGCGCATGGCGGTCTGCGTGAGGCACCACAGCACGAGACCCTCACGCCGGGTCTGCATGGCCTCGGCAATGACCGACAGCGCAAAGCCGAGGGCCGCGGGCGTATCGCGATAGGCGTGCGGCTTGACCTCGTGCAGGCCGCCTTGCTCGAAGGCGCCAAAAGGGCTTTCCGCGTTGTCGTTGGAGGCGGAGGGCGACGTTAAAGAGCAAGCGGGACGGGGAGGGGCCGCGCCCGGTGCGGGGGGTGTGGCCAGAGACACGGGAACCTGCTCAAGCGCACGAATCGAAGCCCGTAGCTGCTCAATCAGGACCCTCCCCGTGGATCCGCTTGCTCTTTGGTCAACGTCAGCCGGCGGAACGAGGGCACTGGGGTCGCCGTCTGGAACGTTGTTACGCATGACTAGGGTACTCCACTCTCGTTCCTGTTTTGTTCTTACCCTTGAGTCGGGCCGAAGTCAAGGCGGGGCGCCTTTCGCCTGTCTTTTCGGGGGTTTTTCCCGCGGCAGGACAGCCGTTTGCATTCCAGTAACCAGAATCGCTCCAAAACGGACGAACAAGTCAGACGGGGGTTTTTGTGATGCGTATCCTCGGTCTTCGGCCCTTTGCGGCCGTAATCGCCGTGTTTTTCGCCTTTTCGCCGGACCAAGTCTCGGCGGGGCTCTTCGACTTCGGAGCCTCTAGCCAGCGCCGGCCGGTACCGGCCCGCCATTTGGTGACGTTTCCGCCTGGCTATAGGCCTGGGACCATCATCGTCCAGTTTAGCCAGCGCCGGCTTTACTACGTGCTGCCCCAGCAGCAGACCATCAGCTATCCCATCGGGGCACCGAAGAGCGATGCGCGATGGTCCGGTGAGACCTATGTTCGAGAAAAGCGGGTGAACCCCGGCTGGACGCCCACGCCTGAGATGCGGCGCGAAAACCCCAATCTGCCGGCCCATGTCCCGGGAGGGCACCCCCAAGAATCCCTTAGGCGTGCGGGCCATGTATCTCGGCCATAGCCTCTACCGGATCCATGGCACCGACGCGCCCTGGACGGTGGGGCATGAAGTCAGCCACGGATGCATCCGGATGTTCAATCAGGACGTGGCGGATCTCTATCAGCGCGTGCCTGTCGGAACCCGAGTTGTCGTGATGTGGTGAACGCTAAGTAAAGCCGATGTAAAGCGTGGGTTAATTCGACTAAAAAAAACGGCGAATTTGCTCGATTCTCAAATTTTTTGTTTTTTGTTTGTTTACTATAGAAGCTACGTCGCTGTTGGATCAGTTTAACCAGTACATAATAGTTCAATGCTAGCTTTCGCACAAGGTTCCAACGGCGACTGGCCGGGGCGGGGCCGTTGTGAGGATGTTTGAACTCGGAAGGGAGTGTCGAAAATGGGGACTTCTGTTGTGCGTTTCGTCAAGGACGAGTCTGGTGCCACGGCCATTGAATATGGCCTCATCGCTGCCGGTATCGCCGTCGCCATCATCACCGTCGTCGGTACGGTCGTACCAACCTGACGGCTACTTTCCAGTCCGTCGCGAACAGCATGGCAGGCGGCTAAGCCACGCAAAGATTTCTACAATGAGCGGGATCCAGCTTTTCGGAGCTGGGTCCCGCTTGTTTTTTGTGCAGGGCCTGGCCGCAGCGTTGCTGGCCAAGCCCCCAATCCTCCATAATTCAGGCTTAAGCACACGCTCGCAGTCGAGGGAGCTTAGGCGTTGATTGACGGGACCCATCACGGGCGTCATTTCTTCTTGAGCCTGTGGGTGATCGGCGTGGCCGTGGCAGGGCTTGCGCCGAGTGCTTCCGCACACCCTCATGTGTGGGCGACGGTGCGCTCGGAGATCATTTTCGGGCCGGATCAAAAAGTCACCGGCATCCGCCACGCTTGGACATTCGATGAGTTCTATAGCGCCATGGCGGTGCAGGGACTCGATGCGGATGGCGACGGCAAATATTCCAAGGAGGAGCTCGACCCGCTCGCCAAGGTGAATGTCGAATCGCTGAACGAGTTCGGCTACTTCACCTTCGTGCGCGAGGCGGGAAACGACAAATTCCTGCCGCTCAAGCCGCCCGAAGACTATTTGATCGATTACGACGGCACTGCGATCACGCTGCACTTCACACTGCCGCTGCAGACCCCTGTCGATCCGAAGGCAAAAGATGTCACGATTGACGTCTACGACCCCTCCTTCTTTGTGGCGTTCGGGTTCGCCGAGAAAGCTCCGGTGAAGGTTTCCGGCACGCCGGCGGAAGGGTGCACAGCCAAGGTGGATACTCCCGATTCGGAAGCTACCGAGGCCGCCAAGGCCCTCAGCGAGTCTTTCTTTAGCGAGCTTGGGCCTGGGTCGGACTACGGCTCCCAGTTTGCCCAGACCGTCAACGTCACTTGCGCATCGTCATGACCCGGCTCCCTTTGATGGTCGTGGTTTTGGCTGTGGCCCTTCTCTTCGGCGCCTCGGCCGAGGCGATGGCGCAAGCGAGTCCGCCGTCTGCATTCGGTACTCCGTCTCAGCCATCAGCCGCACCGCCTGCCTTCACTGCGCCAGAGGCTGCCGCACCGAAAGCCGCGCCGCTTCAAGCAAGGGGACCGTTGGGCGGTCTTCTGAGTCGGATTGCACAGACCCAGCAGAAGCTGCAGCGGGAATTGGCCGCGGCCGTCAAGCGTCTGAAGGAGGGCGATGCGCTTGCCGCGGGACTTTTCCTGGCTGGCTTGAGCTTTGTCTACGGCATCGTTCATGCGGCCGGTCCCGGACACGGTAAGGCGATCATCTCTTCTTATGTGCTGGCCAACGAGGAGACCGTGCGCCGGGGCATTTACATTTCTTTTCTTGCCGCCGCGCTCCAGGGGCTCACGGCGGTTGTGCTCGTGAGCATTCTGGTGGTCGCGCTCAACTCAACCGGCTTCCAGGTTACTGCCTGGGTCAATCAATTGGAGAGCGCGAGCTACGCGCTCATCGCGCTGGTCGGCCTCTATCTGTTGGTGACCGAGATCATTCGGCTCTGGCCCCGCCGGCGCGGAGGTGGCGCGCATAGCCACGGACATCACCACCACGATCATCATCATCACGACCACGATCATGACCACGGTCATGAAGACTGTGAGCCCTGCAATCACATGGTCGATGCGCGCGAGCTTGCCGGACCGTTCTCGTGGAAGAAGATCGCTGCTGTCGTATTCTCGGTCGGCATCCGGCCGTGCTCTGGCGCGGTGCTGGTTCTCATCTTCGCTCTCGCGCAAGGCCTGTTCTGGGCAGGCGTCGCCGCAACCTTTGCCATGGCGTTCGGGACAGCGATCACCGTGTCGATCCTCGCAACGATGGCGCTGGGCTCGCGTGAACTTGCGCTCAGGCTCGGCGGCGGCAACGCCCGCTGGGCTGACGCGGTCTGGACGGTCTGCGCCATCGGCGGGGCGCTGTTGGTGTTCACGCTCGGCCTTCTCTTGTTTGCCGCATCGCTCGGCCCGTCGCGCCCGTTCTGAGATGCCTCGCGGGCAGAAAGTAGGTTGTCCCAAAGGAGCATATGTGAGCATGGCGTTTCTTTTTTGCCGCACGCCAATTGCAGTCAGGGCGTAGGACCGCCTACATCTGAAGCCAGCGCCCGTATCACAGTGAGGAGAACAGTCATGACGCTTCAACTCGGCGATACCGCCCCGGACTTTGAGGCGGACACCACGGAAGGTTCGATCCGTTTCCACGAATGGCTCGGCGATTCCTGGGCCGTGATCTTCTCCCATCCAAAGGACTTCACGCCGGTCTGCACCACCGAGCTTGGCTATATGGCCAAGATCAAACCTGAGTTCGACAGGCGGGGCGTCAAGATCATCGGTCTCAGTGTCGATCCGGTCTCGTCCCACAAGAAGTGGATCGAGGACATCAAGGACACGCAAGGCACGGCGCCGACCTATCCGATGATTGGCGATCCCAACCTCAAGGTCTCCAAGCTTTACGGCATGCTGCCGGCGAGCGCCGGCGACACTTCGGACGGGCGCACGGCCGCCGACAATCAGACGGTCCGCAACGTCTTCGTCATTGGACCGGACAAGAAGGTCAAGTTGATCCTGGTCTATCCGATGACGACGGGCCGAAACTTCGACGAAGTGCTGCGCGTGATCGACTCAATGCAGCTCACCGCAAAGCACCGCGTGGCGACGCCGGTGAACTGGAACGAAGGCGACGACGTGATCATTGCCGGTTCTGTATCCGACGACGAGGCCAAGACCATCTACCCGAATGGCTGGAAGGCGCCGCGGCCTTACATTCGGATCGTTCCACAACCTAAGGGATAGGTTGAAACTCCGAGGATAAGTCATCGGTTTAGATTGGAAGCACCACGCCACTTTGTGTAAAAGGGATGCATGCGGAGTAACCGGTTCGTAGCCAAATTTTAGGAACGAAGTGTCGGTGCCTTCGGGGCCGGCCGGATCACCGGGCGAAATCGATGTCTGACTTTCATGACCTACCTCCGCCTGGAGCAGGGGAGGCTTCGCGTGAGCGTGCGAAGAAGATGGCCGATCAGATCGTGCTTCTCATGACGGGGCGCGGTCCGAACGGTTCGACTTCCTCGCCTATGTCCTGGCCATGGCGCTGAGAGAAGTCAGGCGGCTGGTGCAGGACACGCGCTAGGCCCACGCCGCATAGACAGCGCTACAAGACTTCACCACAGATTCTCGCCGAGATTTCATTGCCATGGGATTTCCGAAGACCCCTGCGGTGACCGTCGATTGCGTCATCTTCGATTCACAATCGCGCGTCCTCCTCATCCGCCGCAAGAACGATCCGTTCAAGGGCGCGTTCGCGTTGCCCGGCGGGTTTGTCGATCTCGGCGAGACCGTCGAGGCGGGGTGCCGCCGCGAAGTGCATGAGGAAACGGGCCTGGATGTCGGGGATCTCCAGCTGGTCGGCGTCTATTCCGATCCGCATCGCGACCCCCGTGGACATACGGTGTCTATGGCCTTTCTGGCAAAGCTCCCCGCCGCCCCGGCGCCGGTGGCCGGCGACGATGCCGCCTCCGCGGCCTGGGTTGGCGATTGGCGGGCGCACACGCTTGCCTTCGACCACGCTCAAATTCTGGTAGATGCCGAGAAATTGGCGGAACGCGGCGCTCCAGGTGCGGCTCAAGGTACGCCTCAAGAAGGCTAGGCGGATCCGGCCCGATGGCCTATCTAAGGGGCCAGGGCTCTTTAGGATGCCGCAAATGAACGAAGCGCCGCGAACCGAAGCTTTCTCCGACACCTTTGACTGTCGCTCGGTTGCCTACGGAAAGATCGGCGTGCTCTTGGTCAATCTCGGCACGCCGGACGACACCGACTATTGGTCGATGCGCCGCTACCTCAAGGAGTTCCTGTCCGACCGCCGCGTCATCGAGGTCAATCGGCTCCTGTGGTGGCCTATCTTGAACGGCATCGTGCTCACCACACGTCCGTCGAAAAGCGGCGAGGCCTATCGCTCCATCTGGAACGAGGAACTCGACGAGTCTCCGTTACGCACCGTCACGCGCGCGCAAGCCGAGAAGGTTGCGGACACGCTTGGCCACCGCGAGGAGATCGTCGTCGATTGGGCGATGCGCTACGGCACGCCCAGCATTGCCTCCGGGGTGGAAGCGCTGATCAAGCAGGGCTGCGAAAAGCTGCTCGTGTTTCCGCTCTATCCGCAATACGCCGCGGCGACCACGGCGACAGTCAACGACACGGTCTTCGACAAGCTCAAGACCATGCGCTGGCAGCCGGCGCTGCGCACGGTGCCGCCATACCCCAAGGACCCCGTCTATATCGAGGCGCTTGCGAATTCGATCACGGCGCATCTGGCCGATCTCGACTTCGAGCCCGAGGTGATCCTTGCCTCGTATCACGGCCTGCCGAAGGAATACGTGGACAAAGGCGATCCTTATCAATGCCAATGCATGGATACGTCGGATGCTTTGCGGGAGGCATTGGGACCACTTGGCGACGCGCTGAAGACGACGTTCCAGTCACGATTTGGTCGTGCGGAGTGGCTACAGCCTTACACCGACAAGACCGTGGAGGCGCTGGCGCGCGATGGGGTGAAGCGCATGGTCATTTTGACGCCTGGCTTCGCGGCCGATTGCGTGGAGACTCTGGAAGAGATTGACGGCGAGGCTCGGGAAATTTTTCTGGAGCATGGCGGCGAACAGTTCAGCTCCATTCCGTGTCTGAATGACAGCGATGACGGTATTCGCGTCCTGGTCCACCTCATCGAGAGAGAACTCAAAGGCTGGATCGACGAGTAGGAGTGCACGGGGGATGATCTGGAACGCGTTTTCAGTGCTTGGCATTTGTGTTGGCTTGCTCGTGGCAATACCCGCTCATGGTGCCGGTGAATTGGCCCCCGACGAACTTGCCGCCTATGTCGACGTGGTCGGCGCGCCGGGCGACGGCAAAGAGGCGCTGGAGCGGGCGCTGTCCAACCGTCTGCTCGACCGGGGTTTCACGGTAACCGGCAGCCCCGCCATCAATGCGTATGAGATCCAAGGCATCGTCAGCCTCTCGCCTGCGGCCCGGGGCAAGGAGAATATCCGGATCAATTGGATCGTATTCGGCCCCGACGGCACCCGGCTTAGCAATGTGACCCAGTCCCGGGTTATCCGCAAAGGCTCGCTCAGCCGCCGCTGGGGGCCTGCCGCGGATGCCGCCGCGGAGGCGGCCGCCCAGGATATCTTCAAGCTCCTTCCTCCACGAGATTCGGGGCTGTAGAACCGTTCGTTTGAACTCCCGCGGGCCGTAAATCCGGTATAGAACTCGCCCATCTGTTGATTGAAGACCCGGCGCCGCCGCCGGATACCACGGGAGCGTGCCTTATGTTCGGCTTCGATATCTTCGTCCTCGCCCTGCTTGTTCTCTTCGTGATTATCGTCATCGCGGCGGTCAAGATCGTGCCGCAAGGCTACAACTACACGGTCGAACGCTTCGGCCGGTACACACGAACGCTCGTTCCGGGCCTCAGTCTGATCATCCCCTTCATCGATCGTATCGGGCGCAAGCTCAATATGATGGAGCAGGTGACCAACGTGCCGAGCCAGGAGGTGATCACCCGCGACAACGCCATGGTGCGGGTCGACGGCGTGGCCTTCTTCCAAGTGCTCGATGCGCCGCGCGCCAGCTACGAGGTGACCGATTTGGAGCGCGCCATCCTCAACCTCACCATGACGAATATCCGCACGGTGATGGGCTCCATGGATTTGGACAAGCTTCTGTCCGAACGCGACGAGATCAACCATCGCTTGCTCAAAGTGGTCGACGACGCCACCCACACTTGGGGCGTTAAAGTCACGCGCATCGAGATCAAGGATATCGAGCCACCGCGCGACCTGGTCGACGCCATGGCGCGGCAGATGAAGGCCGAGCGCGACAAGCGTGCCGCCATCCTTGAGGCCGAAGGCGAGCGGCAGTCGGAGATCCTGTCCGCGGAGGGTTCCAAGCAGGCGCAGATTTTGGCCGCCGAAGGCCGCCGCGAAGCGGCCTATCGGGATGCCGAGGCCCGCGAGCGCGAGGCCGAGGCCGAAGCCAAGGCCACTCACATGGTCAGTCAGGCCATCAACAAGGGCAGCGTCCAGGCGATCAATTACTTTGTCGCCAACAACTATGTGGATGCGCTGAAAGAGCTGGCCGCGGCCGACAACCAGAAGGTGCTCCTCATGCCGCTCGAGGCCTCGTCCGTGATCGGCGCGATTGCCGGCGTCAGCGAGATCGCTCGTGAGGCGTTCGGCGACTCAAAAAAGGAATCGAAGCCGCGCGGTGGACGCTCCGGCGGGTCGGTTCCCTCGGCCTAACGCGAAGGACAAGAGATGATGGAGACGCTCGCTGAGCTTGGTGCTTGGAGCTGGATGATCGCAGCAGCAATTCTGTTTGTGCTGGAGTTGGTCGCGCCGGGTATCTTCTTTATGTGGTTCGGTGCTGCCGCCTTGGCGACCGCGCTGATCGTCTTCCGCTACGACATCACCTGGCAGTGGCAGCTCATCTGGTTTTGCGGTTTGTCGCTCGCCTCGATCCTGCTGGTCGGCCGCTATTTACGTGGCAATCCGCTTAAGAGCGACAAACCTTTGCTCAACAAGCGCGCCACGCAGCTGGTCGGCCAGTCGTACGAGCTTGTCGACCCTATCGAGAACGGACGCGGCAGCGTCCATGTCGGCGATACGATTTGGCGGGTGAAGGGGCCGGAATTGCCCAAGGGTGCGCGCGTCAAAGTGGTCGGTACCGACGGCTCGGTTCTAACGGTCGAAGCCGACGAGGCTTGAGCTACGCGATCGTTGTGATCTCGGAGACCTCGCTGGGCATCTCAGCGGTGGCATTGTCCTGGGACCATAAGCCTGTTGCGTATCGAGTGCTGCCCGAGCCTTCGACCGCCACATCGGTGAAGCCAGCCTTACGGAACTCGTCGGCAACCATTTCGTTGGTCGCGATGCTCTGGAGGAGGCTGAGCTGGAGGGTTGCGCGGTAGCGTTTTCCCTTTTCGACGGTGAACTGCGGCATGTCTTCTCCACTCAGGTTCCAGCGAACCATTCTCTGACCGCGTTACGGCCCGGTTCGTCAAGCAGCAAATGAAGTTTGGTGCGGCGGAGCAGAAAGTCGTCCGCCGTCATGGCGTCCTCTGCTTCGGCTGCATATTCAAGCTCGGCCTCAAGAACGCCGGGCGCGACGTCCTTGGCCGATGCGCGGTCGGCTTTGAGGCGCGCGAACAGATCCTCGATCCGGTCACCATAGGTGAAAGCCCAGCGGTGGCGTGTCGCGGCCGGAACACTGTCGGGCCCCGCCTCGGCCTTTGCCTCCAAGGCCGCGCGGTCGAGCTTGCCGCCATAAAGCGGCACATTCTTGGTCCAAGAGCCGCTCATGCTGAGGCCCAACGTCTCCAGGTTTGCGAGCACGTCTTCAGCGAGAGCGCGATGCGTGGTGAGCTTGCCGCCATAGATCGTGAGGAAGCCGCCGCTGCCTTGGGCGCACGCGACCAATGTGGGGCTCCGGCTGATGCGGCTCGGCTTCGTCTCCGTCCCGCCATGCAGTGCTCGCACGCCCGACCAGGTGAAGACGATATCCCTCTCGGTGACGGTGCGGCCCGGCGTGGTGAAATAGCGATTATAGGCGTGGACGAGATAGGACTTCTCATCCGGCGAGCATTCGGCGGTGCCGGGATCGCCCTCATGGGGGACATCCGTCGTGCCGACGATGAGGAAGCGGCCGTCGATCCAGGGAATAACGAAGACGATGCGTTCGCCCTGGTCTTGCAGCGTATAGGCGCAAGGCTCCGGCGGGTCCGGCATACGAAGTACGATGTGGCTGCCGCGCACCAGGCGCAAAGCTTGTGGCGGCGGGGCGGCCTCCGTCATGGCATCGATGTTGGGGACGAAGGGGCCGGCCGCGTTGACGATGAAGCGCGCCGTGATCTGGCGCTTCGTCCCGCGTTCATCGAGCTCCACGGTGTAGCCGTCTTCCGCCGCCGCGATCGCCGTCACGGTGCGGCGGTTGAGAATATCGGCACCCCGGCTGCGCGCATCGAGGAGAACGCTCAACGTGAGCCGCGCGTCGTCGGTCTGGCAGTCGTGATAGTGCAGCACCGCGCGTAAGTCTTCTTGGCGCAGGCGAGGTAGGTGTGCGGTCTCTGCTGCCGAGACCCGGCCGCTGGCCGGGAGCCCATCGCCAAACGACAGAAGATCGTAGAGGGTTAGACCTGCGTGCACGAACCAAGCTTTGCGTTCCTGCCAGCTATAGATGGGCAGCAAGAACTTTAGCGGCGCGACGAGATGCGGTGCGGTGCGCAAGAGCTCGGCACGTTCGGTGAGAGATTCGCGCACCAGGCCGACTTCCACGTGCTCAAGATAACGCAGGCCGCCATGGATGAGCTTCGACGACGCTGACGAAGTGGCGCACGCATAGTCGCCCTTCTCGGCGAGGATTACCTTGAGGCCGCGTCCGGCCGCATCACGTGCGACCGCAGCGCCGTGAATCCCGCCGCCGACAACAAGGAGATCGAAGCTTGAGCCGCCCACCCGCGCGGGGTCCTACACCACGCCGGCGCGCAGCAGGTCGTGGATGTGGATGATGCCGACAGGTCGTCCGTTCTCGACCACGAACAACGCCGTAATCGACGAGGAATTGATGACCTCGAGTGCGGCGGAGGCCATGAGGTCGGGCGTGACCGTCTTGGGTCCGGGCGTCATGATGTCGGCCGCGCGGGCGACGAGCAGGCCATCGCCCATGTGACGGCGCAAGTCGCCGTCCGTGATGATGCCTTTGAGGACGCCGTCGTTGTCGACGACGCCGAGGCAGCCGAGCGCTTTTTCGGTCATGACGACGATCGCCTCTGACATGACGGTGTCTACGGACGTCAGGGGAAGATGATCGCCGTGGTGCATCAGGTCGCCGACAAATTTCAGCCGTGCCCCGAGCTGACCGCCGGGATGCAAAACGCCGAAGTCCAGCGCCGTGAAGCCCTTGCTCTCCAGCAGCGCGATGGCGATGGAGTCGCCGAGGGCGAGCTGCATCATGGTCGACGTGGTGGGTGCCAGCCCATGCGGACAGGCCTCCTTGGCTTGTGGCAAGGCGAGAACCACCTCGGCCGCTTGGGACAGCGTGGAGTCTGGTTTCGACGTGATGGCGATAAGCGGCACGGCGAAACGCCGCGAGTAAGATAGAATGTTGCCAAGCTCCACGGTCTCGCCGGACCAGGAGAAGGCGAGGAGGGCATCGTCCCTTGTGATCATGCCTAGATCGCCATGGCTCGCTTCGCTCGGATGCACGAAAAGGGCAGGCGTGCCCGTGGAGGAGAGGGTGGCGGCGACCTTCAAGCCGACATGGCCGCTCTTGCCCATGCCGGTGACGATGACCCGGCCGCGGCAGCCGCGCAGGATATCGAGGGCCTGGGTGAAGTTCTCGGCGAGATGCGCCGTCAGAGCCGCTTGAAGCGCGCTCAAGCCCTCGGCCTCGAGTTGCAGGGTCCGCGTGGCCGAGGCCACGGCTTCGCTGCTGTTCTCGGTGTGCGAGAGATCCTGCTTCAACCCGGCTGACATGTGATTTTTCTCCCCTCGAGGCGTCGATTTTAGCACGGAATGCGGCGACGAAAGGTCCAAGCCGCGCGCCAAGGCCCCGCGCCATTTCGAAACACCTCTAAACGGCCCGTTAACCCTCTTGCTCCTAGGCTTGAGTATCCACGGGTGTTGGTGCCGACCTCGCGATTTTTCGCGGATTCTAGGCCTTTCACCGAGTTTTTCGATCGAGGTGCGTCCTTGCCGCGTCGCCACACGTCCAGCGCAGCGGGCGCGCTCGCTGCAGCCTTACTCGCCGCTCTTTGTGCGCCGGCCGCCGCTCAAGATGCGTCGGTTCCCCGGGGCCCAGCTTCCGGCCGCTCCACCTTTGCGCGGCAGCATCGGCGCGCAGAGTGGTTCTGAGGCGACGCCGCCCCTCTCTCGTACCAGGCAGCGCCGGGAGGCCGAGCGGAACGCCGTGAACAGGAGCGTCACGTCCGATGGCGTCTTTAACACCCAGACACCCGGCAATCTGGCCAACGACCCAGCCTTGACCCCCGCGCCGCCGGCCTTGCCCGCGCTGCCGGCCGCACCTACCCCGCCGCCCCCGCTCGGGGGCCTGGGCGATGGAGACGATCAGGCAGTCGACGTGGCTCGGGAACAGGGCCCTGGGATCACCATGCCGGCCGGAACGCCTTTGGTGGGAGCGCCACGCGCGTCCGACAATGTTCTGGACAACCGGCCGGTTCTGCCGGAGCGAACTCGGCTTGACCCTTACATGCCCATCGGGATGAAGCTTGGCAGTTTCCTGCTCTACGCCGAGACTGAGGTCGGCACGATCCTGACCGACAACGTGCTGGGAACGCCTATTCCGCGCTCGGACTATGCCTTAGAGTTTGCGCCGAACCTCGTGCTGCAATCGAATTGGACCCGGCACTCCTTCACCGCCTCGTTCGAGGCCGACCGTAGTTGGTACAAGGAGTTCCCCGTCGAGGACACCAAGACTTACGCGGCGGCTCTTCGGGGCCGGCTCGATATAATGCGGAGTTCCAGTCTTGAACTCGACTTGACTAAGTCGCAAACGCAGGAAGGCCGAAACTCGGTCAGTCTGGTAGACATCGCGGGCTTTCGGACGAGCATACAGCAAGAGGGCATCAACGCGGCAGCGGAACACACATTCAATCGCTTGACGCTGCGGGTCCAGGGAGCCGTGACGGACTATCACTATGGGGACGCGGGCCTTGGGATCTTTGATCCGGTGCTTGATACAATCATTCCGCAACAGGACATCAGGGACTACCGTGAGGATGAGCTGCGGCTGCGTGCCTCCTATGAGTTCAACCCGAGGCTAACGACGTATGTGGAAGGAGAGATTAGCCGGGAGGAATACGAGCAGCCGATCGCCGTGAGTGGGATAACACGCGACTCCAACGGCTTTGCGGCTCTCTCCGGCGTTACCTTCGCATTCAGCGACGCGCTCAGCGGCGACATAAATTTCGGTTGGGGCGAACAGACCTCGATCGATGACTCCGTCGGTCCCATCGAGGGACTCCTGCTAAACGCTAACGTCATCTGGCAGCCGACCCCGATGACTTTGGTTGAGTTTATTGCACGGTCGCAGGTCTCGACCACGACGCTCGTGGATTCTCTTGGGGCCATCGACCGCTTTTATGAGCTATCTCTACAGCAGGCGATTTGGCGCTATCTTGTCCTCGGCACCTTTGTCAGCTACGAAATTGCCGACTACGCTGCCACGCCTCAGGTCGACCAGCGCTTCAGCACCGGCGCATCGGCGGAGTGCTACTTCAATCCGTATATGTCCGTATACACGGAGTATGACTACAGGGACTTCTTCTCCAACAATGAGTTTGATGACTTCACGGAGAACCGCGTGCGGATCGGCATGCGCATTCGGCGCTAGATCAGCTTCTTGATTTCGACGGCAACCGCATCGCGCAAATCGGGCCGTTCCAGCGCAAAGGCCACGTTGGCGGCAAGAAAGCCAACCTTCGAGCCGCAGTCGAAGGCGCGGCCTTCATACTCCACCGCATAGACGGACTGGCTCTTGAGCAGCGCCAGCATGGAGTCGGTCAGCTGGATCTCGCCGCCGGCGCCTTTCTCCTGCTCGCCGAGGAGTCCGAAAATCTCCGGCTGAAGAACATAGCGGCCGAGAATGGTCAGGTTCGACGGTGCGGTGCCCGGCGCGGGCTTCTCCACCATGCCAGTCACGGGAAAGACGTTTCGGTCGGCGTCGCCGACCGCCACCACGCCATAGCTCTTCAGTTCGTCGTCAGGCACGGGCTCCACGGCGAGAATATTGCCGCCATGCTTGTCGTAAACGTCGAGCATTTGCGCCAGGCATCCCTTGCCGGGCGACTGCACCAAGACGTCGGGTAAAACCACGGCGAAGGGCTCGTCACCGACAATGTCACGAGCGCACCAAACGGCGTGGCCTAAGCCCAGCGGCGCTTGCTGGCGGACAAAGCTGGCGCTGCCGGCCTCGGGCAGGGCCTCGCTCAGGAGTTTTAGCTCGGCCGTCTTGCCCCGCGCGCGAAGCGTCCCCTCCAGTTCGGGCTGCATGTCGAAGTGGTCTTCGATGGCGCCCTTGTTCCGGCCGGTGACGAAGATGAAATGCTCGATGCCGGCCGCGCAGGCCTCATCGACCCCGTGCTGGATCAGCGGCCGGTCGACCACTGTCAGCATTTCCTTGGGCATCGCCTTGGTGGCGGGAAGAAAGCGCGTGCCGAGCCCCGCGACGGGAAACACGGCCTTGCGGACGCGAGCGGTCATTCACTCCTCGTTGGACTGATCCGTAACCAGCGGGTTCCATTCCCCTTGAGGACCTAGAAGTCCCCCAACAGCTTTGCGATAGCAAGAGCGAATTGCAGGTTATGCAACTGGGGACGGTGACCGGGGGCTGGCTATACCGCGAGAGCCTTTTTGCCTTTGCAGCGTCAAAACCACCCGTCACAATCGGCGCCCTAACGCGAATCGGTCGGGAACGCACATGTGGGAATCTTCGCTTAAGAGGGTAAGGGCCGCGCTTGCCTTATCCGCGCTTGCCTCCTTGTCTGCGCTCACCTTGGCCGCGCTGGTCCTGTTGCCGGTGCCCACAAAAGCTGATGCTGTCTCCGACTATCGGCGCGCGGTCGACGCGCGCTTTGGCCAATGGCTGCAAGATCTTTGGCCGGAGGCCGAAGCGGCGGGCGTCTCGCGCGCGACCTTCGATCGTGAGATGAAAGGTCTCAAGCTCGATTGGTCGTTGCCGCAGATCGAGCCGCCGGATCCGGCAGTTCCCGGCGGTCCCGCGCTGCCTGCGGCCATGAAGCCGAAACCGAAGCCGCAAGCGGAGTTCGGCGTGCCGCAGAACTATTTCAAGGCGCGCAGTCTGAACGGCCTGGCGGCGGCCGGCCGTGCCCGCTCCAAAAAACTCGCACCGACCCTCAAGGCAATCGAGGCGCAATATGGCGTGCCGGGGAGCGTCGTCCTTGCCATCTGGGGGCGTGAGACAGGCTTCGGCCGTGCCGCGCTGCCCCACGACGCGCTGACGGCGATTGCCACGCAAGCGTTCATGGGCCGGCGCGCGGACGAGTTCCGCCCGCAACTCATCGGCGCGTTGAAGATCATCGAACTCAAACATGCGACGCGCGCGCAGATGAAGAGTTCATGGGCCGGCGCCATGGGGCACGTCCAGTTTCTGCCTGGTGACGTTGAGAATTACGCCGTGGACTTCGACGGCAATGGTCGGCGCGATATTTGGAACTCGGTTCCGGATTCCTTGGCGTCGGCGGCCAACTCGCTCAAGAGCCAAGGTTGGGACGGCAATCAGCCTTGGGCCTACGAGGTGACGCTGCCGAAGAATTTCGACTGCACGTTGCAAGGTCCCGACCAATCGCTGCCGATCCGCGAGTGGATCGATCTTGGCGTCGAGCGGGTAAAGGGGCGGCCTTTTCCCAAAGAGCGGCTGGAGGACTGGACCTTCCTGGTCCTGCCAGCGGGGCTCAAGGGGCCTGCCTTTCTTGCCACAACCAACTTCTCGGTGCTGAAGCTCTATAACAACTCGGACGTGTACGCGATGTTCGTCGGCCACGTGGCGGACATGATCGCCTATGGCTCTCCGGCCGCCTTTGTCGGCAAGTGGAAGCCGGTGGAGCGGTTCACCCGCGACCGCATCTTGAAGTTCCAGAATGTCCTGGTGGCCGAAGGGCACGACGTGGGCAAGGTGGACGGCCTGGTGGGGTTCAAGACCCGGCAGAGCATCGGCAAGAAGGAGAAGGAGCTCGGCAAGCCGCTCACCTGCTACCCGAGCCATGCCCTGGTGAACCAGGTGCTGAAGGCGGCGAATTAGGGAAATCCCCATAAATTGGCGGTGATGTTGCCTAGGTTTCGCCCGCACCCGTTGCTAGGTTCCCGCCATGCGAATCATGAACATTTCTAAGGCCTTGATGTTTGGGGCTGTCTCGGCGTTCCTGCTGGCGCCTTCGGGGCCCGCCCACGCAGACAGGTTCCAGAACTGCGTGAAGGGCTTCTGGCCCGCCGCCAAGCGTGCCGGTGTCAGCCGGGACACGTTTCAGCGCGCCACGGCCGGCATCACCCGCGATAAAGAGGTGATCGAGGCGGCCAAATATCAGCCCGAGTACAAAAAACCGATCGGCGAGTATGTCGACCGCGCCATCTCGCCCAAGCGCCTCGCGACCGGCAAAGAGAAGCTCATCGAGTACAAGCCGCTGCTCGATCAGGTCGAGGCAAAGTATGGCGTCGACCGGCATATCGTGGTTGCCATTTGGGGCGTTGAGTCCAACTACGGCGACAACAAAGGCGAAAAGGGCGTCATCCAATCTCTGATGACGCTTGCCTGCTCCGGCACCAAAGCCAAGTTCGCGCGCGGGCAGATCGTCTCGGCGCTCAAAGTCCTGCAACGCGGTGACACGACCTTTGAGAACATGAACGGCTCTTGGGCCGGCGCCATGGGGCATACCCAGTTCATTCCGACAACTTATACGGCTTATGCCGTGGACTTCGACGGCGATGGCCGCCGCGACATCTGGGACACCATTCCCGATGCGCTTGGCTCGACCGCCGCGTATTTGCGCAAGTCCAGATGGAAGCCGGGCCAGACGTGGGGCTACGAGGTCAAGCTACCCAAGAAGTTCAATCCGAAGCGCGTCAGCCGGAAGACCTACCGGACTGTGGCGCAGTGGCAAAAGGCCGGGATCAAACGGATCAACGGAAAGCCCTTCCCGCGTCCAGGCGATAAGGCGCAGCTCTTTGCGCCGGAGGGAAAGAACGGGCCGGCATTTCTGCTCCTCAACAACTTCCGTTCGCTGCTGCGCTACAACCAAGCGGACTCCTATGCTCTTGCCGTTGGACATTTGGCGGACCGGCTCGCTGGCTATGGGCCATTTGTTCAGGCTTGGCCTACGGGTGAGCGGCGGCTGTCCATGGAGCAGCGCATGGAGTTGCAGCGTCTGCTGATCGCGCTCGGCCATCTTGAAGGCGATGTGGACGGCATTATCGGCAGCGGTACGCTGGAGGGCGTCAGGTCCTATCAGCGCGTCAAGAAGCTGCCTGTCGACGGCTATCCGACACAGACCATTTTGAAGAAGCTGCGTGCCGATGCACCACCGCTGCCACCCGTCGCGGACCCGGAACCCATCGGCGCCGTGACCCCGCCGCCTGCCGACCCGCAATCCGCCGCCCCGCAACCCGTTGGTGCTGCGAACCAGCAAGCCGCGCCTGCGATGCCTGCCCCGGCGCAAGCGCCTGCTGCGCCGGCTCCGGCGGCTGCTGTTCCGGCTCCGGCCGCTCCGGCTGCTCCGGCTGCGGCTGTTCCGGCCCCGACTGCTGCCGCAGCCCCGGCTGCGGCCCCGGCCGCGCCCGCAATGCCGGCGCCGCCGGCTTCTGTCGCGCCACCGCAGGCGCCTGCCGTCCCGGCCAATCAGCCGGCAAGTGTCGTCGTGCCGAAAAGTGCGCCCGCTGGGCAGCCTGTCACCATGACCCTCGAGCGCGCGCCCTCGGCGAATTGATGCTATAGGTTTGCTCTCGTTTCTGGAGAGGTCCGATTGACGATGGTTCTTAGTGCGTTCGGTCTTCGCCTGATGCGGGCTCTCATCGGAGCCGCCGCGTTCGGCCTTTTGCCCGCGCTCATGCTGGGGTTTTCCGGCCAGCCCGCACTGGCGCAGACCAACCAGACCGCTCACCGCAGCTACATCACGCCGTTTCCGAACGGCGATCGCTACCGGATCGTCGTGGTCGGCGACTCCCTCGGCGAGGGACTGTGGGGTGGCCTATATCGTGCCTTCGAGGCCGATCCGACATTGGACTTCATCCAGCGTTCCCAGAAGTCGACGGGGTTCGTGAACACCCGCCGCTACAACTGGAACGGGGAAATCGACAAGATTATGAAGGACGGCAACTACCAAGTTGCCGTGGCGATGTTCGGCGCCAATGACGCGCAGCCGATCAAGCAGGACGGCAAGGTGCTGAAGGTCGGCACCGAAGAGTGGCGTGAGGCCTATGGCGCGCGGGTTGAGAAATTCATCAAGAAGCTGCGTGCCGCAAATGTTGCGGTGTACTGGGTCGGCCTACCGGTGATGCGCAGCCCCGGCCAGAGTTCCAATGCAGAAAAGCTCAACGAGGTCTTCCGTGAGAAGGCGTTCGTCAACGGTGCCAAGTTCATCGATACGTGGGAAGGGTTCGCCGACGAGCAGGGCCGCTACAGTGCATATGGGCCGGACATGTCGGGCAAGTCGAAACGGTTGCGCGCCAATGATGGGAAGCACTTCACCATGCGCGGCAACGTCAAGCTTGCGCATTTCGTCGAGAAGGAGCTGCGCAAGGACATCAACTTGGCCAAGGCGGAGCGGAATATTCCTCTTGCGGGCAACGAGCAGGAACAGGCCAAGGTGAAAGACCGCTTCGTCGCGCCGAAGCCGGTGGCGCCCAAGAAGACGCAGAACGTTGCCGAGGGTGGCGAGGAAGAGGACGCGCTGCGTGAAAGCCAAGTCGGCGACGTCAGCGTGGTGAGGCCCACGGCGTTGCCAAGTGTGGCAGCCCCAGCCGATCGGCTCACGGCGCAGCAGGCCGCGACGACGACGGAGCCTGAGGTGATTACGAGCCAGCTGCCTGGCGGCTTCACCTCCATGGCGACCATTTCGGCCGTCACCGACCTCACGCTGGCTTCATCGCGGCCGCAACTGCCGCTGAAGCAGCGGCCCTATTACCGGGTTCTGATCCAGGGCGAACAGCTGGAGCCGAAGTCGGGCCGGGCAGACGATTTCGCCTGGCCGCCGAGCTAGGGTTCTCGGAGTCCCGGCAATTAGCGGGGCAGTGTCGTCGTTCCCATGAGTAATTTGTCGATGGCGTGCGCCGCCTGGCGGCCTTCGCGGATCGCCCAGACGACGAGCGACTGGCCGCGGCGCATGTCGCCGGCGGCAAAGACCTTCGGCCGCGAGGTCCGGTAGTCCAGCTCATTGGCCTTGACGTTACCGCGCTGGTCGAGATCGACCCCGAGATCCTCGATCATGCCCTTGTGCACGGGATGCAAGAAGCCCATGGCGAGGAACACGAGATCGGCGGGAATGGTGAACTCGCTGTCCGGAATCGGCTTCATCTGATCGTCGAGACGCACGCATTCGAGCTGCTCGACCTTGCCGTCGCCGAGAAAGCGGTTGGTTGCAACGCTGAAATCGCGCTCCGCGCCTTCGGCCTGACTGGACGAGGTGCGGAACTTCAGCGGCCAGTGCGGCCAGGTCAGCGCCTTGTTCTCCATCTCCGGCGGCTCTGGCATGATCTCCAGCTGCGTCACCGATGTCGCGCCCTGACGGAACGAGGTGCCGATGCAGTCGGAGCCCGTGTCGCCGCCGCCGATGACCACGACTTGCTTGCCGTCGGCGACGATCTCCTCCACGTCGCCTAAAGGCTCGCCCGACACACGGCGGTTCTGCTGCGGCAGAAATGTCATGGCGAAGTGGACGCCCGGAAGATCGCGGCCCGGCACGGCCAAATCGCGGGGCGCTTCCGACCCGCCGGCCAGCAGCACTGCGTCATGGCCGCGCTCCAGCTCGCCGATGGCGACGTCCTTGCCGACATTGACGTTGCAATGGAACGTCACGCCCTCGGCTTGCATCTGCGCCACGCGGCGTTCGATGACGTATTTCTCCATCTTGAAGTCCGGAATGCCGTAGCGCAGCAGGCCGCCAGGTTCGGCATGCTTCTCGTAGACATGCACGTCGTGGCCGGCGCGCGCGAGCTGTTGCGCGGCGGCAAGGCCCGCAGGGCCGGAGCCGACAATGGCCACGCGCTTGCCGGTGGTCTTCTCCGGCGGCTGCGGCTTGACCCAGCCTTCGGAGAAGGCCCGGTCGGCAATGGCGCACTCGATGGATTTGATGGTGACCGGCTCGTCGATGATGTTGAGCGTGCAGGCGGCCTCGCACGGAGCGGGGCAGATGCGCCCAGTCACTTCCGGAAAGTTGTTGGTCGAGTGCAGGTTCCGCGCCGCGTCCAACCAATCGTCCTGATAGACGAGGTCGTTCCAGTCCGGGATCTGGTTGTTCACCGGGCAGCCGGTGTGACAATACGGAATGCCGCAATCCATGCAGCGGGCGGCCTGGCGCACAAGCTCCGCCTCGCCCGGCGCAATCACGAATTCCTTGAAATGGCGCACGCGATCGGCGGCCGGCTCATAGCCCCGCTCCTGCCGCTCGATCTCCAAAAAGCCCGTGATCTTGCCCATTAGGTCACGTTCTCCGCCCCAAAATCTCAACCAAAGAAGCGCGAACAGACCCGCGCTCCCATTCTTCACTCAAGCGTATCGCATCTTCGCGTGGCAGGACCACCGGCCTGGCGCTTGGAGCTCCAGGGCGTGGCCGCATCCCTGCCTGGTTATTTGCCGTTGCCGCGCAGGCCGATCTCGATTTCGCCGAGGCTCGTGGCATCGGCGGCCTGCTGGCGCGCCATCTCCTGCAAGGCTCGCCGGTACTCGACCGGCATGACTTTGATGAATTTCGGACGATACGTGGCCCAGTTGTCGAGGATCTCCCGCGCGCGGGTCGAGCCCGTGTAGTGCAGGTGGTTCTCGATCAGCCGGTGCAGCCGCTCCTCGTCATGACGCGTCATGTCGGTCAAGTCGACAAGGCCGTGGCTCTCCAGATCGCCGCCCTGGTGGCGCTGCTGCTCCATCGCCTGGTTCTCGCCCGGAATCGGCTCGAGGTCGACCATGGCCATATTGCAGCGCTGCTCGAAGTCGCCGCTCTCGTCGAGAACGTAAGCAATGCCGCCGGACATGCCGGCCGCGAAGTTGCGGCCCGTCGGGCCGATCACCACGACCACGCCGCCCGTCATGTATTCGCAGCCATGATCGCCCGTGCCTTCGACCACGGCGATGGCGCCAGAGTTGCGCACGCCAAAGCGCTCGCCGCCGACGCCGCGGAAATAGCACTCACCGGCGATGGCGCCATACAGCACCGTGTTGCCGACGATGATCGATTTCTCCGGATCGATGCCGGACTCCTCCGGCGGCCGGACGATGATGCGCCCGCCCGACAACCCCTTGCCGACATAGTCGTTCGCCTCGCCGACGAGATCGAGGGTCACGCCATTGGCCAGCCAGGCGCCGAAGGCTTGCCCGGCGGAGCCCTTGAAGCGGATCCAGATCGTGTCGTCCGACAGCCCCGCATGGCCGTAGCGCTTGGCGACCTCGCCGGACAGCATGGCGCCCGTGGAGCGGTCGACATTCTTGATCGGCAGGTCGAGCTTGACCGGCTTCTTCTCTTCGAGAGCATCGCGGCAAAGCTCGATGAGCTTCATGTCGAGGACGCTCTCCAAGCCATGGTCCTGACGCTCGGTGTTTCTGATCGGCAAAGAGGCGGCCACGTCGGGCTTGTGGAACAGCTTGGTGAAGTCGAGACCGCGTGCCTTCCAGTGGTCGATCGCCTTCTCCTTGTCGAGCACTTCGCTGCGGCCGATCATTTCATCGAAGCTGCGGAAGCCGAGCGCGGCCATGTACTCGCGAACCTCTTCGGCGACATAGAAGAAGTAATTGATCACGTGTTCGGGCGTGCCCGTGAAGCGCTTGCGCAGCACGGGGTCTTGCGTCGCGATGCCGACCGGGCAGGTGTTCAGATGACACTTGCGCATCATGATGCAGCCCGCCGCGATCAGAGGCGCGGTGGAGAAGCCGAACTCGTCGGCGCCGAGCAGTGCGCCCACCACCACGTCGCGGCCCGTGCGCAAGCCGCCGTCCACTTGCACGGCGATACGCCCGCGCAGGCGGTTCAGCACCAGCGTCTGCTGAGTTTCGGCCAAGCCGATCTCCCAAGGGCTGCCTGCATGTTTGATCGAGGTGAGGGGCGATGCGCCCGTGCCGCCTTCGAAACCGGCAATCGTCACATGGTCCGCCATGGCCTTGGCCACGCCCGCGGCAACCGTGCCGACGCCGACCTCGGAGACAAGTTTGACCGAGACGTCGCCTTGAGGGTTCACGTTCTTCAGGTCGAAGATGAGCTGCTTAAGATCTTCGATCGAATAGATGTCGTGGTGCGGTGGCGGCGAGATCAGCCCCACGCCCGGCGTCGAGTGGCGCACCTTGGCGATGGTGGCGTCCACCTTGTGACCAGGCAGCTGGCCGCCTTCGCCGGGCTTGGCGCCTTGCGCCATCTTGATCTGCATCATGTCGGCATTGACGAGATACTCGGTCGTCACGCCGAAACGGCCCGATGCCACTTGCTTGATGGCCGAGCGCATGGAGTCGCCGTTCTCCATGGGCGTGAAGCGGTCCACTTCCTCGCCGCCTTCGCCGGTGTTTGACCGGCCGCCGATGCGATTCATGGCGATGGCCAGCGTGGTGTGCGCCTCGCGGCTGATTGAACCGAAGGACATGGCGCCGGTGGCGAAGCGCTTGACGATCTCGGAAACAGGCTCGACCTCGTCGAGCGGGATCGGCGTTTGCCCGATCTCGTCGGCGTTCTTGATGCGGAACAGGCCGCGCAGGGTCAGCAGCTGCTGAGATTGTTCGTTCACGGCTTCCGCGTATTCGCGGTATTTCTCCGGAAGCTCGCCACGCACTGCGTGCTGCAGGTCGGCGACCACCTCGGGACGCCAGGTGTGCGCTTCGCCGCGGACACGGAAGGCATACTCGCCGCCAACGTCGAGAGCATTCTTCAAGACGGGCGCGTCGCTGAACGCGAGCTTGTGCCGCTCCACGGTCTCCCGCGCGATCTCTTCGAGTCCGACGCCCTCGATCTGCGTGTTGGTGCCGGTGAAATACTTGGCGACGAAGTCCGAGTGCAGGCCTACCGCGTCGAAGATCTGCGCGCCGCAATAGGACTGGTAGGTCGAGATGCCCATCTTGGACATGACCTTCAAGGTGCCCTTGTCCACGGCCTTCATGTAGCGCGTGATGGCTTCTTCGACCGTCAGGTCTTCGTCGAGTTCCGGCACGATGGCTTCGATGGTCTCGAACGCCAGATAAGGATTGATCGCCTCGGCGCCATAACCGGCGAGCGTGCAGAACTGATTGACCTCATGGGTCTCGCCCGTCTCGACGACGAGACCAACGGAGGTCCTGAGACCTTCGCGGATCAAGTGATGGTGCACGGCGCTGGTGGCCAGCAGCGAGGGGATCGGAATGCGATCGGGCCCCGTCGCGCGATCCGACAGGATGATAATGTTGTCGCCCTCGCGGACGGCTTTCTCGGCTTCTTCGCACAGCGTCTCGAGCGCACCGGCCATGCCGTCGGCGCCGTCCTCGACCGGATAGGTCATGTCGAGCGTGACGGTCAGGAACTGATTGTCGGCGACCGCGCCGATGGCGCGGATGCGTTCCAGGTTCTCGTTGGTGAGAATGGGATGGGCCGCCTCCAGGCGCTTGTCCTTCAAGGTGCCTTCCAGGTTGAGAAGGTTCGGCCTCGGCCCGATGAAGGTCACCAGCGACATGACGAGCTCCTCGCGGATCGGATCGATCGGCGGGTTCGTCACTTGCGCGAAGTTCTGCTTGAAATAGGTGTGCAGCAGCTTGGGCCGGTCGGACAAAGGCGCGATCGGCGTGTCCGTGCCCATGGAGCCGATGGGTTCCTGACCCGTCTGGATCATGGGAATCATCATGAACTTGGCGCTCTCCTGCGTGTAGCCGAAGGCCTGTTGGCGATCGAGCAGGCTCACATTGGTGCGCGCCGGTGGTGCAGGGCTGCCCGGCAGCTCGTGCACGTGGATCTGCGTGCGGTCGAGCCATTGCTGATAGGGATTGGCTCCGGCCAGCTCCGCCTTGATCTCCTCGTCGGAGATGATGCGGCCCTTCTCCAAGTCTATGAGCAGCATCTTGCCGGGCTGAAGCCGCCATTTCTCGACGATCTTCTCTTCGGCGAAAGGCAGCACGCCGGTCTCCGAGGCCATCACCACAAGACCGTCGTCGGTCACGAAGTAGCGCGCCGGCCGCAAGCCATTGCGGTCGAGCGTGGCGCCGATCTGACGGCCGTCGGTGAAGGCCATGGCGGCAGGGCCGTCCCAC
>NZ_JBFFQD010000022.1:0-40223 GCF_041573655.1 Methyloceanibacter sp.
CCAGTGCGGCGCCTTCGGGTCGTAGCGGAGGAATTGCTGCCACAGCGTGTAGGCGGTCGGCGCGGCGTCCATGGCCGTGCCGGGATGACCTGAATTGGCCTTCTGAATGGCGTCGATGGAGAGCGTGCGGATCGTGTTGATTGAAAGTTCGTCGATCTTGTCTGGGGTCTGCGCCACCGTCGCCGTTCCTCCCTTTGTCTCAGGGGCGCTGAATTCAATACAGCATGCGGCATTGAGATCAAAGCGTCGAGCCGCATGGTTACTTTGGCGAGGGTAGTAAACTGCTTGTCACAGTCTTGACGTCTTATCCACGGGACGCGCGAGACTTGGGGCGGCCGTTGGGGGGCATCCTTGCCGCGCCGCGATGCCTTGGTTGAAAGAAGACGAGGAGAGCACGCCCTTGGCTGAGACCGGAGCTTCGACCAAAGATCAGTCGGATCTCGCGACCCTTCCCCTCGATAAGCTCGAAGCCAAGCTCGGCACTAGCCCCGAGAAAGGGCTCACGGTTGCGGAGGCCGAGAAGCGCCTCGCGCAATATGGCGCCAACGAGATTGCCGAGAAGAAGATCAGTCTGCTCCTCAAGTTTCTCTCGTATTTCTGGGGCCCATCCCGTGGATGATCGAGGCGGCGGCGATTTTATCGGCTGTCGTGCACCATTGGTCCGACTTTGTAATCATCATGGTGTTGCTCCTCGCCAACGCCATCGTCGGATTCTGGAAGGAATATCAAGCCGGCAACGCCATTGCCGCACTGAAGGCCAAGCTCGCGCCGCATGCGCGGGTGAAGCGGGGTGGGGCCTGGTCGGACCTTGCCGCAAAGCTCTTGGTGCCCGGCGCGGCGGCTGCGTTTCGGAATGTTTCGGCTTCGAGAGGGTCGAAACGTTTCCGGGGTTTGGAAATGGACGGTTTCGTTACAAAATTCTCGGGATTGGCAGGGGCTCACGCGGCCTGCGTGATCCACAGCCGCGCCTTCGCGGCCTCCTCGGTCGGATAGACCCGGACTGTGCCCGGCATGACGAAGCTGAAGAGCTGCATCGTATGCTTGATCCATTCGATGTCGCTGATGACCGCAATCCGCTCCCAGCGGGGTAGGTGCTCCATGCCGACCTTGAAGTCCTCCCAAGAAGCACTGACGTCGTAGCCTTCGAAGTCGCCACCGATCTCGTAGAGTACGCGCACCTTGTCGTTCGACCGGAGCGCTTTCTCCAACGCCGGAACCAGGACCTTGTCGTAGTCCTCCCGCGTCACATGCCCATGGCAAGCCAGGGCCACCACATTGTCGGGAAAACCTTTCAGCAGCTCGATCATGGCTTCCTTCTGTCGCGGCGGCCTAGTTTGCCTTTCTAACGCACTTGCTCTCGGCCTCGTTCCAGGTGCAGCCAAGCGTGCTCGTATTGCAGACGGACTTGCTGCCGTGCACCTGACAGGGATTTTCGTCGGGGCGTGGGCCCTTCAAGCAGCCGTTGCCGCCAGCTGCGTCGTACCAGCAATCGGGGCGGGACACGCATTGGGCGGCATCCCGAATAGCCGTACAGCGCACGGTATCCATGTCCGGCTCGGCGGTGGCGGGGCCGGTGGCTGCCAGGGCGGACAGTGTCAGCAAGAACGCAAGGAATGTTGGGCGCATAAAATGTCCTCTTGAGTGACAGTCGATCTGGTGCCGGTTTTACCCGAAGCGCCCCCGGCGTGCCTAGTCCCGTATGGGCCCGTGGCCCATGCTAAAGTCGCCTAGACCGCAAGGACGGGTTCGGGCTAAGCGGAGCCATGATAGCCGAGGCCAACCCATGATCAGCGTCGATGTGGCGCTCAAGCTCGATGACTTCGATCTCGATGCCGCCTTCGAGAACGAGGCCGGTATCACCTGTCTGTTCGGCCGCTCGGGGGCCGGAAAGTCTCTGACCATCAGCCTGATCGCGGGTCTTGCCCGGCCCGATCGCGGCCGCATCGTGCTCGACGGCCGCACCTTGGTGGATATTGAGGCCGGCACCTTCGTGCCCCCGCACCGCAGGCAGATGGGGCTCGTGTTTCAGGACGCCCGTCTGTTTCCCCATCTCAGCATCAAGCAGAACCTCCTCTACGGGCGGAAGTTCGCCGGCAAGGTCCCGGAACATGTGCAGTTGGACAAGGTGGTGGAGACGCTGGGCATTGGGCATTTGCTGCGCCGGCGTCCCGCGAGCCTGTCCGGCGGCGAGAAGCAGCGCGTCTCAATCGGGCGCGCGCTGCTGGCCTCGCCCGCGCTTCTTCTCATGGACGAGCCGCTGGCCTCGCTCGACACCGAACGCAAGCTAGAGATTCTGCCGCTGATCGAGAGCTTGCGCGACACGTTCGGCATTCCGATCGTCTACGTGTCGCACGCGGTGGACGAGGTCGCGCGCCTTGCCTCGCGTGTTGTCGTGTTGGACGCGGGCCGCGTCGTCGCCGCAGGTCCCGTCGAGGAGACGCTTGGCCCCGCCTTGCGCGGCATCGGTATCAGCCCCTTCGCGCGTTCCTCCGTGGTGAGGGGCGCTGTGGCCGCCGTGGACGGGGACTATGGGCTCACGGAGATCGCGCATCCGGCGGGCAAGATCTGGCTCGTGGGCAACGCCGGGCCCAAAGGGCGAGAGGTCCGCGTTGCCGTCAAGGCGACGGACATTACGCTGGCGCGGGACGCCGGACCGAACTTAAGCATTCGCAACGTGCTGGCAGGAACCGTCGAGGAGGTCGACACCCACGGTGGCGCCTTCGCCGGCGTTTCGATCGCGCTCGACGGCCATGGGCATCTTTTCGCCCTCGCCACCCGCAAAGCGGTCGACGAGCTTGCGATCCGCGCGGGCGGCCGCATTTTCGCGTTGATCAAGACGGTCGCGCTCGACGAACGGGCCGGCGCCAACATGGAGACCCTATCGGAGCTATGAACCTTTCCCAGATCCCGGTCGGAGATAATCCGCCACATGAAGTCAACGTCATCATCGAGATTCCGCAAGGCGGGACGCCGGTGAAGTACGAGGTCGACAAGAAGTCGGGCGCGCTCTTCGTTGACCGCTTCCTGCACACCTCCATGATGTATCCGGCCAATTACGGCTTCATTCCGCACACGCTGTCGGAGGACGGCGATCCTGTGGACTGCATCGTGATCGCCCCCACGCCCGTCGCTTCCGGCACGGTGATCCGCGCCCGCCCTGTTGGTGCGCTCCTCATGGAGGACGAGGCGGGCATCGACGAGAAGATCATTGCCGTGCCCATCGACGAGCTGCACCCGTTCTACAAGCGCGTGACGAGCTATCGCGACCTGCCCGAAATTCTGGTCGAGCAGATCGGGCACTTCTTCGAGCACTACAAAGACTTGGAGAAAGGCAAATGGGTCAAGGTCATGCGCTGGGCCGAAGTCGGTGAGGCCGCCGAGCTGATCCGCACCGGCATGGAGCGGGCTGGCACCAACGCTTAGCGGGCTTGATCTCGGTCAAGGCAGAGACCCCTCCCGTCCGTTAGCCAAGGTAATGCGCGAAGCTGCGCGCCCTGTGGGGGAGGGGACACCATGAAGCGCCCAAGGCAAGATCTCGCCGGCTTTCATCACCAAGTACTCATGGACGACATGATGCAGGTCGTCGGCGTCGATCTGCTCGACGTCATCGACGTGGATGGCGGCCAGTCCTATTTGCGGGCACGGTCGAATTGCCATGCTTGCATATGTAAAGACGGCTGCCGGGATTGGCTCACGGAGGCCAGGAGCGAGCTCAAGAACGAGCCTGAGGAAAAGCAGCCGCAGCCGTTCTGCCCCAATGCCGGCCTCTTCGAAGCGGTGAAGCGCGGCGACTGAGGCCCCCACACGAAAGCCGTTCGCTAAAATTTTCCAGAAAGTCTCGCGTTAAAATAAAACGTGTCGTGAGACCCTATCTTTAGGGTCGCGCCCCGGTGGATTTCCATGGGAGGGGCGGCGCATGCATCTCGACACGATGACGATGTCGGTTGTGAACCTTTCGGTCACGGCCATTGTCGCTGCCATGCTGTTGCTGACCTGGGGCCGAGCCGGTTGGGAGCAGGCGGGGGGCCCGCGCTTCGTCGGCGCCTGGGGTCTGGCCATGCTGACCCATGTCGCGGGCGCCGCCATCGTGCTGGGCGCCGCGCTCGCGAACGAGGTGAACCTGGTCACCATCGGTGCGTCGATCGCCATCTTGGCCGTCGCGTTGAAGTGGGATGCGGCCCGCGAGTATGCCGAACACGAGCGGGCGCCGTTTTGGATCATGTTCGGTCCCGTCGGATTCATTGTCCTGTCCCATTCGGGGTTCGTCGAATCCCTAGATGCGCGCCTGATTGTCGGGTGCATCTTCTTTGCAGCGTATAATTTTGCCGCCGCGCTGGAGCTGCGCCGGATTGGCGACAGGCAGCTCTGCTGGCCCGCCGTCAGCCTTCTTGTGCTTGTGGGGCTGAGCTACCTGTCCTGGATCCCCTTCATTCTCGTCGTCCCGATCCAGACTCTGGGTGAGGCCTTCACCATTGCCTGGCTTCCGGCGGTTGCGCTTGTGACGATGCTGATGCGTGTCGCCTTGGCGTTCATTGTGCTGTCCATGGCCAAGGAGCGCGAGGAGCAGGAGCAGCGCCGCGATGCGCTCACCGACAGTCTGACCGGGCTGCCGAACCGCCGCGCGCTCTTCGAAGTCGCCGATACCGTCGGAGAACGCCGTGTTCTGGGTGGCACGCCGGTGTCGGTGCTGATCTTCGATCTGGATCATTTCAAGGACACCAACGACTCCTATGGCCATAATTTCGGCGACGAGGTCCTCAAGATTTTCGCCATGATCGCGGAGCGGGATCTCAAGGAGAACGCCATCGTCGGGCGTCTTGGCGGCGAGGAGTTCGCGGCCATCCTCCCCGGCATCGATGCCAAGAGGGCGGTTGCCGCCGCCGAGCGCGTGCGCCGCGCCTTCTCCAATGCGGGCGCCTTCGTCAACGGTTTGGCAGTCGGCGCCACCGTGAGCGTCGGCGTTGCCTCGGACACGGACGTGGACGCGGATCTCTCGGGACTATTCCGGCGTGCGGATGCCGCGCTGTACGTCGCCAAGCGAGCGGGGCGTGACCGTGTCGCGATTCTGGAGTCGGACGAGAACGTTTTTCCCGGGACGACCGTGAGAAGCTCGCCCACCAGAGCGCGCAAGCGCCCTGTGCCGCGGCGGCCGCTCCAGACGGTCTGAGGCACAATAACCTTTTGTCCGCTGGAAATTTGCGACAGGCGCCCAAGGCACGCATCATTGGTGCACGGGACGTCGGGGGTTGCGGGACATTCGGGTGTTGATTGTGATAATCCCTTTGTAGGCTTCTCTTCTGGCCCTGCTTTCTCGGGGCGAATAGTGCGCGCGCGGACGACGCGAACCCGCCCGCCAACCGTGCAGATCAGGAGTTTGCGGCCGTGGCATCTTGTGAGTCTCAGTCAAGTTCTAACGCGAAGGAGATCGAACTCAAGCTCGAGTTCGACGCCGACGCTGCGCCGCGCATTCTGTCGCATCCGATTTTCGAGGGGCCGCCGCCGAAAACGCGCGAACTCGTCTCCATCTACTACGACACCGGCGCCAGTGATCTGCGCAATGCGGGCGTCTTCTTGCGCGTGCGTTCCACGGGTGACGGCTACGTACAAACCATCAAGAGCGCCAAGAGCGAAGGCGAGTTCTTAGAGCGGAACGAATGGGAGTGTCCGGTTCCCACCCATGAGCCCAACCTCGATGCCGCGGAGGGCACTGCGCTCGCCAGGCTGCTCACGCCCGAAGTCCGCGCCGATCTCAAGCCGCGCTTCCACACCAGGTTCCGGCGCAAAACCTATGACGTCCGGCATCGCGGGGCGGAGATCGAATTGGCCGTGGACCAAGGAGAGGCAACGGCCGGCGTCAAGGCCGCGCCGATTTCCGAATTGGAATTGGAGCTAAAGGCCGGCGCCAAGGCCGCTCTGTTCTCTCTCGCCCGCGAGCTCGCCGAAACCGCTCCCTTGAACCTTGCCGTGAAGACGAAGGCGGAACGTGGCTTTGAGTTGCTGGACGGCGCAGACCATACGGTCGAGAACGCGCGGCGTGTCGTCGTCACGCCCGACATGACAAGCGCGGAGGCGTTCCGCTCCATCGCGCGTAATTGTCTGCGGCAGATCGTGGCCAATGCGCCCGCCATGCGCGAGGGGCGCGCCGAAGCGCTGCATCAGATGCGCGTCGGGCTAAGGCGTTTGCGGGTCGCGATCGCGCTGTTTGGGCAGATGCTCGGCGGCGACGAGCGCAATACCATTAAGGACAAGTTGCGGTGGATCACGCAAGAACTCGGGCCTGCGCGCGATCTCGATGTGTTCGCCGCCGACGTGTTGGAGCCGATGCGTGCCGCCTATCCCGGCGATCGTGAGGTGGAGGACACCTACAGGGACTTCAAGGAACGTCACGCCGCCGCTTACGCCCGCGCAACCCAGTCCGCAAATTCCGATCGCTTTCGGGTTGCACTGCTCGATATCACGGCATGGGTCGAGACGGGCGATTGGGCGCGCAAAAACCGCAAGCTGGCCAAGAAGCCGGTCCGCCGCCACGCTCTGAAGCAGCTGGCGCGCTTGCGCCGTGGGATCAAGGCCAAAGGCCGTCGCTTGCGAGACCTGTCGCCGGCCAAGCGGCACAGGCTTCGGATCCGGTCCAAGCGACTGCGCTACGCCACGGAGTTTTTCGCCGCGACCTTCCCCAAGAAGAAGAGCGAGGAGCGCCGGAACGTGTCCTTAGCGGCGCTTGAGGCCATCCAGGATGCGCTCGGCGTGCTTAACGATATGGCGACCCGAAAGTCTTTGCTTGCCACTGGTCAAGAGGACTGGCGTCTGCGTGCACCGGCGATCGATATCGCCGAGGAGGAGAAGTGGTTGAAAGAGGCGAAGCGCGCCTATGGGCGTTTCGCCAAAGCCAAGGCGTTCTGGAAGGCCTGAACGGCGCCGATCATTCGGCGGCGGACGGCTCCCCCCGTGAGGCCGTGTGGGCTTTGACGTTGCCGCGCATCCGCCGCGTGTAATCTTCGAGTTGGCGCACCGCCGCGTTGAAGGCATCGCGCACGGCTACATAGACATCTTCATGGGCGTGGTCGGCCGGCTTGGCGCGATCGACGATCAGGTGGTCCTTGCCGGGCACGCTGATGTCGATGTGCACGCTGTATATCTTTCCCTTGTGATGATGCCGGTGCGGCGCTTCGACCACGACGGTGCAGCTGATAATGCGTTCGTGAAAACGCTCAAGCTTCGCCGCCTTCTCGCGGATGCGCGCTTCCACGGCGGGCGAGGGGTCCATGTTGCGGAAGCTGATGTCGAGGGGGATTTGCATGATCGCCTCTTTATCTTTTGTTGCCGGCTATCGATTTGCTTGGACCATTGTGCGCTAGAATGAGGAGAAAAGGCGACACACTTCTTTGCGATGGGTCAAGAAGCCAGGAACGGGTCTTGACCCGCCTCAAGGCATGGCGGTTTGGCATGTCATTGGATCGGGCCGAAGACGCCGCGAAGCTAAGGAAAGGGACGCTCCCGTGAAGCTTGTCAGGATTCTCCTCCCTATCGGTGCCGGTGGCGCCTCAGGAGCCTGCACTGAGGCAGCATTTCGCCTCGCGGAGCGCTTCGGCGCAGGCCTTGAAGTGCTGCATCCCTGCCCACCGCCGGTCCAGCGCCTGCCTTATGCGACCGAGCTCAGCCCCGTTTATTTCGAGGAAATGGTCGACGCTTCCAGGAAACAGGTCGACTACGAGGAAAGAAAAGCCACGGACTGGTTCGAGGAACAGCTCGGGGCCCATCCGGAGGTTGCCGCCGAACTCGTCACGGTCGAAGGGCTCGTCGGCCCGGCCGTCGCCATGCGGGCCAAGATCGCCGACGTGACCGTGCTACCCAGCGTCGCGGACGAGGAGGACGAGCTTTGGAGCGCCGCGCGCGACGCCGCGCTGTTCCAGTCGGGCCGTCCCATTCTCGTTGTCCCGGATAAGGCGGCGGGACCGCTGGGCGAGACTGTCGTTATCGCCTGGAAGGATACGGTCGAGGCGGTTCGTGCCGTCGCGTCCGCTGCGCCGTTCTTGGCCACCGCCAATCGCGTCAGGCTGCTTTGCCTCGACGAAGGCGAGGAGAGCGATGGCACCGCCTCCGGCATGGCCGACTATCTGACGCGGGCCGGCTATCCGGTGGAGATCGAGAGGGCCAGTCTCGAAGGCCGCGCGGTTGGGGAAGCGCTACTGGCCGCGACCGGCAAAGCAGACCTCTTGGTCATGGGGGCTTATGGCCGCTGGCGCTGGCGGGAATGGATCTTCGGCGGGGCGACGCTTCACGTGTTGCGCAACACTCACGTCGCGGTGCTGATGAGCCATTAGGCAGCGACGCCCGGAAGGCGACCAGGCGCTAGCGGCCCATCACGACGCCGAGGAGGAAGCCGACACCGAGCGCGATGCCGAGCGACTTCAAAGGTTCGCGTCGGACGGCGTCTTCCATGGCGCCCAAGGACTGCCCGGCTTGCGCCTGCAACGCCTCGGCTTGATGGCTGCCGGTGGCGCCAACGGACTGTGCCAAAGCGTTGAGGTTGGAGCGGAGCGCCTCGATATGCTCGGCGATCTCCTGAAGGTCCTCGTTCAGGGCCTTGTGGTCTGGCATTTCGGCATCTGTCGTGGCCATGGCTTCCTCCTTCGCGCCAAGGGACTTTAGCCCTGCATTGCGGCGTCGATCCAGCTAACTATAGAGAGCTGACAGAATTGCGATAACGTTCCCCCTTGGGACGCTGTTGGGCCGGGCTTGTCGCCCGAGGCGAGTATGATCATGCATGGGCCTCTCCAGGAGACCTCCGACGGTGAAAAAACGGGCGGTCTAGAGCGCTTTCGTCAGGCGCTGCTCGATCCGGCCGTCTCCGTCGCCCACTATGGTGCCGCGCTTGGCGTCATGGGCGTGGTGCTCACGCTCGCTTGGCTGTTGCGGCCGCTGGTTCAAGGTGAGGGCTCCTTCCTCATCTTCATTCCTGCTGTGCTGTTTGCGGCCGGGTTCGGCGGCATCGGTCCAGGGCTTCTGGTCACTGCGATCACCTCTGTCTTGGGTGCGCTCCTCATCGGGAACGGAACAGTGCCGGCTCCTGCGTTGTTGGAGCCTGCCGTGTTCGCCGTGGTCGGCATCGGCATTTCTTGGTTTGGAGAACTGCTCCGCAGAACCAGGATGCGCAGCCGCCGCCACGCGACAGACTTGCGCGCCCGCGAGGCCTATATCCGTTCGGTTCTGGATGCGGCGCCGGACGCAGCGGTGGTGATTGATGAGAGAGGGACGATTCAGTCCTTCAGCGCCGCCGCCGAGCGCTTGTTCGGATATGACAAAGATGAGGTCACGGGCCGCAATGTCAGCGTCCTGATGCCGGCTCCCTTCCGCCAAGATCACAACGGCTACATTGCGCGCTACATCGCCACCGGCGAGAAGCGCTTCATCGGCACTGACCGCGTCGTAACCGGCGAGCGCAAGGACGGTTCCACCTTTCCCATGAAACTGGCGGTGGGTGAGATGCGGACAGGCGATGGCCGCTTCTTTACGGGATTCATCCGCGACCTGACGGAGCGCCAGCAGACCGAGCATCAGCTGCAAGAGCTTCAGACCGAGCTCGCGCGCCTGTCGCGGCTGACTGCCATGGGCGAGATCGCCTCGACGCTGGCGCACGAGATCAATCAGCCGCTCTCGGCCATCAGCAACTATCTGCAAGGCTGTAGCCGTTTGCTCGAGCCCATGGAGCATCCGAACACGCCGAAGATTCGCGACGCACTCGCCGAAACCACCAAGCAGACGCTGCGCGCCGGACAGATTATTCGCCAGCTCCGCGAGTTCGTGACCCATGGCGAAACCGAGAAGCAGCCGGAGGACGTCAACAAGCTGATCGAGGAGGCCAGTGCCCTCGGTCTGGTCGGGGCCAAGGACGAGGGGGTAAGGACCATCTTCCGCTTCGATACGGATCTCGGCCCCGCTTTGGTGGAGAAGGTTCAGATCCAGCAGGTGTTCCTCAACCTCATGCGCAATGCCATCGAAGCGATGGAGGACAGCGAGCGTAAGGAGCTCTGCGTTTCGACGTCCCTTGCGGCGCATGACAAGGACGAGCAGGGTAGGCCGATGATCGAGGTTGCCGTCGCCGACACCGGAAGTGGCATCTCCGAGGAGATTGCCTCCCGATTGTTCCAGCCCTTCGTGACCACGAAGGCGGCCGGCATGGGCGTGGGGCTGTCGATATCCAAGCGCATCGTCGATGCCCATCGCGGGCGTCTTTGGGCAGAGCCGAACACCGACGGTGGGACGGTGTTCCGTGTCACGCTGTTGCAAGCGGACCCGGAGAGCGGGGACTGATGGTGGACAACCCCGTGGTGCATATCGTCGACGACGACGAAGCCGTCCGCCAGTCTCTGGCCTTCATGCTGAGCTCGGCCGGCGTGGCGGTCCGGCTCTACGATTCGGCCAAGTCCTTTCTGGACGGGATCGACGAGGTGCAGTGCGGCTGCCTGATCACCGACGTGCGGATGCCCGACATGACGGGCATCGAGCTTTTGCATCACATCAAGCAGCGCGCGCTGTGCCTCCCGGCGATCGTCATCACCGGACATGGCGACGTGCCGCTTGCGGTTGAGGCGATGAAGTCGGGCGCGGTCGACTTCATCGAGAAGCCGTTCGACGAGCAGGCCATTCTCGATGCGGTTCGCACGGCGCTTGAGCAGACCGACGACGTCGTGGACGTTGAGCTTACCAGCCGGCTGGCGAGCCTATCGGAACGCGAGCGCCAAGTGCTTGAAGGGCTGGTGGCCGGGCAGGCCAATAAGATGATTGCCGCCACCCTCGGCATCAGCCCGCGCACGGTGGAGGTCTATCGCGCCAACCTCATGGCCAAGATGCAGGCGAACAGCCTGTCCGAGCTGATCCGCATGGCGATCCTCGCCCATGTGCCCTAATCCGGTAGAAGCTGAATTCAAGCCGCTGGGATCTTGAGCCTTTTGACCTGGCTCAAGGCTTGGCCGCCTTGCCCGCATTACCTGTCGCCAAGATCGGTGACGTGATGGCTCGGGGCGGGCCGTCGCGTCCGGTCCTCTCCGAGTTTCGTCTTACGTAGTTTCCCTTAGGTGGCCGACACGATTTCGGTCAGGCGCGTCGTTGCGTACCTATGACGTTGGGCAAATCGATTCTCCGGGAGGATCACCGATGTTAACGCCGACCCCCGTTGTCGAAACTCCACGGGTCAACCAACGGCCCTTGCGAACCGCATTTTCCGAGGGAGAGGGGCCGGAATCGCTTCTTCCCGTCAGCGTGCCGATGAATTTCGGTCGCAATGCCGAGATCTTCGCCGAAGGCGAGGGCGCGGGTTATGTCTACAAGCTCGTATCCGGCGTCGTCCGCGTTTCCAAGCTGCTTCCTGACGGCCGCCGTCAGATCAGCGCCTTCCATTTACCTGGCGACATGTTCGGCTTTGAGGCCGGCGACACCCATCATGCTTCCGCCGAAGCGATCGTGCCGGTCAAGGTGGTGGCGATCAAATGGCATGGCCTGCTCAATGCCCCTGAGTCGGGCGGTCTCGTGCATGAACTGCTCAACCGCACCATGATCGGCTTACGCCAGACCCAAGACCATCTTCTTCTGCTTGGCCGCAAGAATGCGCTGGAACGCCTCGCCGCGTTTCTCCTGGAAATGGCCCGCCGATCCGGAGCGGACAACGTGCTCGATCTGGCCATGCCGCGTCACGACATTGCCGATTATCTCGGACTGACGCTGGAAACCGTCTCGCGCATGTTCGCCGAGCTCAAGGAGGCAAAAATAGTTCGGCTTGAATCGGCGCGCCGCGTACACTTGGTCGACATGGATAAGCTTGAGGCGATGGGCGCCTGAGCTCTCTGGGGTCCGATCTCCATGATGTCACGGCTCATCCTTATGCTTGTGTCGCTCTCGCTTCTTAGCGCGGGCGGAGCGTTCGCTGGTTCCATCACGGGCGCCTCCGATGTGGCGCGCGGCCAGAAACTCGCGCAGCGGCTCTGCGCCAACTGTCATCTCGTGGATAGTAGCCAGACGAAAGCCATGGCCGACGTGCCGAGCTTTCGCGAGATTGCCAATAAGCAGGACCAGACCGCAGGCGCGATCATGGCCCAGATCATTATCCCCAAGCATCCCATGCCGGTGATTCCGATCAGCAAGGGCGAGCTGAAGGATCTGGCCGCCTACATCCTGAGCCTGCGTGATCCAGCGAGCGAGTAAGCTCATGAAGCAAGCGAAGATCTGGTACGCCATTGCCGACGGCGGTCAAGCGCGGTTCGTCGAACGTGACGATGGTGGTGCTTTCCGTACCGTCGTGAGCTTTGATTCGACGAAGGCACACGCCGCAACGCGTGACATTGGCGCCGACCGTCCCGGCCGCGTGCACGACAGGGTCGGGCCTGGCCGTCACGCGGTTGAGTCGCGGCAGGACTTCAAGCAGGGAGCCAAAGAGGACTTCGTCAAGCTGGTCGCGGACGAACTCGCCGCCGAGCTTGAATGCGGGGCATTCGACGAGTTGATCCTCGTGGCGCCGGCGGGCGTGCTCACCGAGCTCAAGCAAAAGCTTGCCAAACCGGTCGTCGGTTGTGTGGTGCAGGACCTGCAGAAGGATCTTACCAACGTGCCGGACGGCGATCTAACCGAACATCTGGCGCCACGCTAGACCAGGCTGCGTCCCTGCCCGGGCCAATTCCGTCCCCTCGGGACCAGGAGGGAGGGTGCGAGCCCAACCTGCCGCACCCCCTCCCGCGGCCAGGAGGCGTTATGAGCCCGGCAGCATCGTGGGAAGGAGCGGCTGCCAGGGTCGGCCTCCCGCAAAGCCATCCGCATTTCACCACCAGCCGGCAAAATCTCGGGTAGAATTGCGTCGGTCCTCGGCTAGCATAGCGGTTCCCGCCAAGACGCTATCAAAGGGTGCGTCCCAATAGTAGCCGGGAACTTCTTGCAACGATATTTCCACGCTTGCCATTGCTATTTCGCCACTTCCAGCATGGACTGCATTTTTTGGCGACTCCCGCTGCCAAAGCTTGCAATAAGTGAAGCCAAGGCGGGAGCTGCTGGGCGGGCCGCATTAAGCCAATTGGGTACGGCCCTTGCATCGTGCTTGCGCCGGTGGTGTGAGCACCTCGTAGTGGAGACTTTCGAAGCGTGCTGCAGAAGCTTTGGTATGACCGCCCGGTCCGAACGCAACTGCTCATTGCGGTGGGAGCGATAAATCTCCTTGCCGCCCTGGTTGCCGGTGCCGTGTCGATCTTCAACACCAGGACTGCAACGCAAGTGGAGATGGAAGCGTCGCTTGAGGTGGCGCAGCGGTTCGTTGGCGCGACCCTGAAGGACTTGGCCGCGCAGAACAAGCTGGATCAGCTCGATCAGGAATTGCCCCTTCAACTCAAGCATCTACGCCACGTACGCATCATGTTTATGGACGAGACGGGAAACCTCACCATTGTGTCACCGCGCACCCATGCCGACTCGACCGCCACGCGCTACGTTCCGGCGTGGTATGCGGCCCTCGTGCGCCCCCAGGTCGCCGAGCGCTCCGTCCGCGTCATGGCCGGGGATGGAAATCCCATTGTCATCTTGGGCGAACCCGGGGACGAAATCGCCGAAGCCTGGCAGGACTTTTCATCGCTCGCCATTGTCTGGTTAGCCCTCAACGCTGTGGTCCTGGCCGTTCTCTATGTCGTGCTTGGACGCGTCCTCAATCCGCTCGCCAGCTTGTCCAAGGGCATGCTGCAGCTTGAGGATGGTCACTACGCCACGCGGCTGAAGCCGTCGAAGGTGAAAGAGCTCGCTGTCATCACCAATCGTTTCAATACGCTGGCGGGCGCGCTCGATACCGCGCGTGAGGAGAATAGCCGGCTCTACCGCCAGCTCATCACCGTGCAGGAAGAAGAGCGGCGCGAGATTGCCAACGAGCTCCACGACGAGGCGGGGCCCTGCCTGTTCGGCATTGCCGCGAATGCCTCATCGATCCAAACGATTGCCGACCGGTTGCCCCCGGAACGCACCGTCGAGATATCCCGGCGGGTCGGAGAGATCTTGTCGATCGCCGAGCGGCTCAAGGCCATGAACCGCGCGCTGATTAAGAAGCTGCGGCCCGGCCCGCTTGGCCGCGTGAAATTCGCCGAGCTCATCGCCGAGCTCACTGCGGGTCTGCAGGGGCGTCACCCCGATACCCAGATCCGCACGCAGCTGGGCAAGCTCGCCAAGTCCTACGGTGAGCCTGTCGACCTCACCGTCTATCGCTGCATTCAAGAGGCCATCACCAACGCGATCCGGCATGGTCAGGCGCAGAATATCGCCGTCCACCTTGGTGAGGAGAAGGGCGTCGTGAATGGAGGCGGTCGCGCGCCCGTCGAACTTCACTTGACCATTGCCGATGACGGGAAGGGGATCGCCCCGTCGACGCCAAAAGGTTTCGGCCTCACGACGATGACAGAGCGCGTGCGCTCGCTCGGGGGCATTTGTGAAGTCGAAAGTGCACCGTCCGAGGGGACGACCATACGGGTGGAAATTCCCGTGCAGAAACAACGCAAGAAGCGCGCAACACGAGCGCCAGAATTGGTTGGGGAACTGTCATGAGCCGTGTTCTCGTCATCGACGATCATCCTATTGTCCTGCAAGGCTGCCGCCAGCTGCTTGAGGACGTGGGCGTGGAGCATATTCAGCAGGCACAAAGCCTCGCCGATGGATTCCGCATTTACCGCACGCAGAAGCCAGACGTGATCATTGTCGACTTGGCTATGCGGACTGGCGCGCTCGGCGGTCTCTCATTCATTCGGCGCTTGCGCTTGCATGATCAGCAGACGCCGATCCTCGTGTTCACCATGCACTCCGACCCGGTCATCGTGTCTCGCGCGCTCGAAGTTGGCGCCACAGGCTATGTGCTGAAGGACACGCCGCCTGAAGAGGTGCAGAAGGCTTTCCAAAGAGTTCGCGACAATCGCCCTTACCTCAGTCACGACCTCGCGTCAGAGGTTGCGTTCATGGAGGCGCGGGGGACGACCAATCCGCTGCGCCGCATGACGGTGCGCGAGTTGCAGACATTGGCGTTGGTGGCCGAAGGCAAACCCTACGGCGTCATCGCTGAGCATCTGCATGTCAGCTATAAGACCGTGGCAAACACGTGCACGCAATTGAAGGCAAAGCTCGGTGTTCGCACACTCCCTGAGCTCATGCGCATTGCCATCCAGCATCTCCCTTCTGCCGACGGCAAGGCCCAGAGCTAGCACCACGCGCAAGCGGCACACCTGCTGTCGCGCGCCATCGATCTGGCAAAAGATGGGGAGCGCGTTGGCAATGATTGGACTGCCACTTTCCCAACCAGTTTGGCAGAAAAGCAAAGCCTGCTCCCGCGCTAGGTTCGGGGCCTCGGGCGCCGCGTTGTGGCATTGGAAAGCTCGCAACGAGCATGGCATGCGTCGGCTACGTTTGGCCTTCCATGTTCACATCCCCGCCCGAGTTCTGAGCGGTAAGACCGTTTGGGAACTCCCTGATCCGAATCCGAACTGGGGTGGGACGATGGTCACCGACGGTGGCCTGATGTTCTACGGCTCGCTGGGCGGCGACTTCCGCGCGGTCGACCGGAATTCTAGTAAGATCCTGTGCAGCCGCAAACTTGGTTCCGGCATCATCGGCAACCCGATCACCTACAAGGTGGGCGGCAAGCAGTGCATCACGACGTACTCTGGTGTCGGAGGCTGGACCGGTCTTCTGGTCACCGCTGGTCTGGACCTTAGCCGTAAGCTTGGCGCGATCGGTGCCACTGCCATGACCAAGGCCGCTGGCCGGCAGCACATTCCGCAAGGTGGTGAGCTGAACCTCTTCCGCATCTAAGAGTAGTAGGGGCGGGACTTTTCTAGACTACAGGCGCCCGATGCCCTCGCGGTATCGGGCGCCCTTCCATATTAGGCCCCTGTCCCTGCTTGGCGGGCGCGGTTGGCACACGTCATGCTTAAACTGGCGTGTTCTTGTTTTCGTCTCAGGTGGGCGAGTTAACAAGCGAGATCAACGGATCAGTGCGCTGCACACAAACGGCGTCGAATTCCTTAATGATGTTTCGAGGACGACCGTTGTTTTTTGCACTGCAATAAGAAGGGAATAGATTTGGCACATTTCGTTGCCGGGGGCACTTTTTCACTTGCAATGGCATTACATTTGGCAATTATGAGCGGGCAGCTTGGCAATGTGTGGGATGCACGTTTCCAAAAACGTAAGTGGAACGACCGTGTCGCACTCTAAGTTAGGCTGAAATTCCTCGTGAGGTGTCACCGCGTGATGTGTTCATCGGAGTACCCGCCGCCAGGAGCGGGCGCGAGGCGAATTTATTTGCCTCGCCGTTTTCGGGCAGCTTCCAATTTCCACACTCAAAGTGACAGCTTGAAAACTTGCGCGGGCCTGGTTCGCTCTGAAGCGTTCGCTCGGGGTTAACGTGGTCCAAGCAAAATTGAGAATGCTCAGCTTTCGTTTCGGTGAACTGAGTAGCTAGGGAGAGGAGAACGATATGAAGATGAAGTATGGTGTTCTGACTGGCACCGTCGTCGCAATGACGATGGGTCTTGCTGGTCAGGCGTCGGCAATGAACACCGACGAAGAGCAGCTGAAACGTATGGCCGATCCCGACCAGTGGCCTGCCCCTGGTCGTGACTTTGCCATGACGCGTCACAGCACGCTCGCTGACATCAATACCAAGAACGTGAACAAGCTGCAGATGACTTGGCTGCAGGGCACCAATGCCCTTCGCGGTCATGAAGGTCAGCCGCTTGTGATCAAGGACGTTGGTGGCAAGACCATGCTGTTCATGGTTTCTGGTTGCCCGTCCATGGCCAACTGTAACGTTGTTCAGGCTCTGGACCTTTCCGATCCTGACAATCCGAAGCAGGTTTGGTCGTATGTGAAGAAGACCGACCGTGACGAGTCGGCTGTGCCGCGCGCTTGCTGCGACACCGTCAACCGTGGCGGCTCCTATGCCGCTGGCAAGTTCGTGTATGGTACTCTCGACGGTTTCGTGATTGCCCTCGATGGCCAGACCGGTAAGGAAGCCTGGGTCGTCAAGTACGCCTATCCCGAGAAGGGCGAGACCATCACGCCGGCTCCGTTGATCGCCGACAACAAGGTGTTCATGGGCTTTGGTGGCGATGAGTTCGCAGCTCGTGGTCGCGTTGCCGCCTTCAATCTGTCGGACGGCTCCGAGGCTTGGGTGTGCCACAGCACGGGTTCCGATAAGGACGTGTGCCTGACGAAAGAGACCAACAAAGCCAATCCGCAGTTCGGTACCGCGGGTTATGATCTTGGTATCAAGACCTTCCCCGGTGACGACTATAAGATTGGCGGCGGTGCTGCTTGGGGTTGGTTTACTTATGATCCCGAGCTGAAGCTGGTCTACTACTCGACCGGTAACCCCGGTCTGTGGAGCCCGCAGTATCGTTGTCCCGACAAGACTCACGATGAGTGCAACGCTGTCAGCGAAGAGCTCGGCGGCGGCGGCACTGGCAAGTGGGACAACAAGTGGTCGATGACCATTTTCGCTCGCAAGATCGAAAACGGCGAGGCTGTCTTCGCTTATCAGATGACTCCGTTTGATCAGTGGGACTATGACGGCATCAACGAAAACATTCTTACCGACATGGACATCGACGGTAAGAAGGTTAAGGCTCTCACTCACTTTGACCGTAATGGCTTTGCCTACGTGTTGGATCGCACCGACGGTACCCTTCTGCGCGCCACGAAGTACGTGACGACGGACTGGGCCGAGAAGGTCGACTTCAAGACAGGCCGTCCGGTTAAGGTGCGCGAGCATTCGCCGCTCGAAGTTGGTCGGAACGTCTCTGCCTGCCCGTCTGCGATGGGTGGTAAGGACCAGCAGCCTGGTGCTGTTGATCCGAAGGAGCCGAACATCTTCTACATGCCCACCAACAACTGGTGCATGGAGCTGGAGCCTCAGGAGCGCACGCACACGAACCAGGGCACCGTTTATGTGTTCGCGAACGTGTACATGTATCCTGAAGTCCCCGGCACCACCGGCAAGATCAAGAAGTACGACGTCCTGACCGGTAAGACCGTTTGGGAGATCCCGGATCCGTATCCGAACTGGGGTGGTACGATGGTCACCGACGGTGGTCTGATGTTCTACGGCTCGCTTGGTGGCGACTTCCGCGCGGTCGACCGGAATTCCGGTAAGGTCCTGTGGAGCCGCAAGCTTGGTTCCGGCATCATCGGCAACCCGATCACCTATAAGACGGGTGGCAAGCAGTATGTCGGCGTTTACTCCGGTATTGGCGGCTGGATCGGTCTTCCGGTCACCGCTGGTCTGGACCTGAGCGACAAGTTCGGCGCCATCGGTGCCACGGCCATGACCAAGGCCGCTGGCCTGCAGCACATCCCGCAAGGCGGTGAGCTGAACGTCTTCCGCATTTACGAGTAATCGTAGATAGCAGAAACGTGTAGATTAACGGCGCCCGATGCCCTTGCGGCATCGGGCGCCTTTTTCTTATATAACGCTAGAAGATTAGGTACCCACGGCGGGTTAGTCCGGTGGGATCTCGGTCCTAGCGTTCTGGCCCGTCTTGCAAATAAGGCGAGCCCCCGTGTCATTCCCCCGTTTGTCCCTGACTGCGGCCCTAGCGGTCGGCATTCTTGGTTTCAGCATTGCCGCCGCACCCGCGGCCGATAAGAAGTCCATTCAGCGCGACCTCAATAAGACCTATGAGGAGCTGACCCCCAGCGAACACATCGCCCTCCGTGCGGCGGCCAAGGCGGCCTACGAAGGCAAGAAGCTCAAAGTCCTTAATATCTGCGCCGATCCCGGCAACATGCCGCTGTCCAGCATCGAGCGAGAAGGGTTCCAGAACAAGCTGGCCGAACTGCTCGCCGATGCCACCGGCGCCACGATCAAGTATCACTGGCAGCCCTTCATCGAGCGGGGGTTCACGCGCTCAACCCACGACGATCGCCTGTGCGACGTGATGTTCGATATTCCGGCTGGCTACGAAGGGCTTCTGACGACCGAACCTGTCTACAAGACGCCCTATGTTCTCGTGTATCGCAACGACAAGGGTCTTGAGCTTAAAAACCTAGACGATCCGAAGCTCAAGGATCTCTCGATCGGCGTCTTCCAGACCTCCGGTGTGCGCCTGGCGCTTGCCAAGCGCGGCATCGTCGACAAGGTCAAGCTGCAGCTTCAGACTCATGACGGCGATCTCGTCCCGGAGAACCAACCCTGGTATGTCATTCAACGCATGCTGGACGGCGAGTTCGACGTTGCCTCGGTTTTCGGCCCGTTCGCGGGTTGGGTGAAGACGATGAAAGACGAGCCGGTCACGATCCTGCCGATCAATCTCGATGACGACACGGTGCCGATGGAATTCGAACTCGGCCTTGGCGTACGTCAGACGGACGTCTTTCTGAAGTATCTGCTCGACTGGGCGCTCGAGGATAAGGCCGAAGAGGTCGAAGCGATCTTACGGGAATACGGGGTGCCTCTGGTGCAATGCAGTCGCTGCGTCGTGCAGGGCGATCTGCCGGCGCATGGCAGCTACATCAAGATGGCCGAACAGAAGTTCGAGGAACGTCGCGATCTTGCATCGCCGGACCAAATCGTCACCAAGGAAAAGGTCAAGGCATGGCTCGCCGAAGGAGCCGATCCGCAGCAAGAGTTGAGCAATGCGCTCATTGGCAACGACCCGGAGCGCATCACGTTCCTGGTTGGCGAAGGCGGTGCCGACATCAACAAGCCTGACCTCAACGGTTGGACGCCGTTGACCAGCGCCGCCCGGCAGCGTCACGACAAGACGATCGATTTGCTGATCGAGCTTGGCGCCGATCCCAACTCCCACGACCGCAATGGGTTTACGCCGTTGGCCGCGGCCTTGATGCGTGACCACGTGCCTTCGATCAAGGCTCTAATCAAGCACGGCGCGGAGTTGGAGGAGCCCGGCCAACAAGGTTTCCGGCCTCTCACGCTGGCGCTTGCGGAGCAGAAATACGAGGCTGCGAAGGCACTTATGGATGGAGGGGCCGATGTCAGCAAGCCCTCCGGCGGCGATGGGTTGACTCCGCTGATGATCGTGGCGGCGCAGACCGGCCCGGCCGAGGGATCTATCTTCCTGCCTGGCAGCATGCGCCCGACCGACATCGCCAAGGCCTTGATCGAGGCCGGCGCCGACGTCGATGCTCAAGCGAACAACGGCATGACGGCGTTGATGATCGCCGCGCTGAACAACAGCGCCCCGATGATCGGGCTCTTGATGGATGCCGGTGCTGATCCGTCGCTGAAGAACGCACAAGGCAAGACCGCTGAAGGGGTCGCCGATCTGAACGACCACCAGGAAGCGTCCCAGGCCATTCGTGTGCTCTCCCTCACGCAAACCTCGGATTCCCCGCAAGCCTCGGAGAGCAGTGAGTCCAGAGAGACAGAAAAGCAGTGATGATAAAGCGCGTAGGACAGATTTTTGGGGCCGCGGCGATTGCCGTCGCCTTCTCTTTTCCCGGCTTTGTTAGGGCCGCGGACTATCCCGACTTCGACGACGCCTCGGTGACCAAGAGAACCGAAGAGGTGATCAAGGAGCGTTCCAAGGACGGTGCGTTCGTCTTCCGTGACCCCAAACTCAATAAGGATCTCAACCTGGTCTACGAGAAAGTCAAGGTTGTACGCGGCATGAAGGGCTATGGCTGGTTCGCCAACGCCATCTTCCACGACAAGGACAAGCCCAAGAAGCAATATGCCATCGACTTCTGGTTCAAGCCGCAACGCGACGGCGACAACCTCGATTTGATCGACATCCGGGTGCAGAAGGGCCCGAAACGTGACGGCGACGGCTACTACATGGTCACGCGGCTGCCGGTGGCGTGGTGGTGGTTGCCGGTGCAGGAGCATCCGGGCGACATGGAGGTCGTTCGGGCCTGGCACGTGATGAGCGCCATTCACAATTACATCGCCGAGAACAAGAACGAGGACGGCGCGCTCGAGCTGACCGACGAGAAGACCGGCGAGAAGATCCCGCTGGAATTCGTCGAGATGCATCAGCCGATCCGCTACCTAAAGAAGGATGGCAGGTACTTCGCCTGTAGCGACTTTCGGAAAGTGGGTACCGAGAACGAATATTACGACATCGATTTTTGGGTCGATGAGAAGACCGGTAGGCTGAAGGTCGACGATGTGAAGATCCACAAAGTCCCGGTCCAGGAAGATGGAATTTGGGCGCAAGAGGACCGCTATACCTTCGAGGGCATGGATTTCGAGAAGACCCTATGACCTTGGCTGCTGGGGCTCCGCGCAGGAAGGCAAAATGACGCATCACACCCCCTCCGTCGCCCTTGCGCTGGCCGGCAATTTGACTATGACAGGGCGGTTATCGGCTTTTCGCCCAAGAGAGCGCCTCCTATTGTCCCAAATCGGGGGCAAAGCTCTAAAATGCCTGGGTTCACGGAGGATGACGCCATCGCGGCCGTGAGGGAGAGCGCCAGGGGCCGTCTCAAGGACGGCACGAATGGGCTGGCAGACCCCACGCCGGGGTCCAGGACCGGCGACGGTGGCTTATGCCTGGCTCGCCGTGCATGCGTTAATGTTCTTTCCGCACCGAGACATGACAGCGACGGCTCCACGCGGCACTATGTGCCGGGGCGTCATATGCTCGTCCCAGCCGAGGCATTCGCGGGGATTGACCAATCGATAGGCTACCAAAAACGGCAACTAGGGTAAGGAAACACACCGTGCGCAAAATTATCACTGGAGTAATGGGAGTTGTCCTGCTGGGCGCTATCAGCGTGTTCGCCTTCAATGCCAAGGCTGAGGACTGCTGCCCGAAGGACGACAAGACCCCGCCGCTGGAACTCATCGAGAAGACGCCGATCGGCGGGCTGCACAATCCGTACAACGACGATGTCGATGCATGGGCCGAGAAGGGGCACAAAAAATATCTGTCTTATAGCTGCAACGGCTGCCATGGCGGCGGCGGGGGCGGCGGCATGTGTCCTCCGGTCACCAACGACGCTTGGGTCTATGGCGCCGATGACGACACAGTCTTCAGGCTGATCGCACTCGGCACTGACGAACTCAAGAAGCAAGGCTACAAGCGCGTCCGCAAGGAAGTGGTCGTCGGACCGATGCCGCCCTTCGGTGGGATCATCAAGACCTCCGACGAGCTGTGGCAAGTCATCTCCTTCATGCGCACGAAGAACCCCAGCTCCATGAAGAAGGTGGACAAGCCGGCGCAGACGCCTGGCCAATAGCCGGCGCAGCGTTAGGGTTAGCTTTTGAGACCGTCGGGCCCAGGCCCGGCGGTTTTTTCGTTCCTGAAACATTGGTAATGTTTTTTGCCACGGCCTAGTCGGCCCGGTGCGAAGTCCATATATTTCCCTGATCGAAACTCGGATGTGCCGGCGGAACGGCCGCCAATGCCGCCAATATTGTGCGGTGCGCATTGCCAAGCGGTGCCATGTCTGAGACAGAAGGGCAGCTCCGGCGCGCACAGTCCGAACGGCCACAAGGGCCGGAGACATCGCTGGAAACATCGAAAGGCAGATAAGCGTTGCGTTCGATTGGTCTTGGCTTCCCCCCTGTCTTAGCGCTTGGAGCGCTCCTGGCCCTATCGTTGGCCGTCACGGCGATTGGCATCGGCGCCGTCTCGGCCGAGACGAATGCTCCGCCGGCCGCCGAAGCGCCCGCGAAGGCTGACGCCGATGGCGGCGCCGCGCCCGCCGGCGACAAGAAGACGATGCGCCTCTACTATCTCGGCAAGAAATATGACGAGCCCCTGCCGCTCTCCTACGCCGAGGAGCTCATCACGGACAAAGGCATCCAAGGGGCCCGCCTGATGCTGAAGGAGGCAAACCAGGCCGGGAACTTCATCGGCTACGCCTTCGAGATGGACGAGGGCATCGTGCCGAAGGAGGGCGACGTCGTCGCCAAGGCTAAGGAGGCGCTGGCCGCCGGCAACCGCTTCATCATTGCCAACCTGGAGCCCGACGATCTCTTGGCCGTGGCGGACCTGCCGGAGGCCAAGGACGCGGTCATCATGAACATCCGCTCCAGCGCCACCAGGCTGCGCCAGGAAGAGTGCCGCGCCAACGTCTTCCATGTCGTTCCCGACTTTGCCATGCGTGCCGATGCGCTCGGCCAGTACCTGATCTGGAAGAAGTGGCCGAAATGGTACGTGCTGCGCCGGGATACGCCGGAGGACAAGGATTACGCCGCCATGATCAAGCGCACCGCCGCGCGTTATGGCGGCAAGGTCGTTGAGGATCAGGTCTATCGGCTGCCGCCCGGCGCGCGGAACCTGGACTCAGGGCACCAGCAGGTTCAGCAGCAGATTCCGCTGGAGACCGAGAGTGCGCCCGACCATGACGTGGTCTGGGTCGTCAACAGCGACGACGACTTCGGCGACTATTTGATGTACCGGACCTCCCGGCCGCGCCCAGTGGTCGGCACGCAAGGCCTCCAGGCCACGGCCTGGGACAAGTCCTACACTGAGTCCGGCGCCATGCATTTCCAGAACGCCATTCCGCGGCTCGCAAACCGCAAGCCCGTGGAGCGCGACTACACCGCGTGGCTCGCCTTCCGCGCGCTCTCCGATTCCGCCATGAAATCCGGCGAGACCAGCCCCGAGGCGGTGAAGAAATACATGCTGTCCGACGACTTCAAGCTTGAGGCCTTCAAGGGTCAAGCTCTCAGCTTCCGCGATTGGGATCACCAAATGCGTCAGCCGGTTGTCCTTGGCGGCGGCACGCGGGTACCTGTTTCCACCTCACCGCAGGAAGGCTTCCTGCATCAGACCAACCTCACTGACACGCTCGGCTTTGATAAGCCCGAGACGAAGTGCAAGTTCTAACGATTTCCGGCAAAGGGATGTCTATGATCCGCACCTGTCTTGCAGCCGCTACCGCGACCGCGCTTCTTCTCGCCGCCGTTCCGGCTTCCGCCGCGACGATCTTCGTCTCCAACGAGAAGGACAACACGGTCACGGTGATCGATAGCGACACCTTGGAGACCATCAAGACCGTCCAGACGGCCCGGCGCCCCCGTGGCATCGTGCTGAGCCCGGACTTTAAGGAACTCTTTGTGGCGGCGGGCGACGGCGACATCATCGACGTCATCGACACCAAGACGCTGGAGGTCGTCCGGACATTGGAGTCGGGACCGGATCCCGAACTCATGGCCGTCGATTCCAAGGGCGACGTGATTTACATCGCCAACGAGGACGACAGTCTCGTCACGGTCATGGACATCAAGAGCGGCGACGTGTTGGGCGAGGTGCCGGTGGGTGTGGAGCCGGAAGGCATGATCGTGAGCCCTGACGACCGCTACACAGCTGCCACGTCCGAGAGCACCAGCATGGCGCATATCATCGACAACAAGTCGATCAAGCTCGTGGGCAATATTCTCGTCGACAGCCGGCCGCGCGAAGCCAAATTCACCAAAAACGGCAAGGAGCTTTGGGTGTCCTCCGAGATCGGCGGCACGATTTCCGTCATCGATACCAGCGATTGGGACAATCCCAACAATTGGAAGCCGGTGGAAAAGATCGGCTTCGAAGTTGCCGGCCTGCGGCCCGAGCAGCTTCAGCCCGTGGGCATGGACTTCAACGAGGACGATTCGAAGCTCTTCGTGCCCTTGGGTCCCGCCAATCGGGTTGCGGTGATCGACACTAAGACGAAAGAGGTGCTCAACTACATCTTGGTCGGTCAGCGGCCGTGGCATGGCGAGTTTAGCCCCGACTACAAGAAGTACTATGTTGCCAACGGCCTCACCAATGACCTTACGGTGATCGACGTCGATACGTTGAAAGCCGAGAAGTCGGTGCCCGTGGGGCGGCTGCCCTGGGGCGTCGCCATCATGCCGGGCAAGGCGGGCGAATAGAGTTTCCCGAAGGCGGCGGTCTATCTGGCGCGGACGCGCCGCCCGATGAACTGGGCGAGCGCCTCCGCCGCCAGGATTGCGCCAAGCGAGATCGCCACTGAGACCAGCGTGAGTCGCAATGCGCCAACGTCGCCGCCTGGTACTTGCGTAAACGTGTAGATCAGGCTCGGTAGCGTCTGCGTTTCTCCAGGGATGTTCGACACGAAGGTGATCGTCGCGCCGAACTCGCCCATGGAGCGGGCGAAGGCGAGAATGGCGCCGGCGATGATCCCGGGCGCAATCAAAGGCAGCGTCACCGTGAGGAACACATAGGCGCGGTTCGCGCCGAGCGTGCTCGCAGCTTGTTCGAGCCGCGGATCGACCGCCTCAACGGATAGTTGGATCGCCCGCACCAGAAGCGGAAACCCCATAATGGCGCAAGCCAGCGCGGCGCCCGTCCAGCGGAAGGCGAGAACGATCCCGAACGTCTCGTCGAGCCAAGACCCGATCGGGCCCTGCCGTCCGAACAGAAGCAGCAGCACATAGCCCGTCACCACCGGCGGCAACACCAGCGGCAAGAGTACAAGCGCATTGACAAGTGGGCGTCCCCAGAAGCGTCCGCGGCCGATCAGCATGGCCACGGCGATCCCGAACGGCAGGCTCACCAGCGTGGCCACGGCGGCCACGCGTAAAGACAGCGTGATGGCGGTCAGTTCCTCGGGCGTCAGGTCAAGCACGGAACAGTATTACCACCTGCCGCGATGAGGCTTAAGACGCAGGCGCCACAAGCGGCGAGGATAGGGGGCCTACGTGCCCTGAAACCGCGACCTAGAAGAGCTGCTTGGCTTCGCTGACGAGGGCATTAATCAAAGGTGTCAGTGGGTTGCGCTGGGGCACCACGAGCCCGATCGAGTGGGTGACTTCCGGATTCACGATGGGAATAGCCCGGACCTTCTCCGTGAGGCCCAAGACCTCGGCGAGCTTTGCGGGCATGACGCTGGCCCACTTGCCGGTCCGCACGTGAGCGAACAACACGACGATCGAATCTGATTCGAGTGTCGGGGCCACGTCGGCCCCCTCGTGGCGGAGCAATTGCTCAATGATCCGGCGATTCTGCATATCGGGCGTGAGCAGGCAGAGCGGCACCTTGCCCACCTCGGCCCAAGTCACGGTCTCCCGGTCGCCGAGCGGGCTGTCGGAGGAGGCCAGCAGGCGGTACTCCTCGCTATAGAGCGGTACGGTCTGGACGCGGCCCAAAGGCTCATTGTCCAGATATGTCACGCCCGCATCGATCTCGAGGTTTTCCAGCATGCCGAGAACCTCGATCGAGTTCCGCGACAGGATGGTGAAGCTCACATCCGGGTGCTGCGCCCGGTAGGGCGTGGTGATCAGGCCCACGATCGGCAGGGCCGTGGGGATCGCGGCGATGCGGATATGACCGGTCAGGCCATGCTTCAGCGCCTCGACCTCCTGGCGCATGGCGCGGGTATCGCTCACGATGCGCCGCGCCCAGTCCAGCACCCGCTCCCCCTCGGGCGTAAAGCCGCGGAAGCGCGAGCCGCGCTCGACCAGGAGCACGCCAAGCGTGTCCTCCAGCTGCTTGATGCCGGCGGAAAAGGTCGGCTGGCTGACGCCACAGTCTTCCGCCGCGTGGCCGAAATGCCGCTCGCGCGCCAGAGCGATGATGAATTCGAGCTTGTCGATCATACCGTGCCGGGTGTCTCTCCGCGGGGACTATAGGGAATGTGGCCCCGGCGTGCAGCCTCAACAACGCGCGAAAAGCTGTGTTCCCTAGTCGTCCTCTTCCCGGAACGTCTTATGGCAGGTTTTGCAGGCGTCGATCACGCCCTTGAACTTCGCCTTCCAGTCCGGTGTGCTCGCCTCCAGTGCCGCGACAAGGTCGTTTGCGGCGACGCCAAGCGCCTCTGCGTCCTTCGTGAACTTGTCCCACTGGGTCCAGACCTCCGGTTTGGCCTCGCTGGGACGTCCGCCGGTGCCTTCAGGGAAGAGCTCGGGGATCTTCTTGGCGGTCACCTCGATCTCGTGCGCGGCCTTCGCCGCAGCCGTGGCGTCGAACGGGACCTTTCCCTTGGCCATCGCGCCGATGACCTTCATGGCCTCCTTCTGTGTGTCCATCAGGTCCATGCGCTCTTTGACAACGCCGGTGGCGCCTTCATGCGCAAGAGCCAGCGGCGCGAAAGGCAGAAGGAATAGAACTATCAGTTGTGATAGCCTGAAGGTCATTTGGTCACTCACCCAGCTAATCCTATTGGAGGCCGACACTCGGCTATGCGCCCTGAGATGCTTGTATCATAGTAGCCGGACTGTGCTGGGCTCCTTCCTGGGAGCCACCATGCCCATACCCATACCGATGCCCAGTCGAGAGCCCGTCCAGGTCATGGAGATGGTGAAACGGATCGGGTAATTTAGAATGAAGACTCTCAGGAGGATTGCAGAGATGGACCAATTTAACATTTCGATGCGCAAGTTTCTTAAAGAGGTAGGGGTCACGTCCCAACAAGCGATAGAGGATGCTGTGCGGGAGCATAACCTTGCCGGAAAGGGGAAGCTCAAAGTGAAGATGCTTCTCACAAGCGAGACCGCAGACCTCAACCATGTGGTCGAAGGCGAGATCGAGTTACCCTAGGACTGGCGTGACGTCCCTTACGAGACTTCGCTGGTCAGGTTCAGGCGGTCGCCAAACCCAAAAGCGGAGAAGGGGATGAAGTCCACTTCATCTCCTTTACGAACCTCTTCCACATTTTCGCCGAGCTCGATCAAGCCGTCCGCTTCGCGTAGTGAGGAAATGAGACCGGAGCCGTCTCGGGGGAATTTAGCGACGACGAGCCGTCCATTCTTTTCAACCAGCCGAGCGCGCCAGAACTCGCGGCGTCCCGCCTTCTTCTTCTGCGTAAAGTCAGCCGGCAAGGAATATCGCGGAGGCTCCGGCCAAGCGCCGCCGGCGAGCCGCGTCAGCACGGGCCGCACATACATAAGAAAGCAGACGAAAACAGCGACGGGGTTGCCGGGGAGGCCAAGAACGACGCAGTCACCAATTTGCCCAAAGCTCATCGGCCTACCGGGCTTGATCGCGATCTGCCAGAGGTGCCGCTGACCGAGGGCATCGATGCAGGCCACGACATGGTCCTCCTGACCTTGGCTGGCGCCACCGGAGATGACGATGGCGTCGAAGGCGCCGCTCGCGTCAGAAAGGGCCTCGGCGACAAGCTCGCGCGTGTCAGGCAGCACCCCTAAGTCAATCGCCTTTGCGCCCGCGGCCGCGATAAGACCCTGTAACATAGGTGCGTTGGCGTCGTAGACCTTGCCTGCCGAAAAGGCTTCGCCCGGCCGCAAGATCTCATCTCCCGTCGAGAGCACCGCGACCTTGAGTGGCAAGTGGCAAGCAACGGAGTTCAGTCCAATGGCAGCTGCGCTTGCAATGTCTTGGGGTCTTAGACGCACGCCCGGCTCAAGGAGCGTTTCTCCCGTCTCTGCATCTTCGCCTGCAAGCCGCCGATTGGCACCCGCCTTCAAGCCCGGCGGAATAAAGGCCCAGCAATCTGGACCTCGTTCCTCGACTTGAACGTCCTCCTGCATCGCAACCGTATCGAGGCCTGCCGGCATGGCCGCGCCCGTGAAAATGCGTACCGCGCCGGCCGCTGGGATGGGGCCTTGAAAGGGATGCCCAGCGGCCGCCTCGCCGACGATCGGGAAAGCTGAACCTTTAGCCGCATCGTAAGTGGCAGACGCAAAGGCATAGCCGTCGACGGCAGCGTTGTCGTGCGCAGGGATTGGACGCACCGTCACGACGGGCTCCGCCAGGAACCGGCCCGCCACCTGGGCGAGCGGGACCTGCTCTGTCCTTGTAACGGGTGTCACGCGCGATTTCAGGATCTCGAGAGCCTCGCGGTGGGGCAGGCGGTCCCTATCAAGAACGAAACAGTCATTGACTAGCTTGGCCGTCATGAGCGCTTGAGCCCCACCGTTTCAATGATGAAGTCCACGATTTGCCCGACGTCGTCGCTTTGGAAGACAGGCAAAGTGTCCGTCTCGTCCTGCGGCCGGTCTGAAGCAATTGCCACGACGCCGGGACAGTCCCCGGCAAGAGGTTCGCGGGAGACGGCGCCATCGCGGCGAATCTCGATCTTCGGATAGGCCTCGCTCTTATAGCCTTCGATCAGGATGAGATCGCAAGGCCCCGCGTGGGGGATGAGATCCTGCAAAGTCATTTCTGGCAAATCGCCCATCTCCCGCATCAAGGCGAAGCGGCGAGGGGATGACAGCATGACTTGGCGTGCCCCGGCTTCGCGCATCTTGAAGGAATCGCGTCCGGGGTGGTCGATGTCGAAGTTCACATGAGCATGCTTAATGACCGAAACCTCGAACCCCCGGCACGTGAACTCGCCGATGAGGTTGGCCATTAGCGTTGTCTTGCCGGAATTCTTCCAGCCGATCACGCCAAAGATGGGTTGGGTCATGGAGCGCTCTCACTTAGAAGAGTTCCCGCACGCGAGCAGGGCACACGGCGCCACTGTCCGACATGTATGCCGAATTCGGCCCTTAGAGACCCGCAGCCGTCACGTCCAGACTGGGCTCCGGCACCTTCTTTGGCTCACCATGCGCTGGACCGATCTTGACGGCGCAAAACTTGAATTCCGGAATCTTGCCGTAGGGGTCGAGCTGCGGATTCGTCAGGACGTTTGCCGCGGCCTCAACATAGGCAAATGGTATGAATACCGTGCCTTCCTGAATGGCCATATCGGCGCGAGCCGTGAGTTCTATCGATCCGCGACGGGTTGTGACTCGTATCAGATCGCCCGGCGCGACGTCATTGCGCGCAAGCGTATTGGGGTGCGCGCTTGCCGTCGGGCTCGGCTCTAGCGAATCGAGGACATCCGCCCGTCGTGTCATCGCCCCGGTGTGCCAATGTTCCAATTGCCGTCCGGTAATGAGAATAAGCGGATACTCATCGTCCGGCACTTCGGCCGGCGGTGACAGGTCTGCGGGCACGAGTCGGGCGCGTCCAGACTCTGTTGGGAAGCCATCGCCGAACACGACCGCCTCGCCGGGATGATCGGGCGCGGGGCAGGGGTAAAGAACCGAGGACTCGTTCTCCAATCGATCCCAGGTGATGTTGTCGAGCGAGCCCATCGCGAGCTTCATCTCAGCAAAGACCTCCGAAGCATGGGTGTAAGTCCAATCTAGTCCCAGCCGCTTGGCCAACTCAACGAGGATCCAGAGGTCTTCGCGCGCATCGCCGGGCGTATCGAGGGCCTTGCGGCCCATCTGCACCTGGCGGTTCGTATTGGTCACCGTTCCGTTCTTTTCGGGCCAGGCCGAGGCAGGCAAGATAACGTCGGCCATCATAGCAGTCTCGGTTAGGAAGATGTCCTGCACCACGAGATGTTCGAGTTTCCCAATGCCGGCTCGTGCGTGGTCGAGGTCGGGATCGGACATGGCGGGGTTTTCACCCTGAACGAACATGGCCTTGATCTCGCCGGCGTTTGCCGCGTTGATGATCTCAACCACGGTTAGACCTGCTTTGTCGGTAAGTTCCGTCTTCCAAAGGTCTTCGAACTTTTTGTTGAACAGGTCGCCTTCGACGTCCTCATAGTCCGGATAGAACATCGGGATGAGACCCGCATCCGACGCCCCTTGCACATTGTTCTGTCCGCGCAAGGGATGCAGCCCGGTACCGGGGCGACCCACTTGACCGCACATAAGCGCCAGCGAAATCAGGCAGCGTGAATTGTCCGTGCCGTGTACATGCTGGGAGACGCCCATGCCCCAGAAGATCATGGCGTTGCTGGCATTGCCGAAGGTCCGGGCCACGTCGCGGATTGTGTCGGGATCGATACCGCAGGCCTCCGTGACTGATTCAGGGCTGTAGCTGGCGAGCTTCTCTTTCAGAGCGTCGAAGTTATCAGTGTGGGCTTGCAGATACTGAACGTCGTAGAGCTTCTCCTCGACGATCACATGCATGATGGCATTGAGCAGCGCCACATCGCTTCCCGACTTGAAGCGCAGCATATGAGATGCGTAATTGCGAAGAGCCTGGCCGCGCGGGTCGATGACGATCAACTTCGCCCCTCGACGTGCCGCCTGTTTAAAGTAGGTCGCGGCCACGGGGTGGTTCTCGGTTGGGTTGGCGCCGATGATGACGATGACGTCGGCGTGCTCAACCTCGTTGAAGGTCGCCGTAACCGCGCCAGAGCCGATGCCTTCGATCAAGGCCGCAACCGACGATGCGTGGCACAGTCGGGTACAGTGATCGACGTTGTTTGTGCGGAAGCGGGTGCGGATAAGCTTCTGAAACAGATAGGCTTCTTCGTTCGAGCATTTCGCCGAGCCGAAGCCGGCGATGGCTTCGCCGCCATGGGCATCGGACACCCGCGCCAAACCGGACGCTGCAGCCTCGAGTGCCTCTTCCCAACTCGCCTCGCGGAAATGCGTATACGGGTTCGACGGGTCGACATTGACGCCTTTCGGCATGTTGGGTTTGCGGATGAGGGGCTTCGTCAGCCTTTGCGGGTTGCTGATGTAGTCGAAGCCGAACCGGCCTTTCACGCAAAGCCTGTTCTCGTTTGAATAGCCGTTGCGCCCTTGCACGAAGGCGATCTTCTCGTCCTTGATCTGATAGCTAATCTGACAACCGACGCCGCAATACGGACACACGGAGTGCACCTCGCGGTCGACTTCGCGTGTGCCATGCTGCGTGATCGGATCGACGATGGATTTCGGCATGAGCGCGCCGGTGGGGCAGGCTTGTACGCACTCGCCGCACGCCACGCATGTCGACTTGCCCATGGGATCGTCAAAGTCGAACACCGGCTTGGCGCCGATACCACGAAAGGCCATGCCGATGACGTCATTCACTTGAACGTCGCGGCACGCGCGTACGCATAGGCCGCATTCGATGCAAGCATCGAGATTGACCGCCATGGCCGGGTGCGAAAGGTCTGGTTCGATGATGCCATGAGCCGGGAAACGCGAAGTGTCGATGTCTTGCGCCTCGGCCCAATGCCAGAACGGAGACACGCGGTCGGGTGAGTCCTCACGCGGCGGCTGGTCAGCAAGCAAAAGCTCTATCACCATGCGGCGGGCTTTGGTCGCCCGGTCGGTCGCCGTATTGACGACCATGGCCTGCGTGGGCTTGCGGATGCACGAGGCGGTCAACGTGCGCTCGCCTTCGATCTCGACCATGCAGGCGCGGCAGTTCCCATCGGCAGCATAGCCCGGCTGCGGAAGCCAGCATAGATGCGGAATGTCGACACCGTGGCGTTGCGCAACCTGCCAGATGGTTTCATCCGGCTCCGCGGTGACCTCTTTCCCATCGAGTTTGAACGTCAATTGGTCCGTCATGGCGTCATCCACTAATGGCTGGCTGGGGTGCCGTCGTCTTCAGGGAAAAATTCGATCGCTGTGGCGAAAGCGTTCGGAGCAGCTTGACCAAGCCCGCAAATCGAGGCATCGCGCATGGTCTGCGCAAGCTCGTCCAAGAGCTCCTTGTCCCATTCGTCTCTTTCGAGCAGGGCCACAGCCTTGTCACATCCCACGCGGCACGGGGTGCACTGACCGCAGGACTCGTTCTTGAAGAACTGAAGCAGGTTGATCGCGATGTCAGCGACGCGGTCTTGCTGCGAAAAGATTACGATCGCGTGGCTGCCGACGAACGCGCCATATTTATCGAGCGTACCGAAATCGAGAGGCGCATCGCCCAGGCTCGCAGGCAAGATGCCGCCGGATGCGCCGCCCGGGAGATAGGCCTTGAACGTATGCCCAGCCTCCATACCGCCCGCGCGCTCGATGAGTTCGTTCACGGTCACGCCCGCCGGCGCGACGATAACGCCCGGCTCCTTAACGCGGCCCGAAACCGACCAAGATCGAAAGCCCTTGCCGCCGTTCATTCCATGATCGGCGAACCACTCGGCGCCCTTCTTCATGATTTCGGGCACCCAGTAGAGCGTTTCGACATTGTGATTGAGGGTGGGGCGGTCGAAGAGGCCCACCTCTGCGATGTAAGGCGGCCGGTTGCGGGGGTAGCCGCGCTTGCCTTCGATGGATTCGATCATCGCCGACTCTTCACCACAGATATAGGCGCCGGCACCGCGGCGAAGCTCGATGTCGCCATTTTTGATGATGCCCGCGGCTTCAAGCGCGGCGATCTCCTTGGCCAGTATGTGCAGCACGGCAGGATATTCGTCGCGCATGTAGAGATAGATGCGCTCAGCCTCCACGGCCCAAGCAGCAATCAACGCGCCCTCGAACATCTGATGCGGGTTGCGCTCGAGATAGAAGCGGTCCTTGAAGGTCCCAGGCTCGCCTTCGTCTCCGTTGATCGTCATCAGCCGAGGGACGGGGAACGAGCGAACGATCTGCCACTTCTTGCCGGCGGGGAAGCCCGCGCCGCCGAGCCCACGCAAGCCGGCGTCGGACATCTCGTCGAGAATGCTTTCGACGCTGCGCTTACCAGCGCGGCATTCTTCTAGCATCGCATAGCCGCCTTCGGCACGATACGCGGCGAGATCTGTGTACGCCGGAATGATCGGGTCGTGCTTGCCGCTTTCGACCGCTGCTTCGACGCTCTCCACCTTGGCATGGTCGACGAAATAGTGTCCCACCTCGCACACCGGCGCGGTGTCGCAGCGTCCCATGCACGGCGCTTTCACGACGCGCACTTGAGAAGGATCGACGCCGCTCTTCAAAGCGTCGTAGAGCGCATCGGCGCCTTTGATCGCGCAGGTGATAGAGTCACAAACGCGAATAGTCGTAGGTGGTGGCGGGGACTCGCCTTCCTTCAGTACGTCGAAATGAGCGTAGAACGTCGCCACTTCATAGGCGGCGGCTTGCGGCATCTTGAGTTCGTCGCACAGCGCGCACAAATGCGGCGCTGAAATACAATGATAGCGGTCTTGAATCAGATGGAGATACTCGATCAGCAGATCGTGCCGCCGTGGCCGATCCCCGAGCAATTCGCGAATCTGCTCAAGAGCCGCGAGGTCGAGTTGCCTCCCCTTGGGAAACGCACGCGCACGCTTGCGGGAACCGTTGCTTCGCTCGGGCCGCTGCGGCCCACCATTGACGGGGCTGTGCTGCTCCACGCTCCTATTTCCTTTTCCGACGATGCCCAGCTTGCCCAGCTGCCCTTGCGGGTTTGAATACTTCCAAACTTGGTGATACCAGCCAGTGATATGTGTGGGCAAGCCGGGTTGAGTGCTGGGTTACACTTTTGACACACGATCGGGAAAGCTGAACGCTTGATCGAAGAAACTGATCGAACAGCAATTAGGCGGTTCAATTCAGATGGCTGACTTCATCGACGCTTTTCAAACGGCATTGGGCCTGATCGTGACGCTCAACCACAATCTGGTCGAAATCCTCCTCTTGTCCCTGAACGTCAGCCTCACGGCGGTGGCCATCGCCAGCATTCTCGGCTTTGCCATCGGGGGTGCGCTTGCCGTGTATCGCTTCCCGGGGCGTGGGGCGGTGTCGGCCATCCTCAGTGCATTGATGGGGCTCCCGCCAGTGGTCGCCGGCCTCTTCGTGTATCTACTGTTGTCGAACGCGGGGCCGCTGGGCGTTCTTCAGCTCCTCTATACGCCAACGGCCATGATCATCGCGCAGGTCGTGCTGGTAACCCCGATCATCGGCGCGCTGACCCGCCAGGCCTGCGAGGATCTTCTCGAGGAATATGACGAGCAACTTCGCTCGCTGGGGGCTTCGTCGAGTGCTATCATCACCACGCTGCTGTGGGACGGTCGCTATCGCCTGATCACGGCAGTGCTGGCCGGTTTCGGCCGTGCGGTCGCCGAAGTCGGCGCGGTCATGATCGTTGGCGGCAATATCGACCACGTGACGCGGACAATGACGACCGCCATCGCCTTGGAAACCTCGAAGGGAAACATCGCGCTCGCACTGGCGCTTGGCATTGTCCTTCTCGCCATCGCCTTGATCGTCAATGCATCGCTGCTCTGGGTTCAGCGTTTTGCCAACCGTCTCGCCTATGCTTGATCCAATCTCACCACTGCACGGCATTAGCGACCGTCTTGCCGCGCCACCTCTTCCGGTTGAGCTCAATGGCTTGGGCTATGCGACCGGCGGGAAGCGCGTGATCGAGCAGGTTGATCTGACTATCGCCACACGCCGCATCACCGCAATCATGGGGCCGAACGGAGCCGGCAAAAGCATTCTGTTGCGGCTGATGCACGGTCTGATCTCGCCGACAGAAGGGGAGATTTTGTGGGCCGGGCGGCGCACGGATCGATCGATTGCGCGGCGGCAGGCCATGGTCTTTCAGCGCCCAGTGCTGCTCCGCCGCTCCGTGGCGGCGAATATCTCGCATGCCTTGGGGCTGCGCGGCGTGGAGCGCGGCGCCCGTTCCATTCGCGTCGGCGAGGCCCTCAAACTTGCCGGGCTGGAAGGTCATGCCTCGAAACCGGCGCGGGTGTTGTCGGGCGGTGAGCAGCAGAGGCTTTGTCTCGCCCGGGCGCTGAGCTTGGAGCCCGACGTCTTGTTCCTTGATGAGCCGACCTCAAGCCTCGATCCGGCATCGACGCTCGCCATCGAGCGGCTCCTGCTCGAGGCCCAAAGAGGCGGTATCAAGGTCGTGCTCGTGACGCACGACGTCGGGCAGGCGCAGAGGCTCGCCCATGACGTGGTCTTTCTGCACCGGGGTCGCGTGATCGAGCATCAAGACTCATCGAGCTTCTTCGACGACCCGCGCAGCGACAGCGCGCGTGCCTTCCTGCGCGGCGGCTTGGTGCTCTGAATAACTTGAGGCTGCCAATCCGGAGGATCCTTCTTTGATCTCCCTGCATCGACGCTTGCTGCTCGGCTTGATATGCGCCGCGCTCTTGTTTGCTCCCATGACGTCTGCGTCTGCGGACGATGACTTCATTATCGTGCAGTCGACCACGTCAACGCAGAACTCCGGTCTCCTCGATCACATCCTGCCGAAGTTCACAGAGAAGACCGACATCGCGGTGCGCGTGGTTGCCGTGGGCACAGGCCAGGCTCTCAAGAACGGCCGAAACGGCGACGGCGATGTGGTGCTCGTTCACTCCAAGCCCGACGAGGACAGGTTCGTCGCCGATGGCTGGGGCGTGAAGCGGCAAGACGTCATGTACAACGACTTCGTCATTGTCGGCCCGGCCGCCGACCCTGCCGGCATTCGAGGTATGACGGTCGCCGAGCAAGCGTTCGACAAGATTGCCGAGGCAAAAGAGCCGTTCGCCTCGCGCGGCGACGATTCCGGCACCCACAAGGCCGAGCTGAGGCTCTGGGAAAAGACGGACGTCGATCCGGTCCATGCAAGCGGCGACTGGTATCTGGAAACCGGATCGGGCATGGGTGCAACGCTCAACATCGCTGTCGGCAAACACGCCTATACGTTCACCGACCGCGGGACGTGGCTGAATTTCGCCAACAAGGGTGATTTCGAGATCCTGGTCCAGGGCGACCCGCAGTTCTTCAACCAGTATGGCGTGATCCTGGTCAATCCGGAGAAGCACCCGAGGGTGAGGGCCGAGAAGGGGCAAACCTTCATAGACTGGCTGACGAACGCAGCAGGCCAGAAGGCGATCGCCAGCTACAAGATCGACGGGCAGCAGCTATTCTTCCCCAACGCGCTTTCGGGAAGCTAGAAAACGGGAGATCCTCCCGGATTCTCCGTTAACTCTCCCGACCCCCTCACGATCACGTCACTTGACCCTAGGAGCCCCGGTCACATACTCCTGGGTATCATGAGTAGGCTCAGGTCCACCCTTGTCGCGTGTCTGACCCTTGCGCTGTCTACCCTTCCAGCGGTGGGGGCAAGCGCGTCTGTAGCCATGGCCACGGCGAAAGCCTCGCAAGACACTGTCGAAACGCATTGCGCCGAGCACGCCGAGGCGGCTCAGGCCGATAACGCCAAGGCCGACCACGCAAAAGATCAAGCGGACGGCCACTGCCCCGACCATGCTGCATGCGGCGGCAAATGCCTTTGTCTCGGTCTGACCGCGGTTCTGCGCGGAACCACGGAGGCTGAGCCTTCGCGTCTGCCGCGTCCGTCGACGGCCCGCATAGCCACTGATATCGGCGGACCGGCCTACATCCCGCCATCACCGCCTCCACGCGTCTAATCCTCAATTGATGCAACGCCGTTTCGCGTGAGCGTCTGCTCGCGCATGCGCGCGTGAACGAGCACTTCTGTTCTTGGCAGAAGTCCCTGCAACGAGGATTCGGAGACGCACGCGATGACGCGTCTAAAACGTTTCACCGTCCTGGCCGCTGGCATCTTGGCCGCCGCCGCGGGCAGCTATTGGGTTCTGCATCGGCCTGAACAGATGACGATGCAGACTGCGGAAACGAATGCGCATGCCGGTCATGCCGGGCACGCGGAGAACGACAGCGGTAAGAGCGAACGGAAGGTTCTCTACTACCGTAACCCGATGGGGTTGCCCGATACCTCGCCCGTGCCCAAGAAGGACTCCATGGGCATGGACTACATCCCCGTCTACGCCGATGAGGCAAGCGAGCCGGGCACCGTCACGGTGAGTCCCGGCAAGGTTCAGCGTAGCGGTGTGAAGACCGAGACCGTCGGCAAGAAGTCGATTTCCCGTGCGGTCCGTGCGCCGGGTGTCGTCGAACACGACGAGACGACACTGTGGGTCGTGACCGTTCGCTCCGACGGTTACATCGAGGACCTGTTCGTCGACAAGACCGGGGCGCATATCCATGTGGGCGAGCCGATGTTCCGGTTCTATAGTCCGCAAATTCAGTTGGCCCAAGTGGACCTTCTGGTTTCTCTGCGCTCGCAAGGCCGCAGCCGGGACGTCGAAGGCGCCATTCAGAAGCTGCGAAACCTCAACGTGCCGCAAGAGCGGATCGATGAGGTGATCGAGACCAAGGAAAATCTGCGAACGCTCGACTGGCCGGCGCCGGCGTCCGGCCATGTGATCGAGAAGAACGTGCTCAAGGGCCAGTTCGTGGAGGCCGGCGATGAGCTGTTCCGCATCGCCGACAATTCGAACGTCTGGGTCATCGCCGAAGTTGCTGAGGCCGACATCGCAGATATCAAGGTCGGCACGCCTGTCACGGTGACGCTCCGCGCTTTTCCCAACGACCCACACGAAGGCAAGGTCACCTTCATCTACCCGCATATGCGGAAAATGGAGACGCGGACGGTTTCGGTCCGCATCGAGCTGCCGAACCCTGGCGGGCAAATGACGCCCGGCATGTATGGAGACGTTGTCTTTCGTCCGGGCGCCAAGGCCGCGCCCGTCACGGCCGTGCCTGCAAGCGCGGTGATCGACAGCGGCACGCGTAAAGTGGTGCTCATCGCCAAAGGGGAAGGGCGTTTCGAGCCGCGCGAGGTGAAGCTGGGCCGTCGAGGCGAAGGCTATGTCGAGGTGCTGGATGGCGTGCAGGAGGGTGATGAAGTCGTCACCGCGGCCACGTTCCTCATCGATTCGGAGAGCAATTTGAGGTCTGCCCTGGAGAGCCTCGAAGACCAGGATCGGACGCCATGATCGCGAGCATCATCCGCTGGTCGGCTCGGAACGTCGTTCTTGTCAGCATCGCGACGCTGTTCCTGATCCTGGTGGGCATCTACGCCGTCAAGCAAGTGCCGCTTGATGCCATCCCCGATCTCTCCGACGTGCAGGTCATCGTCCATACGGAGTATCCCGGTCAGGCGCCGCAGGTCGTCGAGGACCAAGTGACCTATCCGCTCACGACCGCGATGCTCACCGTGCCCAAGGCGCGCGTGGTACGCGGCTTTTCCTTTTTCGGTGTGTCCTTCGTCTATGTGATTTTCGACGACGGCACCGACATCTATTGGGCGCGCGCGCGCGTGCTGGAGTACTTAAGCGCCGCGGCCAAGGATCTTCCGCCGAATGTCACGCCCGAGCTTGGGCCCGACGCCACAGGTGTCGGCTGGGTCTATCAATACGTTCTGCGCGGCGCGCAGCTGAGCCTCGCCGAATTGCGCACGCTTCAGGATTGGTATGTGCGCTTTGGTCTTTCCAAGGCCCAAGGCGTGGCCGAAGTCGCGAGCGTTGGCGGTTTTGTCAAACAATACAGCGTTGTCGTTGATCCGCGCCGTCTGCAGGTGCTCGGCATCCCGCTCTCTAAGATCCGGGACGTCATTCGTGAGAGCAACATGGATGTGGGCGGGCGCACGCTGGAACTTTCCGAGCGCGAATATATGGTGCGCGGCCGCGGGTACATTTCGAGCCTCAGCGATCTTGAAGAGATCGTCGTCAAGAGCGACCAGGGTGTGCCCGTGTTGTTGAAGGACGTCGCGCGCGTCGAGCTCGTCCCGGACGAGCGTCGTGGAGTGGCCGAGCTGAACGGGGAAGGCGAGGTTGTCTCCGGCATTGCAATCCAACGCTTCGGCGAGAACGCGCTGTCGGTCATCCAGAACACGAAGGACCAGCTTGCCGAGATCGCGCCGAGCCTGCCTGAGGGTGTTAGTGTTGAGACCGTCTATGACCGGTCGGATCTCATTTACCGCGCCATCGATACTTTGAAGCGGACGCTGTTCGAGGAAAGCCTCATCGTCGCCCTCGTCTGCGTCATCTTCCTTATGCATGCGAGAAGCGCGCTGGTTGCCATTGTCACCCTGCCGCTCGGCATCCTCATCGCTTACATCTGCATGTGGGCTCTGGGAATTTCCTCCAACATCATGAGCCTGGGCGGTATCGCCATTGCCATCGGCGCCATGGTCGATGCGGCCATCGTCATGATCGAGAACGCGCATAAGCGCCTCGAACATGCGCCTGCTGGGAAGTCACGCAGCGAAGTCATCGTCGAGGCGGCCGTCGAGGTCGGGCCGGCTCTGTTCTTCAGCCTCCTCATCATCACCGTCTCCTTCCTACCGATCTTCGCCCTGGAAGCGCAGGAGGGGCGGCTGTTCAAGCCGTTGGCCTACACCAAGACCTTTGCAATGGGCGCAGCGGCGCTGCTTTCGATCTTCGTCGTGCCGGCGCTGATGGTGCTGTTCATCCGCGGCCGCATCATGCCGGAGCAGAAGAACCCGGTGAACCGGTTCCTCACCTTCATCTATCGTCCGGTGATTACGCTCGCGCTCCGGTTCAAGACAGCCACAATACTGATTGCGCTTGGTGTGCTTGCCGCGAGTTTCTGGCCCGCCTCGAAGATCGGCAGTGAGTTCATGCCAAACCTCAACGAGGGGACGCTATTCTACATGCCGACGACCTTGCCCGGCATTTCGGTGACCGAGGCGAGCGAGTTGCTCCAGACGCAGAACAAGATCATCAAAAGCTTTCCCGAAGTGCAGTCCGTACTCGGCAAAGCCGGACGTGCTTCAACGGCAACGGATCCGGCGCCGATGAGCATGTTCGAGACGGTAATCAACCTCAAGCCGGAGGCCGAATGGCGTGATGGCATGACCATCGATGGTCTGATC
>NZ_JBFFQD010000023.1:0-37614 GCF_041573655.1 Methyloceanibacter sp.
CCCCAATGAGCAATGCGCGTAAGATCCTCATCATCGACGATGACGACGAGCTTCGCGAGTCCTTGAGCGAGCAATTGTCGCTGCATGAGGAATTCGAGACCGACCTCGCGCCGACGGCGCAAGACGGGCTGAAGCAGGCGCGCAACGGCCACGTCGATCTCGTTCTGCTCGACGTTGGCCTGCCCGATCTCGATGGACGCGAGGCCTGCAAGCTGCTCCGCCGCAGTGGGTACAAAGGCCCGGTTATCATGCTCACGGGGCAGTCATCGGACGCCGATACAATTCTCGGTCTGGAGTCCGGCGCCAACGACTATGTGACGAAGCCGTTCCGTCTCGGTGTGCTTCTGGCGCGCATTCGCGCGCAGCTCAGGCAGCACGAGCAAAGCGAAGACGCGGTCTTCACCATCGGCCCGTACACGTTCAAGCCGGCGGCCAAGCTTCTCGTGGACGGCGGCGGCAGCAAGATCAGGCTCACCGAGAAAGAAACGTCGATCCTCAAATATCTTTACCGCGCGGGCGAACGCGTCGTGACGCGCGACGTGCTCCTGCATGAAGTGTGGGGCTACAATGCAGGCGTCACCACGCACACGCTGGAGACTCACATCTATCGCTTGCGCCAGAAGATTGAGAAGGATCCCTCGCAGGCCGAGCTGCTGATCACCGAGACCGGCGGCTACAAGCTTGTTCCTTAAAATTAGTCGACGTCGAAGTCGGCGATCACCGGCACGTGGTCCGAGGTGCGCGGCCAATCGCGCGTCTCTTCGAGCACGGTCATGGACACCGCTGCGCCGTCGAGCGCGGGCGTGGTCCAGATATGATCGAGGCGCCGTCCCCGGTTCGAGGCACGCCAGTCGCGATTGCGGTAGCTCCACCAGGTGAAAAGTTTCTCCTCCGCTGGGACATGGCGGCGCATCACGTCGATCCAGTCATGGGCGGCGCGTGCCTGTTCGAGCCGCTCCGTCTCCGGCGGCGTGTGGCTCACCACTTTGAGGAGCTGCTTGTGAGACCAGACATCCGTCGGCAGCGGCGCCACGTTCAGGTCGCCGGTGAGGATCAGGCGGTTTTTGGCCTTGGTTCGATGGCCGCCGAACCAGCCGGTCAGGGCGTCGAGGAAGGCGAGCTTGTGCTGGAATTTGTCGTTGACCGCCGGGTCCGGGACGTCCCCGCCGGCAGGCACATAAAAGTTGTGGAGCACGATCGGCTTCTGGCCCGGCGCCGCCCCATCGAGGGTGACGGCGAGATGCCGCGCCTGGCCCCGGCCGCAGATGTCGCGCCGCTGGCTACGGGCGAAGGGAATACGCGAGAGCGTGGCCACGCCGTGATAACCCTTCTGACCTGCCACCGCGATATGGGGGAAGCCCATCGCCTCAAGCTTTTGGAACGGAAACTGGTGCTCCTCGCACTTGATTTCCTGGAGACACAAGATGTCCGGCCGGTGCTCCCGGACGAACCGTTCGATCAGGTCGGCCCTGAGGCGGACCGAGTTGATATTCCATGTGGCGAGCCGGAAACGCATGGCTAGGAGGAGTATGGCGCGCCGGGCCTCTGGGCAACGGCGGGCGCTAGGGAGGCGCCGGGTTATTCAGGTAATCAACAGATTTGCCAAAGAAAAAGGCGCCCAACCGCTGCGCAGGGTTGGACGCCAGAAGCGCGTTGTTTTCGCGCGCGTGCCGGGAGGGAAGCCGGCACGAGCAGACCACATCTTCGGCTAGACGGGGGGCACTACCGATGAAAGCGATGTGGTCCGCTTCTGACTTCAGAAGTATGTAGAGTCCCGGACGATTTCAACGCCTGTCGCTCGGAAAATTTAACGAATCGTTAATGGGGTTCACCTTACGGAGTAAGGTGCTGATCGGAAAGGATTTTTACTGGCCGAAGGGCGAGCTTGAAAAGTCCTTTGTCTTGAAGAGACTTGTCGCCACTTTCCGGCCCAGCACGAGATTGCTGACGGTGACCCGAGTCGAAAGGCCCTGGGCATCGGTGATGAGCCATTCCGTCAGCTGGAGCTTGGCACCCCCGTTGAAATAGAGCTTTATCCGGCCGGCTGCGTCGCCCTTCTTGTCCTCCAGCGAAATCGCGAGGCTGTTGCCCTGGCGCTCGACGCCGACGACCCGGGCATCCTCGCCAAGATCAACGACATCCGCGAGCAGAAGGCGGAACGGCGTGGACTTGATCGGATATTTCTCGACCGTCTTCAGGTCGCTGTCCTCGATCGCCAAGGAGTGTCCGTCAGCCAGGATGCGCAGTTCGCTGGGCGGGGCGTAGTCGAACAGGACCTTGCCCGGCCGCTCCACGTAGAACTTTCCGTTGGTGCGCTTGTTGTTGGGGTCGATCTGCTCGAAACGGCCCTGCATATTGGTGATCCCGTTGAAATAAGCGTTGATCTGCTGCACCGCCTTGGACTGCTCAGCGCCGATGAGGGGCGTCGGCGCATTGGCTGCCTCGACGGCCGCCTCCCAGCTTTCGCCCTCGTCGACCGCGGCTGGCTTGATTTCGCTGACAGGCGCTGCGTCTTCCGGGGGAACGACCTCCTCGCCGATCGAAGGGCGGAGCGCGTCACCCGGAGAGCCGGCGGCGGCCCCGGCTGGGGCGGCTCCAGTGACCGGCGTGGTTGGCACGGACGACTTCGGGACCACGGTCGAGCCGTCCTGAGCCGGCGCGGCGCTCATGGAGAGTCCCAGAGCAATGGGCACGCCAAGGAGAATTCCGGCGGCTCTGCGGCTAGTCATAAACCCCCCATGACGCATTTAGCTCGGGAAAGGATTGGCAGGTATTCGATAGATCATTCCGCCAAATCTGGTCAACTTCTTGGCGGCTTGGCGGCGGCAAGTCAACGCACCTAATAAGGTGCGGTGCCCTCGTTCTCGCCGACCAGGATTTCGCGCTTTCCAGCATGGTTGGCAGCGCCGATGAGACCCTCGTTCTCCATGCGCTCAATGAGCGTCGCGGCCCGGTTATAGCCGATCCCGAGGCGCCTTTGGATATAGCTCGTCGACACCTTGCGGTCGCGCAGGACCACCGCCACCGCCTGGTCGTAAATGTCGTCGCCGCTATTGCCGTATCCGGAGCCGCCCTCGCCGTCCTCGTCCTCACTCTCGGAGTCGTCCGTCACGGCATCGAGGTATGCCGGTACGCCCTGCTTCTTGAGGTGGCGCACCACCTTCTCCACTTCTTCATCGGAGACGAAGGGGCCATGGACGCGGATGATACGGCCGCCGCCTGCCATGTAGAGCATGTCGCCGGAACCGAGCAGCTGCTCAGCGCCTTGCTCACCGAGGATCGTGCGGCTGTCGATCTTCGAGGTGACCTGGAAGCTGATGCGCGTTGGGAAGTTCGCTTTGATGGTGCCGGTAATGACGTCGACGCTCGGCCGCTGCGTTGCCGTGATTAAATGTATACCCGCCGCGCGCGCCATTTGCGCAAGGCGCTGCACCGCCGCTTCGATGTCTTTGCCCGCGACCATCATGAGGTCCGCCATCTCGTCGACGATCACGACGATGTACGGCATCGCCTCGTAATCCATCTCCTCTTGTTCGTAGATGGCCTGCCCGGTTTCGCGGTCGAACCCGGTCTGCACGGTCCGCGTCAACACCTCGCCGCGCGACTCGGCCTGAAGGACGCGGGCGTTGTAGCCCTTGATGTCGCGCACGCCGAGCTTGGACATGCGCTTGTAGCGCTCTTCCATCTCGCGCACGGTCCACTTCAGCGCGACGACGGCCTTCTTCGGATCTGTGACAACCGGCGCAAGCAGATGCGGAATGCCGTCATAGACGGACAGCTCCAGCATTTTCGGATCGATCATGATGAATTTGCATTGCTCCGGCGAAAGCCGATAGAGCAGCGACAAGATCATGGTGTTGATGCCGACTGATTTGCCTGAGCCCGTGGTACCGGCAATGAGCAAATGCGGCATGCGTGATAGATCGGCAATCATCGGCTCGCCGCCGATTGTCTTGCCGAGGGACAGCGCCAGCCGCGCGTCCGTATCGCGAAAATCAGGCGATTCGAACAACTCGCGAAGCATTACCATCTCGCGTTGATCGTTGGGCAGTTCTATGCCGATGGCGTTGCGTCCGGGAACCACCGCCACGCGCGCGGCGATGGCGCTCATGGAGCGTGCGATGTCGTCGGCAAGGCCGATAACGCGCGACGACTTTGTGCCTGGTGCGGGCTCCAATTCGTAGAGCGTGACAACGGGGCCGGGGCGCACATTGGTGATTTCACCCTTCACGCCGAAGTCCTGAAGCACACCCTCCAACTCGCGCGCGTTCTCCTGCAACACCTCGTCGCTTACCTCGCGGTTTCGCGCGGAGCGCGGCTTTTGCTGAAGGAGCCTCAGCGCCGGCGGATTGAAGGGTGCGTCGGAGTATTGCGAATGAATGCTCTCGTGCCGCTTCTTCGTCTTCTTCTGCTCTTTCTGCTCGAGCCGCGTGATGCGGTAGTCCGGCGCATCGTCATCGTAGTCCGCGTCGTAAGTCTCATCGTCGATGAGAGGCGCCGGGCCGAAGGAGGGCTCGATGCGGCCGTGGGTGTCGACCGCCGGCGGCTCCTCAGCCCAATCCTCGTCTTCGTCCTCGTCATAGGCCGCGTCATAGCCATCGGCTTCGCGCGGCTTGCGGCGGAACATGCGGCGTAACGCGCCAAAGCTGTGCATGACGAAATGCAGGCCTGCGCCGATCCAGGCATTGGCCCACTCGCCTGCCGCCGAGGATCGCGGTGCCCACAAAGCAATGAGCTGCGAGGTGCTGGTGCCGCTAGCGAACATCAGAAGCCAGAAGCCGATGATGAAAAAGATGAGCCCGGCAACGAATGCGACCGCGGCTTCTGGCAGGAAGGGCCCGATAATGTGAGCGCCGGCCATGATGAAGTCGCCGAGAATGCCGCCGAGCCCGTTCGGCAGGGGCCAGCTCTTCGGTTGGGGCAGGGCGGCGAAGGCAGCGGCGAGCATGAGGGCCGAGGCGGGCCAGGCGATCAGGCGCCATTTGCGGCTATTCGGCGTGGTGCGGGCCACGAGATGCCAGCCCCAGGCGGCAAGCGGCAGAAACAGGAAGACCGCGGCGAGCCCTAAGGATTGGATGCCAAGATCGGCGATCACCGCGCCCCAGTCGCCAAGCAGATTGCGGGGCACCGCCCGGGTGGCGTTGTTCAGGCTCGGATCTTGGACCGACCAGGTGGCCAGGCTCAGCCATACGGCGCAGGCGCCGGCGATCAGAAAGAAGCCGTACGTGCCGAATAGGAGCCGGCGCAGGCCGGTCTCCACGGCGCTCGGTAAAAGACGCCGCTGTGATTTGGATCTACGTCTTGGTGCCATCCCTCTAACCCAGTGTGGCGACGATGCGCGCTAAGCCTTCCCGCGTTGTGTCCGCGTCATGCACGAGCGCAAGCCTGACAAAGTCCTGGCCGGGATTGGCCTGGTTGGCTTGCGCGTACGTGAGGTAGGCCCCTGGGAGGACTCTGACACCACACCCTTTCCAAAGGGTTGTCGCGGCGGCCTCTCCACCGCCGAAATCGGCGAAATTCAGCCATAAAAAGAAGCTTCCCGCGGGCCGGCGGTAGCCGTAGCGGCCCTTCAGGATCGAATCGGCCACGTCGAAATTGGCCTCATAGAGGGCCCGCGCGGCCTCCACATGGGTCTCCTCGGCCCAGGCCGCCGCCGAAACGTGCTGGATTGGCAGCGGGATTTGCGGGCAGGCTACAGTCCGGAATCGGCCGAAAGCCGCCAAAAATGACGGATCGCCGGCCACGAAGCCGGACCGGAGGCCAGGCAGGCCGGATCGCTTCGATAGCGATTGGAAGGCCACGATATTGTCGAGGCTGCCGGTCTCGGCCTGGGCGACCTCCAGTGCACCGGGCGGGGGCGCATCGCCGTAGATCTCCGAATAGCACTCGTCGGCAAACAGCAGGAAATCGTGGCGGCGAGCGAGTGCGATTGCCTGGGCGAGGTACTCGCCGTTGGCCACGGCCCCTTCGGGATTCGATGGGGAGCAGAGATAGAATCCGATCGTGCGCGACAAGACCGCCTCGTCGATCTCGTCCAGCTTGGGCAAAAAGCCGCCTTCCGGACCCGCCGGCAGGAACGCAGGCTCAGCGCCCGCGACTGCGGTCGCCGCCGCGTACACTTGATAGAACGGGTTGGGAATGAGAACCGCCGGGTCCGCGATCTCAGCCCTTCTGTCTTTTGCGGGAAAGACGGCCGAAAACAATCCTTCGCGCGAGCCGTTGAGCGGCAGGACGTGATGCTCTGGATCGATCACGCCGCGAAGCGCCGGATAGCGTCGTCCCATCCAAGCGCTGATCGCCTCGCGCAAACCCGGCGTTCCCTTGATCGGCGGGTACCGCCCGAACTCGACGAGATGTTCATTCAGCACCGGCGCCAAGAACGACGGTAGCGACGTCTTCGGTTCGCCGAGATGGAAGTGGATCGCCGGCGCGCCGGGCTCGATATCCTCAAGCAGCGCGTTCAAACGCAAGAACGGCGAGCGGATGATCGCGTCGAGAGAGTTGGTCTCGCCCAAGACTGACATGCACGCGGTGTTAGGCGATGACGCGGCCTGCGGCAATGCCTTGGCACAATGTAAAAGACCCCGGCGCGAGAGGCGCCGGGGTCCAAGGTGGAGCTGAGGTCAGGGAGGAGGCGACCTAGCTCTTTGTCATTGTTGTCCCTCGTTACATTGCGCGGAGGTCTATTGGACCACCTCGCCATGCAAGTTGATGTCGAGGCCCTCGACTTCGACAGCCTGGCTCACCCGCACCCCGACAAGGATGTTGGTGATGATCAGGATGACGAAGGTCGCGATCGCGCACCAAACGATGGTGGCCACGATGCCCCAGAGCTGGGTGAGGACCTGCCCGGCATTGCCTTCCAGCAAGCCGGCGGTTCCACCGATCGCCTCGACCGCGAACACGCCCGTCAGCAGTGCGCCAACGATGCCGCCCACGCCATGGATGCCGAAGACATCGAGCGAGTCGTCGTAACCCAGGGACCTCTTCACGGTCGTCGATACGAAGAAGCAGATCAGACCGGCAGCAATACCAATCCAAAGTGCACCAAAGCCATCGACGAAGCCGCAAGCCGGGGTGATCGCCACGAGACCGGCAATTGCGCCCGAGATGATGCCGAGAACGGACGGCTTCTTATGGATGAGCCATTCGATGAACATCCATGACAGAGCCGCAGCCGCGGTCGCGATTTGCGTCGTGACCATGACCATGCCGGCACCGGCGTTGGCAGCGAGAGCCGAGCCGACGTTAAAGCCGAACCAGCCGACCCACAGAAGCGATGCACCAATCAGGCTCAAGACCAGATTGTGCGGCGCCATGTTCTCGGTGCCGTAGCCGACGCGCTTTCCGAGGAACAGGGCGCAGACTAGACCGGCAATACCGGCGTTGATGTGCACCACCGTACCGCCAGCGAAGTCGAGCACGCCGTCTTCCGACAGGAAGCCGCCGCCCCACACCCAGTGACAAACCGGGGCGTAGACGATCAGGGCCCAAAGCACCATGAAGATGCAGACAGCCGAGAACTTCATACGGTCCACGAAGGCACCGACGATCAGCGCCGGCGTGATGGCGAAGAACGTCATCTGGAAGGTGAAGAAGACCGATTCCGGAATGGTTCCGCTCAGAGTATCGACACCGACACCGTTCAGGAACATCTTCGACAGACCGCCAACATAGGAGTTGAGCGAGCCACCGTCGGTGAACGCGAGCGAGTAGCCGACGACGAACCACGTGATCGACAGCAAGCAGACGATCGCGAAGCACTGCATCACCACGGACAGCACGTTCTTCTTGCGGACCATGCCGCCGTAGAAGAGCGCGAGGCCCGGAATGGCCATCATCAGGACGAGAACAGTGGATGTCAGCATCCAGGCCGTGTCACCCGTATCGAGTTTTGCAGTTTCCTCGGCAGCTTCCGCCAGAGGCTCTGCTCCCTCGGCCGCCGCCTCTTGGGCGAGTGCAGGATCGATGTGGTAGAGCGCCGCAATTGCGAGCGCAGCGACCACGCCGAAAAGATATTTGGCAAGGGTCGTCATATTCAATTCTCCCCCTCTCACAGTGCTGATTCGTTGGTTTCGCCGGTGCGGATGCGCACCGTCTGTTCGACGGGAACGACGAAGATCTTGCCGTCGCCGATCTGCCCGGTCTTTGCCGCGGCCACGATGGCGTCCACAGCTTTGTCGACCGTGTTGGCAGGCACCACGACCTCGATCTTGATCTTCGGCAAGAAGTTCACGGCGTATTCCGCGCCGCGATAGATCTCGGTATGGCCTTTTTGCCTCCCGTACCCTTTGACCTCAGTAACGGTCATGCCTTGCAGCCCAAGCTCTGTGAGGGCTTGTCGCACCTCGTCGAGCTTGAATGGCTTGATGATTGCCATCACCAGCTTCATCTGATTGAGCCCTCCATTGATTTACGGCCGCTCAGGATGTTGTCCCTGAGCCTTGAGCCGTGCGAACCCGAAAGCAGAGTCAAGCTACGTGCCAACTCGCCCTCAGGCGCCGCAAGTCATTGGGGTTAGCGATTCTTTTACGATTGTGGCAGGGCCGGCGTGGACCCTGACAGGCGCCAGAAGGCACAACAATTAGGCAAATACCGCCCGATGCACGCAAAGTAGGCGGTTATTTGGGCTTCCGCTCGCGAACAAGGCCTTCTTGTGCAGTCGAGGCGACCAAACGGCCCTGGCGGGTGAACAACGTCCCCCGGCAAAAGGCCCGCGCCGCGCTGGAACTGGGGCTGTCCTGGGCATAAAGGAGCCACTCATCGGCCCGGAAGGGCTCATGGAACCAGATCGCGTGGTCGAGGCTGGCCAGCATCAGGTTGGGATCGAATACGAACCGCCCATGCGCGATCAAGGCCGTATCGAGCAGGGTGAAGTCGGTCGCATAGGCCAGCACGCATTGATGGAGCGCCAGATCTCCGCCGAGATCGCCGGTCGCTTTGATCCATACGAGCTGGCTTGGGGCCTGTTTATCGCGTGAAAAGTAACGCGAGAGGTCGACAGGGCGAATTTCGATCGGCCGCTCGGCCTGCCAGTAGGCTTTCACAGGCTCCGGAACCTTGGAAATGAGCTTGGCCTTCAGCTCCGCCTCGCTCGGCAGGTCCTCTGGCGGGGGCACGTCCGGCATCGCCATTTGGTGTTCCAGTCCCGCCTCCTCCCGATGGAAAGAGGCGGCCATGGAGAAGATCGCGTGCCCATGCTGGATGGCCACCACCCGGCGCGTCGAGAAGCTGCGGCCGTCGCGGATTCGGTCCACTTCATAGATCATCGGCACCGCCGGATCGCCGGCGCGCAAAAAATAGGCATGCAGCGAATGGGCGTTTCGGCCTTCGACGGTGCGGTTCGCCGCGACCAGCGCCTGGCCGATCACCTGGCCCCCGAACACACGCTGCCAGCCGACTTGCGGGCTGAGGCCCCGGTAGAGGTTGTGCTCAAGCGGCTCGAGATCGAGGATCGACAGAAGTTCATCGAGCGCGGCGCTCATTGATGGGCCCTTTCCGTAGGAGTCGCTGACCATCGCCATTTAGCAGGTCGGCGCGGCCCAAGGAACGCCAGGATGGGTGAGTGGCGCATCTTGGCGCCCTCGCCTATAGGAAGGCCATGGCAGAGGCGCGAACGAAAGACTATGGCGTCGTGATCGCGGGCGGTGGATTCGCCGGCGGCACTTTGGCGCTCGCGCTGGCGAAGCTCACGCCAAAGCCGCTCCGCGTCGCCCTAGTGGACGCGGCCTCGCGCGCGCCCACAAAGAAAGATGCCAGAGGCCTTGCGCTCTCGGCAGCGGCGACGCGACTTCTCGATGCGGTGGAGCTCTGGCCCGCGCTTGCGCCCAACGCACAACCCATCAGGTCCATCGAAGTCACCGACAGTCCGCTGAACGCGGATTTACGTCCTCACTTTCTTGGCTTCGATACGGAACTGAACACAGGCGGGCCGAGCGCCTATCTGGTCGAGGCGGGCGAACTTCTCAGCACGATTGCCGATGCGGTTGCGGCCGAGCCTGCGATCGACGTGTTTGCACCGGACAGCATCGACGACTTTGCGACCGACGCCTTCGGCGTGCAGGCGCATCTTGCGAGCGGGCTTACACTACGGGCGCCGATTCTTGTCGGCGCCGACGGGAAGCGTTCGCGCCTTCGCGAAGTCGCGGGCATCAAATGCATCGGCTGGTCGTATCCGCAGAGCGGCATTGTCGCCACGGTCACGCACGAACACCCGCACAACGGCCAAGCGGTGCAGCATTTCCTGCCGGCGGGTCCCTTCGCCATTCTCCCTTTGAAAGGCAACCGCTCCTCGATCGTGTGGACCGAGGACGCGGCAAACGCGAAGAGCTTGATGGCCGGAGACGAGGCGGCATTCGTCGCCGAACTCTCAACCCGTTTCGGGCATCGGCTCGGCGCCATCTCGCTTGAGGGGCAGCCGCAGTCTTTCCCGCTCGCCTTTCAGATGGCGCGCTCGTTCGTCGGCAAACGCCTCGCTCTGGTCGGTGACGCCGCACATGTTGTGCATCCGCTTGCGGGCCAAGGGCTCAACATTGGCTTGCGCGACGTGGCGGCTCTCACCGAGACGATCGTCGATGCCTTGCGGCTCGGGCTCGACATCGGAAGCAGTGTGACACTGGAGCGTTATCAACGCTGGCGCCGTTTCGACAGCGCTTTTTCCGGCACGGTGATGGACGCGATGAACCGCCTGTTCTCCACCGACAACGCGCCGCTTCGTGCCATCCGCGATCTCGGGCTGGGGATTGTCGACCGGTCGCCGGGCCTAAAGCGCTTCTTAGTGCGTGAGGCGGCCGGCGGAACCGGCGACGTGCCGCGGCTGATGAAGGGCGAGGCCCTGTAGCGCGTGGCGCACGTCCCCACGATGTCCGGTTTCGTCACGCGTTTTGCCCCCTCGCCGACGGGGCTGCTGCATCTCGGTCATGGCTTTTCCGCCATGACCGCCTGGGAGGCGGCGAAGTCCGCGGGCGGGACGTGCCTCTTGCGGATCGAGGATACCGACGCGACGCGCGTGCGGCCCGAATACGAGGCGGCGATCTACGAAGACTTGGCGTGGCTGGGGCTGACATGGCCGGAGCCTGTGTGGCGGCAATCCGATCGGCTCGACGTCTATGCGGCTGCGCTCGACCGGCTTGGCCGTCTTGGGCTGACTTACCCCTGCCGCTGCACCCGCGCCGATATCCGCGCCGCGGTCGCCGCGCCGCAAGAAGGCGCTGGCCCCGGGAGCGCGGTCTATCCCGGCACGTGCCGCGGCCGCGTGCTCGCCGAGGCGGGGCAGGGCGAGGCGATCCGGCTCGATCTCAGCCGCGCGTTGGCGCTCCTTGACGGTCCGGCACTGACTTGGACTGAGACTGGCCCGGCGCATGCCGGGACACACGCGCTGGACCCGGGGGCCATGCGGCGCGAGATCGGCGACGTGGTTCTGGCGCGCAAGGACATCGGCGCGGCCGCCTATCATCTCTCGGTGGTGGTGGACGATGCCGCGCAAGGGATCACCCATGTTGTCCGCGGCGAGGATCTTTTGGACGCCACGCCCATTCACCGGCTCTTGCAGGCGCTGCTCGAACTACCGGTGCCGGTCTGGCATCACCACGCGCTCGTGCGCGATGCGGGCGGCAAGCGCCTTGCCAAGCGCGACGACGCGCGCGCAATCCGCGAATATCGTAAGGCGGGGCTCACGCCGGAGGATGTGCGGCGCCTGGCGCACACGCTGCGCGCCGACGAGCCGCGTTAGCTCTCGTCGAGCTTGCGCGCTTCTTCCGGCAACATGATCGGGATGCCGTCACGAATGGGAAAAGCGAGTCCCGCAGCGCGGCTGATTAGCTCCTGCCGCTTCGCGTCGTAGTCGAGAGACGTCTTTGTCAGCGGACAGACGAGGACTTCGAGAAGCTTCGGATCGACGGGCCGGTCGCCCGCCGGCGTTGTGTCTTTGTCTTCGCGCGTCATTGTATCGAGGTTCCCGAACCGTCATCGCGCGTGGCGAGTTCCATCTCCGCGAGTGCCACCAAAGCCTCGGCGCGGTCTTGAAGGCTCACGGCCTCCAACAGTGCCTGTTTTTCCTCGGCACCGTAGGGGCTGAGAATCGAAAGCGTGTTCACCAGCCGCTCATTGTCCGCGCTGTTGATGCGATCCCAGTCGGCATTGAGATCGTATGCTTCAAGATAGCAGCGAAGCGTCTCGAGCAGGCCGACACGGTCGACATCATCCTCGCCGAGACCAGCGATGAAGTCATCCGCATAGGATGAAAATGAGATCTCACACAGACGGAACGACATGTCCGATGAGACTTCCCCGCCAAGCTGAAAGCGCGCGACACCGGTCAACGTGACCACAAGGTGATCATCCTCGTTCTCATTGAACGCAGTGATGCGGCCGGCACAACCAATGTTGCGCAAGGGAACGTTTTTGCCCTGGGGAGACTCATCGCTGCCGGTATCGGGGGCTGGCTGCACCACGCCGATCAACCGCTCGTTGGCCAAGGCATGTTCGATCATCGCCAGATAGCGCGGCTCGAACACGTTCAAGGTCAACGTTGCCCGTGGCAGCAGAATTGCGCCCCGCAAAGGGAACACCGGCAACATGTCCGGCATGTCCGAGGCGTTGCGATAGCGATCAGGCACGACGCTCCTCGGCGTTTACGAGAATAGCAAGGACGACAGCTTTTGACGCCCCGATGTCGTGGCGGGGTCCGTCGCGCCCCACGCCTCAAAAAACTGCACAAGCTGTTTTCGGGCGGCGTCGTCATCCCACGCGCGGTTCTTCGCGACGATGGTCAGCAGCTCATCGAGCGCACCCTGACGGTCGCCGCTCGCGTTCAGTGCGAGCGCGAGATCGAACCTGGCTTGCGGGTCGCTCGGGTCCGCGGCGACCTTCGCACGAAGGCTGTCCACGTCGCCTGTGTCACCGGCCTTCTTGGCGAGTTCGAGCGCGGCTCGCGCGCTTGCGACTGGCGCGCTCTCGGCCTTCGCGGGCGGGACGAGCGCCAGTGTCTGCTCGGCGCGCGCCAGATCGCCTGTCTTGATGTAGCACTTGGCAAGGCCGGCGGCGGCTTCTGCATTCTCCGCGTCGCCTTGCAGGATCTCGGCAAACGCCTGCGCCGCGGCATTTACGTCGCCGGCTTCGAGCGCCGCTTCTGCCGCCTCGAGATCCGCGGTCTCCTCGGTGTTCTCGCCGACCAGCCGTGCAACGAAGGCATTGATTTGCGATTCCGGCAACGCGCCCATAAAGCCGTCCACCGGTTGGCCATCCTTGAAGGCGAACACGGCGGGAATCGATTGCACGCCCATCTGGCCTGGAATCTCCGGGTGCTCGTCGATGTTGAGCTTCACCAACCGGATGGTGCCCTTGGACGCCCGCACCACCTTCTCCAGGACGGGGGTCAACTGACGGCACGGTTCGCACCACGGTGCCCAGAAGTCCACCAAGACGGGCCGCTCACGTGAGGCATCGATCACGTCGGCCATAAAGTCCTTGGTCGTGGTGTTCTTGATCAGGTCGGCGCCGGGTTCGCCCGCGCCCTCGCCGAATATCGGTGTCTCTACGCTCATGCTTCACTTTCCGTGCGGTGCGGCACCGGCAAATGGTGTGCCGCTTTCACGATAGAAGATGGGCCGCATGCCGCCATTTGGCAACCGCGTCCAGCCGCTCAAGTCAAGACCAAGAGGTGGGGTGTGTGCCCGCACGCCTCGATGAAGCGGATCAGGTCCCCGGTTGCCACACGTGTCGTTGCGCTATTGATCAGCGGGTGACAGTTGACCTCGGCGAAGCGCAGCAAGGCTTCGTCCACCACTACCGCGGACAGCCGGCGTGAGGTCTCGTTGATCAGGGCAAACGCGGTGACCGAGCCCGGCTCCACGCCAAGGACATCCATTAAGAGATCCGGCTTGCCGAAACTGAAACGGCCAAGGTCGAGTTGCTTGGCCAGGGCCTTGAGGTCGACTTTGGTGTCGTCCTTGGCGATCACCAGCGCCAGGCGGCCGTCCTTGTCCTTGAGGAATAGATTTTTGGTGTGTCCGCCTGGAATCGTGGCCCGCAAATCTTGGGACTGCTCGACGGTGAACATGGGCGCATGCTCGACCGTCTTGGAGGCAATGCCCAGCTCTTCCAGCCGGGCAAACAGCGTGGCGCGATCGGATGGCATTGCTTTCGGCGTGGGCTTCGGCTAATGGGGGTGCCCTTGATGGGCCCCTGAAGGGGTCATAGTTTTGGGGAAGGCGGCTGAAGTAGACAGTTCAGGCGCGATCCACTACAAGGCAAATGACCACCCTGAAGCGTGAAATTCAAGGCTTGCCGGTGGTTTGGAGTGCGGGTGTAGCTCAGGGGTAGAGCACAACCTTGCCAAGGTTGGGGTCGTGGGTTCGAATCCCATCGCCCGCTCCAATTTTCTAAAAAATGCGAAAGTTAGTTCGACCCGCCGGTCGCCGTCGGTCGCTGCCCTAGAAGGGGTAGAGACCGCGGCGATAACGGCGCTGCGTGGAGCGGCGCGAATAGGTCGGCGCGGCGCGGCGCGTATAGGACGGCTGCGTGCGGCGGCGGCTTGTCGTGCGGCGCCGCTTCTTCCGAGGCCGCGGCGACACGCTCGCTCGCTGCACCTTGGCGGGCTTGCTCGTATCCCAAACAAGGAAGTCGGCGCCTTTCGGCAGGGTCGCCGAGTTGATCGCGGTATCGGCGACGATCAGCGAGGAGCCGGGCGTTAGCCGCTCGGAGATGTTCTGGCGGACATCGTCGGGAATTTCGATGCGATCGAGCACAATCGTGGGATCGGCATCGTCTTTGAGGCTGATCGCTGTCCACTGCGCCTCGGTCGCGTCCTTCCCGAAATGCATAACCGTGAAGACGTGCGTGCCGAGCGGCGCGTCGGGGTTGCGGAAGCGGACGGGGGTGTCGAACACGCCCACAAACTTCTGACGGACGAAAAGGTGACCGGACGGCGGTTGCTTCTTGCCGGCGACTTCATAGACCTTCTTCTCAAGTTCGTCGGTGAAGGCGCCGGTCTCGGGCAGATCGTTGGCTTTCTGGAACGCCTTGATGGCGCGGATCGTCTTCTGGCCGAAAGTGCCGTCGAACTCTTGATGATCCAGATGACCCATGGACGCCAGAATGTACTGCACGCCGATCATGCGATCCCGCTTGGTGCGGCGCGTGATCAGGACGCGGAGCGGCTCGGTGGAGCGCGGCTCGGCTGCCTCGACGGCCGCAGCGGAAGCTCCCGCCGCCAGCTTGGCTGCAATCACCGATGGCTTGGCCGGCGGCATGGGAGGATGGTCTTCCGGTCCCAGCGCGGCAATCTCGACGGTCGCGAACTTCGCCGCAGGCTGCGACAGCGCCGAAGCGGACACGGTCAAGATCGGTCCGGCCTCTGGCTCGCTCGCCACCTCTGGCTCGCGCGCAACTTCGGGCTCACGCGGATCCGCCGCCACGGCGGCCTCCATTGCCATCGACGCTTCGGCCGGGGCCGGCGCTTCAGGCTCGACGGCGTTTGCGGAAATCGCAGGCGCGACCGGCGCTTCGGCGGGCGTCGCGAGGCGGTCCCGATGCTTGAAGAAATCGTCCGAGGTTCCAACCGACGCTTGCGTCTCGTCTGACGACGGCTTTGCAGCGAACGCGTGCGAGCCGCTCCCCATGAACGGCTCCGCCGTCGGGTCGATGGCGTGAGTGCGCGTGTCCTCAAGGACCGCCAGAACCATCGGGCGTTGCGCAGGGGTTTCCCGCTGAGCAAGAAGGGCTCGAGCGATGATCGTCGCCGTGGCGGGTGCCTTGGCGCTCGGCACGACCGCTTCGGCCTTGGCGAAGACGACCGGCAGGCGGGTGCCCAGAGCGGGTACGGCGTCGTTGCTCGACCGGCGCATTTGATGCTGCTCGTGTTCCTCAGCCATCATCGGCGGCAAGGGCGGCGGCAGCGGTTGGAACAGGGCAGGGTGATCGATCAGCTTGGGCGCGACCATGTTGCGGGCGACGACGACCTGCTCGCCGACGCCGGTCATCTTGAACAGCTTGGGCGCGAACGAGTAGGGCAGCCGGACGCAGCCATGTGAGGCGGGATAGCCGGGAACGACGCCTGCGTGGAGCGCGGTGCCCGTCCAGGTCAGCCGCTGCATCCAGGGCATCGGCGCGCCCGCGTAGAGGTTCGAGTAATGGCGCCGACGTTTCTCCAGAATGCTGTAGACGCCAGGCTTCGTGGAATAGCCGCGCTTGCCGGTCGAGACCCGCGTGCTCGTGACCAGCGACATGCCGCGGTAGATATTCGCCTTCTGATTTCGCAAGGAAATGATGATCGTCATCGGCTGGTTCTTGTCGGCCGCCGGTGCCGCTTGCTCGTCTTTGGGCGTCTTGGTTTTCTTCGCGTCGGCGGGCGCAACGGCGACCATCGTCGCGAGGGCCACGGCGCCGGCAAAAATCGAGAAAGTCGTGAGAGTTCGCGCTGCGGCTGTCACCGCCTCATTCCCCTGCTTTACGCATACACACCGTACTCGCTCCCCCGTAAGAAATCGGTCTCATAGCGAGCCTCCGCGAGTCCCCCAAAACGACTCGCGAATCACACTAGAAGAGGCCCCCGACTTTGACTAGCAAAGCCTTCGGATTAACTAACGTCCTCCGGGACTTGTGGGATTCCGGTGGACGATCGCGGGTATCGAAAAAATCGCGGAACTGCCGGGACTTAAGGGCTCCCAATAATGCGTGGACCAAAGTGGGCCGATCCCCCAAACCACCCGTCCGCAAAGAAACTTGGGCGTTGTTTCATTCTCGCAACACCTTCCGAGGCCCCTACCGGCCCCGCCAGCCGCTGGCAAGGCGTTGCGCCGGTTGTGGAAAGCACTTGCCAGTTGCGCAGGGCCCCAATACACGAGGTCTGCGTTTCGCTGCACGCGGGAGGATGTCATGCACGTATTGGCGCGTCTTTGGTCTGGGCCTGTCGGCCGCGCAGGGGTTCTCATGCTTGCGTCAGTCCTGCTGGCCGGCTGCGGCATCAACCAGATTCCGACCCTCGATGAGCGCGCCAAGGCGGCATGGAGCCAGGTGCTCAATCAGTATCAGCGCCGTGCCGATCTCATTCCCAATCTTGTGGAGACCGTGAAGGGCTTCGCCGAGCAGGAAAGCAAAGTGCTCACCGAAGTGATCGAGGCGCGCGCCAAGGCCACGCAGGTGCAGATCCCGAAGGACATCCTCACCAACAAGGAAGCCTTCGACAAATTCCAGGACGCGCAGAACAACCTTTCCGGCGCGTTGGGCCGTCTGCTCGTCGTTGTCGAGCGCTACCCGGACATCAAGTCGAACCAGAATTTCCTGGCGCTTCAGTCGCAGCTTGAGGGTACCGAGAATCGTATCGCCGTTGCCCGGCGCGACTACATCACCTCCGTTCGGGACTACAACACCGAGCTGCGCACGATCCCCGGCCGCTGGTGGCGCGCACTGCTCTATCCGGAGTCCGAACCGATGCAGAACTTCTCCGTCTCCGAAGAGACGACGAAGGTTCCGCAGGTGGAGTTCTAGCCGCGAAGCGGGGCCCTCATGGCCACCACGGCTCTTCGTGTTGTCCTATTTCTGGTTGCGCTCTGCGTCGCGGCTGCGCCCGCGACATCCGCGCCGGAGTTTCCCGCGCTCTCCGGACGCGTGGTGGATCAAGCGGATCTTCTAAGTCCTGAGGACGAACGAGAGCTCACCGCGCATCTGAAAGCGCTGGAGGAAAAGAGCTCGGACCAGCTCGTCGTCGTTACGGTTCCATCGCTGCAGGGTTACACCATCGAGGACTTCGGCTATCAGCTCGGCCGGCACTGGGGTATCGGCACCGCGGAACTTGACAACGGCGCACTCCTGATCGTTGCGCCAAACGAACGCAAGGTCCGCGTCGAGGTTGGCTATGGCCTTGAGCCCATTCTCACCGACGCACTTTCCAACATCATCATCGAGAACGCGATCCTGCCGCGCTTTCGCGCCGGCGATTTTGCCGGCGGTATCAAAGATGGCGTGCGCGATCTCACATTGTCGCTGACCGGAGACGCGGCGGAAGTCGAAGCGCGCGTGCGTGCCAGGCACGATGCCGACAAGGTTCCCATCGATTGGTTCACGATCCTCCTCTACTTCGCGATCTTCCTGCTCCTCATGTATCTGATGCGCAACAGCACCTATGTCGTGCCGGAAGGCAGTAGCCGCCGCAACGACCGTTCCGGTTGGGGCTCAGGTGGCGGCTGGAGCGGCGGCGGAGGCGGTGGTTTCTCCGGTGGCGGCGGAGGCTTTGGCGGCGGCGGGTCGTCCGGGAGCTGGTAAGGCTCCGTCTATTTCACGCAGAGGTCCGCGAGCGCGACCACGTTGCGGCCACCCGTATCGTCGGCGTCGCTCGAAACGCCGACGGCCACCAGATGACCGGGCGGCCTGCCGAAGGCCCGCGCAAAGTCCGTGCGCAACCCGGCCTCTTCATCGAACCAGACCCCCGGCTTGGCATTCGCTGCACGCTTCACGATGGTGCGGCCGCGGCCGTCGAAATAGGGCAGCGGCAAGACGGTCCCGGGCTTGGCCGCCCCACCCCAGACATAGATGAGGACTTGGCCATGTCCGGACCGCAAGAGCTCCGAGAGGTCGGTTCCCGGTGTCACATCAGCCGGATTGGCAAAGGCGAAGTACAGCGCGAGCACGCGGTCGTCGCCGCCCTTCTTGGTGAGATCGGTTGGTCCCACGCCCTCCTGCTTGCGCCAGCGCCACCGCGCCTGCTCCGCCTTTGCCACTTGGCGCGGCACGGCATGCCACAGAAGCCCGAACCCGCCCGCCGTCTCCACGACCAGGGCGTCCTTGCCGTGCGCGGAAAATCGCGCGCCGCGCCGCCACGGAGATCTCACCGACTGCCACCCGGAGGCGGAAAGATTGGGCCCAAAGGGGAATGCGACACCGCCGGCCATGTCCGGTCCCCTCGCAAGCGCCATCTTCGACACGGCAAACCCGCCAAGTGTCAGTCCTGCGCATAGGAGAAAAGAAAGGTGCCGCGTCTGCATGTGTTCCTCGAAAAGCCGCAACGGTTCGCATGGGATTGCCGGTTCCAATGTGCGCGATTATCGCCATAGTGTGCGCCGGCGCATGGAATGAGCGACCCCGGGAAGACGATACGCGATGAAGCCGTTCAGCAGCGATGAACATGCCGTGATCGCCGATGCTATTTCCCGCGCCGAGAGGACGACGAGCGGTGAGATCGTCGTCGTAGTTGCCCGTGCCTCCTCCGGTTATTTCTTCTTTGCGTTGATGTGCGTGGCGCTTGCCGCGCTCGCCGTGCCGCTTCCGCTCATTCACTTCACGAAGTGGCCTATCGAATATGTGTATCTCCTGCAGCTTGCCGTCTTCGGCCTCGGCGTGCTCATCGCGCGATGGGAGCGCTTTCGCGTCGCCATCGCACCGCGCGGGCTGAAACAGGCGCGTGCACATTTGCGCGCGGTCGAACAGTTTCTCGCGCAGAATCTGCACACCACGAAGGGGCGCACCGGCGTGCTCATCTATGTGTCCGATGCGGAGCGCTACGCCGAAGTGATCGCCGACGACGGCATATACAAGAAGGTGTCGCCAGAAATATGGGACGAACTCATCGAGGATTTGACCGCGCAGATCGGCCGGGGAAACCGTGTTGAGGGTTTTGTTGCGGCAATCGAAACATGCGGCGCGATCCTCGCCGAACACTTTCCCCCCGAGCCTCTTGGCGAGGACGAGCTTCCCAATCATCTGATCGTGATCGATGGCGCCAAACTCCCATAGTACGGCATATACAACGAGCAGGCGCGGCCTTGTCGGCTGGGCGATGTTCGACTGGGCGACGCAGCCCTTCTACACGCTCATCGTCACCTTCCTGTTCGCGCCGTACTTCGTGAATGGGTTCATGGACGATCCCGCATATGGTCAAACGCTGTGGGCGTACGCCACGGGCGCCGCGCAGCTCGTCGCTGCCGCGCTTGCGCCCGTGCTTGGCGCTATTGCCGATGCCGGCTTGCCGCGCAAACCATGGATCGCCGGCTTCTCGGTTCTGCTCGTCGTCGGACTGAGCGGGCTGTGGTTCGCCGCCCCTGGCGATCTCTCCGCCGTGCCGCTGGTCCTTCTGTGCTTTGGCATCGCGACCATCGGCGCCGAGCTCGCAACCGTGTTCAACAACGCCATGATGCCGGATCTGGTCCCGGATAAGCGGCTCGGCATGCTGTCGAGCGTCGGCTGGGCGACGGGCTATGTGGGCGGGCTTGTCAGCCTCGCTCTCGTCGCCGGCCTCATCGTCACGGACCCAAACACCGGCAAGACGCTGTTTGGCCTGGAGCCGATCTTCGCCCTCGACGCCGCGGCGCACGAGGGCGACCGGCTTGTCGGACCGTTCTCGGCGGCTTGGTATCTGATCTTCGCCCTGCCGCTCTTTCTGTTCACGCCGGACCGGCGGGGCGGGGCGCCGGGGCCTGGTGTCGTCCGGGAGGGTCTGCGGCAGCTCCGCGACTCGGTGCGCAATCTAATGCGCAATCACCGGAACGTCGCGCTGTTCCTGTTGGCGCGCATGCTCTACGCGGACGGTCTGGGCGCGATATTCGCCTTCGGCGCTATCTACGCGGCGAGCATATTTGGCTGGGGCACGGCGGAACTCGGCCTGTTCGGCATCGTGCTCACCGTCACCGCCACGATCGGGGCGTGCGTCGGTGCCCTTCTCGACGACCGGACAGGCTCCAAGCGGGTGATTGTTTTCACCCTCGTCCTCTTCATCGTGGGCTCGATCGGGGTGCTTTCGGTCGATCCGGACGAGGTCCTGTTTTTCGTGCCGGTCACGCCGAAGGCAAACGGCAGCGGACTGTTCGCCTCCGCGGGCGAGCGGGCCTATCTCGCCTTCGCCGTTCTCATTGGGCTTGCCTCCGGCCCGGTCCAGGCCTCGAGCCGCGCGTTGCTGGCCCGCCTTTGCCCGCCTGACAAGACAACCGAGTTCTTCGGCTTCTTTGCCTTTTCAGGGAAAATTACCGCGTTCGCTGCGCCGCTTGCCATAGGCGCGGCGACGGCCCTCACGGGCAGCCAGCGGCTAGGTATCTCCGCCAGCATCGTTTTTCTGATCGGCGGGCTGCTACTACTATTCTGGGTTCGCGCCCCACGCGGAAGCTAGACATGCGCCGTAGCAAAGCCGCTGCGTTCGAGCTATGTTTTCGCCAGATGGGGTGTTGAATTCCACCGAGATCGTGGGAGGGGGATTATGAAATACATTGGAATGATAGCGGCAGTGGTCGCGATGGGGCTTTTCGCGGCCTGCGAGCAGCCGAAGGACGATGACGCGGATAAGCCGGCCGAGGCGCCGGCAGCAGAAGAGGGCATGACGGAGGAGAGCACCTCCACCTCGCCTATGGTCTCCGAGGACGCGCCGTCGGAGCCACACATGGGCGAGCCGCCCTCGCCGAACCAGCCGCAACCGGTCTATCCGGACGGCGCGGCCATGGATGCCGACGGAGCTGACCGCGTGATGGTGGAAGAGGTGATGGTGGAGGAGACCATCGTCGTCGCGCCCACCGTTTCCCCGGACGCACCGTCCGAGCCGCATATGGGCGAGCCGCCTTCGCCGAACCAGCCGCAGCCGGTCGTTCCGGGTGACGGCGGTGGGGCCGCAGCGTCCGGTGAGCCGGCCTCTTCCAGCCAGCCGCAGCCGGCCTATCCGGATGGCGCGCCTCAATAGGCGCCAACGGCCGCTAACAGCAAAGCAAAGGCCTCCCGTTTCGGGAGGCCTTTTTGCGTGCGTATTTCCGCCCGCACGACTTGAGGTGCTAGTGCCGGAAGTGCCGCATGCCTGTGAACACCATGGCAAGCCCGGCTTCATCCGCCGCGGCGATGACTTCGTCGTCACGCATGGAGCCCCCCGGCTGGATGACGGCAGTAGCGCCCGCTTCCGCCACCACCTGAAGCCCATCGGCGAACGGGAAGAAGGCATCCGAAGCCGCGACCGAACCGGTCGTCAGCGGTTCCTTCAGCCCTAGCGCATCGCTCGCGTCTTTTGCCTTGCGCGCGGCAATGCGCGCGGCGTCCACGCGGCTCATTTGGCCTGCGCCAATTCCCACTGTAGCGCCGTCCTTCGCGTAGACGATGGTGTTCGACTTGACGTGCTTCGCCACGGTGGAGGCGAAGACGAGGTCGGCGAACTCCTGGTCGGTGGGCTTGCGCTTGGTCACCACCTTCAAAGCGTGCGCATCGACGAACCCGTTGTCGCGGGATTGCACCAGAAAGCCACCGGCGAGCGAGCGGAACGTAAGGCCTTCGCAACGCGGATCAGGCAGACCGCCGGTGATGAGCAGCCGCAGGTTCTTCTTGGCTGCCACGATCTCTTTCGCCTCGTCGCCGGCTTCGGGCGCGATGATCACTTCGGTGAAGAGCTTGACGATTTCCGTTGCCGCGTCCGCCTCGAGGTCGCGGTTGAGCGCGACAATGCCGCCGAAGGCGCTGACCCCGTCGCAGGCGAGCGCTTTCTCATAGGCTTGCGCGATCGTCGGCGCGACGGCAACGCCGCACGGGTTGGCGTGCTTGATGATGGCGACCGCCGCCGACTGCTTCGGATCGAACTCGGCGACAAGTTCGAACGCGGCGTCCGTGTCATTCAGATTGTTGTAGGAGAGCTCCTTGCCTTGCACTTGCACGGCGGACGCCACGCCGGGGCGTTGCTCCGCCGTCTGATAGAAGGCGGCCCATTGGTGCGGGTTCTCGCCGTAACGCAGTGCGCGCTCCAGCGTGCCCGCGATGACGCGCTTCTCCGGCGTGTCCTCATCGAGTTGCTCGGCGAACCAAGTGGCGATCGCGCCGTCATAGGCGCCGGTATGCGCGTAGGCCTTGGCCGCGAGCTTCTTGCGCAAGTCGAACGTGGTGCCGCCGTCATGGCGCTCGATCTCGTCGAGCACGTCCATGTAGTCCTTGGGGTCCACCACCACGGCGACGCCTGCGTGGTTCTTTGCAGCGGCGCGGATCATCGCCGGCCCGCCAATGTCGATATTCTCGATGCAGACATTGAAGTTTCCACCCGCGCGCACTGTGGCCTCGAACGGATAGAGATTGACCACGAGAAGATCGATGGCGGGAATGGCGTGCTCCGCCATCGCCGCTTCGTGCTCGGCGTTGCCGCGCATGGCGAGCAGCCCGCCATGGATCTTCGGATGCAGCGTCTTCACCCGGCCGTCCATCATCTCGGGGCTGCCCGTGACCTCGGAAACGTCGACGACGTCGAGCCCCTCGTTGCGCAGCGCCTTCGCGGTGCCGCCGGTGGAGACAAGCACGACACCGCGCGCGGCAAGTGCCTTGGCGAAATCGACAAGACCTGTCTTGTCGCTGACCGAGAGCAGCGCGCGGGAAACCTTTTGTGTCTCCATGAGCCTATGCGCCGCTGTTGCCGGCGTCGCCGGCAGGATCGTCGAGTGCCTGCGGGTGGGCATCGCTCGTGCGCTCGATCTTCCACAAGATGCGGAGCTCCCTCGCCTCACCCATCATGCCCGTCAATACCACTTGCGAAGTGGACTGCGGGCCGCGCTGATCGGCGAGCAGCACGCTGTCCTCGATAGCCATGTGCTCGGCGTTAGAGCTGATGCGCCACGTCTCGCCATTCCGCAGGATGAGCGTCACAGCCTCGCCGTCGCCCATGAGTTGCGCCTTCACACTGGGGTGCAGGTGAAAGCGGATCGCGTAGGCGCCGGCGATCAGGCCTTCGGGACTCTTGAGCCCCCGCGGCGCGGTAAGCTTGTCCTCGGCGCTCAGCAGATTGCCGTCCGGCGAGATCAGGATCTGCCGCGAGTGGTTCACGCCATACCGGCCCATATATCCGTCATGGGATCCCTTGATACGGAGATTGTCACCTTGGTCGGAGAACGCGCCTTGTGGGTTCGGCGGTCCGACCATTGTGGCGTCCGCGGCCGGCTCCGCACCATTGGCGCCAGCACGGAACTCTGCGAGCGAATCTTCTTCGAGACTGAGCGTGGAGTGCGCGGGCGTCGTGCGCGAAAACATCCGCCACCCTTCTTGGTCGGGGGATGGCGCGCCGCAATTAATAATCACGGGCGCATCGCCTGAGCTCATCTCAAAGGACAAGAACCCGGCATGCATGTTGGTTGTGAGAGACGCGACCGGCGGCGGTCCGAGATCGCAGATCACGAGCGTCGTGCCCGCCTCGACCCGCACATAGCCGGAATTAGCGGCGGTCCGCACGGGCGCGCCTTCGATGTCGTCATAGGCAAGCACGGTGGCAAGCGCGTCAGTGGGCGTGGGACCCGCACCATTAAAGCGCGACATGGTGCCGTCGCCCATGCGGAAGAAGCGCAGCATCGGCATGATGCGGTCGATGGCATCGGCCAACTCCTTCGGCGGGGTGCGGTCGCGTGCCACAAAACATTGCCGCAAGGGCAGAAGATCGAGCAGCAGCTCGATCAACGCTTCGGGAATGCGTGAGATGTGACCGCCGTCGGGCAGGATTTGGCGGTCCAGCTCCTTGCACAGCGGCCTGGTGTAGCGGTCGACGACCGCCTGCTGATCGGCGATGCAAAGCCCCGCATAAAGGAGCCCCATGAGGCTCAGGAGGCGCGGCACACCGTCGGGTGCATCGCGATAGCTGGCCGACAAATAACGCAATTGCCCGGTGAGCGCCTTGAGGAACGACTCGTAGGCCTGCGGCTCACCGGCATCGAGAATGAGAACCGAGTTGGAGAGCCAGGAAATCACGCGCCGCGCCACGATCTCCGGCTGCCAGGCGAGCCCATGGACTTGCCGGCGCAGGCGGATGAAGTCGTGGACGAGCGCCTTGGCCTGCTCGCGAGATAGCTCGCTGTCGGCGGCGCGCAAATGGCGGAGCCAGCCGAAGCCGTAGAGGTCGCGCGCCCAGTTGGCGGACGGAGGCTTGATCTCGAAGGGGGAGTCCGCGCCGAGTTCGGCCAGTTTCCCGGCGAGCCCGAAATGCCCGTTATAGACCTCGTTGGCGAAGCTTGGATCGGCGGTGCGCAGCTCTTGGGGCGCCAGCAGAAGCTGCTCGGCCTGGCCCCCCGGATAGCTGATGCTGGCCATGCTGGAGAGCATCAAGCGCCGCAAGGGGCTCGGCCCGCCAAGATACACCTCTTCAACGCGAGAATCGCGCTCGAAGGCCTGATCACCCGCCATATGGGTCATACTCCACTCGCCCGCGCCTGTGGTCTCGAGGCGCTGGCGTCCCCGCCGCTCTAGCACTTAGCTGAGGCTATTTTCATGCAGCATGAACCCCGGGGCAAGTGCGATGCCGTCTTTCGTCAATCGGCGAGCCTGAGCCGGGCGGCGAAGAAGCCGTCCAGACCGCTCCATTCCGGGCTTCCAAGGTCAAGCTGGAAGGGAAAGGTGCGTAAGATCCCGGACGCCTCGGCCCATTCGGTATCGCCCAGGGGCTCATCTTTGCGGAGAGGATCGATGCGGATGGCGGGATTGCGAGCCATCAGCGCCGCAATTTGAGCCTCGCCCTCCTCCGGCTCCAGCGAGCAGGTCGAATAGACGAGCGTGCCGCCTGGCTTGAGCAACGAGACCGCGTTGTCCAGGAGCCTCGCCTGGACGTCTACCAGCTCGGCGATGTCCTTGTCGGACTTGAGGTAGGGGATGTCCGGGTGCCGGCGGATCGTGCCGGTGGAGGCGCAAGGGGCGTCCAGGAGGATCGCGTCGAACCGCTCCTCCGGCTGCCAGGCGCCTGCATCGGCCCGTACGGTCTCGACGGTGAGCCCGAGCCGCTTCAGATTCTCCTCCAGCCGCTCAAGGCGCGACTTGGAGTGATCCACGGCGACGACCTCGGCGCCCGCGAGCGCAAGCTGCGCTGTCTTTCCGCCCGGCGCCGCGCAGAGATCCGCCACGCGCTTGCCGGTGAGGTCGCCCAGGAGCTGCGCCGGCAGGGAGGCCGCCGCGTCCTGCACCCACCAATTGCCGTCGATGAAGCCATCGAGATCCTCGATGCGGCCCTTGGGTAGGATACGTACGCTACCCGTCGGCAAGACGCGGCCGCCAAGCCGCGCCGCCCAACCGTCCGGGTCGGACTTTACCGTCAGATCGAGCGGCGGCTCGACCAGCGCAGCCTCCGCACTCGCCCGCGTCCGCTCTTCGCCCCAGGCGCGCACCCAGCGGTCCCACAGCCAGTCCGGCGTGTTGACCCGCGCCGCATCGAGCTTTGCTGCGATCTCGCCGCCTTTGTCGGCTACGCGCCGCAGCACGGCGTTGACGAGCTTGTCGTAGCGTTTGGCGCGCGGATCCCATTTGGCAAGCCGCACGGCAAGGTCGATGGCCGCGTGCGGCGGGACGCTCATAAAGAGAAGCTGCGCCGCGCCGGACAGAAGGATGGCGTAGAGCGTGCCGGCGCGCGACGGCAGACCGCGTTCCAGAAACGTGTTCAGTACCGCATCGATTTGTCCCTTATGCCGCAGACTCGTACCAACGATGGCACGCGCCAAGGCGCGGTCCCGCACAGGCAGGTCGAACAGATAGCCGCCGTCTCGCGCGCGCCCAAGAACTTCGTCGAGCGGCTGCTTCTTCTGAAACACGGCATTGAGAAGGTCGGCGGCTGCGCGGCGTGCCGGCAGTCCAACCTGATGATCGCGCGTGCGCGAAAGACTATTCGTCTGGGTGTTCGATGTGGTCATGATTGATCTCCAATGTGCTTCGGTTTCCGGCGTGGGAGGGATCAGCTCCCGCGCCAATCAAGGTGGGGCATCTCAGCCCCAGTTGGCCTAGCCCCAGAAGGGCTTAGCCCCAAGGCCCACGCGTGGTGCGCGCGGTTGCGCCGGACCAAGGACCCGTGGGCTCAGGCGCAAGGTTCGGCTCATGCGCGCCGCCCATGGTCTTGGACATCGCGACGAGCCGCGCCACCCGGTCATCGGTGGCCGGGTGCGTGGAGAACAGCTTGTCCATGCGCAGGCCCGACAGCGGGTTGATGATAAACATATGCGCGGAGCTCGGGTTACGCTCGGCTTCTGCGTTCGGAATGTGGTGCGCGGCACCGGCTATCTTTTGCAGCGCCGAGGCAAGCCACAGCGGCTGGCCGCTAATCTCCGCGCCGCCGCGGTCCGCTTCGAATTCGCGCGTCCGGCTGATCGCCATCTGCACGAGACCCGCGGCGAGTGGCGCAAGGATGATGAGCGCGATCGTGCCGAGGATGCCGATGCCGTTATTGTCGCGGCTTCCGCCGAAGAACATCGCGAAGTTGGCGAGCATGGAGATCGCACCGGCTATGGTGGCGGTGATGGTCATGAGCAACGTGTCGTGATGTTTGATATGCGCCAGCTCGTGCGCGATCACGCCGGCAAGCTCCTCGCGTGTGACGGACTGCACTAGGCCGGTGGTCACGGCCACCGCGGCGTTCTTAGGGTTCCGCCCCGTGGCGAACGCATTCGGCTGCGGGTTCTCCATCACGTAGACCTTCGGCATGGGGAGCCCGGCGTTGCCCGCGAGCTGCTGCACCATGTCGTAAAGCTTCGGGCTTGTGCGCGCGTCGACCTCGCGCGCGCCGTACATGCGCAGCACCATCTTGTCGGAGTTCCAGTAGGAGAACAGGTTCATGCCGGCCGCGATCACGAACGCGATGATCATGCCTGTCTGTCCGCCCATGAGGAATCCGATCCCCATGAACAGCGCCGTAAGGCCCGCAAGCAGGATGGCGGTGCGGAAATAACTCATTGAAATGCCTATGACCTCCGATAGGCGGCAAAATGTGCCGCCCTCTATATGTTGGGAGCCGCGGCCGATTCTGCAAGGGCTTGATCGGCAAGGGAAAAATCGAAAGGGCGGCGCTGCGCCCGCCTCCGCTTTAAGGGCGCGCTTACCTTAACGCTTCGTCAATCGGAAGCGCCCATTCTGGCGGGCAAGACATTTGAAGGAGTCGCCGACCATGCCAGCCGCCCTGCAAGCTTCCCAGACAGCCACCAAGGTCAAGCCGCGCCGCGCCCGGCGCAGCACGCGATCCAAGGATACGGAGCTCACGGCGGAGCAGAAGCGGCTGATCCGCGTGAGCTATCTCAAAGTGGAGCCGGCGCTCGAGCTCGTCGCCCAGCTCTTCTTCCTCAAGCTGTTCCGCCTCGACCCGTCCTTACGCAAGAAGTTCTCAGGGCCCGTCGAGATGCAGGCGCGCAAGTTCGCCGCCGGCGCCAAGCTTGCCATGATTTCCCTCGGCCACGAGGACGGCCTGTCGCCAACCCTGAAGCTGCTGGGGACGCGTCATCGGCAAATGGGCATCCGCACGCGTCACTATCGCACTATGTCGCGCGCTCTGGTCTGGACGCTGGAGCGGTCCTTAGAGAAGGCCTTCGACCGCGACACCAAGGATGCGTGGACGACGATGCTCGCCTATTTCACGCGCACCATGTCGGCGTGAGCCGCGTTCAGCGCAGCATTTAGAGATTAGTTCGAGGCTCCTTCGGGGGCCTCGCCGCTTTCCCGCATGACCTTCACCTGCAGACCCCCGTTCTTGCCCACATAGAGCATCACGTCCTTGCCGGGCTCAAGAACCTGCGTCTTGCCGTCCACCGAAAGCTGATCGCTGGACACGACCACCTCATGGTCGTCGACGACAATCTTGATGCCATCGGCGATGGTCTCTTGCGTCATGTCCTTGAAGTGCCCGGCGACGTTGATCGTGCGGTTGCCGACCGCCAAGGCGAGCGCTTGAGTCGGGTCGCCACTCGTTCCGAGTCGCCCGACGACGAACACGATAGCGATGACGAGTGCCAGCACGATACCGACGGCGGCAAGTGTGCGCATCAACCACGTCATAAGCAGTTCGTTCCTAAAGTTCGCGCGCCTCGATGCGGGATGTTAGGCAGGCTTGCGGTTCTGACGGTTGTCGACCAGGTCCGTCACGACGCCGGGATCGGCGAGGGTCGAGGTGTCTCCCAGATTCCCGAAATCGTCCTCGGCGATCTTACGCAAGATTCGCCGCATGATCTTGCCTGATCTTGTCTTGGGCAGCCCAGGCGCGAACTGAATCTGATCGGGCGACGCAATCGGTCCGATCTCCTTGCGCACCCAGTCGCGCAGCTCTTTCTTGAGCCCGTCGTCGCCGCCGCCCTCCTCCGCCATCAAGGTGACGTAGCAATAGATTCCCTGTCCTTTGATGTCGTGCGGATAGCCGACCACTGCGGCCTCGGACACTCTTGGATGCGCGACCAAGGCCGACTCCACTTCCGCCGTTCCCATGCGGTGTCCGGAGACGTTGATCACATCATCCACGCGACCGGTGATCCAGTAATAGCCGTCCGCGTCGCGCCGGCACCCGTCGCCGGTGAAGTACCTGCCCTTGTAGGCTGAAAAGTACGTGTCCACGAAGCGCTGATGGTCACCATAGACGGTTCGCATCATGCCGGGCCACGCGTCGAGAATGACGAGATTACCCGCCGCTTCGCCCTCAAGAATTTTGCCGTCCGCGTCGACCAGAGCCGGCTGCACGCCAAAGAACGGCAATGTCGCCGAACCGGGCTTTAGTTTGGTGGCGCCAGGCAACGGCGTGATGAGAATGCCGCCGGTCTCGGTCTGCCACCACGTGTCGACGATGGGGCAGCGACTGTCGCCCACCACGTTGTAGTACCACTCCCACGCTTCCGGGTTTATTGGCTCACCGACCGTCGCGAGCAGTCTCAGCGATTTGCGGCTGGCCCCCGTCACGAAGTCGTCGCCGGCGCCCATCAGGGCGCGGATCGCAGTCGGTGCGGTGTAGAAGATGTTGACCTTGTGCTTGTCGACCACCTGCCAGAAGCGCGACGCATCCGGATAGTTCGGCACGCCTTCGAACATCAGCGTCGTCGCGCCGTTCGCCAGCGGCCCGTAGACGATGTAGCTGTGCCCCGTGACCCAGCCCACATCCGCAGTGCACCAATAGATGTCGCCGTCGTGATAGTCGAAGACGTATTGGTGCGTCATCGACGCATAGAGAAGGTAGCCGCCCGTCGTATGCAACACGCCCTTGGGCTTTCCCGTGGAGCCTGAGGTGTAGAGGATGAACAGCGGGTCTTCCGCGTTCATCTCCTCCGGCGGGCACTCGGTCGAGGCCTTGGCCATCTCGTCGCTGAGCGCGACGTCGCGGCCTTCGGTCCACGGCACGTCGGCGCCAGTGCGCTTGACCACCAGCACCTTCTTGACGTGATCCATGTTCTGCAGCGCCTTGTCGGCGTTGGCCTTGAGCGGGACCTTGCGGCCGCCGCGCAAGCCTTCATCGGCCGTGATGATGTAGGCCGACTCGCAACCCTCGACGCGGCCGGCAAGCGAGTCCGGCGAGAAGCCGCCGAACACTATGGAATGAATGGCGCCGATGCGCGCGCAGGCCAGCATGGCGTAGGCGGCCTCCGGAATCATCGGCAGGTAGATCGTGACCCGGTCGCCCTTCTTCACGCCTTGCGCCTTCATCACGTTCGCGAGGCGGCAGACGTTTTCATAGAGCTCGCGATAGGTGATGTGCTGTGCGGGCTCGTTCGGGTCGTCAGGCTCCCAGATGATCGCGGTCTGGTCGCCGCGCGTCTCCAAGTGTCTGTCGATGCAGTTCGCCGCGATGTTCAGCGTGCCGTCTTCGAACCATTTGATGGAGACGTCGGGATACTCGAACGTGGTGTTCTTCACGCGCGTGGGGAATTTGATCCAGTCGAGCCGCTTGGCTTCTTCGCCCCAAAATTTGTCGGGGTCCTTGATGCTCTCACCGTAGAGCTTCTCGTACTTGTCCTCGTTGATGAAGGCGCGCGCCTTCCACTCTTCGGGAACTTCCACCGTCTCAACTTTGAATGGCTGATGCTCGGACATCCGTCCGTTCCTCCCTACGCAAAACGCGCATTTTGTTCTTGCGAGCCCATTATGGCGTGCCGTGCTGTCAGCGAGAAGACACCGCCCATTATCCTTTCGTCTAGAGTCCGAAAGCGCCAATCACGGCGCCCATGACGACGAGAACGGCGAGCCAGTGGCCGCCGTCGATTAGGGTCAGCTTGGGGCTGGCGCCGCTGAAGGCGTGATTTACGCCCATAGTGGTGATGACAAAACCGATCCAAACGATGAGCCCGGCTATCACGCCACCTCTGACGTTGACTTGCGCCAGATGGCCCATGAGCCCAGCCAGCGCCCAGGCCATGACGAACAAGGCTACCAGGGCGATGATGAAGGGCAGCGCCTTGACCGAGCCCTGTCCTTCCTTGATTTCGGCTTCCGTCTTGTCAAGTGCGCGCATCCAGGCGCGCCCGAGCACCATGTACCACACCGCGCCAAGGCCGAACCCGGCCAAGGTCGCGATGACGACGGCGATATAGTTGATGGCCATGTCATTCTCCTTCGCGGACCACGATCCGGCGCAACTCTAGCGCAAGCCATGTGGTAAAGGCACTACGCCGTCGGCGGGTCCTTCAGGCCGCCAAGGGCGCAGACCTTCTTCCACTCCGCCGCGGTGACAGGCTGCACCGACAGGCGAGAGTTCTTGACCAGCACCATGTTCTCCAGCTGGGGGGTGTCCTTGATATCCGCCAGCGTCACGGGGCTCGGCAAATCGGCGACGGCGGCCACGTCCACGCATTCCCACTTGCCCGTGGTGTCGGTGGAGTCCGGGTGCGCCTCGACCACGACCTTGACGATGCCGACGCACGCCTTCTCCCCGATCGAATGGTAGAAAAAGGCGAAGTCGCCCTTCTTCATCGCGCGCATGTTGTTGCGTGCCTGGTAGTTCCGCACGCCGTCCCACTCGGCGCCCTTCTTGCCTTCGTTCTTTTGCTGCTCCCAGGACCAGGTTCCGGGCTCGGACTTCATCAGCCAATACGCCATCACAGTTCCTAAGCGCCGCCAGGTTTGCCGAGGGACCAAAGCCACGGCCTGATCTCGACCGAGGCGAACAGGCCGGCTTTGGCGAACGGGTCGTCGTCCGCGATGTCGCGCGCGGCCTGCAGTGATGCCGCCTCGATCACGATCAGGCTGCCGTTCATCGTTTCGCCGTCCTCCGCGGTGAAGGGACCGGCAAACTTGAGCGCATCGCCGAGGCTTTTGAGATAAGCGAGATGGTCTGGGCGGTTCTCTTTGCGGATCGGTAGTCCGCCCGGCTTGTCGGTACATATGAACGCAAACAGCATGGATCCCCCTTGGTTTGCGGTGAGGCTATTGCGCTGCACCGGACCTGTCCATGGCCGATCAGATTTCAGATCGCGTCAGATTTCAGATCGTAGCGGCCGCGCGAGAAGTCCCCCGATCGCGGCGTCCACCGTCGTCCGGCCGGAGAGGACCGCGTGCACGGCTTCGGCGATAGGAAGCTCGATGCCGCGCGCCCCGGCGATCTCCGCCATGGCAGCCGCTGTCGCCACGCCTTCGGTGACCGTTAGCCGGCTTGCAAGCACCTCCTCGGCGCTTTTGCCCTCGCCGAGGGCGACACCGAGAGACATGTTGCGCGAGTGCGGACTGCCGCAGGTGAGCACCAAATCGCCCAGGCCCGAAAGGCCGATCAGCGTCTCCAGCTTCCCGCCAAGCGCGACCGCGAACCGCGCCATCTCCGCAAAGCCGCGGGTGACAAGTCCCGCATGGGCACTCGCGCCCAGCGCCTTGCCCACGACGATGCCCGCCGCGATGGCGTAGACGTTCTTCGCCGCGCCGCCGATCTCAGCGCCGATCAGGTCGTTGCTCCAATAGCAGCGGAACGGCGGATGGCTCAGCGCATGCGACAGCGCGCGGCCCAGCTCCTCCTCCTCGGTCGACATGGTCACCGCGGCCGGCCGGCCGTTCGCCACGTCGCCGGCGAAGCTTGGCCCCGACAGCACGGAGGTCGCCGTTTCGGGCAACAGCTCGGCCGCGATTTGCGACATCAACTTTCCGGTCGTCTGCTCGATGCCCTTGCAGCAGATCACCAGGGGCTGGCTCTCCCGCACATATGGTTTGAGTTCGCCTGCGATGGGGCGGAAATGCTGCGCGGGCGTCACCATCAGCAGCATGTCGCAGGTGGCGGCCTCGCTGAGCCGGTCGGTGGCCTCGATTGCCGGGTCGAGCGGCACGCCAGGCAGGAACACCTCGTTGCAGTGCTGATCGTTGATTGCGGAAATGGTCTCGGGCTCATGCGCCCAGACGAGCACGTCACGTCCGGCGCGCCGCGCCACAATGGCGAGCGCGGTTCCCCACGCCCCCGCGCCGATAATGCCGACCGATTGGTGCGCCATGTGCCCCCTCGACTCACTTCATAGCGCAATTTGTGCGTGTCAGGCGAACGGAAGCGCCTAAGCCTTCACTCCGGCGCCCAGCGCGGGCGGTGCATCCGGATCGAGCGGCCAGCGCGCCCGGGCGGGCGCTGTGAGATCGTCGGTCAAACCCCGGGCCAGCCGCATGGTTCCGGCCCAGGCGATCATCGCGCCATTGTCGGTGCACAGCGCCGGCGGCGGCACGACCAGACTGAACCCACGAGCGCGGGCCACGTCTTGAAGCGCCCCCCTGAGGCGTTGATTGGCGGCCACGCCGCCAGCCACCACCAGCGCCCGCTGTGCCTTCTCACCAAGCCGCGTCGCGTAGAGATCCATGGCCCGCGCCGTTCGGTCCTGGATCACATCCGCCACCGCCTCCTGGAAGCTGGCGCAGAGATCCGCGACCGTCTGGTCATCCAAGGGCGCGCGTTTGATGGCTTCCTGGCGGAGCGCGGTTTTGAGGCCGGCCAGAGAGAAATGTGGCTCGCTTCGCCCCAGCATGGGCCGGGGCAGTTTGATGGTCGCGCGCCCCCGCGCGGCGGTCCGCTCGACCTCCGGCCCCCCCGGATAGGGCAGGCCCAGCAGCTTCGCCGCCTTGTCGAAGGCCTCGCCCAAAGCATCGTCCAGCGTGGTCCCGAGCCGTTCATAGGCGCCAACGTCCTTGACGATCAGGAGTTGGGTGTGGCCGCCGGAGACCAAAAGCAGCAGGTAGGGAAAGTCGAGCCCGTCCGTGAGCCCGGCGCTCAGCGCGTGGGCCTCCAAGTGGTTGATGGCCATGAAGGGCTTCTCAAGGCCGAGCGCCATCGCCTTGCCCGTGGTGAGGCCGACGATCAGCCCGCCGATCAGGCCCGGCCCAGCGGCGGCCGCGATCCCGTCCAGCGCAGCGAAATCCAGCCCGAAGTCCGCCATGGCTTGGGTGACCGCCGTATCCAGCAGGTCCACATGGGCCCGCGCCGCGATCTCGGGCACGACCCCGCCATAGGCGGCGTGCAGGTCGAGCTGCGAGCGCACCACGTTGGACAAGATCTCGCCCGCGCCGTCCGCGCCTTGGCGCACCACCGACGCAGCCGTCTCGTCGCAACTCGTCTCGATCCCGAGCACGGTCAGGGCGGAGGCGTTCCTTGTCATGCTTCCTTTTATACGGTCCGCGCGGAGATTGAAGCCGGCGCCGAAACAAGCCATTAATGCGGGCGCCTGGCCCCTTTATCCAGACAGCTCAAGGAGTTCCGCCTTGCCGGCAACGATTCTCATCGGCACCCGTGGCAGCCCGCTTGCCCTGTGGCAGGCGGCCCATGTGCGCGACCGGCTGCATCAGACCCACGGGCTGGACCGTGGGGCGGTGGACCTCAGGGTTATCACCACGAGCGGAGATCGGATTGAGGACAAGGCGCTGCGCGACTTCGGCGGCAAGGGCCTTTTCACCAAAGAGATCGACGAGGCGCTTTTTGCAGGCGAGGTCGGCCTTGCCGTGCACTCCATGAAGGATCTGCCGACGGTGCTACCGCAAGGGATTTCCTTGGCCGCCGTGCTCCCCCGGGCCGACGTGCGCGATGCTTTTCTCAGCCCAAGCGCAGGGTCTCTCGCGGACCTGCCACCCGGCGCCGTGGTCGGCACCTCATCTTTACGCCGTGGTGCGCAAGTGCGCCGCTCGCGTCCGGACCTGCGCGTCATCGACTTCCGCGGCAATGTCGAAACGCGCCTCAAGAAACTCGACGAAGGCGTCGCCGACGCAACACTGCTGGCCAAGGCGGGCCTCGACCGTCTCGGCCTCACGGACAAGGCCGCATCGATCCTCGAAACCGAGGAGATGCTCCCCGCTGTCGCGCAAGGCGCCATCGCCATCCTCGCCCGCGACGGGGATGAGGAGACGAGACGCCTGCTTGCACCGCTGAACGATCCCGCAACGGCAACGGCGGTTGCTTGCGAGCGCGCCTTTTTGGCTAGGCTCGACGGTTCGTGCCGCACGCCGATCGCCGGCCTTGCCGAGATCGGAGACGACAAGACTTTGCGTTTTCGTGGGTTGATCCTCTCGCCAGGGGGCGCAGAATGGCACGATGTCGAGGTGACCGGCGCGGCGGAGCAAGCTGAACAGATTGGCCGCGATGCCGCTGAAGACTTGCTGGACCGCGCAGGCCCCAACTTCCTCGCCCAGCTACCGTGATGGATGCGATGCGTTTGCTTGTAACGAGGCCGGAGCCCGATGCGGGTCGTGAGGCCGACGCGCTGATTGCACTGGGCCATGATCCGGTGCGCGCGCCGCTGCTCGAAATTGAATTTCTGTCAGACGTGCCGCTGCCGCTCGATGACGCGCAAGGCGTCGTCATCACCAGCCGGAACACGATCCGCGCGCTTGCCAATCACCCGGACGTGGATCAGGTGCTGGAACTGCCCGTATTCGCGGTCGGTGAGGCAACAGCATGGGCGGCGCGGCAACTCGGCTTCCGCGAAGTGACGATCGGTCCAGGAACAGGTGCCGGTCTGCCGCCGCTCATCCGTCGTGAGGTGCACCGGGGCAAAGGTCCGCTTGTGCATATCGGTGCCGAGAAGGTCGCATTCGATCTAAAGGGTGCGCTGGAGGAGGATGGCTTCGAACTGCGGCGCATCGTCTTGTATCGCTCTCATCCGGTCGACACGCTAACGCAAGAGGTCGTCTCTGAACTGAAGAGCGGCGCAATCTCGGGTGTTCTGCTTATGTCGCCGCGAACGGCCAGAACCTTCACGAGGCTCGCGCAGGCCGAGGGCTTGGTCCCGGAAGCGAAGGGACTTGTTTGCTATTGCCTGTCGAAGGCGATAGCAGAGGCCGTCGCGCCCTTAGGGCTACCGGTTCGCGTGCCGACATATGCGCGGGAGGAAGATCTCCTTGCGCTCCTGAACTCCGGCGCGTCATCCTCGTGAGTGGCGCGAATCTCTGATGCGAAGGTGATGAGCTGATGGCCGGCTCTTTCGACGACAAGAGCAGCACTTCCGATCAAGCGGGCAAGCGTCCGGCGCCAACCATCGAGGGCACGGCGAAGGAAGTCTCCGTGGAATCCGAGGACAAGGCCACGGACGAGACGCCTACGGAGAAGACCGAGAGCGACGAAACCCGCGCGCTTCCCTCGGAGTCCGGCGAGGATGCGCCCGCGACCGAGCCCAATGGATCTGCGGCAACGCAATCGGAAGAAGGCCGGCGATCGTTCGGCGCGAGCCTCCTGGCGGCGCTGACCAGCTTCACGACCCACGCGGCGGCGGGCCTTCTCGGCGGTGCGCTTGTGCTCGTTGGCATGGGCTTGGGTTATGTGCCGACGCCGACGTCAACCGATCCGGACGAAGCCGCATTGCTCAAGGCCCGCATCGCCAAGCTCGAGGCCGCGCCGCAAACGCCGGACAGCAGTGCGGCGCTCAAGACCCTCGAAACGCGCCTTGCGGGCCTGGAAAGCAAGACGCCCGACACGCCGCCGGAGTTGGCGTCTTTGGCCGAGCGTGTGGATCAGCTCGACGCCAGCCTCAAATCCATGGCGGACGCGGTGAAGGACGGCGGTTCCGTCGCCGACGCAGCGGCGATCGGTCAGCAGATTAACGCGGCCGAAGCGCGTCTCGATGCCAAGATCAATGAGACGTTGGCGAAGACGGCGGGCGCGGATGGTGCGTCCATCGCAGGCCTAAAGAAAGAGGTGGCTGGTCTCGAGGCCAAGTTGAAGGCACTCACCGAAGCTGAGCTTGGACAAGGCGAGGCCTCGCGATTGGCGCCCGAAGTGGCGGAGCTCGACGAGCGGCTGGACAGGCTGGAGTCGACGCTGCCGCCGCTTCTCGAAGCGGTCGACAAGGAGGCCGCGGATACCAAGGCCGCCACGCTCGCCATGGCCTTCGCCAATCTGCGAGCGTCGGTCGACGCCGGCCGGCCCTACGCCACCGAGCTGTCGACCTTGGCTGCGCTGTCACCCGGCGCGGGCGATATCGGCCCCCTACTCGAATATGAGGACGACGGCATCCCGACGCTTCGGCAGCTCACGGTTTCGTTCAAGGAGACACGGGACAAGGTGCCCGCCGCGCCGTCGGCAGATGACGACACCTTCCTCAATCGACTGATGTCGAGCGCAGAGTCTCTCGTGAAGGTCAAGCGTGTCGATGGCGCCGCGGAGGGCGCGACACCCGACGCCGTGCTGGCGCGTGCCGAAGCCAAGCTCGCGCAGGGCGATCTGGCCGCCGCTGCCGCGGAGGTCGGCACACTGCAGGGTCCGGCGCGCACAGCGTTTGCCAAATGGCTCGATCAGGCGCGTGCACGGCTCGATGCCGAAGAGACGCTGCAACGGCTCCAGAAGATTTTGCTTGTCTCCCTTGGCCGGAACGCGCCGAGCGTCAGCGGCAAGACGAAAGAGGAGCCACAAGAGCAGAACTAGATGACCCGCATTCTGATTTTCGTTCTTCTCATTGTCGCAATCGCGGCGGGACTTGGCTGGCTGGCCGACCGGCCCGGCACGGTGACGATCGAGTGGCTGGGCTACGAGATCGA
>NZ_JBFFQD010000024.1:0-36034 GCF_041573655.1 Methyloceanibacter sp.
GCATCGCCCGGGTGGCGCAACGATACAGACCACTTCACAGACGGGCGCGCACCTGACCTCACACTCCGGCAGCACCTCGCCAAAGCGTTGCAGCATTATGAAAGTCTCTTCAGGTTCGGGGCGGAGGCGCCCCGGGGAGACCTGCCGGCCCTAGACGCCCTTCATGGCGACGCCTGCCATCAGCAGCGCCCAGCCCAGCATACCGATCCAGAAGGCGATATGGGCCACGGCCATGAAGCCGCCGCCGATGACGCCGAGGACGCCAAGGATATAGAGCACGATCGCCACGACCGCGCAGATGATGGACAGATAGAAGACGTTCTTCGTCGGTGGTGTCAGCTGAATGGCCATGAGTCCCTCCCGTCTTTTGAAAAGCGGGCAGACCCTAGCATGACAGCGCGGCGTGTTCACCTGCCGGATTTGCCGTTCCCAGCCGCCGTCGCGCATGTATTTGCGTAAAGTTCCGGCCGTGGCGCCGTGCTTCCAGGCGATGCGCCGCTGCGACATGCCGCTATAGAGAAAGTCGTGGCGGACCGCGTCCCAGTCGACGCTGTACGCACCGCCCTCCTCCCCAAGAGGTTCGTCCGGGATCATGGCGTACTGTTCTTGTTGTTGTATGTGCGCCCTCCCTCCCCCTTCCGGAGCGAGGGAAAATGCGCCGTGCTTAGCGTTTGCGGTTCCGGAACCGAGCGTCTATCGAAGTGGCTCCCTATCGAACAGCGACCGCGCGCCTGGAGGCGACATGTTTCGGACCATTGCGATTTGGGTTTTCGGTCTCATCGCCAGCGCGCTTGCCGGGATGACGATCGGCGCCGTTCTGATGGAGCAAGGCGCGGGGCTCGGGCTGATCGCCGGCCTCGCCATTTTCACCATCGCGCGTCTTTTGCTGACCATGCCCCGGTCGTAGACGCGAGGACCCGGCGCTAGAAACTAACAACGCCGCCCCATTGCTGGGCGCGGCGTCTCAACGCGGTGGATCGAAACGGTGTCTCGCCCACGTGTCGCGTTGTAGCCGAACACTAGGCAAACAGCGTCACGCTGTCAAGGACTTTTTTCCTAGGCTTGTCGAGCGCCCTCAAAGCCAGCCGAGATCCTTGGCCTTGGCGTAGGCGGCCTTCCATGCGGCGGCGAGGAAGGAGGCTTGTTGTCCGTCGATTTCCGGCAGCGCCAGGAGCTCTTGAGCTTCCAGGAGCTGCGACCCCTGGTTCCTCATATAGGTCACGACGAACGGCGTGCCGCGCTGGGTCACGCGAAGACCGTTCTCCAAGACTTCGACGCAGAGCTCGGCCATCGCGAACCCGTTTCCTCGGCACTCCCCGGAGCCAAGATTTTAGGCGTGTACGGATTGGTGACAACCCGTTTTGTGACACCAGCTAAAGAGAAAGCCCCGGCTCGCTTTCGCAAGACGCCGGGGCTTTCGCTAGGGCACTTTATCAGGTGAGGCCACGCTAGCGGCCGTATGTGACAGGCTCGTTACGCCGGCCCGCGCGCGATTGCCGCGGGGGTCGACGCCCCATCCCCGATTGAACCACGAGGTAAGACTTCATTAACCAAGCTGGGGTCAGCATGGGCAGGATATCAACGATGGGAGAGCCCCATGCATCCCACCCGTACCCGCCGGAATCGGCGGCGCACTGCCCGCTCCTGGCGCAAGAGCCGCGAGCCCGCCCGGGCGCCGCTCCACCTCGCGGCGGCAGAACCGCTTCTCGCCGCTGGCGGCCTGAGCCCGAGCTATCGCCGCTGCACAAGATCCCGACGCTCAGGCCTTGGCTCGCGACCCGCGACACCGCCATGGAGCACGGCGCGCACGCCGCCGGCTGACGGCGCCCTCGTCCGCCAAGCCCTTCGGAGCGGGGCCCTTCTCTCAAGGCCGGCGCAGGCGTAAGATCGACGCCCGGCGCGGGAGCGTCTCGTGTCCCCGCGCGGAACACGAGAGAGGATGCTGCCATGCGGATTATCTATCTCGCTTTCGTCATGTTCGGCTTGGTGCTCGTTCTCGGGCTTGGCGTCGCGCAGAGCGATGCGCCGGCCCCACAGCAGGTCGCCGACGCGGCCATGGGGCTAAGCCTTCCGGGCGCCTTCACGCAATTGCCCAAGACCAAGATCATGTCGCCCGTCCGGGCCGACGTCGCGCCGCTGCCATTCTGCGGCCAGTGCTCGCAGGACTCCGATTGCGGCACGGGCCACAAATGCTGCGGGCCCTCGAGCTGCCTGGAGTGCTTTAGGGTCGTGACCTGTCCTTAAAAAGAAGCCTGCCGCGGTGCTATTCCGGCTTCGGCTTACAGGGAATCGCGTCCGCGAAGCACTTCGAGTAGAGCCCCTGCACGGCGCAGCTGAGATTTGAGTCCTTCGCCATATCCCATGTGGCTTCGGGATAGATGGTGTGGGCCTTTTCCAGCCAGCCGTTGATCGCCGCTTCCTCGGCGTCGTCGCGGTCCGCCGTGAAGCCCGGACCGCTGCCGGACAGCATTTCGGTGCCGCAGTCCAGATTGGCCGGTGCGGCCGCCTCTTCGCCCGGCTTCGGCACGGACAGGTCAAACGCGTCTTGCGCCCGGCCATCCTGGGCAAGCGTCGGGACTCCAAGCGCCAGAACAGCAGCCGTCAGAACAAGGCGCAAGGCAACGACGCGGTGGGTGAAGGCGAAATTCGGCATCGCGTAAAGGCTCCCTCCCAAATGTTCCCTTTCAAGGGTGTTCTCTTTGTCGGCCCCTCGTTTGCGGGCGAGTCTTAGCACAGACTATCCGTGAGGCTGAATACGCTGCCGCGCCGGAAATGCTGGCAGAAGGCTTGCCGGCTGAGCAGGCCCTGCTCCCTGTCCATGATGCTGCCTTGGTTTGCGCCGACACTCCGCCCGATGTGCCCCTCCGCCGCGCCAGGGAACCGGCGAGGGTGCGCGTTCCTTCCGGCCTTAACCTTTGACCGGCCTCTCGGTACAAGGGCCCACCGGAAGGGACTAGGTTGAAGAGGACGGCCGGGAGCGGCGGGGCCTTTCAGGGTCCGCGCCGTTTGACTCGTGGCCGAAGGTCTGTCGGGGGATTGTCATCGTGACGAGGTTCTGCGTGGCGCTATTTGCGGCCGGGCTCTTGGCCTCAGGCCTTGGCGCGTGCAGCCGCAAGTCCGCTGCGCCCGACGTTTCCTTCCTGCCGACCCGGGCCGTGGCCCAAGCCACCGAGGACTCCAAAGGCGCCTTCGAGGCCGCCAAGGAGGTGTGCCTGGAGGAGGCCCGCCGCAAGGGTATCTCCTCGGTGACCCGGATCCTGCTGTTCCGCGGCAAGACCTCCAAATCCGACTATGTGGATTGCATGGAGAGGAAAGGCTTCGCGGTCGTGGACGACTAGCGCCGCCGCCGGTCCGGTGCGTGGTTAGCGGCGTCTTAACGCAGACGGGGACAAGCTGGGCCGGCTTCGGGCGCTGAGACGCCGGACCTTCGATTTCGGGCTCGCGGAACACCGCGGATTCTCTATAAATAGCCCCAATCAGGGTATACTGGGCTTTAGGGTCGCCCGGACGGACGGCCGGGTATAGCGCACCCGATAAGGGCTGCGAGCAAAGAGGTCGGGTTGAATTGCGGGACTTCTTACAAGGAAATGGCCGCGGCAAATTCATTGATTGGCTGAAGATCGATTCATGGATCGATTCCGGCCTCTATGGCGCCTGGATCGGCTTCCGCGACTGGTGGAGCGCCTATTCGTCCTTCTTCGGCCGTTTCGAGGTCAAGGGATTCTGGCGCGCCTGCAATGAGTTGGCTTGCGAAGCACTGACGCTGAGCGTGGCCGGATTCCTGGTCGTGCTCACATTTGCCCTGCCCGCCTTCGAAATCGCGCAAGGCAAGATCAACCTCTCCGACGAATTCAGCGTCACCTTCCTGGATCGCTATGGCAACGAGATCGGCAAGCGCGGCCTGTTGCGCGATGACTCCGTTCCGCTGGAAGAAATTCCCGATCACATGATCAAGGCGACGCTCGCCACCGAGGACCGCCGCTTCTTCGATCACTTCGGCATCGACATCATGGGTACGCTCCGCGCCCTCGCCGAGAACGCCCAAGCAGATAGGGTTGTGCAAGGCGGCAGCTCGATTTCCCAGCAGCTCGCCAAGAACATGTTCCTCACACCCGAGAAGGCGCTGTCGAGAAAGATCAAAGAGGCGTTCATCGCCATCTATCTTGAGAACCACTACACCAAACCGGAGATCCTCAAGCTCTACTTCGACCGCGCCTATCTCGGCGGCGGCTCCTACGGCGTCGAGGCAGCAGCGCAGTACTATTTCGGAAAGTCGATCCGCGAGGTGACGCTGGCCGAGGCCGCCATGCTCTCCGGCATGTTCAAGGCGCCGACGCGGTACGCCCCGCACATCAACCTCGCCGCCTCGCGCGCGCGCGCCAATGAGGTGCTGACCAACATGGTCGAGGCCGGCTATTTGAGCGAAGGCCAAGTCTACGGCGCCCGCCTGAACCCAGCTCGCATTGTGGAGCGCGGCGACTCGAAGACGCCTGACTATTTTCTCGACTGGGGGTTTGAGGAGGTCCAGCGGTTGATGGCCAACAGGCCGAACCGCATCCTGGTGGCGCGTACGACCGTCGATCTCGGCCTACAGAAAGCGGCCGACGACGCCTTGAAAGACACGGTCAACAAGTATGGCCGCTCACGAAACTTCAATAATGGCGCGCTCGTCTCGATGGAGACCGATGGCGCGGTGCGCGCCATGGTCGGCGGTAAGGACTATGGCACGAGCCAATTCAACCGTGCGGCGCACGCCTACCGCCAACCCGGATCGTCGTTCAAACCGTACGTCTACCTCACCGCGATCGAACACGCCGGCTATACGCCCGACACAGGGGTCTCGGACGGCTTCGTGCGCTGCGGACGCTGGTCGCCGAAAAACTACTCGGGCGGCTACAGGGGTCGCATGACGCTTCGGCGGGCGTTGGCGAAGTCGATCAACACCGTGGCCGTGAAGCTGTCTCTAAAGGCCGGCCGTGAAGTGGTCCTCGCCGACCTGGAAAAGATGGGCATTCGGCACCTGAAGAAGACGTGCTCCTTGGCGCTGGGCGACAACGGCATGACGCCTCTTGAGCATGTCGGCGGTTATGCCGTCTTTGCCGCAGGCGGCCTTGAAGTTCGGCCCTATGGCATCGAGGAGATCCGCACGCTTTCGGGCGAGCTTCTCTACAATCACGATCGCGACGAACCGAAACGCAAGCGGATATTCAAAAGAAAATCCGTGGAGCAGCTGAATTCCATGCTGCACACCGTGACGGTGGCCGGTACCGGGCGCCGCGCGCAATTGGACTATACGAACGTCGCCGGCAAGACGGGAACGAGTACGGCCTATCGCGATGCATGGTTCATGGGCTACACCGGCCAATATGTCACCGGCGTCTGGCTCGGCAACGATGACTTCCGGCCCATGGCCCGCGTCACCGGCGGTAGCTTCCCCGCGCAAACCTGGAAGACCTACATGACGGCGGCATACGCCACCGACAACATTCCGACCATTCCCGGCGTCGAGCCCCATCCGCGCCAGCGCGCCGAGCAGCAGAGGATCGCTGCTGTCATGTCTGAAAACACCACGGCTGAGTTGCCCGTGCCGCCTCCGCCCGAAAACGTGAAGGATATGTCGTCCTCCACCCGCAAGGTTCTGCAGAGGCTTGGCAACCTTCTCAAGAAGGCGCCGGCGCTCGACCCCGAGGACCAGACAAGCCCCGATCGCGTACAAGCGCCTGCGCCCACATCAGCGCCGAGCCTGGCATCGGCGGCGAATGGCGACGGAATTTCCCGCCCCCAACCCGCGCCGGCCGCGACAGAGAGTTCGGGACAACCCACCGACGCCGGCGTTCCCCAGTAAACGGCTGAGACGCTTCCTTCGAAAGGCGATGCCCGCGTGACCGCCCTCCCAGACATGCCCCTGACGGGCGCCGCAACGCGCACCAGCCTCTGGCGCGAAGAGGGCAGCACGTCGATGCGTGCGTTGGGCTATTTCATCGGGACGTTCGCGGTCGCCTTGATCCTTGGTATCGGCACGGCTTGGTACATGATCGAACGCGGCTCTCCTCTGACGACGATGTCAGCGGGCCCGTGGAAGAGTTGGCTTAGCGAAGGCAACCCGAATGCCGATCCCTACACGCGCGCGCACCTTGCACGAAGCGGCAGACTTCCCCTCACCTCAACCGCAGCCCGCTATTTCGTTTCACGGACGGATAGCTGGGGGCACACGTTGAGCTCCGGCTGCGAGTACTCCGTCGTTGGGCTGCCCCTGAATGCGCGTTGGTGGTCGCTCGCCGTCTACGATCAATATGGCTCACTGATCCCGAACCCTTCCAATCGCTATAGCTTCAACAGCGAAGAGATGATCCGCCGCGCGGACGGAAGCTTCCATCTCAATCTTTCACGAAACGCCAGACCGGAAAACTGGCTTCCGAGCGGCACTGGTCCAGACCGCAACCTCGTGCTGGTCCTGCGCGCCTACGGTGTGCGCGACACGGACATTAGCGGTATCGGTCAGATTCCAGCCGACCGCCTGCCAAAAATCGAGCGTGTGCGATGCGAGTAAGGCTTCCAGGACTCTATATTGCGCTCTGCGTCGTGCTGGCGGGTCTCATCCACATCGCCGCCGTGCTGACGCTGCCCATGCTGGCGCCCCGAGATGCGCACGCAAGGCTTGCGGCCCTCGGCCCTGCCAACAAGATGATCCAATTGCCGCTGCCCGCGCCGGGGCGTCAGGTCATGCCGTTGATGGCTCCGGACGTACGCTATGCCATCTGCCGCTATGACCTTTCGAAGGGACCGGTACGCCTGAAGGCGCGCATTGCCGACGGCAACTGGCTCATCGCGTTCTACACGCCGCTTGGCGAGAACTATTACACGGTTGTTGGCGGCGACCTGAAGCGGCCCGATGTCGATCTGATCGTGGCGATGTCGGACCAGACGGTCGCGGAAGTCGGCGTCGATTCGCCCGAGGCATTCGACAATGTCGTGGTGGTCAATTCGCCAGTGGAGGAGGGAATCGCCCTCGTGCGCGTGCCACTGACGGGCCAGAGCCGCAGTGTAGAAGCGGAGCGAGCCCTCAAGGCCACCTATTGTGGCGCGCACAAAGGCTCGAACCAGCCCTCAAGCCCGTGACTTCTTGCGGACGCGCGGGGCACGCCGCCGGCTAGGAGAGCTGTCTTGGGGTGCATCCATCGACGTGTGGCGCTCGATGCGGACGCCCGGAAAGATAATGATCTCTCCCAGCGTTCCCTCAACAGGTTTGTCAGTCCTGGCCGCGGGCTCCTCGGTTCGGCGGAATTCCAGTATGGTCGACATTCTCAGTCTCCACGGGTTTGCTTTCGCGATGAGCGCGATTCGCAACGGCGCCAATGCACCTGCGCCGAATTAAGACCAAGGTAAGGTTAACGAAATCCTAATCGCGAAGATGCGCTCACGTCTCGACGAGGGCATCGTCAAGAAAGTGCCGTCCCGCACTGTCTTCGACTTCGAGGATCCACAAATCTGAATCGAAGTTGAGCTGCCGCGCCAGAAACACTCTGGCCTCTTCCGATGCGACGGCGGAGCCCTCCAGACACCGAACCCAGCGCCGATCCGTATCGCTTCCGGTGATTCCGGTTGGCGCCGGCCCGTAGAGACAGACATTCCCGTCCAGCAGATCAATCGAGATGAAGATCGCACCGGCAGCCGCGTCTCCGCGGCGCACCACCACGGCCTGAACGAACGCCGCCTGGCAGCGCCGGATATAAGCACTGACCCAAATTTCGCTGGTAAGACGCATGAGGTGGCAAGCCTAACGCGAAACCGTCAGCGATGCGCGGCTGTCTTGGTGACGTCCCGCCCCGTGACGCGCTGGAACTCTCCGAGCAGCTCCGGCGTGATCTGTCCGCTTTGGGGAAGATTGCGGTCGCGCTGGAAGGCGCTGATCGCGCGCGCGGTGTTCTCTCCCCAATCGCCGTCAACTGGACCGGGCGCATATCCGAGCTCCGCGAGCGCTTGCTGCACGCTCTTCACCGTTTCATGCTCCGCCGCACTGGCCGCAATGCTATCGGGCGCCGTCACAGACCCCGTGGCCTCAGCTGGCGCAACGCTGTCCCCAAGCAAGATCTGGCGCAGCAGGTCGTCGCTGGGCAGTCCGGTTACGGTCAAGCCTTCGCTGCTTTGAAAGGTTGAGATTGCCGCACGCGTCTTGTCCGATAGGTTGCCGTCGACCGCCCCGACGTCATAGCCCCGCGCGGCGAGCTCTCGCTGCACGGCTCTGACAACGAGCTGGGATTCTGCCGTCTCCGCAGGCAATGGCGGCAGATCGGTGCTAACGGACGCCATCCCCGCCGGTTGCGCCGGCGCCTTCGGCTGAGCGGCCGGCGGCGGGACCTCAAATTCCGAGGGCGCATCGAATTCCGGTGGCTCGTCCTTTGGCACGACGGAGATTGTCGCAACGCCTTGCGTGGACGCATCCGCGCTGCTCATCCCTCGGGGCGCATGCTCCTGAAGGTAGAGTGCGTTGTAGATGATCGTCCCGGTCAGGCCTAGGAAGGCCAGAAACACGAGCCGCGCTGTGACTACGCCCATCGGGTCCTACATTCGTTACAAATCATGGCAAGAGAGGCTCGCCGCCTCTCTTTGGGGCATCTTGGCGTCCGAAACTAAAGAGTTGCTAAACAACCCCGCTGGGTGCCTCACGCCGCCGATGCCGTCGGCACATGGGGGCAAGATTCTGCGGGATAAGGTTCTGCCAACTCTGACTCTGCCTCCATCGGCAAGGTGATGGTCGCCGTCGTGCCCTTCCCTAGCGTGCTTGTGATCTCAAGCGCACCGTCGTGGAGGCGCGCAAGTCCTTTCACAACAGATAGTCCAAGCCCCGCGCCCTCGTAGTTCCTGTCATAGGAGCCACTGGCCTGCACGAATGGCTTGCCGAGCCGCGCCAGGTCTTCGTCGGCGATGCCGATACCGTTGTCGGAGACGGCGAAGGCGATGCTTCCGTCCTTAATATGTGCCGTGACCTTCACCCATCCGCCAGGCTCGGTGAACTTGATCGCGTTCGAAATCAAGTTGAGCAGCATTTGCTTGCACGCGCGCTTGTCGGCCGCAAGCGCGGGGACGTCCCCGACATCGACTTTGAGATCGATCTGCTTCTGCTCCGCCATGTGACGCATGACATCGCAGCAGGACGTCACAAGCGCGGCGACATCGAGCGGTTCCTTCACGATCTTGAACTTTCCGGCCTCGATCTTCGACATGTCGAGAATGTCGTTGACCACATTGAGAAGGTGCTCGCCGCTCTCATGGATTAGGCGTGAATAATCGCGATAGCGCGCATCGCCGAGCTTCCCGTAAAGTTCCTTATTGAGCATCTCCGAAAAGCCGATGATCGCATTGAGCGGCGTACGCAGTTCATGACTCATGCTCGCAAGGAACTGGGTCTTGGCCCGGCTTGCGCTTTCGGCCTCGTCCCGAGCCTTGAGAAGCTGCGCTTCTTGCGCCTTGTGTTCGGTGATGTCGCGTGTCACGGCCACGACGGCCGACCGTTCCTGACCGGCGCCTCCGACTGAGGGCATTGGGCGGCACCGCATCTCGACCCATGCATAGCGGTCGCCCTCGCCGGCCCCAGGGCGGCGCACGCGAAACTCCACGGCAATGGTCTGGTTACTGGCCTGGCAGCGCGACAATGCTGTCAGATATGCGGGCCGGTCCGCCAAGTGCACGCGCTCAAACAGACCGTCGCCCAGAATTTTCTGAACCGGCTCACCGAGCAGGTTCTGGGCTGCCAGCGAGGCGAAAACGACGCGGCCTTCGGCATCGTGGCTCGTGATCATGTCGTTCGCGTTCTCGGCAATGAGGCGATAGCGCTCCTCGCTCTCCCGAATGGCGCTTTCCGAATGTCTGTGCACCACTTGGCTCATCACCCCCAGCCCTGCGGCGTAAGCGGTGGCAGATGCTGCGCCGAGCAGCGCGAAGACAGATGGCGATAGCGGTAATGCCGAGGCGGGGACGAGACCGGCAGCGCCCAAGACCGCCAACACGACGAGCCCAAAGGCCGATGCCCCACCCGCCCAAATGACGATCCGCCTGTCCGTGGCAAGCCCGGCCTCGAAAGGTACCGCAACCAGCCATGGCAGCAGGCCGGAGGCGAGGCCGCCTGTCAGCCATGCGCAATAGGTCACGAGGCCTGCGAAATTGACGGCCGATATCAGATGTGCCGCCCCAAAACGGCCGGTGCGCGAAAGAAAGATGGCGATGGCGATGGGCGACAGCAGCCATAGGAAGGCGGCGGCGCCAAAAAGCGACGGTTTTCCCCCCACGACGAGATAGATGGGAAACACACAGAGGGCCAGGAGACCGCCAAGCAGGCGCGAGGCGATGAACGACCGGTGCCGCGCTATCGTGAGGGCATCGCCGCGCGCGGAATTGTGCACCAGCGAGCCGAAATACACCGACAGCCCGCGAAAACTCTCATTACCAAACACGCGCATCTCGTAGCGGCCCAGTGGCCGCTTCGTCCCCGATTGAATCGAACCGGGATTATTCGGGGGCCGCGCTTAAGGAATGCATAAAGCGCGGGGGCCCCCGGGCGCTGAGCGAAGCTCCGGAACCGCAAACGGGGCCGTGGAAACCACATCGTAAAGCAGTCCTTGCCGGCACATTTCCAAATTGAGATAATTTTGAGAGGAAATAAAAATGAAGTATAAAGAAGTACTAATTGCATTAGAGTCTTCGTTGAGTGAAGTTGTCGATTCAAAATTTAGGGGTTTCCGAGACGGTATATTATTTTCTTCGAGCTATAGTGCGTCAATCTGCAGGGGAAATTGCAGAAAAACATACGGCAAAAAAGCCGTAGTTAACAGAGAGGGCAAATCGATGATGTTTCTAATCAGAACGGGCTTCTGGTTGCTCGTTCTTGTTCTGCTGCTTCCGACCGACGAGAACCAGCAGAATGAGATCTACGGGACCGCGCAGACGGCCATGAACGACGTTGCGACGTTCTGCGACCGCAATCCGCAGACATGCGTCAAGGGTCAGGATGCCTTTGAACTGCTGGTGCAAAAGGCCCAGTACGGCGCCCAGGTCGTGATGAACCTGGTCGAAGAGCAGACAGGGAACCTCGACAGCAACCCTGTCCCAGTTCCCGGACCTGTCCCTGGACCGGTGCCGATGCCAGCCGACAATAATGTCATGCCGAGCGACAACAGTGTCATGCCGGTCCCGGCAGCGGCGCCCTTGGAGCCGGCGACCACTTGGGATGCATCTGCGTCCCAAGACACCTTGAATCCTCAGGACCGGGAAGCCGCTTGGGGCGGTCCGGGCATCTAAAGGGCAGTGCGCCGGCTTTCGCGCCGGCGCGAATTGAGAATTGTCCGATTGCGCGGTGCGATCGGAGTCCAAGACCTGTTGGCAGCCCCCCGCCTGCCAAACGAGGGCGCGCAGTTGGGAAGGTTTCTGCCCTTTCCCTCCCAAACTGCGCGCCCTATTTCTTTTGACAAAGGCCGTCGCGGCCGGGCTCATCCCCCCCTATATTTGGGATATGGACACTGCAACCAGCACCTCTGTTCCGACCTTCGACGAGATCCTTGCCGACTTCGAGCTGCTCGATGAGTGGGAGGATCGCTACCGTTACGTCATTGAGCTGGGCCGAAAGTTGAGGCCGCTGCCCGATGAAGAGCGCAACGCGCAGAACAAAGTCGAAGGCTGCGTCAGCCAGGTCTGGCTCTCCACCACGATCGAGCGCGATGGCGCGCCGCGCCTCACCTTCATCGGCGACAGCGACGCGCATATCGTGCGCGGCCTGATCGCGATTCTGTTTGCCATCTACTCAGGCAAGAGCGCGGACGAGATCTTGAGCATCGATGCCGTCAAGACACTCGGCGACCTTCACCTCAAGGAGCATCTGACGCCGCAGCGCTCCAATGGGCTCATGGCGATGGTGAAGCGTATTCAGAACGACGCCGCCACGGCGAACTAGGCTTACTCAGCGCCTACAAGGGCGAGCTCGCGGGCCTTGAATGCGGCCAATCGCACGGTCAGGCAACAGCTACGCGCGCCCCAAGCGTGACCGGCTCCGGCGACACCCGGGGATAGCACTGAGATGCACAGGGGGTGTCGGCCTCGTTCGTTTCAAACGGGCCAGCGATGTCGAGACAGAGGATCCGATCCACGCGGCGCCCATCGTCCGACAGGGGCAACCGCAACCAGAACAGCACGACATGGTCGCGGCCCTTCGAAGGCCCGCGAACGACGCCGGTTCCGGGCAAGCCTGCCATGGCGATGCGCGCGTAGACACGGCTCCAATACGTCGCGCAATCCCCGCAGAAGATATCCGACAGGCGTCGCCCGGTGATTTCCGCGCCATAAATATCGCGCAGGCACGTGCCTGCGAGCGTGAACGAGCCTTTATCCAGTCCGTCTCTGACATCGATCAGACCGATATGAGGCAAGAGGCCGGGCACCTTAAGCGGATCGAAATCGGGCCGCGCCGGCATGACCCGCTCACCAGCGCTTTGGCGCCAATAATCGTAGAGTTCGCGTTGTCCCTGCATGACCAGCTGGGCGCGAAAAGCGCATGCGGACGGCATTGTTGTTTCCCCCTGCCGCGCAGCGCTTTGCTTTTGCGCGAATCGCGACCCCACGACTATGTGGAGTTCGCCTGTCACATACAAGGGATGCAGGACGGATTCAGCTAAGAGTCACAATGGCTTGTAGATAGAGCAATGGCGGCCACGCGATCTTGCGGGCGCCGCCGTTTCAAAAATCGTAAGCGCTGGAGTCGCTTAAGCCGTGCCGCGTTCCTAGCGCCGCCGCTGACCAAGCCCCATGCGCTTGGCGAGATCCGAACGCGCTGCCGCGTAGTTCGGCGCGACCATGGGATAGTCGTGAGTCAAGCCCCACTTCTCCCGGTATTCTTCGGGCGACAAATCGTAATGCGTGCGCAGATGGCGCTTCAGCGATTTGAACTTCTTCCCGTCCTCGAGACAGATGATGAATTCGGGCGTCACGGACTTCTTGATCGGAACCGCAGGCTTCAACTCTTCCTTCGGCGGCTGCGTAGAAGCATTGGACGCTTTGCTCAGCGCTTCGAACACATTTTGGATGACGCCAGGTAGGTCGGCGGCCACGACAGTGTTGTTGCTGACATAAGCCGAGACGATCTCGGCGGTCAGCTCAACGAGTTCGTTCTTCTCCAAATTCGCGTCCATCAAATTCGCTCCTTGATCCGCCTAATGTCCGGCTTTGGCCGAGCGGGCCGCAATTTGGCGGTCCCTAGCACATCTCGCCAGCTCTCAGGGCTCCTTGAGCCACCGGATTATGCCGTTTTTATGGCCAGAAACTTCGATGTTACACAACTATCCAGCATGTAAATCAATAACATGTCTCTCTGATCTGTCTCTATAGCACTTTTCCACAAACTTGCAACGCAACTCTTCTGACGAAGACTGCATTCTAACCAGTGGACTAAAGGGCTTGGAGATCTTCCCAGGCGAACGAGATTCAAACGCTGACGCAGGTCAGTCGAAAGCACGGCGTTGCGATGCAGCCCTCAGAAGAGACGGCTCGCCTGCCAATCAAGCCTGCGTGAGAGCGATGGGAGACCTCTTCGGGACGTGTCCCGAAGTACTTATATTCTGCGTGACCTCCCGCAGACGAGATCGAGAGCCTCACAAGAATGACCAAAGCTGAGAAGAACCAGAACACGGCCAAAGAGCAACACGCTGTCTCTAAAGAAGAGTGGCGCGATAAGCTCTCGGCGGAGCAGTATCACGTCACCCGTGAACACGGCACCGAGCGCGCGTTCAGCCACCCCCACCATGCGGAGAAGCGCGACGGCATGTATCGCTGCGTATGCTGCGGGACGGCCCTCTTCAGCTCGGACACGAAGTTTGATTCCGGCACCGGCTGGCCAAGCTTCACCGACGTGGCGTCCGCGGACACCGTCGCCAAGCACGAGGACAGCTCCTTCGGCATGCGGCGCGTTGAGGTGCGTTGTGCAAACTGCGACGCGCATCTCGGGCACGTGTTCCCCGACGGCCCTGGGCCGACCGGCATGCGCTATTGCATCAACGGTTGCGCCCTCGACCTTGACACCAGCGATGCCAGTGGCGAGACCTCAAGCTAGTCTTCCGTCTACGCAATAAAGCGACATGAACGAAACAGCTCCCTTGGCGTGCGCACCGTGCGCCGAACGCCGCCCATCGCGCTCCGCCCATCACGGCATCGAACGTGAGGACGATTACGCTTGGCTGCGTGCCGACAACTGGCAAGCGGTCATGCGAGATCCAGACGCGCTGCCTGCGGACATTCGCGCGCATCTCGAAGCGGAGAACGCTTATACGGGCGCCGTCATGGCGGACACCGAGAGCCTTCAGGAGGCGTTGTTCGCCGAGATGAAGGGGCGCATCAAGGAGGACGACTCAAGCGTCCCGGCACCCGACGGCGCCTTTGACTACTACGCCCGCTATGTCGTGGGCGGGCAGCATCCCCTTTACTGCCGGCAGCCACGCGGCGGCGGTGAAGAAGAGATCCTGGTCGACGGCAATACGTTGGCCGAAGGCCATGCCTATTTCCACATCGCCAACGTCGCCCACAGCCCCGACCACAAACTTATCGCCTACGCGGTCGATACGAAGGGCTCGGAGTTTTACACCGTCAAGATCGTCGACGCGGAGACGCACGCCGAGGTCGATAGCTCTATCGCCGACAACAATGGCAGTTTCCAATGGGCCGCCGACAGCAAGACGCTCCTCTATATCTGGCTCGACGAGGAGCATCGGCCCCGCAAACTTTTCGCGCATGGGATCGGCTTGGAAGGCGACGACCATCTCATCCACGAGCAAGCCGACCCTGGCTATTTCCTCGAGATCGGCACCACTCAGGACAACAAGTACCTGTTGCTCGGCGTGCACGACCACGAGACGTCCGAAGTCAGCCTGATCGACGCGCATGATCCTTGTACGCGCCCGCGCGTCATCGCGCCTCGCAAGGCTGATCATGAGTATTCTGCCGACCACCACGATGGGCGGCTAGTCATCCTCACCAACTCGGATGACGCGGAAGACTTCCGTATCGTCGAAGCGCCGGCGGACGACCCAAGCCCGCAAAACTGGCGAGAAATCGAACCGCACCGGCCTGGGCGGCTCATTCTCGATATCGTCGCCTATAAAGACTTCCTGGTGCGCCTGGAGCGCGAGAACGGGCTGCCGCGCATCGTCGTGCGCCGTTTCGCCGACGGGGAAGAGCACGCAATCGCCTTCGACGAGGAGGCGTACGCGCTGGGACTCTCCCACGGCTACGAATATGACACGAACACGCTGCGCTTCACGTATGCGTCGATGACGACGCCGACGCAGACCTTCGATTATGACATGGACACGCGGAAACGCGTGTTGCGCAAAACCCAAGAGGTTCCGAGCGGCCACGATCCGAGCCTTTACGTCACCCGCCGTGTCATGGCCCCGGCCGAGGACGGCGAGACCGTGCCCGTGACCCTCCTCTACCGCAAGGAGACGAAGCTCGACGGCAGCGCCCCGCTCCTCCTCTACGGCTATGGCGCCTACGGCATCACCATGCCGGCGGGTTTCTCCACCAACGCGCTATCGCTCGTGGATCGCGGATTCGTCTACGCCATTGCCCATGTGCGCGGCGGCAAGGAGAAGGGATATCGCTGGTACAAGGACGGCAAGCGCGCGAAGAAGGTGAACACCTTCACCGACTTCATTGCCGCGGGCGAATATCTCGCTCAGCAGAAGTTCACATCGCGCGGCCGGATCATTGCACATGGCGGCAGCGCCGGCGGCATGCTTATGGGCGCCGTCGCAAACTTGGCACCCGATCTCTTTCTCGGGATCATCGCGGAGGTTCCGTTCGTCGACGTGCTCGCGACCATGCTCGACGACACCCTGCCGCTGACGCCGCCGGAGTGGCCGGAATGGGGAAACCCGATCGTAAGCGCGGACGACTACCGCACGATCGCCGCCTATTCGCCCTACGACAACGTGCGTGCCATGGGTTACCCCAACATCCTGGCAGTCGCAGGCCTGACGGACCCGCGCGTCACCTATTGGGAGCCTGCGAAGTGGATCGCCAAGCTCCGCGAACACGAGACGGGCGAAACCCTCACGCTGCTGAGGACCAATATGGAGGCGGGACACGCGGGCGCATCCGGCCGGTTCGACCGGCTGAAAGAGGTCGCACTGTCTTACGGCTTCGCGCTGAAGGTTTCCGGCAGCGCGTAAGCCGCACCCCCTAGGCGGCGCGCCGAAATCTGTGCGAGAGTGCCGCCCATGCTGCTTGCGAGGGAAAAATCCCAACTCCTGATCGTCGACGTCCAGGACAAGCTCCTGAGCGCCATCTCGGGCAAGGACCGCGTGGTCGACCGCTGCGTGAATCTGGTACTTGCCGCCCGCACGCTCGGCATTCCCATCACCTTGTCGGAGCAATACCCGCAAGGGCTGGGCCCGACCCATGATTCCATCCGCGACGCCTTCGCCAATGATGGGCTTATCGTCGACAAGACCGAATTTTCTTGCGTCAAAAACGAGCGTCTGCGCGATCACCTGCACGATCTGCGCCGCGAGGGGCGCACCCAAGTCGTAATCGGTGGCATCGAGGCGCATGTCTGCGTGACCCAGACCGCGATGGATTTGGAGTCCCAAGGTTTCGAAGCCTTCGTGGTTGCCGATGCCGTCGGCTCCCGCTCGAAGGCCAGCCGCAAGCTCGCGCTCGCCCGAATGCAGAAATCCGGCGTCGACATCGTCGATCTCGAAATGGTGCTGTTCGAGTGGATGGAACGTGCCGGCACGCCTGAGTTCAAGCAGCTTCAGGCGCTGATCAAGTAGCCCCTCCCTGAACGCAACCTGCATCTCCGGTTCAGCCTGCGTTCAGGTGAAAAAACGCACTCTCCAAAGCGTCAGATCCCTGTAACTGATGAAGCGAACCTTCCTCGGCACCGGGCGTGGAGTTCAGGGGCTCCACGCCCACCCCCTTCACCAAACGCGAAACGTTTTTCCCGCCGCTTGCTTCGCTTTCGGGGAGGCTTTAGCTTGCCTCATCTTTCCCGTTTCAACCCATTTTTCGCGGAGACCCGAAAGTGGCATTCGAACTCCCACCCCTTCCTTACGCCTACGATGCGCTTCAGCCCTATATGTCGGCTGAAACGCTCGAATATCACCACGACAAGCACCACAAGGCTTACGTGGACAACCTCAACAAGTTGATCAAAGACACTGGTTACGAGGGCAAAGACCTCGAGACCATCGTCAAGGAAAGCTTCGGCAAGGATGCCGGCGTCTTCAACAACGCCGCCCAAGACTTCAACCACATTCAGTTCTGGCCGTGGATGAAGAAGGACGGCGGCGGCAAGAAGATCCCGGGCTCGATCCTCGCACTGATCGACCGCGATCTCGGCGGCTACGACAAGTTCCGCGGCGACTTCATCCAGGCCGGCATGACCCAGTTCGGTTCAGGCTGGTGCTGGCTGACGCTGAATAAGGACGGCAAGCTCGAAGTGACCAAGACGCCGAACGGCGAGAACCCGCTCGTGCATGGCGGCTGGCCAATCCTTGGTTGCGATGTTTGGGAGCACTCCTATTACATCGACTACCGCAACGCGCGGCCGAAGTATCTCGAAGCCTGGTTCGACCATCTCATCAACTGGGATCATGTCGAGGAGCTTTACGCGCAAGCGCCGACCTCCTAGCGCGCGGACACAAACGATTGCAGCGGGCGTCCTTCGGGGCGCCCGTTTTGCTTACGCGTAAACCTCGCTCATGGCGGCTTCGACCGCTTCGCTCGCTTCCAGCCAACGCGCTTCCGCCTCCTCGATGTCGCGCGTCAACGCACCGCGCTGCTTCATGAGCGCGCTCGCTTCCGTCGGTGCCGCATTCACCAGGTCTGCATCGAGCGCATCGCGCCTCACAGTAAGCGCCTTCATATCCGCTTCGGCCTGCACGACGGCCTTGCGTAAAGCTTTGGTGCGCTCGCGTGCATCCGCCGCCGCCTTACGCTTCTCCTTGCGGTTGACCTTCGGGCCCGGCGCTTTGCCGTTGCCCTTGCCGGACTTGGCAACGCTCAACACGCTATCGCGATAATCGTCCAAGCTACCGTCGAACTCCCGCACCGTGCCGTCGGCTACGAGCAACAAACGGTCGGCGATCAGCCCCAAGAGGTGCCGGTCATGGCTCACGACGATCACGGCGCCGGCGAACGCGGCGAGCGCCTGCACAAGCGCCTCGCGCGCATCAACGTCGAGATGGTTGGTCGGCTCGTCAAGGATGAGAATATGAGGCGCCTGCCGCGTGATGAGCGCCAGTGAGAGCCGCGCTCGCTCACCGCCGGAGAGCTGACGCACCGCGACACTCACCTTGTCACCTGAAAATCCGAACCGTGCGAGTTGGTTCCGCACCTCGCCGGGCTTTGCACCCGGCAGAAGCCGTTCCATGTGCTGAAGCGGCGTGTCGTCAGCCACCAGCTCTTCGATCTGGTGCTGCGCGAAGTAGCCGACGGTGAGCTTGCCGCTTGCCGCAATCCTGCCCGTCATCGGAGCAAGCTGTTTGGCAAGGAGCCGCGCCAGCGTTGTTTTGCCGTTGCCGTTGCGTCCCACCAGCGCAATGCGGTCATCCGGATCGATGCGCAAGTCAAGGCCTGACAAGACCGGCGTGTCGGGTACGTAGCCGACCGACGCATCCTCAAGCAAGAGAAGCGGCGGCTTGGTCTCCTTCGGGCTCGGGAAGTCGAAGACCAAGGAGGCATCGTCCAGCGCTTCCGCAATCGGCTCCATGCGCGACAAGGCCTTCAAACGGCTCTGGGCCTGACGCGCCGTATGCGCCTTGTAGCGCCAGCGCTCCACATAGGCCTGCAGCTTCTTGCGCTTGGCTTCCTGGCTCGCACGCGCCGCCGCCGCTTGCGCTTGCCGCTCGCGGCGTTGCCGCTCGAACTGGTCGTAATTGCCCGCGTAGAGCGTCGCCTTGCCGTGGTCCACATGCAGGATGTAGTCGACGACATGGTTCAGAAGGTCGCGCTCATGGCTCACGACGATGAGGCTGTTACGGTAGGTTTTGAGGAACGACTCCAGCCATAGCGCCGCCTCCAGGTCCAGATGGTTCGAAGGCTCATCCAGCAGCAGCAGGTCTGGCTCGGAGAACAGAAGCGCTGCAAGCGCCACACGCATGCGCCACCCGCCGGAAAACGTCTCCAAGGGCTGATGTTGCGCCTCCTCCGAGAAGCCGAGCCCCGCGAGGATGCGCGCGGCCCGCGCAGGCGCCCCATGAGCATCGATGGCGTTGAGCCGCTCGTGGATCTCGGCGATGCGGTGCGCGTCCATTGCATGCTCGGCTTCCGCCAGAAGCGCGGCCCGCTCCTCCGCCGCCGCAAGAACTGTCTCGAAGGGCGTTGCCGAACCGCCCGGCGCCTCTTGCGCCACATAGCCGATGCGCGTGCCCGACGGCGCCTCGATGCGGCCGCCATCAAGCTCGTACACCCCGGCAATGAGCTTTAGGAGCGACGACTTCCCCGCCCCGTTGCGTCCCACGAGCCCCACACGGGACCGGGGCGGCAGCGCGGCGCTGGCGCGGTCCAAGATAACATGGCCGCCAAGCCGCAAAGAGATGGCATCAAGCGTGAACATGGCGGGCGTGATAGCACAGGACGATGAGAGTCTGCGCGCTTAGCGGCGGCGCGAAATGCCGCCCATGGTATTGCGCTTGATAGCGTCCTCCAGCACCCGCGTTGCCATCGGCACCACGGAGCGCACGACGGATTTTCCGAGCGCCGTCCAGAAACTGTCGCCACGCCGCCCGCCGGACTTCTTACGGGAGGTCTTGGTCTTCTCGTCGGCCGCCTCGGCCTCGGCAAGCTCCTTGGCGCGCTGTTCGGTCCGCTTCTTCAGAATTTCATATGCCGACTTGCGGTCCAGAACCTCGTCATAGACGCCGGCGACAGGGCTATCCTCGATGATGGCTCTGCGTTGCTTCGGGCTCAGCGGGCCCACTTGCGACGATGGCGGCTTGATGAAGGTGTGCTCGACCATACTGGGCTGGCCCTTTTTGTCGAGGGTCGAGACCAGCGCCTCGCCGATCCCCAGCTCCATGATCGCCGTCTCGGTATCGATGTCCGGATTCTCGCGGAACGTTTCAGCCGCGGCCTTCACTGCTTTCTGCTCCGAAGGCGTGAACGCGCGCAACGCGTGCTGCACGCGGTTGCCGAGCTGCCGCGACACCGTGTCGGGAATATCGCGCGGGTTCTGCGTCACGAAGTAGACGCCGACGCCCTTGGAGCGAATGAGGCGAACCACTTGCTCGACCTTTTCCAAGAGAACCTTGGGCGCATCGCGGAACAACAGATGCGCCTCGTCGAAGAAGAAAACGAGCTTGGGCTTCTTGGGATCGCCGACTTCCGGCAACTCCTCGAACAGCTCCGACAACAGGAACAGGAGGAACGTCGCGTAGAGCCGCGGGCTTTGCATCAGCTTGTCGGCCGCGAGCACGCTGATATAGCCGCGCCCGTCTGAGTCCTTGCGCATCAAGTCCTTCCTGACGTCCAGCGCCGGCTCGCCGAAGAAGTACTCCGCGCCTTGCTGCTCCAGCACAAGAAGTGAGCGCTGGATGGCGCCGATCGAAACCTTGCTGACATTGCCGTATTTCGTGGTGAGGTCCTTCGCGCGACTGGCGAGGTTCTGAAGCAAGGATTGCAGATCCTTCAGATCGAGAAGCGGCAGTTTCTCGTCGTCGGCGATGCGGAAAGCGATATTCAGCACGCCTTCTTGCGCATCGCTGAGATCCATCAGGCGCGACAGAAGAAGCGGCCCCAATTCCGTGACGGTCGTGCGGATGGGGTGTCCCTGCTCACCGAACAGGTCCCAGAAGATCACCGGATGGGCACTGTACGGGACCTCGTATCCGAGCATCGCGGCGCGTTCTTTGATCCAGCCCTTCTCCACGCCCATCTCGGCGACGCCCGAGAGGTCGCCCTTCACGTCGGCGCAAAATACCGGCACGCCTTGGTCCGAAAAGCTCTCCGCAAGCCCTTGCAGCGTCACGGTCTTGCCCGTGCCCGTGGCGCCGGTAATGAGTCCGTGGCGGTTGGCGAGCTTCAGAAGGATGTATTCGGGCTTGTCGCTCTTGCCGATGAAGACGCAATCGTCCGGCAACTCAATAGGAGCAGGATCCGCCACCGCTTCGGCGGCCTTCGGCACGGCTTTCTTTTTGGCGGACTTACGGGCGGTTTTTCGCGGTCTCTTCGCGGCCCTCTTCTTCTTGGCTGCCCGCTTTCCCGGCTTCGTCGTTGCCGTCTCGTCCTCCGTATCGTCGCCCGTCTCCGGCGTCCTGCTCCGCCTCGCCATGACCCTCTCCTCGTCGCATCTTGGTCTGCGGCACTTTAGCGGTAGCCCGAGCCCGACGCCAAGGTGGCCATTGCCCCATTTTCTCTGGTATTCCACCAGGTTTCTCGGCGCCCAAGCTTCGTGCTAGGAAAAATCTAGGATCATTCTAGGGTTAGTGGAAATGGCAGAACTTCCCCTCGCCCGCGACTTCCCGCCCGCCGATGAGGCAGCCTGGAAGGCGCTGGTGGAAAAGGCGCTCAAAGGCGCATCAATCTCTTCGCTTGAATCGAAGAGCTATGACGGCATCGTCATCGAGCCACTCTATGGCCGGGCGAGCGATGCGGACGTCGTGCCTGGCCGCGCGCCGGGCATACCGTGGGAAGTCACGCAACGCATCGAGATCGCCGACGGCAGGACGGCCAATCGGCAGATCCTCGAAGATCTCAATAGTGGCGCCGGCGGTCTTAGCCTCGTGTTCGAAGGCTCGGTCGGCGATTACGGCTTCGCGGTCCCGCCGTCGGAAGGCCTTCTGAAAGAAGCGCTCGACGGCGTGCATTTCGAATGGGGCGTTCCCGTCGAACTTCAGATGGGTCCACTCTGTGAAGACACAGGGCGCATGCTCGCCAATCTCGTGCAGCAGCGCGGACTTGCACCGAGCGACGTCAACATCCGTTTCGGCTTCGACCCCATCGGCGTACTCGCTGTCAATGGCCGGAACAATGTGGTCTGGCCGGACATGGCGAACTTTTTCGCGAACCTGGCAGGGGAGTTGGTCGCGCAAGGCTTCAAGAGCCCACTGGCCGTTGGCGACGGCCGGCCCGTACATGCCGCCGGGGGCACCGAAGCCCAGGAGCTGGCCTTCGCGCTCTCCACCGCACTCGCTTATGTCCGCGCGGCACATGACGGGGGCGTACCGCTCGATGACGCACGCCGTCTCGTCTTCTTCCGACTCGCCGCAGACCAGAACCAGTTCCTCACCACGGCCAAGTTCCGCAGCATTCGGAAATTGTGGTCGCGCGTCGAAGAGGCATGCGGGCTGGAGCCCGAGCCTGCTTTTGTTAGCGCCGAGACTGCCTGGCGCATGATGACCAAGCGCGATCCGCAAGGAAACATCGTGCGCGGCACGATTGCCGCGCTCGCTGCCGCAGTTGGCGGCGCGAACGCAATCTCTATCATGCCGTTCAGCGCGGCCGTCGGACTGCCTGACGCGTTCGCCCGCCGGGTTGCCCGCAACACGCAGACCATCCTTCTCGAAGAGTCGAACCTTTATCGCGTCGCAGATCCCTCCGCCGGATCGGGCGCCATGGAGTCGCTGACCGGCGAACTCTGCCAGGAAGCGTGGAAACTGTTCCAAGCGATCGAGAACGAAGGCGGCCCCGCCGAGGCTCTGCGGTCCGGACTCATTCAGAGCGCCGTCGCCAAGGCGCGCGCCGCGCGTGAAGCGGCCATGGCGCGCCGCAAGGACGCTCTCATTGGTACCAGCGATTTTCCTGATCTTGGCGAGGACGCAGTTGCCGTTCTCGACGGCGCAAAGTCTGCGCCGCGCGACACCAACGGCGAGCAGACGGCCGAGCCTTTGAGGCCGGCACGCGCCGCGGAGTCCTTCGAGGCCTTGCGCGACCGAAGCGATACCTATCTCGCCGCGCATAACGCGCGGCCTAAGATTTATCTGGCTTGCTTGGGGCGCCCGGCCGACTTCAACGCGCGCGCAAGTTTCGCCAAAAGCCTGTTCGAAGCAGGCGGCATCGAGGCCGTCGCACCTGAAGCCGCGCAGAGCCTGGACGAAATGCTACAGGACTTCGAAACGTCCGGCGCGAAGCTCGTCTGTCTTTGCTCCTCGGACAAGGTCTATGCGAGCGAGGGCGCGCTGGCAGCCCGTGCGTTCAAGGACATCGGCGCGCAACACATCTATCTGGCGGGCAAGCCCGGCGAGCTTGAGACCGCGCTTAAGGCGGCCGGCATCGAGAGCTTTGTCTCGGCGGGGGCCGACGCACTTTCGACGCTGCACGGCGCATATGAGAATTTGGGGGCTTGAGTGGCTGGGATTCCGAAATTCACCGAGATCGACTTCCAGGACCCGCGCGAGCCGGCGCTCGAGCCAGGCGCCGAGGCCTGGGAGACGCCGGAAGGGATTGCCGTCAGGCCGGTCTACGGGCGTGAGGACCTCAAGGGCCTCGACTTCCTCGATGGGCTTCCCGGCGTGGCGCCATACTTACGCGGCCCCTACCCCACCATGTATGTGCAGCGTCCTTGGACGGTGCGCCAATATTCCGGCTTCTCGACGGCCGAGGACTCCAACGCCTTCTATCGCCGCAACCTCGCCGCCGGTCAGCAGGGCGTCTCCATCGCTTTCGATCTCGCCACCCATCGTGGCTACGATTCCGACCATCCCCGCGTGACCGGCGATGTCGGCATGGCGGGCGTCGCCATCGACTCCATCTACGACATGCGCACCCTGTTCGACGGTATCCCGCTCGATCAGGTCTCTGTGTCCATGACCATGAACGGCGCGGTGCTTCCGGTGCTCGCGCTCTTTATCGTCGCCGGCGAAGAGCAAGGTGTCGCCCATAAGGACCTCTCGGGCACCATTCAGAACGACATCCTCAAAGAGTTCATGGTGCGGAACACCTACATCTATCCGCCCGAGCCTTCGATGCGCATCGTCTCCGATATCATCGGCTACACGTCGAAGGAGATGCCGCGCTTCAACTCGATCTCGATCTCCGGCTATCACATGCAAGAAGCCGGCGCGACGGCGGACCTTGAGCTCGCTTACACACTTGCCGACGGCATCGAATATGTGCGCGCGGCAATCGCCTCAGGGCTCGACGTCGATACCTTCGCGCCCCGGCTCTCCTTCTTCTGGGCCATCGGCATGAACTTCTACATGGAGATCGCCAAGATGCGCGCCGCGCGTCTGCTCTGGGCGAAACTCATGATGGATGAGTTCGCGCCGAAGAATCCCAAGTCGCTGGCGCTGCGCACGCACTGCCAGACAAGCGGCTGGAGTCTCACGGCGCAGGACGTCTACAACAACGTGATCCGCACCTGTGTGGAGGCCATGGCGGCGACGCAAGGCCATACGCAGTCGCTGCACACCAATGCGCTTGACGAGGCGCTGGCTCTGCCCACGGACTTCTCAGCGCGGATCGCCCGTAACACCCAGCTCATGCTGCAAAAGGAAAGCGGCACCACGCGCATCATCGACCCGTGGGGCGGCAGCTATTACGTGGAGCGGCTGACCTACGATCTCGCGGCCAGAGCGATGCAGCACATCGAAGAGGTCGAAAAATTCGGCGGCATGGCCAAGGCTATCGAGGCCGGCATCCCCAAGCGCATGATCGAGCAGGCGGCGACCGCCACGCAAGGCCGCATCGATTCCGGCCGGCAGACCATCGTCGGCGTGAACAAGTACCGCGCCGAAAAGGACGCGGACATCGCCATTCTCAAAGTGGACAATCGTGCCGTGCGACGTCAGCAGCTGGAGAAGCTGGAGCGTCTGCGGGGCGAGCGGGACGAAGCGGCCGTACGCGAAGCCCTTGACGCGCTCACGCAATACGCCGAGACAGGCACGGGAAACCTTCTGGAGGGCGCCGTGGCGGCGGCCCGCGTCAAGGCCACCGTCGGCGAGATCTCCGACGCGCTGGAGAAGATCTATGGCCGCCATCGCGCCAACGTTTCGGCAATCACCGGCGTCTATAAATCCGAGATGGGTCGCAGCAAGGACGGAAACATGGCCCGCGTTGCAGAACTGATCGACGTTTTCGAGACCGAGCATGGCCGCAGGCCCCGCATCCTGGTCGCCAAGATGGGCCAGGACGGGCACGATCGCGGCCAGAAGGTCATCGCCTCGGCCTTCGCCGATCTTGGCTTCGACGTCGACATCGGACCTCTGTTCCAAACGCCGGAAGAGGCCGCGCGCCAGGCAGTCGAAAACGACGTGCACATTCTCGGCGTATCGTCGCTGGCAGCCGGCCACCTGACGCTGGTGCCGGCATTGCGCGAGGCGTTGGAAGCGCAAGGGCGCGGCGACATCGTGATCGTGCTGGGCGGCGTGATCCCGCCTCAGGACTATCCAGAACTCTATGAAGCCGGTGCCAAGGCCATTTTCGGTCCGGGCACGCCCATCGCCGATGCTGCCATTGATATCCTCGCCAAGCTCGGCATCGATGCCGCCAAGGCCGACGCCGCGGAGTGACGCGACGATCGCAGCTTGCGCTTCGGCCCGTTAGCCCCTACCCCCGCATGTCATGAGCGGCAAGAAAAGCACTCAAACCGTCAAGGACCTCTCCAAGGCCATCCGCGCGGGCGACCGCGTGGCCCTGGGGCGCGCCATCACCCTGATCGAAAGCGCGCGGCCCGAGGACCAGGCCCGTGCGCGCGATCTTCTGAAGACGCTGTTGCCTGACACGGGCAAGGCGATCCGCGTCGGTATCAGCGGCGTACCCGGCGCCGGCAAGTCGACCCTCATCGACCAGCTCGGCGTCAACCTGATTAGCCAAGGCCACAAGGTGGCTGTGCTTGCGGTGGACCCCACGTCCTCGCGCACCGGCGGCTCCATTCTCGGCGACAAGACGCGCATGGGACAGCTCGCCTCCGAGGACGATGCCTATATCCGCCCCTCGCCCGCCGGCGCGAGCCTCGGCGGGGTGACCAAGACCATGCGCGAGACCATCTCCATTGCCGAAGCAGCAGGTTTCGACGTCGTCCTGGTCGAAACGGTGGGCGTCGGCCAATCCGAAACCGCCGTATCCAACATGGTGGACGTCTACGTCGTCGTTGCCATTCCAGGCGCGGGCGATGAGCTGCAAGGCATCAAGCGGGGCCTCCTTGAACTGGCCGACATCATCGCCGTCAACAAGGCCGACAACGACAATATCGAACGCGCCAACCGCGCCGCCACCGAGTACCGTGCGGCTCTGCATATCCTCGCCGCGAGCAGCGCGGCATGGCAGCCCGCAGTGCTGACACTTTCCGCCCGCGACAACACCGGCCTCGACGCGCTGTGGGACAAGATCGGCGAATGCCACAGCACGTTGTCGGAAGCGGGCATTCTCGATGAGCGCCGCGCCGAGCAGGCCACGGCCTGGATGCGCGAGATCTTTGAACAGCGTCTGCTGGCCGCTTTTAAGGGCGGCCGCCGCGCGGCGCGGCAATACCAGGACATTGAGGAGCAGGTGCGCAACGGCACGCTGACCCCGACAGAAGGGGCCGAGGCCCTGGCCGAGCTCGTGGGGTTGAACGAGCCCGAGAAAGAACAAGAGTAACCACGCTCACGCGAATTTCCTTCCCTCGCGCCCAAGCCCCTAGTAAGCCATTGATATGGCACCGCGCGTCCTCCTCACGGGCTTTGGTCCCTTTCCCGGCGTCGACGAGAACCCCTCGGGCTGGCTCGCCGAAACGCTTACCGCACGGACACCGGAAGGCGGTTTGGACCTCCATGGCCAGATCCTGCCGACCGAATGGGACGCCGTGGCCGCGCGCACCCCGCAGCTCTACGCCGACCTGGAACCCGATGTTATGATTCACTTTGGCGTGAGCCAGACCGCGAAGGCCCTTCGCATCGAGCACAGCGCGCATAACCGCGCCCTGCGCCGGGCCGATGCGCGTGGGGCCCTTCCACCCAAGTCCGCCATTTCGCCGAACGGTCAACCCCGCCTCGATAGCGGGCTTCCCGTAAACGCGCTCGCTGCACACTTGCGTGCCCAAGGCCACGGCGCGAACGCCTCGCGCTCTTGCGGCCGCTATCTCTGCAACTATCTCTATTACCGTTCGCTCGAATGGGCGCGCGAGCGCGGCCGCGACACGATCTTTATCCATGTGCCGTTGATGCGCGCGCAAGGCGGCGACCTCGAGGAGAAAAATCTCCTGAGCGCCGCGCAAGAAGCGCTGCGCTTCGTCGTCGAAGCCAGGGAAGCACGGCAATGAAGATTGCCCGCCGAGAGTTCATGCTGGCCGGCCTTGGCGCCGGGCTTACCGCGGCAGCTGACCCGCATAGCGCGGCCGCTCGCGACACGAGCGCGCCGGAAGCCTTCAGCACGTTCGGCATTGTGCCCGCGGACGGCGCCATCAATCAGACCGCGACGCTACAACGAGCCGCCGACGCAGCCGCTGCGGCCGGCACACCGCTCTATCTTCCCGCCGGTACATACGCGACAGAACGGCTTGTCCTAAAAACTGGCACGCATATTCATGGTGTGCCGGGGCTCACGATTCTCCGCCATGCAGGCGGCCGGGCCATTCTGGAGACCGAAGGCACGGACAATGTGCGCCTGTCGGGCCTCGTCCTCGACGGCGACGGCAAGCCCCTTGGCGACAACGGCGCGCTGATCATCGCCACCGAGACGACGCACCTCGACATTGCGGACTGCCGCGTCACGGGCTCGAGCGAAGAGGGCATCGCGCTGCGCAAGGCCGCTGGGCGCGTCGCCGAGTGCGAGATCGACACGATCGCCAAAGGTGCGCTCGTCAGCGAAGACGCGAACGGCCTCGAGATCAGCCACAACCACGTCCACGACTGCGGCGACAACGGCATTCTCGTTTGGCGGTCCAAGACAGGCGAGGACGGGACAATCGTCAGTGCCAACCGCATCGAGCGCATTGGCGCCAAGAGCGGCGGCAGCGGACAGAACGGCAATGGTATCAATGTGTTCCGTGCGGGCTCTGTGCTGATCACGCAGAACCGCATCGCCGATTGCGCCTTTTCCGCCATCCGCTCCAACGCCGGCTCGAACTGCCAGATGGTGGCCAATTCCTGCACCCGGCTCGGTGAGGTGGCGCTCTATGCCGAATTCGGATTCCAAGGCGCCGTGGTCGCCAACAACATCGTCGACACCGCGGCTATGGGCATCTCCGTCACCAACTTCAACGAAGGTGGCCGGCTCGCTGTGGTGCAAGGCAATGTGATCCGCAATCTGTTCTTGCGGAAGCAGGGCGAGGTTCGCGGCGTCGGCATCGGCGTCGAGGCCGACACCGTCGTCACCGGCAACGTCATCGAGGGCGCGCCGGCCTATGGCATCTTCGCCGGTTGGGCCAAGTATTTGCGTGATGTCAGCGTCACGGACAACGTGATCCGCAAGAGCCATGTCGGCATCGCGGTGTCGGTCGACCCGTCCGCCGGTCCTGCGTTGATCACCGACAATCTGATCGACGGCGCCAAGGACGGCGCGATCCGCGCCATGAAGGGCCGAACGCCTGTCGGCCCAGACTTGGCGCACGAGAGCGCCGAGGCCTACCGCAATCTCGCGGTCTACGCCAACGTCGCGCGCTAACGGCTACTTCGCCCGCATCTCGCCGGAGACGAGCTCCGTCGGCACGCCCGCGGCGTGCTTGGAGGTGCGGATGACGAGCGTCGTCTTGACGCTCTCCACGTTCGGCGCGGCGGTCAGTTCGTGGATGATGAACTCTTGGAAGGCGCTTAAGTCCGGCGCCACGCAGCGCAGCAGGAAATCGATCTCACCGGAGAGCATGTAGCAGTCGCGCACGATCGCGCATGCCGCGACCCGTTCCTCAAAGGCAATCAGATCGGCCTCGGCCTGGCTGTGCAGCTTGATCATGGCGAAGGCGGAAACGTCGAAGCCGAGCGCCTTATCGTTGAGGATCGCGGTGAAGCCCTCGATGATCCCGGCTTCTTCCAGCGCCCGCACCCGGCGCAGACAGGGCGGCGCCGAGATCCCGACCTTGCGGGCTAGCTCAATATTGGTGATCCGCCCGTCCGCTTGAAGCTCGCGCAGAATCAACCAGTCCGTGGCATCGAGGCGGGCGGCGCGCATGGGTACTCAAGCTCCCTGGACGATCACAGGCTCAACGCGCTAGAAGGCGCCTAATGAGCCCGCAAGCTTCGATAAATTTCGGCTTTGCGCAACTTTACGTCTTCCTCGCAAAAGAATCGAAAAGAAATTGAACGTTCCCCATTCCGGAAATTTTGGCGACCCCCAGAGCACGCCCGGCGGAGATGCCGAAGGCGCCGCCGCGCTGATTGCCGAGAGCCGCAAGGCCCGCACGGCCAAGACGTGGATCGTCACCGATGGGTCCGTCGGCATGGAGGCGCAAGGGATCGCCATGGCCGAAGCCGTCGGCCTCCCCTACGCCCTGAAGCGGGTCGCCCCCAAAGGGCTCCTGCGGCTCCTGCCCGCGCCGGGGCAGCTCCTCCTGCCGCCACAAGCCCTACTCCGCCAAACGAAGAGTAACGAGGCTCTGGAGCCGCCTTGGCCGCGTCTAATCATCTCGATCGGCCGGCGCGGCGTTCCCATGGCACTGGCGATCAAGCGGCTGTCAGGCGCCTACGCCCTTCACATTCAAAATCCGAAAGTGCCCGCGCGCCTCTTCGACCTGGTCGCGGCCCCAGCCCACGACAATTTCGAAGGCCCGAACGTCATCACCACCTTCGGCGCTGTCCACGGCGTCACCGCGGAACGGCTCGCTGAAGCAGGCGAACGTTTTGCGCCCACCATCGCGAAGCTGCCCCACCCCCGTGTCGCGGTGGAGCTCGGCGGCGAGAGCCAAGCTTTCAGCTTTCCCCCGGAGACGGCGGCAGCCTTTGGCGCGAAGCTGGCGGATATGGCCCGCGAAACGGGTGGATCGCTTCTGGTCACGCCCTCGCGGCGGACCCGCGTGGAGTCGCTTGACGCCCTATCCAAGGCGATCGCCGACACGCCCCACTTCGTTTGGGACGAAACGGGCTACAACCCCTATTTCGCGTTTCTCGCGCTGGCGGACGCCATCGTCGTCACCGAGGACTCCGTCAACATGGTCACCGAAGCGGCGGGAACCGGCAAACCGGTCTATGTGCAGGCCATGCCCGGCCGCTCGACGCGACTTGCGCGCTTCCATGCCCTGATGCGCGAGCGTGGGGCCACGCGTCCCTTCGAAGGGCACCTCGAATCGTGGACCTATGCCCCGATAAACGACACCGAAATGGTCGCCGCGCGCATTCGCGAGGCGCTTGATCTTGAAACCAAAGCGTAAAACGGCGGCGCCCAAAGCCGGTTGCGCAGAGCGGCGGGCATGCTTACGTCTTGCTTCCTAATTTGAACCGAGAGGCTTCTTCCATGGGTTCCCGTCACGCCAAGGTGATCATTATCGGCGCCGGTCCGGCCGGCTACACGGCCGCGATCTATGCAGCGCGGGCCATGCTGGAGCCGGTCCTGATCGAAGGCATCCAGCCCGGCGGTCAGATGACCATCACCACGGACGTGGAGAACTATCCCGGCTTCGCCGATGTGATCCAGGGCCCCTGGCTCATGGACCAGATGCGCGCGCAAGCCGAGCATGTCGGCACCGATCTCGTCGCCGACACCATCGTCGAGGCCGACCTCAAGCAGCGCCCCTTCAAGCTCAAAGGCGACAGCGGCACCGAGTACACCGCCGATGCGGTGATCATCGCCACGGGCGCCAAGGCGCGCTGGCTTGGCCTTCCCTCTGAAGACAAGTTCCAGGGCTTCGGCGTGTCGGCCTGCGCCACCTGCGACGGGTTCTTCTACCGCGGAAAGAACGTGATCGTAGTCGGCGGCGGCAACACCGCCGTAGAGGAAGCGCTTTATCTCGCCAACCTCGCCGACAAGGTGACGCTGGTGCACCGGCGCGATGCTTTGCGCGCGGAGAAGATTCTGCAAGAGCGCCTGTTCAAGCACCCCAAGATCGAGGTGCTGTGGGACCATCAGCTTGCCGAGGTGCTGGGCGATGAGGATCCTCTTGGCGTCACGGCCGCCAAGCTCAGAAACGCCAAGACGGGCGATGAGACCACCATGCCTATCGACGGCGTGTTCATCGCCATCGGTCACTCACCGCAGACCGAGCTGTTCAAGGATCAGCTCGCGCTGAAGCAAGGCGGCTACATCAAGACCGAACCCGGCTCCACAGCGACGAGCCTTGAGGGCGTGTACGCCGCCGGCGACGTGACCGACGACGTCTACCGCCAGGCCGTCACCGCTGCCGGCATGGGCTGCATGGCGGCGCTCGACGTGGAGCGCTATTTGGCGGCGATGGAAGCCCACGCCGAAGCCGCCGAGTAGCGCGTCCCTTCGGCTAGCCGGTGCGGGTCATAAGTGCTGCCACGCTGACATAGTCAAACCGGTAACGCTCCGGATGCGCAGTCAGCAACTGCTCGACACGGCCGAACACATCGCCGACGACTGCATCCGTCTTTGGATTGTCACCTAGCGCAAGGCGCAGCACCGGCTCGGTGAAAGCACGCAAGAAGCGCGTGTAAGCGCTAGCATAGGCTGCGGCGGCGCCGTTTTGCTTGAAGTCTTCGACAAAGGGGACTGGCACCTCATAGAACTCGGCCCGGTCGATGCTGAACAAGTCGGTGCACACGCCCGTGCCTGCCTCTAAGGGCGTGAGCAGCTCTTTGAGCGTGCGGAAATAGACGGGCTGGTAGTAGGCGTCGTACGTCGCCGGATCGATCTGACCGGAGGTAACCGCCTCCAAAACCGCATCGTTCAGGACATCGTAGAGGCCATCACAGGTGCGATACTCTTCACCCATCCCGAACACCTGAACCAACAGCTTCCCACCGGGCACAAGCTCCACCGCGCGGGCACGCAAGAAGCTCTCCAGATCGGCGCCTGCCTGCTCGGCGAAAGCGCTCCTTTCGGTCTCTGTCACCGCACCGACATTGCGCAGCGCGCTTGGTCCATTCGGCAGGATGTAACCCGGCAGACGATCGAGCGGCCGCCGGCTCAAGAAACCGACCGCATTGAACGTCATGGCGACATGGAGTGAGCGCGGCGGCAGGAGCCGGTCGAACATCGAGCCACCGAGGATCGCCGAATAAGTGTTCTCTCCGAACACCGACTGGCCTTGCGGCCGCAGCGCCAGCAGCGCCTCGGAGAAGTCATTGGTCGGCAAATCGCTATGGATCGTCACCAGCGGCCGGCTGGTGCGCGACCGCAAGACCGGCAGCACCGCATGCATCACCTTGATCGAGTTTTGGCCTTCCGAGCATCCGAAGTCCGCCAGAGTGACCGCCTCGGGCACCGGCGAGAGATCCATGGCCGCGGCGGCCTCGATGAGCCAAGGCAGAACATATTCGAGTGCATTCGCTTGGGGCGCAGAGTGGCGGTTATAGAAGCCACCGCCAATCATGCCAGTCGTCACGGTCGTCAAAACAAGACCTCCCGGGGCTTGCCAGTGAGATATCTGTGCGGATGAGCCTTTAGAACCATACCGAGACAACGCCGAAGAGACTTTCGCCCGCCACGAGCCCTGCCGCCACGCTCAAGAGGAACCGCGCGGACCAGTTGGGCGCAAACTTGTGTGCAAGACTGGCAAGCGCGGCGCCCGCGAACAGCATTAGCGACGTGCTTGCGGGAATCACGAACGCAAGGCCCAACGTGGCCCCGCTCGGCACGAAGAGGAGATATTTCTTGTCCAGCCAGCGCTCCGCCAGCGCGAGGCCTATACCGAGCACCGCGCCGATGGCCATCGCGATGAGCGCCGACGGCGCAATGCCGTTCAGCCCATGGCTGAGCGCTTCGGCCACGGCTTTCCAAACCGCGACCGCCGGCGCCGGCCATTCGGGCGTGAAGAGCTGCGTCGTAGGATCCGGGATCAGCATCAGGTAGACGAGACTACTGACCAGGCTCCCCACAACGACGCCCGCGCATTGGGCCGCGACCTGACGGGCGGGATGCGCACCGACCTCGTAGCCCGCGCGGAAATCGTTCAGGAGATCCGCCGACTGTCCTGCGGCGCCGCCTGCGACATTCGCCGTCATCAAATTGGTGATGGGCTGACCGGGCGCCATGACACCAAAGGAGAGCTGAGACAGCTTGCCAATCGCGCCGATGGGCGCGACGGACGTTTCGCCCACGACCCGCGCTGCCACAGTGGCCAGCGCAAAGGCAATGGGAATGGACGCAAGCGCCATGGTCCAGTGCACGTCGAACAAGATGATCTGAAGCGCGATGGCGAGCGCGGCGGCGGCCACGAAGCCGGCGAACTGCAGCCTGCCGCTGCCGGAAGTTTGCGCGCGGGCCTGCGGGCGTCTATGCGGCTTTGACACGTCGAGCAGCGACGCCCCGAAGCTTGTAAGGCTTCCGGCCAGCATCATGGCGACGCCAGGCCAAAGAAGCCAGCCCACGAGCGGCTCGAACCAGTTCGACGCGTCTTGCGAGACGATAACGATGTCGTGCGCGATCAGTTGAGGCGCAATGAGCCCCCAAGCGATCAGCGCGCCGAACAAGAGGCCAAGGCCGGCGCGCAGGCCGATAATGCCGCCAAAGCCGATCAACAGAAGCGATGGATCGAAAACGAAGGTGAGCTTCGAGGCTGTCACCGAAGGCCCCAGCCGCGGAATGTGCCACACCAGCTTATCGACCACGTTGAACAGGACCGCGCCGATCAGCGCCGACAGCAGGACCTTCACCCGCGCCATGGCCTCTCGCCTATGCGCGAACATGTCCAGCATGGTCTGGGCCGTCGCCATGCCCGCGGGGAAGACGAGGTTCGATTGCACGATCATGCGCGGCCGCAAATACCAACCGACCCACACGCCGAGAAAGCTCACAGTGAAGACCCACATCGTCAGCGGGGCCCAATGCAGGTTCTCGCCCGTCATCACCGCCAGGGCCGGGATGGGTGCCACCAAGCCGCTCGATGTGATCGCCGCTGCTGCGGAGGCCGTCGTCTGATTGATGTTGCTTTCGAGCATGCCCCATGGCGCGAGCTTGCAGAGCCGCGCAAGCGGCATCCAGAAGGCGAAGGCGAGCAACAGCGCCGTGATCGACATGTTGAACGACCAGCCGATCTTCAGGCCCGAATAGACGTTGCAGGGCGCGAGCAGCGCGCCAAGGAGGAGGCCGGTGGCAAGCGCGCGCGGTGTCAGTTCCGCAGGTCCAGGCGCCGGGGAATCGGTCTGAGGCGTCATTGCTGCGCTTGGTGCCACGAAGCAGGGCCTTCACCAAGCGCCAAGCCCGCCATAGACCTTGGAGGCAAGCCTTCCTTAAGGTCGCAGACCATAGTGTGATTGCCGAAAAATGCTGTAATCTAGGGCTACTACCACGACCGGCTGAGAGGCCGCGAGGCCAAGAAAACCGGGCTTAAGGGGAACCGATGCCAGACAATAAGATGTTCGAAATTCCGACCGAAATGCGCGAACTCGCTGAGAAGAACGTTGAGGAGGCGCGCGTGGCCTATGGCCAGTTCATGGAGTTCATGAGCCAAGCTATGAATGCCTGGTCGTCGACCGGCGCCCCCGAGGCGGGCAACTTCAAGGCCCTGCAAGAGCGTGCCGTCTCCTTTGCCAAGGAGAACGCGGAACGGTCCTTCTCGCTCGCCAGCGATCTTGCCAATGCCAAGGATATGCAGGACGTCGTGACGCTCCAGAGCCGCTACGTGCAGACTCAGATGCAGACCTTTGGCATTCAGGCTCAGCAGCTCTCCTGGCTCATGGCCGACGCCTTCCGCAACATGCAGTCGAAGCCGCCCAAGAAGGACTAGGCACGCTTTGCCAGCCAGGCGCCGTCAGCCTTCGCAGAGCGAGTGAAACTCGAGCCCTTGCTCGGCGCAGATCGCGTGCGCCTCATCCTCGCTGTCCGCCTCGATGAGGATCAGCAAAGATCCCTCCAGCGCGCAGAACGTAACGCGCTGACGCCCGATCCGCGGCGCCGCGCGAACGATGCTGACGCTCATGCGCTCGGTGGCAAGTCTGGAACGATCCGCCATGACCGGAATCATGCCTGATTCGCAGTGGTTTGGCTTGCCCCTTCCCCGAGGATCATGGCTCCCTTGGCCACAACCCGCTGGCCTTAGCGCTTCTTGGCCTTCTTGTTCTTTTTGCGCTTCTTGTTTTTCTTCTTCTGCTTCTGCTTTTTCTTGTTGTTGGCCTTGCCGGCGTCCAGCCAGAAGCCGGCCTTGACGAACCTCACTTTACGCTTGCGAGGCTTGGCGTCAAAGGCGGCCACACGTCCGTTGTTTCTGAAGCCATCATGCTCGATCGCCTTGCGCATGAACCTGCCCCAGATCTCCGCCGGCAGACTGCCCCCCGTGACTCCCTTCATGGGTTTGGAGTTGTCGTTTCCGACCCACGCGCCCACGACGAGATTGCCGGCAAAGCCAATGAACCAGGCATCGCGATATCTTTGGCTGGTGCCGGTCTTGCCGAACGAATTGACGGGGAGCTTTGCCCTCCGGCCTGAGCCGTTCTTGACCACGGCGCGCAGCAGCGCGCGCATATATTGTCGCTCGTTAAGCCGCCAGCGGCCCGCGCCCTTAGGCGGCGTGACCTCCAGGTCGATCTCCTCGTAGCCGGTGACCGACCAAGGCTTCACCGGATAGGCGCCGGCGGCCACGGCAGCATAGGCGCTTGTCATCTCAAGCAAGGTCACCTCGAAGGCACCCAGCGCCAGGCTCGGACGCGCTTTGAGTGGTGTGGTGATGCCAAGGTCGCGCGCGGCCTGAATCACGGGCCTGCGCCGCGTCGCTTCTGCGATCTGCACCGCCACGGTGTTGACGGACGAGGAGAATGCGCGGTGCAGCCTTATCGTGCCGAGATAACGATTGCCGAAGTTCCGAGGCGTATAGCGCCCAACGCGCACCGGCTGGTCGACGACGATGCTGCTAGGCTTGAGCCCCGCTCGCAAGCCGGCGAGGTAGACGAACAGTTTGAACGAGGAGCCAGGCTGGCGGCGCGCCTGTACTGCGCGATTGAACTTGCTCTGGTCATAGTCGCGGCCGCCAACCATGGCGAGCACGCGTCCGTCCGAGCGCATTACGACCATGGCGGCTTGCGTTGCGCGGCGC
>NZ_JBFFQD010000025.1:0-35105 GCF_041573655.1 Methyloceanibacter sp.
GCGTTGTCATGCAACTGACGCGAAACGCGCCAGACACAAGACGGTTCGCTATTTTTTTGCTTTAGGCAGAGAAATGCGGATGCTGAGGTCCTGAAGCTGTCTTTGCGACACTTCGGACGGCGCTCCCATGAGCAGGTCTTCGGCCTGCTGGTTCATGGGGAACATGACCACCTCGCGTAAGTTCTCCTCGCCGCACAGCAGCATGACCATGCGGTCGATACCCGGCGCGATGCCGCCATGGGGCGGTGCGCCGTATTGCAGCGCGCGCAACATGCCGCCGAAGCGATTCTCGAGCTCTTCTTTGGGATAGCCGGCAATAGCGAAGGCCTTCTCCATGATCTCCGGCTTGTGGTTCCGGATCGCGCCGGAGGACAGCTCCACACCGTTGCACACGAGATCGTACTGGTAAGCCAGGATCTCCTCGGGCTCGATGGCATCGAGCGCCTCAAGTCCGCCTTGCGGCATGGAGAACGGGTTGTGGGAGAAGTCGATCTTCTGCTCGTCCTCGTTCCACTCGAACATGGGGAAGTCGACGATCCAGCAGAAGTCGAAGCGGTCCGTCGCCGAGAGTTTCAGATCGTCGCCTATTTTGACCCGCGCCTGCGCGGCGAAGTCGGCAAACTCTTTTGGGAGCCCGGCAACGAAGAACACCGCATCGCCGTCCTCAAGGCCAAGCTGCTCGCGGATCGCCGCGGTGCGCTCCGGCCCGACATTCTTGGCCACCGGTCCTGCACCTTCGCCCTCACGGTAGAAGATATAGGCCATACCCGGCTGGCCCTCGCCTTGCGCCCAGGCATTCAGGCGGTCGCATACCGCGCGGGAGCCGCCGCCCTTGCCGGGGATCGCCCAGACGCGCGCATTCGCGTCCTTCTCGATCATGCCCGCGAAGATCTTAAAGCCGGAGCCGCGGAAGTGGTCCGTGACGTCCTGCATCTCGATCGGGTTGCGCAAGTCCGGCTTGTCGGTGCCGTATTTGCGCATGGACTCCGCGTACGGAATGCACGGGAAGTCCTGCGTCACTGGCTTGCCGTCGGCGAACTCCTCGAACAGCGCCCGCAAGATCGGCTCGACCGTCTCGAAGATGTCTTCTTGGGTGACGAAGCTCATCTCCAGATCGAGCTGGTAGAATTCGCCTGGGCTGCGGTCGGCGCGCGCATCCTCGTCGCGGAAGCACGGCGCAATCTGGAAGTAGCGGTCGAAGCCGCCCATCATAATGAGCTGCTTGAATTGCTGGGGTGCCTGCGGCAGCGCATAGAATTTGCCCGGATGCACGCGGGACGGCACGAGATAGTCGCGCGCGCCTTCCGGCGACGAGGCCGTCAGGATCGGCGTCTGAAACTCGAAGAAGCCCGCTTCGACCATGCGCCGGCGCAAGGACGCGATAATCTCCGCGCGCTTCATGACGTTGTTGTGCAACGTCTCCCGGCGAAGATCGAGGAAGCGGTTTTTGAGCCGGGTCTCTTCCGGATAGTCCGGCTCGCCGAACACCGGCAGCGGGAGTTCGGCCGATTCCGACAAGACCTCAAGCCCCTCGACCCGCACCTCGACCTGGCCCGTGGGCAGGTTGGGGTTGATGGTGTCCTCGGAGCGCGCCACCACCTTGCCGTCGATCTTGACGACCCATTCGGGCTTCAGGGTCTCGGCCGCGGCGAAAACCGGCGAATCGGGATCGGCCACGATCTGGGTGATGCCGTAATGGTCGCGCAGGTCGATGAACAATAGGCCGCCATGATCGCGAATCCGGTGCACCCAGCCGGAAATACGGACGGACGTGCCGACATCGTCGCTGCGGAGCGCGCCGCAAGTGTGGGTGCGATAAGCGTGCATGGCTCTGAAAGGACTCAAGGGTGGGAGGTCAGCTTCGGTGCCGCGGAACACCGCACAGGAAGCGCGCCCTTGTCAAGGCGGGCGCCTCCAGCGCGGCCCTTCGCCTCGGCATGGGACGGCAGGCGAGCCAGGGGCCCGCGCGCGCATCAGGCGAATATCGCCTGCTTTCGGGGAATTTCCGGCATTGACCGCATCTGCGGCCCCCGGCCCTGTCCGAAAAATTCCCACATTGCCCGGTTACGGGGTGCCGGACGGTAGGCTATACCCGCCCCCCATGGATTTGATTACCCGTACTGAGGACCTCGCGGCGGCTTGCGGCAAGCTCTCCACCGCTTCCTTCGTCACCGTCGATACCGAGTTCATGCGCGAGCAGACCTTCTGGCCGCGCCTGTGCCTCATTCAGATCGCCGGCGGCGAGACCGAGATCCTGATCGACAGCCTGGCGCCCGATCTCGACCTCCAGCCCTTCTTCGACCTCATGGTCGACGAGAGCGTGCTGAAGGTCTTTCACTCCGCGCGCCAGGACATTGAGATCGTGCATCACCTGGCGGGCGTCGTGCCACAACCGATCTTCGACACGCAAGTCGCGGCCATGGTGTGCGGCTTCGGCGAGGCGGTCAGCTATTCGATGTTGGTGAAGCGGCTGCTGGGGCACAACCTCGACAAGAGCTCCCGCTTCACCGACTGGAGCCGCCGCCCTCTCACCGACCGGCAGCTGACCTATGCGCTCGGCGATGTGACCTACCTCCGCGACCTTTACCCCAAGCTCCGCGCGCAGCTCGACAAGTCCGAGCGGGCCAGCTGGCTCAGCGAGGAGATGGGGGTGCTGACCGACCCCGCGACGTACGAGGCTCACCCCGAGCATGCCTGGCGCCGGCTCAAGATGCGGATCAAGACGCCGAAGGCGCTGGCGATCCTGATGGAGCTGGCCGCTTGGCGCGAGCGCGAAGCGCAGACCCAAGACGTACCGCGCGGACGCATCCTCAAAGACGAGGCGCTTTACGATATCGCCGGTCAAGCCCCGCGCACGGCGGAGGATCTCGGATCCTTGCGCTCGCTGCACAACGGCTTCGCCCGCTCGCAGCGCGGCCGCGCCGTGTTGGAGACGGTGCAGAAGGGCCTCGACCGTGATCCCAGCACAGTCCCGCCGCTTCGACGTGGCGAGCCCATGCCGCCGGAAGCGCAGGCGATCGTCGATCTCTTGCGCGTGTTGCTAAAAGCGACCGCGGGACGCCACGGCGTGGCGCCGAAACTCATCGCTACGTCCGACGATCTGGAGCAGATTGCCCGTTCCGACGATGCGGACGCGGCCGCTTTGCGCGGCTGGCGGCGCAAGCTGTTCGGGGAAGACGCCCTTGCTCTGAAGCGCGGAGACTTGTCTCTCGCAATCCGGAAGGGCGCGGTACGGGTGCTACCGGCGGAAGATCCAGAAGACAACGCTTAGAAGCGTGGCAACGATGAGCGCCGTCGTGAACGGCAGGTAGAAGTAGAAATCCCCTAAGTCCACGACGATGTCGCCGGGAAGCCGGCCCAAGCCGTATTGCACGCTGGCCATGGTTAGCAAGATGACCAGCAACACATAAAAGACGATTATGCCCGCCCGCATGGCTTAACCCCGCCGCCGGTTCTCAATGCGCATGCGCACCGTGCTGCGCATGTCAGAGGGAAGCTCGTCCAGGACTTCAAGAAGTCCGCGCAGTTCCGAACGCAATCCGTGAATCTGATCGATCAGGTTAAGCAGCACCGGCACGTCCTCCTCGTCAAACCCAAGCTCGTCCTCCAGCGTGCAGATGAGATCGGCGCGCGCAATATCCGTTTCGGAATAGCTCCGCGCGGTCTCGTCCGCCGGCTTGATGAGTCCCTGACTCACCCAAATCCGCAGCCGGGTCACCGTGAGGCTGTGAACGCGCGCAACGACATCGTGCTCGGTCGGCATCACGCTTGCTCCTTCAGCTTGCTCCGCGGATCGTATGCATGGCTCTTGCGCCAATCTTCCGCGAAGCGCTTCAAGTCGTCATGGATCGTTTCAGGCATCATCACGGTCAGCTTCACCAACTGATCGCCTTTGCCCTTCACGCCGCGGCCCTTGAGGCGCAGCGTCTGGCCCGAGTTGGAGCCCGCGGGCACTGTCACCGCGACGCGCCCGCTAATCGTCGGCACCTCGACCTTGCCGCCGAGCACCGCCTCGTCGAAGCTGATCGGCACCTCGACCACGATGTCGCTGCCCTCACGGGTGAACACGGGGTGACCGCGAACGCCAATCTCCACAAGCGCATCGCCCGGAGGCCCCTCGCCCATCCCCGGCATGCCTTTGCCCTTGAGCCGCAGCACTTGCCCTTCGCTGACGCCGGGCGGAATGGTCACGTCGAGCGTGCCGCCATCGGGCAGCGTGATCCGCGTCTTAGTGCCGTTGACGGCATCCAGGAAGTTGATGTCGAGATGGTACTGCGCGTCTTGCCCGCGCATGGAGAACTGCGCGCCGCCACGGCGGCCGCCGCGCGCGCCAGTGAACATATCGCCGAACAGATCGCTGAAGTCGCCCATGTCCTCGAAACCCGCCGAGGAACGGTAGCGCGCGCCTTCCGGACCGCCGGCATGTTCGCGGTAGTAGCGGGCCTCGGGGCGCTCCTGTCCGCTCGCATCGATCTCGCCGCGATCGTACTGCCCGCGCTTATCGGGATCCTTCAGGATCGAATAAGCGTGGGAGATTTTCTTGAACCTGTCTTCAGCCGCCTTGTCCCCCGGATTGAGATCCGGGTGCAGCTTCTTGGCGAGCTTGCGGTAAGCCTTGGTGATTTCACCGGCCTTCGCGGTCTTGGACACGCCAAGTTCGGAATAGAGATCCTCTGCCATCGACCCATTCTAACGGCTGGAGTGAATGTCGCCGGTCAGGGCGTGGATTGTCATGCCCGGCTTGAACTCAAACTTGTTGTTACTGGATTCCCGCGTTCGCGTGAATGACAAACCTAGCCCGCCGCCAGCTGGAACGGCGCCCCGACCCTGATCTCAGGCTCCCGGTCCAGGAGATTGGCGAGCGTCTTGAAACGCCGCTCCACCCGCTCACCCTCAAGGTTCGCGTAGGGCTCCGGCAACTGCCAGATGAGGCGGTTTCCTTCATAGCTGAGCGGCGTATGGGGCAGAACACCCGGCATGGCCGCCGTGACCATATGAGCAGCGCGGAAGGCCGCACCCAGGATGCGGGCACGCTTCAGCGCTTCCTTGTCGACCAGTTCCACCAACCGCTGGCTCAACTCGTCGTTCTTGATCACCCCCTCATTGCGGTAGTAGGCGGCGAGCGCCAGGAAGGCGCGCCCCGGATGGTCCACGCCGACGAAATCGCCATGGGCCACCATATTGAGACACTGGGCCCCGCGGTAATCGGGATGCGCCCGCCAAGTGATATCCGACAGCAGGCACGCCGCCTGCCGCAGCCGGGTCTGCTCCGGCGTTTCCACGGGCCCCGGCATGCGGAATAACGGCTCGGTCCAGGCACTGAGCTCCCAAGCGTTTTGCTGCGAGCGTGAGCGCTGCTTGGCAAGGTAGGCACACGCCTCGATCAACGGATCCTTGGCACGTTCCTCGTCGCTCAACAGGTTGTAGAGCAGGCCTTCGCGGATACCGAGCACGGACACCACGATGGCGCGCGGCTTCATCTGCTTCATGAGCCGTTCAAGCACCAAGGCACCGTAGGGAATGGTTTCTCGCCGGGCGCTGGAGATGTCGCGAATGCCGGCAAGCGAACTTTGCGACTGGTGGTCGAGCAGCGAAGCGAATTTCAGCGCCTCGTCGGCCTCGATGCGATAGTTGTGCATCACCCGCAAAGGATAGTTGGTCTGCGTCATGTGCAGCCGCGCGAGCGCCCGCCACGTACCGCCGATGGCATAGAAATCGCGCCCCCGGCCCTTCTCCAGCCAGTCCAGCTTGGAAAAGGCCCTATCGACGATCTCCCGCGCCTTCTTCATATTGCCGCCGGACTCATCGATCAGCCGCAAGCCGCCAAGCGGCATGGTGATAGCGTCGGAGAGTCGCCCGCCGCGTACGTCGATGAGCTCGAGACTGCCGCCGCCGAGATCGCCGACGAAACCGTCCGCCGCGTAGATGCCGGCGATGATACCGAGTGCGGCAAGCTCCGCTTCCATCGTGCCCGACAACACCGTGACCTGCCGGCCGAGGATGCGTTCCGCCTGGGCGATGAACTCGGGCCCGTTCTCGGCCTCACGCGCCGCCGCCGTGGCAATGACCTCGATTCGCTCGGCCTTCAACTGGTCGGCCAGGGAGCGGAAACGCCTAAGCGCCCTGAGCGCCCGCGACACGCCTTCGGTATCGAGCTTGCCCGAACTGGCGATGGACCGCCCGAGCCCGCACAGCACCTTCTCGTTGTAGATGGGCCCCGGGGAACGAATCGCGTCGTCGTAGACGATGAGACGCACCGAGTTCGAGCCGATATCGACAACGGCGACTGGGCCTCGATCGTTGCGCGAGGCCATGCGACTAGACGTTCTCGACTGGACGCGTGAATCGCGGCGGCATGTTCTCCGTCAAGGACGTGCCGCGGCCAGACAGGCTCGGATTGGTCATGAAGTAGTTCTGGGCGCTGAAGGGCTCCTGCCCCGGCTCCACCTCGATGCGCTGGGAACTGCCATCGGGCATCACACGCCAGCTCTGGAGGTTGTCCTTGAGATTCGCCACCATGATTTGATCGAGTATCTGCTCGTGCACCGTTGGGTTCTTGATCGGTGTCATGGCCTCCACCCTGCGATTCAGGTTGCGCGGCATCATGTCGGCAGAACTGATATAGACCACAGCCTTGCGATGCGGAAGCCCGTGACCGGCGCCGAAGCAATAGATGCGCGAGTGCTCCAGGAAGCGGCCGACGATACTCTTTACGTGGATGTTGTCGGAGAGCCCCGGCACACCGGGCCGCAAGCAACAAATTCCGCGGACCACGAGGTCGATCTCCACCCCGGCCTGGCTCGCCTCGTAGAGCCCATCGATGATCTCGGGATCCACAAGGGAGTTCATCTTCATCCAAATGGCGGCGGGCCGGCCGGCCTTGGCGTGGTACATCTCCTCGCGAATGTGGTCGAGGATGCGCGCGCGGATGCCGTGCGGCGACACCGCCATGTCCTCCAGCTCCGCCGGCTCCGCGTAGCCCGTCACGTAATTGAAGATGCGCGACAGGTCGTTGCCGACCACCCGGTCAGCCGTGAAGAACGAGAGATCCGTATAGATTTTGGCCGTGACCTGGTGGTAGTTGCCGGTGCCCACATGACAGTAGGTGGCGAGTTCGCCGCGCTCGCGGCGGACGATCAGGCTCAGCTTGGCGTGGGTCTTCAGCTCTATAAAGCCGTAGACCACCTGGACGCCCGCGCTTTCCAGATCGCGCGCCCATTTGATGTTGGCTTCCTCGTCGAACCGCGCCTTCAGCTCGACCACCGCCGTGACCGACTTGCCGGCCTCGGCGGCGTCCTTCAGCGCCTCGATGATCGGCGAGGTCTTGCTGGTGCGGTAAAGCGTCCATTTGATCGCCACAACATCCGGATCGGCCGTGGCCTGCTTCAGGAACTGAAGCACCACGTCGAACGACTCGTACGGGTGATGGACGATGATGTCCTTCTTGGCGATGGCCGCGAAGCAATCGCCGTGATGCTCACGAATACGCTCCGGGAACCGGCTGACGAAAGGCTGGAACTTGAGATCGGGCCGGTCGGAGACGATGAGCTGGTTCGTGTCCGCAAGACCGATCAGCCCCTTCTGCACGAAGCTTTCGCGCTCGGAGACTTTCAGCTCTTGCATGACGAAGCGCTGGAGACGCGAGGGCATCGTGGCCTCCATCTCCAGCCGGATGACCGATCCACGCTTCCGGCGCTTCAGCGCGGACTCGAACACGCGCACCAGATCTTCGGCCTCTTCCTGCACCTCGATGTCGCTGTCGCGCACGACCCGGAACGCGCCTTGGCTTCTCACGCGATAGCCGGGGAAGAGCCTCGACACGAAAATGCCGACCACCGTCTCCAGCCGAATGAAGCGGATGGCCTCCTTGCTCCCCTCCTCTGCGGGAAGGCGGATGAACCGGTCGAGCTGCGGCGGGATGGGAAGCAGCGCGTGCATGGTCCGGAACGACCCTTCGCGCACCAGCTCCAGTCCCAGCGTAAAACCGAAATTCGGAATGAACGGGAACGGGTGAGCCGGATCGACGGCGATCGGCGTCAACACCGGGAAGATGTGGTTGAGGAAATGGTCCTCGAGCCAGGTCCGTTCCTGGCCGGCGAGCTGATCGGCGCTGAGCACATGAATTCCCGCCTCGCCGAGAAGCGCCTCCAGCGTGACCCAGGTCTCCTGCTGGTTCGCGGTCAAGTCGGCGACGGACTCGTTGATGCGGTCGAGCTGCTCTGTGGGCGTCAGTCCGTCTTGGCTAGGCGTTTCGATGCCGGCGACGACCTGCGCGCGCAAGCCTGCCACGCGCACCATGTAAAACTCATCGAGATTGTTGGCCGAGATCGATAGGAAGCGCAGGCGCTCCAATAGCGGCTGCCGCTCGTTCCCGGCCTCTTCCATCACACGCTTGTTGAAATTCAGCCAGGACAGTTCCCGGTTGTAGAAGCGGTCCGGCCCGAAGGCAGCAATGCGGGCAGCAGCGCCATCGGGTCCGACCTGTTCAGAAATGTTCATCGATATCCTCGTGAAGACCTGCGCCTCACCCCTCCTAGGGGGTTGTTCCAAGCGCATGGTACTCTGTCAAATGTATCACTTGCGTTACGGAAAACATCAATCCGCTGCGTCACTTATCGCTAACTTCACCCTCTAGCGTCTCGGTCACCAATTGGCGGCTGATCTTGCGGCCTGAGCGGAGCGCCACCCGGTCCACCGCCTCCACGGCCGCCGCGGCGGCCTCCAAGGAACGATCGATCCGTACCGCCATGAACTCCAGCACCTTGGGATCGATGTCGAGCTGCCGGTCGGCGAAATGCTTGAGCATCACGGTCCGCAGCAGCGCTTCGTCGGGAACGCCGATCTCCGTGACCGGAACGGCGCTGAGCCGCGAGGCAAGGTCGGGCAACCCGACCTCCCAGCGGTTTGCGCTGCTCCGCGACGTCAACAGCACGAAGAGGCGTTTCTCGCGCGCCAGGTTGAGCAGATGGAACAAGCTCTTCTCGTCGTAGCCCGCGCGGTCGGCGTCCTCCACCGCGACAGGCATGCTGGCGGGAAGCCGATCAATGACCTCGATGCCCAGATTCTCCGGATCGAGCGCGATGGCGCCGGCGCGTCCCTGCCACACGCGAACGAGATGCGTCTTGCCGCTTGCCGGCGGCCCGGTCAGAAGCTGCACCTGGTCCTGCCATTGCGGCCACGCGTCGACCAGCTTGACAGCCGCGGCGTTGCAATCGCTCACAAGGAAGTCCTCCGCGCCGAGCGCGGCGCGGTGCGGCAGATCGAAGGCAAGCTGAGCGAGGCTCACGAGGCTCTGGCCCGCGTCCGGGGGGCGCGAACCTTGCTTTCTCTGCGGCGGCGCCGGATGGCGCCCGGTTCCGGCTCGTAGCTGTTCATATGTTGGAGCCATGCCCAGAAATACGCGGCGGCCGAAAGGATGGTGAAGGTCCCGGTCACCCAGATCAGCAGCCAGATGAGCCAGTCCAATCCGAGTCCGAGGCCGAGTTCCGCCAGCACCACGCCTGCCAGCGCGATCTGCGCGCAAGTGTTCACTTTGCTGATAAGCAGCGGCTTCACGGTGATCGGCCGCGACATCATCCAGGCGAGCAGCACGGCGCCGACGATAAGAATGTCCCGGCTCACCACGGCGATCACCAGCCACACCGGCAAATGGCCCGCGAGCCCAAGCGTGACGAAGATCGTCACGAGCAGCGCCTTGTCCGCGATGGGATCGAGATAGGCGCCGAGTTCGGTGTGCCAGCCATAGCGCTTGGCAAGGAACCCGTCGGCCGCGTCGGAGAGCCCGGCCAGCACGAACACCCCAAACGCCACAAGCATCTCATTATCGATGATGAGCCACACCAGCAGCGGCACGGCCACGATTCGCGCGAGCGTCAGTGTGTTGGGGATATTCACCAGCAGTTCTCCAAATAATCCGGCCGTCCCAAAGTGGATTTTAGCAGATTCCGCCGGTGAATTGGCCCGGCGCCGCGCGTGACGAAAGTCAGCACCATGTGGGGATTCAATCTGCGAGCAGCCACGTCTAATTGCCTGAAACGGTTGGAATGCGTCGCCTGTGAGGCCTTTCCGCCTTGACGGCTCCCGTCCGGCACGATTGTTATGCCAAATCCTTCGAACTTGCACCACGAGTGGCTCAACTGCCCCCGCAATCCAAAAGCCCAGACCCACACGGCAAGCCGCTGACCTATCGTGACGCGGGCGTCGATATCGATGCCGGCAATGCGCTGGTCGAAAAGCTCGGGCCCCTGGCCGCCAAGACCAAGCGGGCGGGCGTCCTTGGCGGCCTTGGCGGGTTCGGCGGCCTCTTCGACCTCAAGGCTTGTGGCTACAAGGACCCGCTTCTCGTCGCCGCCACCGACGGCGTCGGCACCAAGCTCAAGCTCGCCATCGAGACGGGGCTGCACGCGTGGATCGGCATCGACCTTGTCGCCATGAGCGTGAACGATCTCGTGGTGCAAGGCGCCGAGCCGCTGTTCTTCCTCGACTACTTCTCGACCGGTGCGCTCGATGTCGGCGTCGCCGAGACGATCGTGGGGAGCATCGCGCAAGGCTGCGCCGAGGCCGGCTGCGCGCTGATCGGCGGGGAGACCGCCGAGATGCCCGGCCTCTATGAGCCGGGCGACTACGACCTGGCCGGCTTCGCCGTGGGCGCCGTGGAACGGGACAGCCTCTTGCCGCGCACCGACCTCGCCGAGGGCGATGTGCTGATCGGGCTCCCCTCCTCTGGGGTTCACGCCAACGGCTTCTCGCTGGTCCGCAAGGTCGTCGCGGCGAGCGGGCTTGGGTGGGACGATCCTGCCCCCTTTGCGCCGAGCCTGAAGCTCGGCCAAGCGCTCCTCACCCCGACACGGATCTATGTCCGCCAGCTCCTTGATACGATTCGCGGAAATCCGGGGGCGGTGAAGGCGCTATGCCACATCACCGGCGGCGGGCTGATCGACAATCTACCGCGCGTCCTGCCTGCAGGTCTCACCGCCGCCATTGACCAAAGCGCCATGCCCCTGCCGCCAGTGTTTGAATGGCTCCAGGCGGAGGCGCGGCTCGACCCCCTCGAGATGTACCGCACCTTCAATTGCGGGATCGGCATGGTGGCCGTCGCGGCCGCGGACGATGCGACGCGCGTGCGAGACGCCCTCGGGGCGGAAGCGGTCGTGATCGGCACCCTTGTTCAGCGCGGAGACGGCGCAGCCGTCCGGCTCGATGGAAAGCGGAGCGCGTGATGACGAAGAAGCGCGTCGGCGTCCTCATCTCCGGGCGCGGCAGCAACCTTCAGGCGCTGATCGAGGCGGCCAAGGCGCCTGACTACCCGGCGAAGCTCGCACTCGTCGTCTCCAACGTAGCGGGCGCGCAAGGTCTCGCCCGGGCCGACGATGCGGGCATTCCAACGCAGGTGGTCGACCACAAGGCCTTCGCGAGCCGCCCCGGTTTCGAGGCCGTGCTGGATGAGGCTCTCCACGGCGCGGGCGTGGATCTGTTGTGCAATGCCGGCTTCATGCGGCTTCTGACGGAGGACTTCGTGACCCGCTGGCTGAACCGCCATCTCAATATCCACCCCTCCCTGCTCCCGGCCTTCAAGGGACTCAATACCCACGCGCGGGTCGTGGAGGCGGGCGCCAAAATCACCGGCTGCACGGTCCATTTTGTGCGCGCGGCCATGGATGACGGCCCGATCGTGGCCCAGGCCGCCGTACCCGTTGCCCCAGACGATACCGAGGATAGCCTGGCCGCACGGGTCCTGGCGGCGGAGCACAAGCTCTACCCCCACGCGCTCCGGCTGGTCGCCTCGGGGGACGTCCGCGTGGAGGGGGAGCATGTGGTCGGAATTTCACGGCCGGAGGGCGAAAATGCCCTCTTTTCGCCGCCACTTCCCGGCACGCTTTGATCCTCGCGCCATCGGACCTAAGATGGAAGATTGGACAGCGCATGTTGACCCAGCTCAACATGCGGCGTTCCCAACCATGGACAATCCGGACGGCTGGATGTTAGGAACGGCCAATTCAACACAATTCCCGCGAACTGCCATAGGGGAAGCCCCTAGGGTCGAGGCAGCGCGGAGGGCCGTTTCCTGAGCTGCGGGTTGGCCCTATGGGGTCGAACCCGAGATTGAACGCTCAGGAGCGGGGGAAGGGCGTAAATGGCGGACATGACGGTCGCCTATTCTCCGTCACACGGGCTTGGCGAAGAGCAGAGCATCTGGTTCAAGCTCACACCGCTTTTGAACCAGGAGAACCCTATGCAGGTTCTCGCGGCGCTCAGCGACAAATACAACGGCGTCATCCCGATCAATCTAAAGAACCAGCGCGTCGTGCTCTTGAGCGAGCCCGAGTACGCCGAGCGCGTGCTCGTAACAAACGCCGACAACTACACAAAGTATTTCGATGGGCTCCGCCCCATCTTCGGCCGCAGCATGATCACCATCGACGGTGCGCTGTGGCAGAAAATTCGCACACCTCAGCAGGCGGCCTTCCATCCGCAGATGTTCGAGGAGTACTTCCCCTATCTGATGTCGGCCATCGACTCCAAGATGGACCGCTGGGCGAAATTCGCTTCGACCGGCGAGACCATCGAGATGGTGGAAGAGACCTGGACGCTCGCCGCCGAAATGATTTGCAAGGCGCTGTTCGACCGCGAGATGCCATTCAACCCACACTTCGTGTTCAAGCAGGTGAAGACCTACACCGACGTGATGAACCACAAGTCCATCCGTCTGAAGAACGTGCGCGGCGAACTTGTCGAGATGACCGGCGAGGACACGGCCAAGGCCATGGAAGTGTGGCACTCGGTGCCCGACATGGTTATCGGCGCCGACGTCGTCGAGGATCGCGACAAGACACTGCTCAACATGCTGCTGGAGGCCGAGGCCGATCCGCAGTTCCCGGAGTTCGACCGCCGCCAGGTCGTCGACGAGATCAAGCAATATCTGTGGGCCGGCACCGAGACCACCGCGCTGACGCTCGCCTGGTCACTCTATCTTCTGTCGCAGCACCCTGAAGCCATGGAGCGCATCCGCGCCGAGACGCGCGCCGTCTGCGGCGATGCCGATCCGCAATGGAACCAAGTGCAGCAACTCACCTACACGAGGCAGGTGATCCAGGAGACCATGCGTCTCTTCCCGCCGATCTGGGCACTGATCCGCATTGCCGCCGGCGACGACGACATCGCGGGCCACAAGATCAGAGCGGGCGACAAGATCGTGATGCTGACCTATATCGCCCATCACAACCCGAAGTACTGGGACAACCCGGAGAAGTTCGATCCGGAGCGTTTCGCACCGGAGCGCGCCAAGAAGCGGGTGAAGTACTCCTACCTGCCGTTCGCCGCCGGCAAGCGGTCTTGCATTGGCGGGGCGCTGTCGCAGATCGAAAACATGCTGGCGCTGGTCCAGCTGCTGCGGCGCTTCACGCCCGAATATGTCGGGCCCAACCCGGCAAAGATCCACGCCACGGTGACGCTCTGCCCAAAGGGCGGCCTGCCCTTCCGCATCCGCGAACTGAGCTAGACGCGCTTAGCGCTTGAGTGCTTCCGTCACCATGGGGCAGCCGAGCGTCTTCTCCAGCGCGTCCGTGAGTTCCTCTTCCGTCTCGACGGTCGTGTAGAGCCCGCCGGTCTCCTCGGCGAGGCACCTGGTCTCGACGACCGCCTGCTCGCCTGTCCAGGTAATCCCCTTCACCCGCAAGCCGATGACATGCACGGTGAGCTGCAGCCCGTCTTTGCGGAGTTCCTTGCCGAGGTCGCATGGCTTGCCGCCGCAGGTCTCTTCACCGTCGGTGAGCACCACGATCACGCCGGGCTTGGCACGGTAGTCGAGCACGCGCGCGGCTTGGGCAACCGCCTTCGACAACGGCGTCTGGCCCGCGGGCGTCAAGCCGTTCACCGCATCGAGTATGCGCTGCGCCGCGCTTGGCGCAGGGCTTAAGTCGAGTTGCACGTTGCATGTCTGATAAGGACCGGGCCCATAGGTGATGAGCCCGACGCGGCGGAAACGCGTGATGCGCGGCAAGATCTCGGCGAGCGCAATGCGCACTCTGTCGATGCGGCTGACAGCGGTGGGGTTCTCGCTGCCGTAGCCCCAGCCATTGCCCGACATCGAGCCCGAAGCGTCGAACACCAGCATGGCGTCTTCGGTGCAAGGCGCAGCCGGCTCGTCGGCTGCGTGCGCGAGCCTCTCGCCCACCGGGCTCACGGCCGCAACAAGGACGGCAAACACAAAGCTTTTGCTCAGAAGACCCATGATGGTGCAAGTTTAGCCCAACGGCGCACGCCAGGGCCGTAACATACCGCTAGTCGATCGTATGGGTTCTCGGGTCCGGCTCGTCCGTCGCGGCAGCGCCTGGCCCACGTTTCGCGGGCGGCTTGTCGTCGAGGTCAGGGAAGCCTGCGCGCAAATAGGCCACGATCTGGAAGATCTGTTCGTGGGAGAGCTGGTCCTTGAACCCCGGCATGGCGGTGCCGAACGGCGCCCCGCCTTCGGCGATGCTCCATAAGAGATACTGATCCACGGCAACCGGCTGCTGCACCATATAGGCGAGGAGCGCCGGCGACGGCTTCAGCGCGTAAGCAAGATCGCCATTGCCGAGCCCCCATTCGCCATGACACTTCTGGCAATGGCTCGCATAGAGCTGTCCGCCTTCAGAGATGGCGCGCACCGTGTAGCCCACCGTGTTCTCCGCCTTCTGATAGTCGTCCGGTATGCCGCCATTGACGAAGGTCGAGAAGCGCAGCATGCGCTGCCGCTGGTCGGGATCGAGATTGCGCATGCCCCAATCGAGGGCGGGCGACTGCGTCTTGGGGATGTCTTTGGGCACGCCGTTGGCATCCGGCGGCACATCTTCCGCGCGCGAGGTGATAGCCGGCAGAGCAAGCAGACCCGCCAGGACAGAGACCAAAAGGAGCATACGAGGCATGGTGGCATTCTTAGCCACCACGGCGGATCATGCCTTGCCGTAGATCAAAAGGAGGCGAACAGCCCTACCCGATGATCTCGGCCTTCTTAAAGCAGAGATCGATCTCGCGCTGGGCGCTTTCCGGGCTGTCGGAGCCATGCACCGAGTTCCGCTGCATGTTGACGCCGAAATCCTTGCGGATCGTGCCCGGCTCCGCATCGACCGGGTTGGTCCGCCCCATCACCGAGCGATTTCGGGCGATGGCGTCCTCCCCTTCGAGCACCATGAGCACGACAGGCCCCGAGGTCATGAACTGGATGAGGTCCTTATAGAAGGAGCGGTCCTTATGGATCTCGTAGAACTTCTGAGCGTCCTTCTTCTTCCACCAGACCCGCTTTTGCGCGATCACGCGCAAGCCGGCCCCCTCCAGACGCGCGATGATCAGCCCGGTGATGTTGCGCTCAGTGGCGTCGGGCTTAATGATCGACATCGTGCGTTCGCTGGCCATGCCCAAGTCCTTCTTGTCCTTTGATTCTTTGCCGGGCTTATAGCCATCAGGAATGACGGCCACAAGGCGCCTAAGGTAAACGGGGGCAAAAACCTGTTGGGGGGTGCCAAGCAAGGGCGGCCCAGAACGCCCAAGGAGGAAGACCGATGCTGTATGCCACGATCAAGGTCCTGCTGACGAGCGTCCTCGTGGTCGCAGTCTCCGAGGCCGCCAAGCGCAGCGCCCTGTTCGGGGCCATTATCGCCTCGATCCCCCTGACCTCCGTTCTGGCCATGATCTGGCTCTATATCGATACCGGCGATACGGAGAAGGTGGCCCGCCTGGCCTCAGGCATCTTCTGGCTGGTCCTGCCCTCTCTGGTCCTGTTTCTGACCTTGCCGCTGCTGCTGCGAGCCGGGGTCGATTTCTATGCGAGCCTGGCCGCCTCGGTCACGCTGACGGTCGGCGCCTATTTCGCCATGATCTATGGCTTGCGGCTTGCCGGCATCGAGATTTAGGCCTTCTGCTGCCAGCGGCCCTCCCCATCTTGCTGCCAATAGCTCACGGCGAAGCCCTTGTCCTTCGCCTCCGTCCATGCGGCCCGCGCCTGGGACACGGCGTCGTCGTCATGACCGTCGAACACATAGACCACCCGGGCGTAAGGCGATGCATCGTCGAGCGTGGCGCCATCGACGAGGAAGCGCACCGCCGCGTCGTTGGGATTGTCCGCCTCGACGGTCAGAAAGATCGGCTGCATCGCCGCCGTGCCGTCGCTGGACGTCCCGTGGGGTAGGAAGCTGTCCTCGCGAAAGGTCCACAGCAACGTGTTCAACGCCTCGACGCGCTCCGGGCTCGAAGCTTGCACCACTGCGCGCCACCCGCGTTCGAGCGAGCGTTCCAGCAGCGTCGGCAGCACCTGCTCCAGCGTGCGGCCCTCAAGGTGATAGAAGTAGACTTCCGTCTCGCCGCTCATGCCTTAGCGTCCCTTCACATAAGGGTTCTCGCCTTTACGCAAATTGAGCCTGATCGGCACACCGGGCAAGTCAAACGTCTCGCGCAAGCCGTTCACAAGATAGCGCACATAGGCATCCGGCAGAGCCTTGGGCAGCGAGCAGAACACCACGAAGGTCGGCGGCCGCGCATTGGCTTGCGTCATGTAGCGCAGCTTGATGCGGCGCCCCGAGACGGCCGGCGGCGGATGCGCTTCCGTTGCGCCGCGCAGCCACTGGTTCAGCGTATGCGTCGGCAAACGCCGGTTCCACATTTCGTCGGCGGCGACCACCGCCCGCATCAGCCTGCCGAGACCCTTACCGCTGTTCGCGGAGAGCGTGACCAGAGACACGCCTTTGACTTGCGGCAACAGCCGCTGGCACATCTCGCGCAACTCGGCCAGACGTTGCTGCCGGTCTTCCACGAGGTCCCATTTGTTGATGGCGATGACGAGCGCCCGTCCTTCTTGTGCAATCAAGTCGGCAATCTGGAGGTCCTGCTTCTCGAACGGTTGTTCCGCATCGAGCAGCAAGATCACCACCTCGGCGAAGCGGATAGCTTTGAGCGTATCGCCGACGGAGAGCACCTCCGCCTTCTTCTCGATACGCGCCTTGCGCCGCAGCCCTGCGGTGTCGAACACGCGCATGGGCCGGCCGTTCCACTCAATCTCCGACGCAATCGCATCACGGGTGATGCCCGCTTCCGGACCCGTAATCATGCGCTCCTCGCCAAGCAGCGCGTTGACAAGCGTGGACTTGCCCACATTGGGGCGTCCGACGACGGCGATGCGCAACGGATGCGGACCTGAGTCGGCCTCCACGGCATCCGTATCGGGCTCCGGCTTGCGAGCGCTGCAAGCCTGCTCGATGGCCTCCGCAATTTCGCCGATGCCAAGATCGTGCTCGGCGGAGATCGCCAAAGGCTCGCCCAGTCCCAACGCAAAGGCTTCGTAGTAGCCCGCCTCCGCGGCCCGGCCCTCCGACTTGTTGGCCGCCAGCACCACGGGCTTTCCCGACGCGCGGACGAGTTCGCCGAAGATTTCGTCCGCCGCTGTGATCCCGACACGTGCATCGATGAGAAACAGAACGAGATCCGCTTGCGCGATGGCTTCGTCCGTCTGCTGGCGCATGCGCGCGCTGAGGCCCTCATCGCCCGACTCGAGCCCCGCCGTATCGACCAGCGTGACGGCACAGGCCCCTAAGACCGTCTCGGCCTCGCGCCGGTCCCGGGTCAGGCCCGGCTGGTCGTCGACCAGCGCCAGCCGCTTACCGGCGAGCCGGTTGAACAAGGTGGACTTGCCCACATTGGGCCGTCCGACAATTGCGACAGTGAAGGACATGGGGACCGTTACGGCGCGAGAGGAAACCGGGCGGCGCGAGAGGCCAGCCCAAGCGTCAATTAAGAGCAATCAGGTCGGCGTCGTCCGACAGGATATACATCCGGCCGCCCGCCACAACGGGCGTGACGAACACATCCGTATCGAGGTCGATCTGCGTTCCAAGCTGTCCGGTCCGCGCATCGGCCCCGACCAAGAGCCCGTCCCCGGAGACGACCCAAACCCGGCTGCCTGCAAGCACCGGACCGCTCCAACGCGAACTCGCCGGCAAATCGCTAACCCAGCGGATTTGGCCGTCCCTGCGGCCGATCGCCATGAGGCGTCCCCGCGTATCCACCACGAAGACAACATCGCCCGCGAGCCAAGGCATCTGCGTGCTGGCGATATTGCGCGTCCACACGCGCGCGCCGGAGCCCGCCGAGGTCGCAATCATCCTTCCGCCGTGACTGACCGCGTAAACCACACCGCGGTCGATCACCGGCCGGGCAGGATCGCCGAGAATGCCGGCGGCCGACGTGTCCGACGACCGGCTGAGCGAGTCGCTCCAGGCTCGTTTGCCGCTGCCAGTCTGGAAGGCCATGATGTCGCCTGCCGGGAACGGCGCCACCACCGTCCCGCTCGCGACGGCGGGGCTTGCGTTGCTGAGCAACGTCGTGGGCTGCGGCAGTCCACGCGCCCTCCACAGCTTGCTGCCAGTGCTGGCGTTCAACGCATGCAGCGTGTTCTCGGTGGATACGAAAAAGACTTTACCGCCCGCGACCGTCGGCGAATTGCGGATCGGCTCACCAATCGGTGTGGTCCACAGGACAGCGCCGCTGCTCGCGTTCAAGGCGACAACCGTCCCGTAGCCCGTCGTCACATAAATTGTGTTGCTCTCGAATGCGAGGCCGCCGCCAAAGCCCTCTTTGCTGCTCTCGTTATCTGGCGTGACGCTAACGCCCCAGGCCTTGGCGCCGCTCGAGGCAGAGAACGCAGAGACATTTCCCGCAGCATCAAGTGTGTAGACCCGGCCGCCGGCGACAATCGGCACCGCGCTCAAACGCCCCCTCGACGACGACCCGGTGCCGGCGTCGACGGACCAGGCTTTGCGCAAGCCGCCGGCAAGCGCCAAGTGACCGAGATTGTTCGAGGCCGACCCGCCAGGCTGCGCCCAACTCGCATTAGACCGCGCCGGCGGCAGCGCCACGGCCCGCGGTGAGATTTGGGCCGCATTGAACTGGCCTGGGTCGGTAATGACCGACACCCGCTCGCCGGGCAGACGCTCTTCTTCTTCTCCGAAAGGATTCTTGATGGCCGACAGGCTGCCACAAGCCGTGAGGACGATCGCGAGCGAGACGGTCAGTCCCGCGCCGAGAAGGCGATAGCCCATGTCTCGTTCACTTCTCGGGCCCACGTTTCGAGCCATCCCCTGATCGAACGCGCCCTGTTGGACGAGCTAGTTTGTCGTGCTGCTGCTTTGCGCCGGCGTACTGCTCACGATCAAGGCTAGCATCATGTTGGCACGCTCCCGCAAATTCGGCGGCGTGTTCTGATCGGCAAGGAGCGCGCTGAATTGCTCCTCGGCGGCACGCATGTCCTTGTGCTGGTAGGCTGACAGACCCAGTAGCTCCCGCGCCGAGAAGCGCCAGCGCGAATTGTTCTCGACCAGCCCATTCAGCCGCCGCTCCATCTCCGCATAGTCCGCGGCATCGACCCGCAGCGTCGCGGCTTGGACCGTGGCAAGACCTTGCAGAATGGGATCGACGCCGGCATCCGTGGCAAGCGCATCGTAGGCGGCGACGGCTTTGTCCGTGTCGCCGGCCTTGGCGTCGGTCGCCGCCAGCTGGAAGCGGGACAGCACCTGGTAGCCGCTGGGGCCGTCCTTCGCGAGCGTCTCGAATGCCTCACGCGCTTTGTCGAGATCGGCGCCTGTCTTCAGCGCCAGAGCTTGGGTGTACTCGGTCCCCGCCTCCTTGGCCTGGCGCTCCGTCCAATAGGTCCAGCCCTTGTACCCGGCAACACCAGCGATCACGGCCGCAGCCAGGATAATGATGTAAACCCCGTACTGGTCCCACAGCGCCTTGTACCGCTCGTGGCGGACGGCTTCGTCGACCTCGCGGAAAAAACTATTGTCGCTCATAAGGCTGCGGACTCTTTCGGTGACAAAGGACGGTGCGATCGAGGCCGACTGTGGCCCCCAACCTCACGCCGTATAGTGAAGGCCGGTTGCTCACGCAAGGCTCAAGCCTCCGCGCGATAGCGACAAACGTGGCGCTTGGTTAGCCCTCGAAGGCTAACTGCCTGTCATTTCGGTCTTTTTCGTGTCTTCGTCGTCGCCGCCGTCCTCGTCGATCATCGGATAGGTATGGGCATCCGATGGGAAGGCGCGCCGACGGACATCGGCGGAATACGCTTTCACGGCGCCCTCGATGGCGTCCCCGAGCTGGGCATATTCCTTCACGAATTTCGGCACGCGGGGCGAGAGCCCCAGCATGTCCTCAAGCACGAGGATCTGCCCGTCACACTCGGCCGAGGCGCCGATGCCGACGGTCGGGATAGAAATTTGCTTGGTGATGCGCGCGGCGAGGAGCTCGGCCAAGGCCTCGAGCACCACCGCAAAGGCCCCGGCCCCGGCCACTGCCTTGGCGTCCTCCTCGAAGGGCGCCCACTCCGAACGGTGGCGGCCTTGTGGCTTGAAGCTGCCGATCTGGTTCACCGCTTGGGGCGTCAACCCGATATGGCCCATCACCGGAATACCCCGGCTCGTCAGATAATCGATGGTTTCGGCCATGTGCACGCCGCCTTCGATCTTGACGGCACCAGCACCGGTTTCCTTCATGATGCGCGCGGCGTTGCGGAACGCGACCGCCGGGCTCTCCTCGTAAGACCCGAAAGGCATATCGACCACGACGAGCGCGTGCTTGGAGCCGCGCACCACCGCTTGAGCATGCATGATCATGAGATCGAGCGGCACGGGAACCGTGGTCTCGTAGCCATGCATCACCATGCCGAGCGAATCGCCCACCAGCAGCAAGTCCACATGCGGATCGATGATCTGCGCCGTATGGGCGTGGTAGGCGGTCAGCGCCACGATAGGCGCCCCGCCCTTGCGGCCGGCGATTTGCGGTGCGGTGACCCGCTTGACGTCAAAGCTCTGCGACACGGACTTCCCCTGGGTCAATGGCGATTTCGGGCTAACTTTATGACAGATATATAGTGATTTGTGCACTGCAAAAAAGTCCTACGACGTGTGGACTTAGTGGGGCACAACCGCCCGGCCGATCAGGAGTGGATGCAGCCAGATCAGGAATATCACGTAGAACACGCCCCCCAGGACGACAGCTATCACGTCGTTGCGGGCGCCGCCTGGCGCCGCGGACACGATGAGTTCCCTGGGCTGCCGCCGTTTCAAGGAAATGCGGTCGAAGATGGCATACGCAAGAAACGACCCGAACAGGATGATGGAGGCGAGATCGCCATTGGCGATCAGATGCGCCAGCGCCCACGTCTTAATGGCAACGAGATAGGGGTGCTTGAGCTTCGCTTTGATCCCACCCGGAATATAGGCCGCGACCAGGAAGATGAAGGCCGGCAGCATGAGCGCGATCGCCACCCAGCGCGTCCAGGCCGGCGGCGACCAGACTTGCACGAACGGCGCGACGGCAAAGCCCCAGACGAGAAGCGCGAAGCCCGCGATCGACGCGAGCGCAAAGGCGACCTGGTAGCCTTTCTCGCCGAGCCGCCCGATCAGCGCCTCGCGAACATGCGGAAATGCCGGCACCAGATGGATGCCGAGAAACACAACGATGCCGATGATGAGTAGCGTCATGACGCAGGTCCCAGCTTTTTTGATTCAGCCCTTTGTTGGGCGGCACCAAAGCTCAAGGGTGGGGAAGCGTCAACCGGAAGCGCGGTGCTGTCCGGCGCTAGTCTGCTGCCGATCCACGTCCGGTGGCCAGGAACGCGCAGCCTTCGCCTTTCGGAGACTCGCTTCTCTGTCACGGCGGCTTTCGGCGCGATCAGCGGCGCTTGGGCGGCGTGGCCCTGGCCGAATCGGCGCCCGCCAGCGCATAGGCCTTCTCGGTGGTCACGTTAAGCGCGTCCTCCACCTGTTGCCGGTATGGCTCCAGCTCGCGAACGTTCAGGTCCGGCGGCACCTGGATAGGGTCGCCCATGGCGATGCCGAGTTTCGAGAACGGCAGATTGAACGTCATGCGGTCCCATGAATTCACCGCGGCGTAGCGCGAGCTCGCCACAGCGAACGGCACGACCGGCCGGCCCGACATGCTGGCGATCGTGACAATGCCGCGTCCGCATTTGCGGGCTGGGCCCGGCGGCACGTCGGCGGTCATGGCGATGCTGTAGCCCTCCCGTAAAGAGGCGACCGCCCCGTGGGCGGCCTCGGCACCGCCGCGATCGCGGCGGCGCTCTCCCGCACCCGCCCCGCGAATGAGTTCCAGACCGAATCCACGCAAGACGCGGGCGAGCGCCTCGGCGTCCTCATGGCGTGACACCATTGCCCGTCCCGGAACTTCCTGCGGATAGATCCCCGGCAGCAGAAAGAACTGCCCATGCCACAGCGCGATGATCTGAGGATGGTTCTCCCAGGCGCGCGCCACATAGTCCGGCGGATCGGAAACGCGCGAGGACGTGCCGAGCACGAGCTTGACGTAGTTGGAGAAGACGGGAGACGCGAGAATTTGCGCAGGGCGGCGCAGACGCACCTTTTGCCGCCGGATCCATGAATTGCCCATGGGTAGCTCGATCCCCCAGTCTTCCAGTCTCAAGATTCGGCGCGAGTATAACGAAGTCGGACGTTACTTCTTGTAGCTGACACAGCACCAATATGGGGTGCGCTCGGAAAACACAATGTTTTCGAAACCGGCCTTGCCCAGCATGCCTTCTATTTCAGCTCTAGAAAATCGCTGCTCCAGCCTCGTGCCGAAACGATCGAGCGAGTCATTCTGCATCTGGTAGTACGGCTTATCGCGATAATCCGACAAAGGCATGTTGGTGACATCTAGGCCACAGCTCGCCAACAGGCGTGCCGACCTCGCCAGCGGAAAATATATGAGAGCCGCAATCGAAGAACAGAGGCCCTTCTTGATGACATTTGGCGTTCGGCTGATGAATCGCCTGACCATGTCGGAACTGCACCATGTCAGCCTGAACCATAAGGGCTTGTTTTCAAGCCTATAATAGAGATAGAGCAGAAATGGTGCCCCAGGTTTTAGTATTCGAGCGCAGTCGTCTAATCCTTTTTGTGTGTCGGGTATGTGATGAAGCACACCCAAGCAATAACCGAAGTCTTGTGTTTCATCGCCGAGCGTACAGTCTTCCGTTGTCTCGTTCAGAAAACGCACGTTCGAAAACGAAGCCAAATTATGCTTTGCCACCTCGATAGCATGACTTGGATCGATGCAATTTAGCGTCCCGACTTTTGGCGCAACAAAGCGCGCCCATCGCCCCGTACCACAACCCATATCGAAACCTTCGGACTGTTTTGTCACCGCGCTCCACGGAAATATATGGAAATATTGATCCCAGCTTTGTCTCAGCTTTTCTTCAGTTGGGGCTGAACTGTAATCAAATTCCTCCCATTCAACGCCAAAGCATTCAATAACCTGCCTATCGGCGTTTTGTTTCTTTGGCTCTACATCAGTCATGTTTTCTGCCGCCCTTCCGCAAGCGCGTCACACACCGCGTCGAGACAAATCGTACTACCCCTTACACAATGGCAAGGGCCGTGATGGCGCCGGAGGGTGCGCCTTCCTGTATTTCAATAACCTGCCTATCGGCGTTTTGTTTCTTTGGCTGTACATCAGTCATGTCTTCTGCCGCCCTTCCGCAAGCGCGTCACGCACCGCGTCGAGACAAATCGCACTACCCCTTACACAATGGCAAGGGCCGTGATGGCGCCGGAGGGCGCGCCTTCCTGTATTTGGCGATGATCGGCTCGAGCTTTTCCTTCGACCAGAATTTCGGCGCGCGGATTTCCCGCAAGCAGGAGGCGTTCCAATAGAGTCCTTCGCGCGCCGGCGACTTGCCGGCCTTCACCGCTTGCGTGACCTTCTCGATGTCACTCGATTCAGGGTAGATATAGACCGTTGTCGGCTTGTCCTTGATCAGGGCGAAAATCTTATCGGACTCTGCCCGCGTCCAACTGGTGCAGCCATTGCTGCGCCCGGCGCTATAGTCCTGCAGCCGTCCCCACGCAACGTATCCCTCCTTGTTCGCATAAGGACTTTTTGGGTCCTTGCGGCGGCACATGCCCCTCAACAGAACGGCCGCATGCCCGCCGATGGCGCGCTCTCTGGCATTCGCGGTGTCTCCCTCGCCTTCGAACTGCAGGAACGAGCGCAGCAAAGGCGTCTTCTTGCCTGAGGAGCGGTAATAGCCCTTGAACGATGTACGCGTCTCAGCGGTCACATAAGAGCCGCCCGTGGTGAGCTTGGACCCTTCCGCATTGCTGAAATTCTTGGCGCAGCGGCGCCCGTTGGCGAAATTCGCAGCCTTTAATCTGCGCCCGTTGCCGTGTCCGGACGAAATCGCGTGGAACGACTTCTTGGCTTCGCAAATCACGTAGAAGCGGCGCCCGAAACCGGCGGGGCGCGTCGCGTCCATGGCGAAGTAGCAGGAATTCTTGGCCTTACCTTCCCACACCTTTTGCAGGTAGAGGTTGCGCGCCCGCTGCAAGACCACAGGAGCGATCTGCCCCTTGCCCGTGCCGACATGGGCCTGCAGCCAAGGTGGAATGTCCAATATGTCCCTGGCGGCGAGCACGCCGGGGCCTCCTGGCGAGGCAACGCCGAGGACGGCAATCGTCAGAAGGAAATTTCTCAACCGCACCGTTTCAAATCTCCCTCGATGCTGACCCGATGGTGCGACGCCGAACTCAGCCAAATCGGAGGCCCTTAGCCTTTCAGACTGGTAGAGGCCCTCTTGCCCTCATCTTAGGGGATTCGGCGCCTGAGCTCACGCACACGTCATCCCTGCGTCCTCTGCAAGATACCCCTTTGTGGGCTAAAGTTGGGCCATGAGTCGGCTGTCATACAACGCTCCCCCCGCTGCGCTTGCGCTGATCGCACTCCTTGCCGCCCCGGCGGCGCAAGCCGCTGGCGAGACGCCGATCCCTTGCACCGAGGACGCCATGATCGTCTTCGATGCGTCCGGGTCCATGTCCGGCAATACGGTCCAGGGCCTCTTCAGCGACGTGACCCGCATCGACGAGGTCCGCAAAGCCTTGAGCCAAGTGCTGCCGGACGCCGCGCGGTTCCGCAAGATCGGTCTCATCACCTACGGCCCAGGGCCTTACGAGCAATGCAACGTCCATCTGGACTTTCGGCCGATGCAGAACGCAACGAAGCCCATCATGAGCGTCGTGAACAAGCTCAACCCCGCCGGCAAGACGCCGCTGGTGGCGGCGGTGAAGCGCGCCGCGCAAGTTTTGGACTACCGGTCCGAGCAGGGCGTCATCGTGTTGCTGACCGACGGCGAGGAAACCTGCGGCGGTGCGCCTTGCGATCTCGGCCAACTGCTCAAAGCGACCGCCCGCAAACTGACCGTTCATGTCATCGGCTATCAGCTGCGCGCGTTCCGCTGGACGGGCGCGCAAAGTTTTCTCGATGTGAAGTGTCTGGCCGAGGAAACCGGCGGGCACTACATCACGGCGGAGAACCGGGAGGATCTCGTCGAGGCGTTCAAGACGACGCTCGGTTGCCCGATGATGTCTTCGGTCGGCGACGCGCTGCGCTAGGCCTCGCGCCTCACTGCGTCTTGCAGATCGGCAAGTCCGACAATGTACGCGGCGCCGAGGCGTTCTTCTTGTTGTACGCGATGAGCGCCGGCTCGAGATTCTCCCGCGGCCAGAAGTTCGGCGCGCCGATGTCGCGCAAGCATACGGCGTTCCAATAAAGCCCCGCGCGCGACGGCGACGTGCCGGCCTTCACCGCGCGTCCCACGGCCACGATGTCGCGCGCTTCGGGGTAGATATAGACCGTGGTCGGCCGGTTCTCGGCGAGCGCCAAGATCTTTCCGGAGTCCGACGGCGGCCAGCTGGTGCAGCCGCTGCTGCGCCCCTCGCTGTAATTGATGAGCTTGCCGTACGGCACATAGCCGTCGTCATTCGCGTACGGACTGTCCGGAATTTTCATCCGGCAAATCCACCGCACGATCTCGGCCGGATGCCCGCCAATGGCGCGGTCCCGCGCGTTCGCGGTGGCGCCCTCGCCTTCGAACTGCAGGAACGAGCGCATCAGCGGCTGATAGTTTCCGCCCGCGTGATAGTAACCCTTGAACGAAGTCCTGATCTCCGCCGTCACATAGCCGCCGCCGGTTGTGAGATGCGAATTCCGTGCATTGCTAAAGTTCTTCGCACAGCGGGCCGTGTTCGACAAATCGGCAACGCCCGAGAAATTGCGGCCCGCGCCGTGACTGGACGGCACCGCGCGGAACGTCTTGTTCCCTTCGCAGATAACATAGAACCGGCGCCCCTTGCCGGCAGGCCGCGTCGCATCGAATGCGAAATAGCAGGGATTTCTGACCGTGCCGTCACGCACCTTCTTTTGGTGGAACGCACGCGCCCGCCGCAACACCACGGCGGAGATTTGGCCATCGCCATTGCCCACATGGGCCTGGAGCCAGGCCGGAACGCCCGAAACGGCAGGCTTAGCTGGCGGCTTCGGCGCAGGCAGAACCGGCGCGATATGCCATGGCAGATCTTGCGCGGCAGACGGGCTCGATCCGGCAATTGCGCCGAAGAGGACGAGGCCGATAACGGCCCAAAGAAGAGTTGTCACCCTCACGGAAGCTCGCTCCCACCAACGCTGCCGCGGGCCGGCCCCAAAAAATATGGCCGGCACGGCAAAAGCCCAACGCGGACGCCCCCGACTGAAATCATCGGGAAAATTCGTGTCTAATCTGAGACGTTATGGGACGTAAGGGATTAATCGGTCCTAAACGGCGGAAACTCCGTCAACGCGTGGCAGATCGCTTCTCGACAGGCCCCAGAACCGTGGACGCTTCGACATAGCTGGCCACGCCCGGCCGCCATAGCAGGTCGTCACCCCGAAGTTTGCCGCGCTTCGCTTGGCGCCGCAGTTCCTCGTAGGTGAACGGCCCCGAGCGCGTCCCAGCCCGCGACACATGCCAAATGCGATCGTAGATGTCCTCGCCCATGCGCTCGTCCTCGGTGGGGGCACGCGCCTTCAAGTGCGAGCGGACGCGGTCGAAGAAGTTGTCCCGTAACTTCAGCCGTCCCGCTTTAGAGCCGATGGCGCGGAACGCACGGTGGCCGATCCCGAGCAAGAGACCCAGGAAAAACAATGGACGCGCATAAAGACGTTCTGAGACGTCTGGCGCGTAGCGCAGGAGGAGATAGGCGCCCAAGCCAAAGAGCGCGACCCACAAGATCGGCGAGACGAGAAAGCCAGGCAACGCGCGCCAGCGCAAGCGCCACTGCATAGCCCAAGCGGCAGCGCGGGGGAACGTATAGAGAAGCGGCAAGACGACGGTGAGGAACAAGAGGGCGCCGAGCACATAGCCGGCGACGAACAGGCCGGCTTCTTCGGCGAGGAGGCGTACGAGGTCCAGGTCCATCCCGCGATCCTAACCTGCCAGGCGGACTTCGGTCGAAAACTCTCGCCCTACTCCCACTCAATCGTTCCGGGCGGCTTCGACGTAATGTCGTAGACGACGCGGTTGATGCCGCGCACCTCGTTGATGATGCGCCGCGCCGCGTGGCCGAGAAAGTCGTGGGAGAAGTCGAAATAGTCCGCCGTCATGCCGTCGGTGGAGGTGACGGCACGGAGCGCGCAGACAAAGTCGTAGGTGCGCGCATCGCCCATCACGCCCACGGTGCGCACGGGCAGCAGCACGGCAAAGGCCTGCCAGATCGTGTCGTAGAGGCCGGCTTTGCGGATCTCTTCCAGATAGATCGCGTCGGCCTGGCGCAAGATGTCGAGCTTCTCTTCCGTGATCTCGCCGGGAATGCGGATGGCCAGCCCCGGTCCGGGGAACGGATGCCGCCCGACAAAAACGTCCGGCAGGCCGAGTTCTCGTCCAAGCGCGCGCACCTCGTCCTTGAACAGTGCGCGCAAGGGCTCGACCAGTTTCAATTTCATCGTTTCCGGGAGCCCGCCCACATTATGGTGCGACTTGATGGTGACGGACGGCCCCCCTGTCGCCGACACGCTCTCGATCACGTCGGGGTAAAGCGTGCCTTGCGCTAAGAACTCGGCGTCTTCCAGCTTCTCGGACTCTTCTTCGAACACTTCGACGAACAGCCGTCCGATGATCTTGCGCTTGGCTTCCGGATCGGAGATGCCGTCCAGCGCGCGCAAGAACCGCTCGGACGCATCCACATGCACCAGCGGAATGTTGTAGTGCCCGCGGAACAGTTCGACGACTTCTTTGGCTTCGTCCTTCCGCAGCAGGCCATGGTCGACGAAGATGCAGGTGAGCTGCTCGCCGATCGCCTCGTGAATCAGCAGCGCGGCGACGGCGGAGTCGACGCCGCCCGAAAGCCCGCACACCACGCGCCCCTCGTCCACCTGTTCGCGAAGCCGCGCGACTTCCGACTCGCGGAACTGCGCCATGCTCCAATCGCCCGCACAGCCGGCGATCTCGCGCACAAAGTTGGCGATGAGCGCAGCGCCTTTCGGCGTGTGCACCACTTCGGGGTGGAACTGCACGCCGTAGAGCCGCCGGGAGTCGTCGGCGATGGCCGCGAACGGCGCGCCGGTCGAAATGCCCACGGCGCGGAAGCCGGGCGGCAGCTTGGTCACCCGGTCGCCATGGCTCATCCACACTTGGGTGCGCTCGCCCTCCTCGAACACGCCGGCGAAAAGCGGCGTCTCGTCGATGATCTGAAGCTCGGCCCGGCCGAATTCGCGGCTCTCCCCCGGCTCGACCTGGCCGCCCAGCGCCGCGACCATGGTCTGCTCGCCATAGCAGATGCCCAGCACGGGCACGCCGGCGTTGAAGACCGTGTTCGGGGCTTGCGGCGTGCCGCTCTCATGGACGGAGGCCGGGCCCCCGGAGAGGATAATGGCGCGCGGGGTGGCGCGGGCAAGCGCCTCGGCGGCCTTGTCGAACGGCACGATCTCCGAATAGACCCCCGCCTCGCGCACGCGCCTGGCGATGAGCTGGGTCACCTGGCTGCCGAAATCGACAATCAGCACCCGGTCCTCGGCGCCGTCCGCCGCGTCGTCAGCTTGGATTTCGTCCGCGTCCGTCATGGCCGGTGGTTATAGCAGGTCTCTTGAGTCGGCAATTGCTGACATGCTTCCCTCCCCCTTTCAGGAGGACGATCCATGGACGACGCCGAGCGGCTCGAGATCGAGGAGCACCTGAAGCAGCAGATCGAGGCCTATCATGAGGCGGCGATCCTGTTCACGGCGGTCAGCGCGCGCATCCCGGACCTTCTGAACTTGGGCGGCCGGACGCCCGAAATGCTGGCCTCTGAGCTCGATATGGAGCCCAAGCCTTTACGTCGTTTCCTGCGCGGCCTCGTCACCATGCGCCTCTGCGAGGAGCTGGAGGACGGACGATTCGTGCTGACGCCGGCCGGAGAAGCCTTAGTGCCGGACTCGGACTCAAGCTTGCGCGAGAAAGCCCTCGTGGTGCTGGGTCAATATTGGCAGCCCTGGCTTGATCTCCAACATTGCCTGAAGACTGGCGAGCCCTCCTTCCCCAAGGCCTTCGGCATGCCGGTCGCGGCGTGGCGCGCGGCGAATGTGGAAGACAGCGCGGCGTTCCAGAATTATCTGGCGAAGGAGGAGGCCGGCGATGCGTTCCCCGGCGGAGCGGACGTCCATCTGTTGAAAGGCGTGCTCCAGCAGCATGACGACGCCGAAGCCCGTACGATTTTGCAGAACTGCCGCAAGACCATGAAGCTAGGTGAGCGGCTCATCGTCTGCGAGCGGCTGATGCCGGAGAACGCCACGGACGATCCCGCCGCGATCATGCTCGACCTGCATATGATGGCCATCACCGGCGGCAAGGCGCGGACCAAATCCGAGATGGAAACGCTCATCGCCGAGGCCGGGCTCACGGTGGTCGAGAGCAAGAAAACTGACGACGGCCTCACCGTCATTGACACCAGACGCCGCTGAATCGGACGCACAGCCGTTTGCGCCAACCGAATCAAAGGAATCATAAACTCCGTTCCAGCACGGCGACAAAGAACCCGTCCGTGCCGTGACTTCGTGGCGTCATCAACAGTGTCTCGTCGGACGCGTCGGCGGAGTCCGGCGGCGCTTCTGAGATCGCCTCGGACCAAGTTTCGCGCCATGGCACGATCTTGAAATCCGCGTGACGCTCCAGAAAGCTCGCGACCTGCGCGGTGTTCTCTTGTGGCAGCACCGAACACGTTATGTAGGCGAGCCGCCCGCCGGGCTTCACAAGGCTCGCGCCCTCATCGAGCACGGCGCGCTGTTCGGCAAGACGCGTCTCCAGCATTTCGGGCGTGACGCGCCATTTGGCGTCGGGGCGCCGCCGCCATACGCCGGACCCGGTGCATGGCGCATCAATCACCACAAGATCCATCTTGCCGTTAAGTGGCTTTAGGCCCTCGGGTTCACCCGCCGGCAGCACTTGCACGTTCCGCGCGCCCGCGCGCTTCAGCCGCTCGAAGATCGGACGAAGACGAAAGCGCTCCGAGTCATAGGCATAGAGCTGGCCGGTGTTTTCCATGAGGCCTGCAAGCGCCAGCGTCTTGCCGCCCGCGCCCGCGCATAGATCGATCACCTGGCTACGCGGTCCGGCGCCGGTCAGCAGGCTTGCGACTTGCGAGCCCTCGTCCTGCACCTCGAACCATCCCTTCCCGTGACCGGCTTCGGCCTCCACATGGGGACTGCGCGCCTGGCCACTGCGCGGCGCGATGCGGATACCAGTAGGTGCGTAAGGTGTGGGCGCCGCCTCGAAACGGGCGAGTGCTTTCAAGACTTTGTCACGATCCGCTTTCAGCGTGTTGACCCGCAGATCGACGGGCGCACGCGCCGAAAGCGCCACGCCCTCCTGTACCGCGTATTCACCGAAGATTGCCGCGAAGGTATCGCCAAGCCAGGCTGGATAGTTGCCCCTGATGTGCGCCGGCTCATCGGCGGGTACGACCCGCGCCAGTCCCGCCTGCTCGCTTGCGCTCAAGGGTTCGGGCGCGAAGCGGCCGCCGTCGCAAAGCACAGCGACCTCTTCTGGAGACATGTCCCAGTCGGTGAGAAGCGTGCGTAGTGCGAGCGCGCGCGGGGTGTCGTCCCCCATGGCAGCTGCGGCGGAAGAACGCTTTCGCAAACAATCGAACACGAGATTGCCGATCGCCGCGCGATCGCTGGAGCCGGCGAAGCGGTGGCCAAGCCCCCAATCCTTCAGCGCCTCGGAGGCCGGGCGCTTCCGGCCGGCAATGTCGGCCAACACCTCGATGGCGGCGCTGATCCGTCCCGCTGGCGTCATGAGAGCGGCTGGAAGGCCATGATGCGGCCGGCGATGATGATCCAGATGAGCGCCAGCGCGATGGCGCCCATCAAGAACATAGGCGTGCGGTGGGCCAGCCGGTTGCTGGTCACATGGATGACGGCGTGCACCACACGCGACAGCACGAACATCCACATCAGCACATAGACGGTGGTGTCGAGCGTCTTGGTGATCAGCCCGAGCAGAACAACCACGTAGAACAGCGTGGGCATCTCCACCGAGTTGTGGAAGGCGTTGCCCACTTGCTGCACATGCGGCGGCCAGTGGGGCTCGCGCAACCGGACCGACTCCGGCTGCACCTCCCCGCGCCGGATGGCCCCGAGCCGCAGGAGGATCGTCCAGAACAGCAACACGAAAGTCAGTGCGATCTGCACAAACATGGGCAGCAAAATGGCTTCGAACGACATGAGGGCTCCTTCGCCTCTTAACGATCCGCAATGATCCTGCAAGCCGGCCTATATCCGCCCCTTATAACCCCGCTTTAGGGGGCTTTTCGAGACGGAGGTCGGAAATGCCGCGCGGCGGCCGCTCATTGCCAAAATGCCCCCTTAAACATGGACGGATGTTCAATTGACGCCGAGCCCGAAGCCCTTTTAAACCTGTGCTAAAGAGCAAAGTTCCAAGCGTTCCCAAGGAGGATTCCCATGCGCTTTCGCGCCTTTTCCCTCATTTCCGCCCGAGCCCTTACGGCCGGAGCCTTTACCGCCGTGCTGGCCCTCGCCGCTGTGCCCGCCACCGCCGAGGAGAAGCCCGAGGATCCCTGCTTTGACGGCAAACTCAGCATCAAGGAAGTCCTCACAGCCTGCGAAGCCTTCATCGCCAAGGGCTCCGACTCCAAGAAGCTCCTCATCCGCGCCCATAGCGTCCGGGCCCTCGGCCTCTCTGCCACCGGCAATCTCGACAAGGCGCTCGATGAAATGACCGCCGCCGTGGAGATCGATCCGAAACGCGCCAACAGCTACTTCATGCGCGCCGCCGGATACGATGCCAAGAAGAATTACGACAAGGCGATCGCCGACCTCGATACCGCCATCGGCCTCAACGACGCCGACGCCGACTTCTACCTCCTGCGCGGCCGCGTCTATGCCCGCAAGAACGACTTCGACAAGGCGCTCGCCGATATGAACAAGAAGGTCGAGCTCGATCCCAAAGGGATCAATGGCTATTCCAGCCGCGGCGAACTCTATCGCAAGCGTAAAGAATACGACCTGTCGATCGCTGACTACACCAAGATCACCGAGCTCGATGACCGGAACATCATGGCGTATGTCGACCGCGGCTGGGTGTACGTGCTGAAGGACGACCTCGACAAGGCCGCCCCCGACTTCGACAACGCGCTCAAGCTCCAGAACAACAATGCCCTCGCCTTGGTGGGGCGCGGCGTGGTGAAGAGCCGCCAAGGCGAGCCGACCGACGGCAGCGCCGACCTTGCATTGGCCAAGCGTTTGGAGCCCGGCGTCTTCGACGAAATTCGCAAGCTCGGCGTGAAGTAGAGGCCCTAGCCCTCGCGCGGGTAGTTGGGAGACTCCCGCGTGATGGTCACGTCGTGGACGTGGCTCTCGCGGAAGCTCGCCGTCGAGATGCGGATGAACTTGGTCCGCTCCTGGAAGTCGGTAATCGTGCGCGAGCCCGTATAGCCCATGGACGCGCGTAAGCCTCCAATGAGCTGGTGCAGCACGCTGCCCGCGGGGCCCTTATAAGGCACCTGCCCTTCGATGCCCTCGGGCACGAGCTTCAGCGTGTCCTTGATCTCCTGCTGGAAGTAACGGTCCGCCGAACCGCGCGCCATGGCGCTAATCGAGCCCATGCCGCGATAAGCCTTGTAGGAGCGGCCTTGATACAGAAACACCTCACCCGGGCTTTCGTCGGTACCGGCCAGCAGCGAGCCGAGCATCACGCAGTCCGCGCCGGCGGCCAACGCCTTGGCGAGATCGCCGGAGTAGCGCGTACCGCCATCGGAGATCACCGGCACGTCCGCTTTCTTCGCCACCTCGACGGACTCGAGCAGCGCGCTGAACTGCGGCACGCCCACGCCTGCCACGATGCGCGTGGTGCAGATCGAGCCCGGCCCGATGCCAACCTTGATGGCATCGACGCCCGCATCAATCAGTGCCCGCGTGCCTTCTGCCGTTGCGACATTGCCCGCGACGACCTGCACCGCGTTCGAGTGCCGCTTAATGCGGCCCACTTGGTCCAGCACGAGCTGCGAATGACCGTGGGCGGTATCCACGACGATCAAGTCCACACCGGCGTCGATCAAGCGCTCCGCCCGCACGAATCCTGAATCGCCCACGCTCGTCGCCGCCGCCACGCGCAGGCGTCCCTGCTCGTCCTTGCAAGCGTCCGGGTGGGCCTGAGCCTTCTCGATGTCCTTCACCGTGATGAGGCCGATACAACGATATTCGTCGTCGACAACAAGCAGCTTCTCGATGCGATGCTGATGGAGAATCCGTTTGGCTTCTTCCATGTCGACGTTTTCCTTGACCGTGACGAGCTTGTCCTTGGTCATCAGCTCGGCCACGGTCTGGGCAGGATTGGTGGCAAAGCGCACGTCGCGGTTGGTGAGAATACCGACAAGCCGTCCGTCGCGGCCGTCGGCGGCAGGCTCCACCACCGGAATGCCGGAAATCTTGTGATGGGACATGATGCGCAGCGCGTCCGCGAGCCGCGCGGCCGGAGGGATGGTCACCGGGTTCACCACCATGCCGGACTCGAACTTCTTCACCTGCGCCACTTCGGCGGCCTGCTGCTCGGATTCCATGTTGCGGTGGATGACACCGATGCCGCCGGCTTGCGCCATGGCGATGGCGAGATTTGCCTCTGTCACCGTGTCCATGGCGGAGGACAGGATCGGGATGTTGAGGGAAATCGACTTTGTTATCCGCGAGCTGACACTCACCTCATTGGGCAGCACGTCCGAGGGCCCGGGGCGAATCAGGACGTCGTCGAAGGTCAGCGCCGTGGCGCTATTGGGAAAGCGGGAATTGTTATGCGAAGACTGCCCGTCGGGCATAGGCCAACCTCTTAGAATTGGAGCGTTCGGCGGGATCGTTGCGGTGCAACGCGCGAGAACCGGTTGGCGGCTTCCTTTAGCAGCTTGGACTGCCCTTGGGAAGCGGCCCGGCCCCGTTACCCTCAGTCTTCATGTCTGCCTTAGGGCCTTGCGCAAGCGCGGCACCGCAAGTTCCACAAAACTCTGCACCTTTGCCTGCGGCAGCCTGTCCTCCCGGTGAACGAGGCTGACCGGGATGGGCTCCGGCTCGAACGGCTCCAGGATGAGGCGGAGCGACCCGTCTTTCAGACTGTCCTGCGCCTGATAGGACAGCACGCGCACGACGCCGAGCCCGGCCTTAGCGGCGTCGATCGCCGCCTCCGCCGTATTTACGATCAGCCGTGGGGACACCTGCACGCTTATCGGCTTCCGCCCCTCATAGACCCAACGGTCGGGACGAGCGAATGTCGAGAAGCTGATGCATGGATGGCCCACAAGCGCCTTGGGCTCTTCCGGCACCCCGGCGGCGTCCAGATAAGCGGGACTTGCGCAACTCACATAGCGGACGGAGCCGAGCGCGGTCGCGCGCATGGACGAATCCGGAAGATGACCGATGCGAATACCGAGGTCGAGCCCCTCCTCCACTAGATCGACCACGCGGTCCGCCAGAAACATGCGCGCCGACACGCGCGGATAGGCCGCGAGGTAGGCGCTCACCACTGGCTGCACGTGCCACCGTCCGAACAGAATGGGGGCGGTCAGCGACAGCATGCCTTGGGGCTCGGCCTGCTCGCCGGCCAACCGCCGCTCCGCAGCGTCGAGATCCGCCAAGACCCGCCGGCAGCTCTCCAGATAGGTGGCGCCGGGCTGCGTGAGCTTGAGCCGCCGGGTGGTCCGGGTGATGAGCCGGACGTCGAGGTCCTCTTCCAGCGCGCTGAGATGCCGGCTCACCGTGGTCAGCGGCATGCC
>NZ_JBFFQD010000026.1:0-31746 GCF_041573655.1 Methyloceanibacter sp.
ACAATCGCCTGGAAGCCCTTGTTTGCGTCGCCGTAAGAGCGGGCTACGGCTTCAAAGCTATCCTTGCCGGCCTTCTGAAACTCATCAGCAATCTTGGAGTGTTCGGTCATTTCGTACCTCTTATGTATGCGGCACCGCTTTGGCGGTCTGGTTGATGATGTGACCTATATGGTGCATTGCACAATAAACTGCAAGCGGTTTATGGTGCATTGCACAATGGATGTTGCTGGCCACTATCGTGGGGACGCGACCGCCTTAGATAGTCACCGTTGAGTCCCATACCACCCCATCTCAAAGAGCTGCCCCCCTCCCTGCGGTGGGCATTTGGCGGGAGCGCCATAGTGTCTCGTAGTTAGTAACGCGTCACGCTCCCGTTCCAACATGGTCTACTCATCCCGTGAGAGCCCCGCTTGAAGCCGGCCTATCCCACAAGGCCGAGCAGTGGGCTGCCTCTAGGGAGTAGCTCTCAAAACGGAGAAAGCCCCGCCACGAAAGGCAGAGGCTTTCTCACTCCTCCGTATCCATCGCCCTCATCGAATGATCCAAAGTGGGCAGGGGTGCGGCAAAACGGACCGTAAGATTGCTATTTTGTAAGTAATCCGCGAGGGCCAGTAGAGCGTATCATGGCGCTTCAGACGCGCCCCCACCCGTCGAAAGGTTCCCCCCAAGAACCGTGAGAAGCCGCGTTTCCCCCGACGGGGCTCCTTTTTTGCCTGACACTCCACTCAGGATTTGTCGCACAAAATCCGACCGTTTATGATTGGATTTCGCGCGGCATCGGGCTGCGCAGAACCAGGGAGGAACTGAGAATGGTAAAGCTGCTGAGTGCTCTAGTATTCGCCATCGCTCTGCTATTTGGATGGGCATCAGTTCCATCAACGAGTTATGCCGCTTCGGATGAGGAGGCGAAAGATGCCAAGTCCATCATTGTAGCCATGGAACACGGCGACGAGGAGGATGCGGACGACAGCGACGATGATGATGACGAGGACGACGACAGCGACGACGACGATAACGGCGACGACGAATAGACACTGACTAGATGGGGGCGTCGGCTTAGTTCGGCGTCCCACCCGTCATTCCCGCTAAAAAAGGTGGTCAACTCCTTCGAAGGGGTTCACCTCAATGGGATGAGCATCTTCAGGCTGGATGAGCATCTTCAGGCTGGATGAGCGTCTTCGAGGGGCCGAGGGGACATGCAGGCCGACTTGGCGGAAACTTGGCGGAAATAGCTACTTCGTTCTCCCGCCGTTCCCCGTCCGTCCCCGTACGCTCCCGCCAAAAACCGCAGTTTCACCAGCGTCTTCGCTTAGCTCGCGACGTTGACATTGTAGGGGTCACTGGTTCGATCCCAGTACCGCCCACCATTCCCGTTCATGAGGCCCGTGCGGCCTCCATCATCTCGCCGGGATGGTCCGCCCATTCGGGCTCGAAACTACGCGACACATCCCGAATGCCGAACTTTCGCTCTATCGCCCGCGCGAGCGCTCTCGCAGGCGTAACTGTCGGTTCGTGTAGCGCGGAGCAATGCCAATAGCCGCGGCCGGGAACGAACAGCGTGAAGCCCGTGTACTGGCCGCGCCCCGTCACACAGATGCTTTTTGCGCCTTCGTTCTCGCTGAGCGTAAAGTAGAATTCAGGCATGGCGGGGAAGACGAAGGTCACGGCGTCGAGATCGAAGCCGTAACACGCGCTGGGAAAATCCGCCGCGAGCGCCATCATCAATGCATCTTGCGGCATGAACAGATATTTGTTCGCCGCCAGCTCGATCAGCTTCATGAGTTTGACTGCGTCGCCGCCGGCCTCGGTCGGCATTTGCGTGACCGGCCCTGGCGTTGGCGCTGGACTGCCCAGGTAGATCTGGGTCAGCTGCACGCGCCGCTTGAACCGAAACCACCAGCCTTTGTCCTTTTCGATCGCCTCGATCCGCACGAGCAGCTCGATGGCGGTCTCCGCGGCCTTGGTCTCTTCAAGAAAGAGAATTCTCTGTGCCAGCGTTTTGCTTAGATGCGTAAGGGCGGTTCTGGCCTCTGCGCGTAAGGCGTTGCGCCGGACGCCGCTGGCCCTGGCGACGACCCTTTCGATGGTCTGCTGGTCGGCGTGAGAGAGAAGCATCGATCCACCCCTCTGATCTCTCAATGCGGCCCGGTCCCCTTTGCCTGCCGCCTCAACGCGCCCCCGCCAAAATTAGTTCCGGGGCGAGGCTCCAAAGCTGTGGGAAAAGGACGCCGGAATGGACGGGACGTCGTAAGCGGGCGCTGGCCGGGTGGCATTTTGGCAATTGATCCCATCTGCGCATAGTGTTGCTTGATTCAGCTCGAAGCCTTCGAACCTCGTGAGACATGCCCGAGCCAGAGCAAATCTCGGACCGCCTTTCATTGCGTCAATTGATTGGTCTCGTTGCGGGGCCCGTCTGTTTCGCAGCCCTTGCGGTGAGCCCACCGCCGTCCGGCTTGTCGGAGCCCGGTTGGGCTGTGGCTGCTCTTGCCGTTTGGATGGCTGTTTGGTGGGCGACCGAAGCCGTGCCGCTCTTCGTGACGGCCTTGCTGCCTTTGGTTCTTCTGCCGCTTTTTGGCGTTTTGGATGTGCGCCAGGCCGCAACGCCTTTCGGTCATCCCGTGGTGTTCCTGATGTTGGGCGGGTTCCTCATTGGACTTGCTCTCGAGCGGTGGAACCTGCACCGGCGTATCGCCCTTCACACCATCATGTGCTTCGGCGGCCGCCCAACGAACCTCGTTGCGGGCAAGATGTTGGCGACCGCGTTCTTGAGCATGTGGATCACCAACACCGCGACGACCATCATGGTGCTTCCGATTGCGATCTCGCTGATCGGCGCGGTCGTCCCGGATGGGAAGGCCGGCAGCCGCGAGGCAACGAACTTCGCGACAGCAATGGTGTTGGGCATTGCCTATGCCGCTTCAATCGGTGGAATGGGGTCGCTCGTCGGTTCACCGACGAACCTTCTGGCCGCGAGCTATCTCGATCAGACCTTTGGAATCGAGTTGACCTTCGCGGGGTGGATGGCCGTCGCGCTTCCCATCGCCGTCGTCCTGCTCGGCTTGGCCTATCTGGTGCTGACCAGGATTGCCTTCCCGATATCGAACAGTCTCGGTGAGGCGAAGACCGATGTGGCCGGCGAGATGTTGCGCGAGATGGGACCCATGAGCGTGCCGGAGCGGCGGGTCGCGATCATATTCGCCGTTGTTGCCGCCGCGTGGATCTTTCGCCCGCTGGTTCACGATTGGCTTGGAGCTGGCCTCACGGACACGGGGATTGCCATCGCCGGCGCGATTGCGCTCTTCGTTGTGCCGGCCAATTGGCGAGAGCGGACCTTTCTGCTCGGCCGGATGGCCGTGCGCAAAGTGCCATGGGAGGTCTTGATACTCTTTGGGGGCGGTTTGAGTTTGGCCAAGGCGATCGAAGTCTCGCAGCTGGCCACGTGGATGGGCAATGGCCTGTCCTTCCTCCACAGCATGCCCCTGGTCGTGCTCGTTTTCGGCGTAGCCTTGCTGGTCGCATTGCTCACGGAGTGGATGAGCAACGCGGCGACGGCCGCGGCGTTTCTACCCATCGCCGGAAGCTTGGCGCTCGGGTCTGACATTGCGCCGCTGCTGATCGTCTTTCCCATCGCGCTCGCGGCGTCGTCCGCCTACATGCTTCCCGTGGCCACGCCTCCCAACACACTCGTGTTCGGGACGGGTTATGTCACGATCCCGCAGATGATCCGGGCAGGGGCGCTGCTCACCTTCCTCGGCGCGGCGATTATTGCCGCCGGGGTGACGCTCCTGGCACCAGTGTTTTGGTAGGAAGGCAAATAAAAGCCCGACCAGGAGCCCTTTCCTGGCCGGGCGAAAAACGCCTGTTTTGTTAACTTCCCGTTCGGTTGAGCCCCAAAAGGCTATCGCTCCATTTCTTACCGAGTCGTTAACGCGGCAAGGCCGGAACGCGGCGAGGCCGCCTAGTCGGGTTCGCGCCGCACCAGTTCGGCTAGGACTTCGCCATCCGCATCCTTGAGGACGAGCTTCAAGTGGGTCGCTTCGGCAAAGCGAACTTTGGAGAGAAGGGCGGCGAACTCTTGCTCGCGTTTCATGGCCTCGGGCGCGCAGGCCATCCTCGTGGACGCCAAGGGCCTGAAGTTCAGTTCGCCGTCTTTGAAGGAATATCCGCCCGTGAAACGGTTGCACCCGAGATTGCCGCTGGCCTGGTCCTCGGCGAACTGGATGTAGCGGGCCGGTTTGCCCGTCTCGTTGGCAAATCCCCATTCCGATCCTGCAAGCGAGATGTCAGCGCTCATCGCGACGCCGGCCGCAAACACGGCTGTGAAGAATATCGTGGCGATGGCGCAGAGTGCGTTTTGCGCCATGAGGCGATATCGCTGCATTGTGTGAGGCCCCTAATGATCCAAGAACGCATGGCGTTCAGGATAGGAGCCTGTTTTGGCGAAAGCCAGAGTCCCCGCTACGCGGCCTCAGGCATAGGCATGGCGCGTGAGGGCGGGGCAGCCTCTACCTTGGCGGCCTCGTGCGGCGGTTTAAGCTGAACATGGACCGGCCTGACGCTGTAGCGCACATGGGCCTCGCCCAAGCGGGCGGTCAGCCGATCGCGCTCGGCGCGCGCCCTGGCTTCGGTCTTGAAACAGAGGAGTTTGCCGTTCCGCATCACAGGGTTCGATGCCGCCCCGAAAATGCTGCTCGCATTGCGGCGTGCACAAACCACGAAAAGATAAGTGTCGGTATGCATGGGAGACCCCCGGACCTAACGACCTCTCCCATGCCAAACGCATCGGGGCCGTTCTTGGTTCCGTGGGGGGGCTCACGCGCTGCCCCTAAGATTAAGAAATGTTCAGGAAAGTCGCGGTACGAAAGTCTCCCGCCCGATTGTCCGGTTCCCCATATGAGGGTTTGGTTCAATGGAGGTAGCACACATGAAAATTCTAGCGGCTGCTTTTGCTCTTACCTTTGCCATGGCGACGTCCGCCTTTGCCGACGACAGGGCGCTCACCGAGCAGGAAATCGAGGGCGTGCAGAAGGCCATTCAGGCGATGGGCTGCACAGTTGCTGACAGCGAGATCGAGGCGGAGAAGAGCGGCTACGAGGCCGAGGATGTCATCTGCGAGGACAGAAAGCAGTACGAAGTTTATCTCGACAAGGACTTCAAGGTCATCAAGAAGGTCGAGGAAGACTAGGCGCTCCAAGGCATTTTTCGACCTAACGCCCCGGCGGCCATCCACGGTCGCGGGGGCGTTTTTCGCTTCCGGCCCGTTGGTTGACAGGCATCGCCTGCCTTCTTATGGTCCGGCCAAATTTCGAGGGCGGCCTTTTGACGAGGGCCGCCTGGACTTTATTCAGCCGAATGGATGGCGTGTCATGAAGATCAAGAATTCGCTGAGGGCCCTGCGTAAGCGCCATCGGAACAACCGGGTGGTGCGCCGCCGCGGCCGGCTTTACGTGATCAACAAGACCAACCGGCGCTTCAAGGCCCGCCAGGGCTAAGCGCGCGGTTCCAGCCCAGGAGGCGTCTTCTGGGACTTTCAGGACGAATTGCTTTGACGGGGCCCTAGCGGGCCCCGTATTTTTTCAGCATGTCCACAGTAAGACGTTTCGCGGGCCTCTTCGTATTGGCGCTTTCGGTGTCCTTCGCGGGCACCGCCTTTGCCAGCCCACCGCTCGTGTTGGCGCAATTCTTTGAGCACTTCGACGAGGAGACCGACGAGGCGCGCCCGCCTGCGGACGACCCAGCCTTGGAGGGGCTCGATCTTCCGGGCCTGGAGGGCTTGGAGCCCGGCGCGGGCCAATCGGCCGACGGTTCCCAGGATGAGCTAGAACTCGGTCTTGATCTTGATCCCAGTCTTGATCCCAGTCTTGGCGGCGCGCCGTTCGATCCGGCGCAGCGGCCGAAACTGCTGGCGGAGCTTTATGAGAAGCTGGGCGCGGCGCGGAGCGCGACCGCGGCTGAGCCGATCATGGAAGCTATCGAGGATTTGTGGATGGTGTCCGGAAGCGACACCGTTGATCTCTTGATGAGCCGCGCGGCCCGATTTGCCAAGGAAGCGGAGATCGATCTCTCGCTTGCGGTTCTCGATGCCGTTGTCGACATCGCGCCGGACGAGGCCGAGGCTTGGTATCTGCGCGCGAAGGTGAACGTGCTGAAGGGCAAGCCCGAGCGCGCCCTTTCCGATCTTCGCCGGGCCCTCAATCTGGACGCCAAGCACTACCGCGCCATTGCCGATCTCGGGCTATTGCTGGAGCAACTCGGTGCCAAGAAGGAGGCGCTCGAAGCCTATCGCCGGGCGCTTGCGGTCAATCCCTTCTTGGAGGATGCGCAGGCCGGCGTCGACGCGCTTAAGCGCGAAGTCGAAGGCCAAGACATCTAAGTCGAAGATATCTAAGTCAAAGACATCTAAGTCCCACCCAAGCTACTCGTCGGTGCCTGGGTCCACCTCGGCAATGCGCAGCAGGTTCGTGGCGCCCGACTTTCCAAGAGGGACGCCGGCGGTGATGATGACCTGCTCGCCCGGAAGCGCGAAGCCTTCCTGATAGGCAATGCGGCAGGCCTTGGCGACCATGTCGTCCAGATTGCGCGGGTCGTCCGTCAGCACGCAGTGAAGCCCCCAAACGATTGCCAGCTTGCGGCCCGTCGCGGGAATTGGCGTCAGCGCAAGGATCGGCTGTTGCGGCCGTTCGCGGGCGGCGCGCAACGATGTGGAGCCCGATGCGGTGTAGCAGACGATCGCCGCGAGATTGAGAGTCTCGGCGACCGTGCGCGCGGCCGCGGAGATCGCGTCGGCGTCCGTCGCCGTCGGATCGATGCGCTGGGCATGGATGATGGCGGCATGGAGCGGATCGTGTTCCACCTCGACGGCAATCCGGTTCATGGTGGCGACAGCATCAACGGGATATTTGCCGACCGCCGATTCCGCCGAGAGCATGACCGCATCGGCCCCTTCGAACACCGCCGTGGCGACGTCGGAGACCTCGGCCCGGGTCGGCACCGGCGCATAGATCATCGACTCCAGCATCTGGGTGGCGACGACCACCGGTTTGCCGGCATTGCGTGCCGCGCGGCTGATTTGCTTCTGAAGCCCCGGGACTTTCTCGACCGGCATTTCCACGCCGAGATCGCCGCGTGCCACCATGATCCCGTCGGCGAGATCGACGATCTCCTTCAAGTGGTTGATCGCAGTGGGTTTCTCGATCTTGGCCATGATGGAGGTGCGGCCGCGGCTGAGCTTGCGCGCTTCGGCAATATCCTCTGGCCGCTGCACGAAGGACAGCGCCATCCACGCGACGCCCAACGACATGGCGCATTCGATGTCCGCGCGATCTTTGTCGGTCAAGGCGCCCATGGGCAACACGGTATCGGGCAGGCTGATGCCCTTGCGGCTGCCCAGCAGGCCGGAGCTGAGCACTTCTGCGTCGATACGCACGTCGCTGGCCTCGACCACGCGCAGCTTCAACTTGCCGTCGTCGAGCAGCAGCGTGTGGCCCTTCTCCACGGATTCAAATATCTCGGGGTGGGGCAACTGAATGCGGCCCAAATTGCCCACGTCCTCGCCGCGGACGAAGCTCAGAATGTCACCTTGAGTCAGGCGGATCGATCCGGAGTCGATCTTGCCGATGCGGAGCTTGGGCCCCTGTAAGTCCACCAGAATGCCAATGGGCCGCGAGTACTCGGACTCGAGTTTGCGGACGATGCCGTGGATCTCGCGCAAGGCATCGTGCTGCGCGTGGCTCATGTTCACGCGAAACACATCGGCGCCTGCTTCGAACAGGCGCCGCATCGTTTCTTCGTTGGTGGAGGCAGGACCGAGCGTGGCGACGATCTTGACCCGTCGATTTCGCCTCATTGGGGCTTTGCTTCGCCATCAGGATCGGTGAGGCGAACTGTCCAGTCCCGTTCCTCGCCCGTATCGACTTCGAAAAAACCTGTACGTTTGTGGCCGCGCTTCTCGCAGTCCTTGGTGTCGCGGATCGTGAAGGACTTGTCATCCGTGCACATGAACAGCGCGCCGGCCCATTCGCCGCCGCGATCGTAGTCAATGGCGTGGATGTAGTAGAAGCGGCCGATCAGAACACCCTTCAGCAGGGTCTCGCAGGTGTGGGAGGCGATATTCCACCACCCCTCGCTGGCCCAGCCTTCGGTGTCCTTGTAACCGATGGAAACGCCGACGCGGCTTGCGGTCGTGTTGCACAGCTTGAGGTCGGCGTGCGCGGGCGCAACGTCGAACCCCGTCGTCAGGCCGAGGGCCACGCTCGCGGCGATGCCCCACCGAGACCAGGCTGTGGTAAAGGTCCGCGCTGGATTGCGGATGTTCTTGTTCGCAAGCATTAGGTTCCCATGCCCGAATTCGCGGTTAACGAATTCAGAAGATAGCATTGAATTGGTTGCATTTCTCTGACCGACCGGCGGCGATTATAAGTCCGATCTGGACCCATAGAACACCGTTGAAAGCTTTGCGTAAATGGGTCGCAGCCGGGGCTTTTTGCCTTTTCGTTGTTGCGGCGGCAAGGGGTGCGGTGGAAGTTTAGAAGAACGCGAGGATTGCTCGCCGGGGAGTTGAGACTGGACATCTGCGTACAAGACGATTTGGGCGAAAAACCATACCGGACCATTGAAGGGGATGCGCGCCTTGGGTTGCTGATCCTCTGCGATCACGCCCAGAACCGCATTCCGGATGGGTACCATGACCTAGGGCTGAGGCACGAGGATCTCCACCGGCATATGGCCGTCGATCTGGGCGCCGAGGGCGTGGCGGAAATGCTGGCCACGATGGTCGGCGCGCCCGCGGTCTTGAGCCGGTTCTCCCGGCTCCTGATCGATCCCAATCGCGGCCTCGACGACCCAACCCTGATCATGCAGTTGTCCGACGGCCTCATGGTCCCGGGGAATGTCGGTTTGAGCGCGGAGCAGATGGAGGCCCGTCTCGACCAATTCTACCGGCCCTATCACGCGGCAGTTGAGCGGGCGGTGGACGCAGGGATTGCCGCCGGCAAGCCGCCGGTGATCGTGTCCATCCACAGCTTCACCCAGGCCTGGAAGGGAAAACCGAGGCCGTGGGCAGCCGCGGTGCTGTGGGACAAGGACCCTCGTATGCCGGTTCCGCTGATCGAGGCCTTGCGGACCATTCCCGATGTAGAGATCGGCGACAACGAGCCGTACTCGGGGCAGCTGAAGGGTGACACCCTCTATCGCCATGCCACGTCGCGCGGTCTTGCCCATGCCCTCATCGAGGTACGCCAGGATTTGATCCTGAGCGAGGAGGGCCAGGGGATCTGGGCGGCGCATTTGGCGCGAACGATTGCCGATGTGCTGAACGCGGCACCTGGTCTGCACACCATCGAACACCATGGGTCCAACACAGGGCTCTGCAAGGCGAAGGACGACGCAAATGGATGAGACGACGAAAACCGAGATCGAGGCGGCGGCCTTCCGGCGGCTGGTCGAGCATTTGCGCGAGCGCACTGACGTTGAGAACATCGACTTGATGGAGCTCGCCGGCTTCTGCCGGAACTGCTTGTCGACTTGGGTGCTGGAGGCGGCAGACGAGCGCGGCGTGCCGCTCGCCAAGGACGAGGCTCGGGAGTTGATCTACGGCATGCCGTACGAGGACTGGAAGGCGAAGTTCCAGACCGAGCGTTCCTGATACCTCAAAAAGCATAGTATTATCAGTAATTTACGATCTCCCGCCCAACGGCACGACGGGACGGGCTCTGGCTTTGGATAAGCGGGAAAAGCTCGGCCTTGCGCCTTGCTGGACGCTGCGATTCGGCCCCAAGCTTGTCTTCATCGAAACATCACAAAAACGCTTGAGGAGCCCAACGTGTCGCTTCAGTCATCAGCCAAAGATCAGCTCCGTGCCTTCGTGTCTCGTATCGAGCGGCTGGAGGAAGAAAAGGCAGCGCTCGCCGCGGATTTGCGCGAGGTCTATGCCGAGGCCAAGGGAAATGGCTTCGACGCCAAGGCGCTTCGCAAGGTCATCTCCTTACGCAAGTTGGACGACAACAAGCGGCGCGAAGAGGATGCGGTCCTTACGACCTATCTCCATGCGCTCGGCATGGACGGCGAGGTGGGTTCTGACGCGGGCGCTGCGGCGACCGAGGCGGCGGCTTAGAGGCTAACGCTGCGCCAAGCGGGTGGGCCCGGTTTGCGCGTCGATCGCCGCATAGAGGCTCTTCACCGCGCGGCCGGAGAACGTCTGCACGCTGGCAAGACCGAGATAGCCTGAGGTCCGGCGGAGCTTGAAGGCGGTCGGGCGGTCCATGTCCTCGAAGAGATAGCCCAAGTCTTTCTGCTCCGGATGGCTGAGCGGCGCGATCTCCGGATTGCGGGCAACCGAAGTGTCGGTCATCAGGCTTGCCGTCTCGAACGGCAGGTAGCTGAGCTCGTCGGGATGATCGTCGTCGACCTTAGGCGGCCCGACAACTTGCGTCTTCTCGTAGGTCGGCACGGCCGGGCGCTTGGGCTCAGGGCTGAGGCGCGACTGCAGCCAAGGCAGAACACCGCCGCCGGCGTTCGCGCTGGCCAATTGCGGGGCTGGGGTGGCGGGCTTGTCGGCGGGTGCCAGCGCCATCGGCGGTGTGAAGGACGCCATGATGGGTTGCGGCTTCGGCGTTGGCGGCGGCGTGGCCGGGTTGGCGGCGGCAAGCAAGGTCTTGTTCACCATGCCTTTGGCGAGGGCCCGCTCGTGGTCCTTCTTGGTAATCCGCCGTCCGTCGCGGGGGACATATCCGGTCTTGCCGTCCGGGAAGAGCGCGGCGAGCTCGAGGCGCGGCATGCGCGGCCACATGCGAACGCGGCCCGTGTCCACATGGACGAAGGGAATACCTGACGTGGGGTAGTAGCCGACGCCGCCCACCTCTTGGATGAGCGCGGAGGCGCGCAGCTTCTTCACCGGCACGTCCGGGAAGTGAATATCGGCGGCTCTGCCTTGGATGTGCTGGCTTTTCCTGGCCTGGCCGCCGCCTCTGCGCCGGAGCTTGGCGTTGGTCTTGGCGCTGCGGTAGCCGGAGATGAGGTGGATGGGCTCTTGCGAGCCGAGCTGGGTGTGCAGGGTCCAGATGAGATCGATCAGCTCCCGATCCATCTTGGTCGGTTCGTCCGTACGCCAGTCGCGCATGAAATAGTTGAGCTTTTCAAGGGCCTCGTCGTCGAACTCGCCATCGCGCTTATAGGTGACGGTGAGGCGCTCTTTGGTATGGATTTCGTAGAGGGATAGGGTGCGGGTGTCGCTGGCGAAGGCATTCGGCGCCACGGCCGCGCCAAGTGCTGCGAGCAGAACTCCGGCGCCAATCATGGCGCGACGTGCATGGATCCCCCGAATGCGCATCCCCGTCTTTCCGTAAACGTCCCTCGCCGGCGTTTGCAGCCGACTTTCCCCAGTAACACCAAGCCTTTAGGCTCTTTTGGTGCCTCCGGCCCCTGCCTGATAGGTGAGGCCGATAAGCAACAGTATTCCGATAAAATGAGCGAAAAACAAGGCAAAGGTCTTAACCGTGCCGGCGCATCACGGGGGGTGGTTAAATTTGGGTAATAGGCTGAATTCGCAAGAGAATTTCAAAAGAAACGGCCCGCTCGAATGCGGGCCCGTGGCTGCTTTAGGTGCTGGCGGCGGCGATTTCGTTAAAAGTCGAGCAGGCGCTCCCACCGGTCTCTCGACGGTGCCGAGCGCCGGCGTCTCGGGATTGACTGGGTGATGATCCCGTCGTCCGCCTCGGCATAGGCGGTCCGGCCGTCCAGGAGCGCGGTCTGCATGCGCCCGTCATGGCCGTAGAGATCACCAAACGTGGTGATCGAGCCGTCCTCGTTCACGCGCATGGTGAAGTAGGTGATGTAGACGGGCACGTTGCGGTTGAGGCCGACATGCTGGTTGTAGCCGGACCGGAACGCAGACAGCGTGCGCGCGTCGTCCCAGCTCCTGTCGTGCTTCAGGATTACCGCGGCCAGCTGGTCGGGGTTCTGCACGCGCATGCAGCCATGGCTTTCGGCGCGAACCCGCTTGGCGAAGAGATGCTTTTGCGGCGTGTCGTGCATGTAGACGTCGTGTTTGTTCGGGAACACGAACTTCACGCGGCCGAGCACGTTGCGCGGGCCCGGGGGCTGGTAGAGGTGGAGCTTGCGAATGTCGACGCGGTTCCAATCGAGCGATGCCGGGTCGACCTCCCGTCCACCAAATTTGACGCGTAGATCGTGGCGTTGGAAGACCGACGTATTCCAACCGCCGCCGAACCAGCCGCCGGTCGGGCGGACATAAGGCCGGATCTCGCCGACCTTGATCGAGGTTGGAACGTTCCAGTAGGGACCGAACACGACCGTCTTCATTTCGTTGGAGAAAATCGGCGTCTGGGTCTTGAGCTTGCCGACCACGACGCGGCTGGTGTGGATCGGCTCATCGTCCTTGACCACGCGCAGCGTGAACTCAGGCACGTTGACGGTGACGAAGAAACTGCCCTGGTCCTGCGGCAACCAACGCCAACGCTCCATGTTCAGGAGAATCTTTTTGATCTGCGCCGGGCTGCCCATGTCGCGCAAGCTCGGATTATTGAGAAGCCGCCGCGTGCCGGGGCCGACCGCGCCGTCAGACGCGGTGTTGTGTTCCGCCTGGAAGCGTTTGACCGCCTCAGCCAGGGCCTCGTCGTACATCTCGGGGTTGTCGCCCGCGGGTACGTCGAGACGGGTGCGGAGCAGCGCGACTTGCGGGTCCGCAATGCCGAGCTTGAGCGTCTGTCCGGCTGGGATCTTGACCTTGGGCTTTTCAGGTTTTGCCGCTTGCTGGCCGCCGCCGCGTAGCTCGACCAGCTTCTTGCGGAGCAACTCGAACTGCGGGTGCTGCGGCTGGAAGCTGCGCAGGTAAGCGGCCGGGTCGGAGCGGAAGGAGAGAGACTCGATTACCTCCATGGGCTTCGGCAGGTTCAGCGTCGGATCCAGGTTCCGCGAAATGCGGCTGGGTTTGATCCTGCCGCCGCGCGCATCGTGCGCGTAGTCGAGGACCGCATGGCTGATGGCGATCTCGGCGTCGGCAAGTTTCTCCGTCGCGTCGCTCGCGCTCGTCTCAAAACCCGCCATGTTCGGAAGTGTGTAGTCGGACGCGCGCAGGCCGTAATCGTCCGCGCGTTCGATCTCGGCGATAACCGCCTTGCCGCGCGCGGTGAGGCCCGTCTCGTCGACCCAGAGAAGTTTCTGGTTCGGTGTGGCGTAGTACTCCGCCAGAGCGCCCTTCTCGGTCTTCTTCTGCGTGGACGTCGCGGTGAACGACTGCGACAGACGGGACTGAACAGCGCGCCGGATTGGCTCGGTCGTTGACGGCCGGGTTTCGGCGACGGCCGGTGTCTTGGGAACTTCGTTTGTCTCGGATGTCCGAGACGCTTCAGGTGTCTCGGAAACGCTGCCTGGTGCAGACAGCCGCGCTTGCGACTTCGGCTCCGGCATTTCGATCGCGACAGTGTCGGCGTCGGATGCGTCTCGCTCGACCGCGACGGCCGGCGACGCGGCCAACAGCAAGGTCAATGCGATCCCGTGGACTGGCCTCGTCGTCATGCTCCCTCTCCCCGCTTTCCTTGTCTTGTCCCCGTGCGCGGCCTCTTCCCGATTAGTTGGGCCGCGCCTCGATTCCGATCTCGCGCATCTTCCGGTAAAGGGTCGACCGGCCGATGCCGAGACGCTTGGCGATCTCCGTCATGCGGCCCCGGTAGCGGCCGAAGGCCAGCCGGATCATGTCGGCCTCGACGGCCTCCAATGAGCGGATGTCGCCGCTGTCACTGAGCGCCGGAATGCCGACGCTGTCCTTGCCGTTGCCCGACGGCACGTGAATCGTCGCGGGCGCGGTGGCCGACTGTCCGAGCATGACCGGGCCCTCGATGTGCGGTGCCGGATCTTTCGGTGCCGGCGCGGGCGGAACAGTCACTGCATAGCCTTCGACGTGTGCCGCGATCTGCGGGAATTCGTTCACGGTCAGCATTGGCGTGTCGGCCAGCACGACGGCGCGGAACACGGCATTCTCAAGCTGACGGATATTGCCGGGCCAGGTGTAGCGCTCGAGCATGGCGGCGGCCTCGGCGTCGATGCCGTCGATATGCTTGCCTTCCTCGGCGGCAAAGCGCGCGGTGAAGTGGCGCACCAACTCAGGCACGTCCTCCAGGCGCTCGCGCAAGGGCGGGATCCAAATGGGGAAGACGTTGAGCCGGTAGTAGAGGTCTTCGCGGAAGCGGCCCTCTTGCACCATGGTGATCAGGTTCTGGTTGGTCGCCGAGATGAGCCGGAAATCGACTTTCACGGACTGCTTGGATCCGACCGGGTCGATCTCGCCTTCTTGCAGCGCGCGCAGCAGTTTCACCTGAGCGTCGAGCGGCAATTCGCCGATCTCGTCGAGGAACAGCGTGCCGCCGTCGGCTTCGACGAACTTGCCGATGCGTTTCTCGTTCGCGCCGGTGAAGGAGCCCTTCTCATGGCCGAACAGGATGCTCTCGACCAGGTTCTCGGGGATCGCACCGCAATTGAGCGTGACGAGGGGCTTGGCTTGCCGGGCGCTCTCGCCGTGAATGGCGCGGGCAATCAGTTCCTTGCCGACGCCCGACTCACCTTCGATGAGAACGGGAATGCTGGACTTGGCGGCCCGGTTGCCGAGTTCGATGACGCGCTTCATGGTGTCGCTGCCAATCAGGTTGGCGAAGGAAAGATCGCCGTTGGCAGTGGCCTTCATGCGCGTGATCTCGCCCGCCAGGGCCTCGATCTTCAGCGCGTTCTTGATGGAGACTTCGAGCCGTTCCGGGCTCGCCGGCTTCACCACGAAATCGACGGCGCCGGCACGCATGGCGGAGATAGCCGCATCGATGCTGCCGTGAGCCGTTTGTACGATGGTCGGGGCTTTGCGCGGTAAGGACCGCATGGCCGACAACACCGCCATGCCGTCTGTCTCGGGCATGACGAGGTCGAGAAGGAGGAGGCAGATATCGCCTGCGGTATCAGCCTTCAGCGCGGCAAGAGCAGCATCGCCGCCCTCAGCAGTTTCGACGTGGTAGCCGAACCGCGTGATGGTCTCTTCCAGAATACGACGTTGTGCTGGGTCATCATCGACGACCAGGACGCGCTTTGGCATGACGTAATACTCACTGGTTACTCAAACACTAACGAGTCAGAGGAGCGCTTAAGGCACGAACACTTGGCCCTTAGCGGCCCCCTGCTGTGCCAAAACAGTGCGCCACAAGGGTAAACATGTTCTTTATGGCAGTTCGATTTTGGTGAAGTTCTTGCTGAACCGTGATTGGGAGTGCCAAAACAAGCGTCTTCTTTGCGCCTTGCAGGGGCGCTATGGCGTTCCCACACTAGGTGTTGACCACTGCTAACGAGGTTCTTGAATCGATGTTGCGCAACTTCCCCCTTCGGCACCCGCTCCCCGTCTTTGCCGCGGCCGAGACGGCAAAATCCCAAAAGACACTCGGTGAGTTACCCGAATGGGATCTGGGCGCGCTGTATGACGCTCCCGAATCACCGAGGCTCAAGAATGACCTCGAGCAGGCCGAGCGGGCTGCCGACGACATGCATACGCGTTATGCCGGCAAGCTTGCGGCCCTTCTGGACGGCGGCAACGGGGGTGCGGCCTTGGCCGAGGCGGTGCGCAGCTACGAGGCGTTGAACGACCTGCTTGGCCGCATCGTGTCCTATGCGAGCCTGCGCTACTCCGCTAATACCGCTGACCCTGCGCGCCAGAAGTTTTACGGCGACATCCAGGAGAGGATCACGGCGATTTCCTCCAAGCTGCTGTTCTTCCCGCTCGAGCTGAACCGGCTCGACGACGCCGCGCTGGAAACGGCGATGACGGGCGCAGAGCTCGGCCACTTCCGGCCGTGGCTCGAAGACTTGCGCAAAGAGAAGCCGTATCAGCTGGAGGACAAGCTAGAGCAGTTGTTCCACGAAAAGTCGGTCACCGCGCGCGGGGCTTGGGACAGGCTGTTCAACGAGACCATGACGGCGCTGCGCTTCGACGTGAACGGCGAGGAGCTCAGCCTAGAGCCGACGCTCAATCTGCTGCTCGATGCGGACGAGAAGAAGCGCGAACACGCGGCTAAGGCCCTGGGCAAGGTGTTCGAGGAGAACGTGCGGCTGTTCACGCTGATCACCAACACGCTCGCCAAGGACAAGGAAATTTCCGACCGCTGGCGCGGCTTCGAGGACGTTGCCGACGCGCGCCATCTGTCCAACCGGGTCGAACGCGAGGTGGTGGACGCGCTGGTCGCCGCCGTGCGCGACGCTTATCCGCGCCTCTCGCACCGCTACTACGCGATGAAGGCCAAGTGGCTTGGCAAGAAAAAGCTCATGTACTGGGACCGCAACGCGCCTCTACCCGAAGAACCTAAGCAGGTGATCGGCTGGGACGATGCACGTGAGACCGTGCTGACGGCGTATGGCGATTTCTCGCCGCGCATGTCCGACATCGCGGGCCGCTTCTTCACCGACGGCTGGATCGATGCGCCGGTGCGCGAAGGCAAACAGCAAGGTGCCTTCTCACACCCCACAGTGCCGAGCGCGCATCCCTTTATTCTTCTGAACTACCAGGGCAAGCCGCGCGACGTGATGACACTCGCGCACGAGCTGGGGCATGGCGTGCACCAAGTGCTTGCCAATAAGCAGGGCCCGCTCATGGCGCCGACGCCGTTGACGCTTGCCGAGACGGCGAGCGTGTTCGGCGAGATGCTGACCTTCCGCAAGCTGCTCGATAATGCGCCAAGCAAGCGGGAGCGCAAGGCGCTGCTCGCCGCCAAGGTCGAGGACATGCTCAACACCGTCGTCCGGCAGATCGCGTTCTACAGTTTCGAGCGCAAGGTGCATGCGGAGCGGCGTGAGGGCGAACTGACGTCCGAGCGTCTCGGCGAGCTCTGGATGGACGTGCAGCGCGAGAGCCTTGGCCCTGCGATCGAGCTGAAGCCGGAATATGAGACCTTCTGGTCCTACATCCCGCACTTCATTCATGCGCCGTTCTATGTCTACGCCTATGCCTTCGGCGATTGTCTGGTGAACTCGCTCTACGCCGTCTACGAGAAGGCGGACGCGGGCTTCGCCGAGCGCTATCTCGACATGCTCGCGGCCGGTGGCACCAAACACCACACGGAATTGCTCAAGCCGTTTGGGCTGGATGCGTCGGAGCCGCATTTCTGGTCGATGGGACTCAAGGTGATCGAAGGCCTGATCGACGAACTCGAGGCCATGGACGAGAAGGGCGAGGCTTAAGGAGACGCCGCGCGCGCGTCAGTGCCGGGCGAAAACCTCGGTGCTGCCGTCCTTCTTCACCAGCAACACGTCATACGGTTCGGTCTCGCCGCTGGGGTGTTCCATGCCCGGCGAGCCGATCGGCATCTTCGGCACAGTGAGACCAATGGCGTCGGGCCGCTCTTCCAGAAGCCGCTTGATGTCGGCGGCGGGGACATGGCCTTCCACGGAGTAACCGTCGATCAGTCCTGTGTGGCACGAGGCGAGCTTTTCTCCGATGCCGGCCTGACGCTTGATGCGGTCGAGCATGCCGGGCGAGGTGTTCTTCGCCGTCACGGCAAAGCCGTTCGCCTCCAGATGCTCCACCCATTTACCGCAGCAGCCGCAGGTCGGGGACTTCCAGACCTCGATGGACGGCGTCCCAAGTGCAGGTGCGGTGAATAGGAGCGCGAAGCAAAACGCAAGAACAGTTCGCAAAGCCATGGGGGTACTCCTCCTGTCGCCCGATTCTATTCGATCAGCGCGAGGTCGGCGATCACAGCACGGTGATCGGAATCGAGGCGCGGGCCCAAGCGCGTCGAGATGTTGGCGAAGTGCGCCGAGGCAAACACATTGTCGATGGGCAAAAGCGGCAGAAGCGGCACGCTTCGCCAGCGCATGGGCCATGTCGGATTGAAGGTGTTGAAGCGGCCAAGCCCCGTGACTTCCGTGAAGGTTCGCATCTTCACCGTCCACGGCGTCATGTTGAAGTCGCCGGCGAGGATCAACGGGCCATCTTGCGCTTTCACAAAGCGCGCGAGAGCTTCGATGTCGGCTTGCTGAAGTTCCGGGTAGAAGGGCCGCGCCAGATGCACGCCGGCCAGTGTGACGGCCTTGCCGTTCACGTCGAGCCGGACCCAGCGGATAATGCGCGACATCCAATGGGGCTGGTCGGGCCGGTCCGTTTGGCCGTCGGCGAGTATGGGGTGCTTCGACAGAATAAAGAGGCCGTTGCCACCGACACGGAACGGGTAGAGCTCGCCAAGGCTGTCGACGAAGGCGCCATGGTGACGGCGAACTTCCTCAAGCACCACGGCGTCCGCATCCGTCTCGGCCACAAATTCGGCAACGCGGTTCAGGTGGTCGTCGTTACGGCCCCACAGATTGAAAGTCGCCACCCGCAAGAACCGCTCCGCGTCTCTCGGCGCTTGCGGGGCGCGTCCCTGAAGGCCCAAGAGCAGCACAATCAACGTGGCAGCGAGCAGGATGGCGGTGGCCCCGATCAGCCGCCGCGAGCGCAAGGCAAAGGCGAGCGCCAGCAGGGCACCTGCGCCAACGGCAAGGAAGGGCAGGCCGTTGTTGACGATGTCGAGCGCCGGATACCAATGGGCCAGCACGCCGATTGCGAGAAGTGCCGCGCCGCCAGCCAGACCGAGAGCGGCAATCGCGTGGAAAATTTTCGTCATCGAATTGGCAAGTCCTTGACGGCAGATGCGAAAGAAGCGGGCGGCGGCCGGGAAGCGTCCCTATATGAGGGAAGGTTTACCCATGTGTGAAAGCTTTTTTGTTGCCGATGACCGACAAGCCATCCGACGACGAGAAGAACCGGTTCACCGCACGCGCCAAACGCTATGGCCGGGTGGGCGCCAATGTCGGCGGCGTGGCGGCCCGTATCGCCGGGCGGCGCCTCTTTGGGCTCGATCCCGAGCGGGATAAGGACGCGGCGGCTCTCGCCACTGCGTTGGGCGGCCTAAAAGGGCCGATCATGAAGGTGGCGCAGCTTCTCGCCACCATCCCCGAGGCATTGCCGGCCGAATACGCCGCCGAGCTGGGCCAATTGCAGAGCCAAGCGCCGGCAATGGGCTGGTCCTTCGTGCGGCGGCGCATGGCGGCGGAGCTTGGACCGGATTGGCAATCAGAATTCGCCAGGTTCGAGCACGAGGCGGCAGCGTCCGCCTCGCTCGGGCAGGTGCACCGGGCGGCGGCGCATGACGGATGCCGCCTTGCGGTGAAGCTGCAATATCCGGACATGCAGTCGGCGGTGGAGGCGGACCTCTCCCAACTCGGCATTCTGTTTTCGCTGCATCGGCGCATGCAGCCCGCGATCGAGACCTCGCAGATGCTGGAGGAAATTTCCGCGCGGCTCCGTGAAGAACTCGACTACGAGCTGGAGGCCAAGCACACCCGTCTTTACGGTCTCATCTTCGAGGACGATCCCGTGATCCGTGTGCCGGACGTGTTGCCGGAGCTGTCGACCAAGCGCCTCCTCACCATGACTTGGCTCGATGGGCGGAGGCTTCTCGACTATACGGACCGGCCATTGGAGGAGCGCAACGCCATCGCGCGCGCCATGTTCCGCGCCTGGTGGTTCCCCTTCAGCCATTACGGGGTGATCCACGGCGATCCGCATCTCGGCAACTACACGGTGTTCGAGGATGCAGGAGGCAAGGCCGCCGGCATCAATCTGCTCGACTATGGCTGCATGCGGACCTTCGCGCCGAAATTCATTCAAGGCGTGGTAGATCTCTATCACGGCCTTCTCAACGACGACCGTGCGCTCACCGTGCATGCCTACGAGACCTGGGGCTTTGGCGGCCTCTCAAACGAGCTCATCGACATTTTGAACATCTGGGCGAACTTCATCTATGGCCCGATGCTCGAGGACCGGGTCCGCACCATCGCTGATACGGGGACGCCTGGCAGCTATGGCCGCAAAGAGGCCTTCAAGGTGCACCAGGGCCTGCAGGAGAAGGGCCCGGTGACGGTGCCGCGGGAGTTCGTATTCATGGACCGCGCTGCAATTGGGCTCGGCGGGGTGTTCCTGCACCTCAATGCGGAGCTCAACTATTACCGCCTGTTCAACGACGCCATCGCCGGCGCCGATCTCGCCGACGTGACGTGGCGCCAGCGCGAGACCTTCGCCAAGGCCGGCGTGCCACTGCCGGAAGGATCGTCCTCTTAAAGGTTGTGATCGGCCCTCACTTCGCAGAGGATTCGCCCTTGCGAATCTATCGAGAGGAGGGCTGACGATGGATTGGCTGATCAACGACGCGCTGCCCGTGCTGGCGCGCATTTTCATCGTCTGGATTTTTCCGTTCAGCTTCCTCGACAAGATCATCAATCACGAGGCAGCGGTAAAGCAGGTGTCCTCAGGTTGGCTTCCCGGCGGCGCGGCGCTGCTCTATCCGGCCATGGCGGTCGAGTTGTTGACGCCGCCGATGATCGTGTTCGGCTTCTATGACGGCATCGCCGCATTCATCCTTGCCGGTTACTGCGCGATCACCGCGCTCCTGTTCCATAACTTCTGGTCCTACCCGCGCTTCTGGTCGTCGGACAGCGAGGGTTATTCGCATGTCTGGGATTTCTTCAAGAATTTCGGGCTCGTCGGCGGACTGATCTTCGTGATGCTCGCAAGCGGCTTTTTCCAGAGCGCGGAAACGGAGATCGAGGAGGTGACGGTTCTCGGCAACCATGCGCAAGCGCAGGCGAGCCGCAATTGGGAGTGAGCATGGCGGAGCCGATCGGCAACAACATCACCCAAGAGGGCAACGGTCCGCCGGAGCTCTCCTATTGGCATGTCTGGGCGGACGAGAACGGTGTCACGCACCAGACGCGGTGCGCGCTTTCAGATTTCAAAGAGGAAAGCGTAGGCGGCAAAGCGGCGCCTGAATGGATCGAGACGCTGCTGACCTCCAAAGCCAATGTCGTCTTTTTCGTACAGCCGGTCGGCTGGGTCGGGGACTGGCACCCCAATCCCAAACCCCAGTGGATCGTCACACTGTCGGGCCGATGGTTTGTCGAGACGATGGACCGCACGCGGGTCGAAATGGGGCCGGGGGAGGTCTCCTTCGGCGGCGACCAAACCACCAAGGCGGACGCGCAAGGCCGCTTCGGGCACCGCTCGGGGACCGTTGGCGATGAGCTTCTGTCCCTGATGGCGATCCAACTCGACGGCGAGGAGTGGCTCGGACTGAAGCCATGCAGTTTCAAGTGAGGTGAACGCCAATGCCGGTCACTGAGCTCGTCCGGGTCGTCGTAACCGTCGCCGATCCGGCCGCGATGGCGGGCTTCTACCACGAGGCGCTGGGGCTCGACGTGGGCCCCGAGCAGGCGCTGGGCGATCCGGCCTGGAGCGCGTTACTCGGTCTTCCTGAGGGGACAACCATACGCGTCGCCTCCGTTCGGTTTGGCTCTGAAACGCTCGCGCTCGCGTCGTTCGATCCTCCGGGCGCGCCGTATCCGGCGACACGCGCCTCGAACGATCAGTGGTTTCAGCACGTGGCGCTCGTCGCCGGCGACATCGAAGCCGTCTGGAAACGTCTCGAACGGGCAAAGCCTGAAGTCATCACCAAAGGCGAGCCGGTGCTCCTGCCGCCCAACACCGGCAGCGTCACGGCCTTCAAGTTTCGCGATCCGGAAGGCCATCCGCTGGAGCTGATCTCCTTTCCGAAGAGCGTCGGCGATCCACGCTGGCAGGGCGGTGCGCCCGGTATTCGCGGTTACGACCACACGGCGATCTCCGTGACGGACCTGGATCGGAGCCTTCCCTTCTATACCGACCTGCTGGGCTTCCATGTGGGCGGGCGCTCCCTGAACGCAGGGCCTGAGCAGGACCGGCTCGATGGGCTTGCCGGGATCCAGGTCGATGTGGTGGCGCTTCAGCCGGTATCCGCGCCCACGCCCCATGTGGAGCTGTTGCACTACCGGACGCCGCCGGGCCGAAAATCGGCTGCCGAAATCAAGGCCAATGATGTTGCATCCGTCCGCCAGGTCCATCGGGTGGACGATCTCGCAGGGCTTGTGGCCCGGCTTCAGGCGGCCCAGGTGCCCTTCGTCTTGCCGGGAATCGTGGCTTTTCAGGACGGTGGGCAGGCCGCTGCGGTGCGGGACCCCGACGGCCACATGATCGTGCTGCTGGCCTAAAGTTGAGGGCGAGGAAAGGGCAGCAATCATTGCGGGATGCCCTGGATTTTGCTATCTGGCGTCAAGCGCGCCAAGCCGCGCCCTAAAGACGGAACACCTGGGGGCAGTCGAATGCATATTGATCCCAAAGAGGGACATCCCGACATGGACTACGCCGAGCACATGGCGACTTACAGAATGTTTTGTAAGTTCACCTTGTGGTCAGTGATCATCATCGCGGTGATCATGGCTCTAATGGCCTACTTCCTGACGTAGACCTCGCTTTAGCTCATCTCGAAACTTCAAGATGCATTCTACGCGGACGGTCGGCTGCGCTGCCTCGTTCGTCCGCTGAGGGAGCCACGATGATTGCGATTGGCGTACCTGGTGAAGGCAAAGACGAGCCGCGGATTGGGCTCACGCCCGAGACCGTCAAGAAGCTCGTGAAGGCCGGGGCCAAGGTCACTGTTCGGTCCGGCGCTGGGCTCAGGTCTCATTTCTCAGACGCGGACTACAAGGAGGCAGGCGCCGCGATCGCCAAGAGCGACGCCGCCGCCGTTGCCAAAGCCGACGTGGTGTTCACCGTACGGCGCCCATCGCTTCCGCTCGCCAAGGCCATGAAGAGGGGTGCGGCGGTCATGGGCATGCTCGATCCTTTCTCCGACGCCCGCGGGCTTGAGGCACTGGCGAAGACCGGTGTCTCGCTGTTTTCCATGGAGCTGATGCCGCGCATCACGCGCGCGCAGAGCATGGACGTGCTGTCGTCGCAATCGAACCTCGCCGGCTACAAGGCCGTGGCTGACGCGGCCGCCGCGTTCGAACGCGCATTGCCGATGATGATGACCGCGGCGGGCACGGTGCCCGCGGCCAAGGTCTTCGTCATGGGTGCCGGTGTCGCCGGCCTGCAAGCGATCGCCACGGCGCGGCGTCTCGGCGCCATCGTCACGGCGACGGATGTGCGTCCGGCGGCGAAGGAACAGGTCGAGTCGCTCGGCGCGAAGTTCATCGCCGTCGAGGACGAGGAATTCAAGCAGGCGGAGACATCCGGCGGCTACGCCAAGGAGATGTCCGACGCCTATAAGAAGAAGCAAGCCAAACTCGTCGCCGATCACGTCAAGGCTCAGGACATTGTCATCACCACGGCATTGATCCCCGGACGCCCGGCGCCCAAGCTGATCTCCATGGCGATGATCGAAGGCATGAAGCCCGGCTCCATCATCGTCGACTTGGCGGCCGAGCGTGGCGGCAACACCGATGTGACGAAGACGGGCAAAATCGCCGAGCACAAGGGCGTGCGCATTTTCGGCAAACTCAATCTTCCGGGCGAGCTGCCGGTCAATGCGTCGAGTCTCTATGCCCGCAATCTTCAGGCCTTCGTCGATCCGTTCATCGACAAAGAAAAGAAGGTCCTGGCCATCGATTGGGAGGATGAGCTCGCCATAGGCACGGCCATTGCCCGCGACGGCGCCATCGTCAACGAAATGGTCGCCGGGAACTTGGGTGCGCGCGGGGGAAGCGCGGCCAAATCCGCAGCCAAAGGCCGGGCCAAGACATTTGTGAGAACGACATCGGCCAGAAAGACGTCCGCGCGAAAGACGCCCGCGAAACGCAGGCCGAGGGGAGGTAAGAAGACATGACGAGACGGACCCTGAATACGGTCCTTGCTCTCTTCGCCGTGGCAATGCTGGCCGAGTTGGCGTGGATGGGGCAGGCCTTCGCCGCGGGAGCGGCTGAGGAGGGCCACGACTTTATCTCGCAGTTTTCGATTTTCCTGCTTGCTGTGTTTATCGGGTACTACGTGGTGTGGAGCGTGACGCCGGCGCTGCATACACCGCTCATGTCGGTGACCAACGCCATCTCGTCCGTGATCGTGGTTGGCGCGCTGCTCGCTGTCGCCGTCGAGGCCTCTGAGGCTTTCTCCTTTTCGGGGCATTGGCTGGCGAAGATCTTAGGCCTGGTCGCGCTGATCCTGGCTAGCGTCAATATCTTTGGCGGCTTCCTGGTGACGCAGCGCATGCTCGCCATGTACCGGCGTAAGGATCGCTAAGATGTCGGGTGATCTAGTCGCGCTGCTTTATCTCGCCGCTGGCGTCCTGTTCATCCTGGCGCTGCGTGGGTTGTCCTCGCCTGAGACCTCCCGTCAGGGCAACTACATGGGCATGGCCGGTATGGCCATCGCCGTTGCCACCACGCTCGCCGTGGCGCAGCCCGAGAGTGCGCTCTCCTGGGCGATGATCGTCGGCGGTATTGCCGTCGGTGGTGCCATCGGTGCGGTGATCGCACGGCGCATTGCCATGACGGCGATGCCCGAGCTGGTCGCCGCGTTCCACTCGCTGGTCGGTATGGCCGCGGTGCTTGTCGCGGCAGCCGCGTACTACGCGCCTGAGGCCTTCGGCATCGGCGCGACCGGCGCTATCCGTGTGGCGAGCCTGATCGAAATGTCGCTCGGCGCGGCCATCGGCGCCATCACCTTCACTGGTTCGGTCATTGCCTTCGCCAAGCTGTCGGGCCGCATGTCCGGCGCGCCCATCCTGCTGCCGGCGCGGCATCTCATCAACATCACGTTGGTCATCGGGCTGGTGGCCTGCATCGTCCTGTTCTGTCAGGAGCAAACGCCGGCCTATTTCTGGGCGATCGTAGGGCTGTCGCTGCTCCTCGGCGTGCTCATCATCATCCCGATCGGCGGCGCGGACATGCCGGTTGTCATCTCGATGCTCAACTCATACTCGGGCTGGGCGGCCGCCGGCATTGGCTTCACGCTAGGCAACACGGCGCTGATCGTCACTGGCGCGCTGGTCGGCTCGTCGGGCGCGATCCTATCCTACATCATGTGCAAAGGCATGAACCGCTCGTTCATCAGCGTCATCCTCGGTGGCTTCGGCGGCGAGGTGGCGGGGCCTGCTGGTGACGGCGAGCAGAAGCCGGTGAAGCTCGGTTCGGCCGAGGACGCAGCTTACCTCATGAAGAATGCGAGCCGCGTGATCATCGTACCTGGCTACGGCATGGCGGTCGCGCAAGCGCAGCATGCTTTACGCGAGATGGGCGATGGTCTGAAGGAGGCAGGTGTGGAGGTGAAGTACGCCATTCACCCCGTGGCCGGCCGCATGCCAGGCCACATGAATGTACTCCTCGCCGAAGCGAACGTGCCTTACGACGAGGTGTTCGAGCTGGAAGACATCAATAGTGAATTTCCGCAAACCGACGTGGTGTACGTGATCGGCGCCAACGACGTGGTGAACCCGGCGGCGGAGGACGACCCGTCCTCGCCGATCTACGGCATGCCGGTGCTACAGGTGTGGAAGTCCGGCACCGTACTGGTCAACAAGCGGTCGCTGGCCTCCGGCTATGCGGGCATCGACAATCCCGTCTTCTACGGGGACAACACGATGATGGTGCTCGGCGACGCCAAGAAGATGACGGAAGACATCGCCAAGGCGCTGTAGGTTGCCGGCAACCATGCGGCGTAGTTAACGGTCCAAAAGATAACGAAGAATCGTCAAAGTCGAGCCTAGATTCGCCCAACTCCGGCTCAAATCCACCCTTAAACGGCTGACTGCACGACCCGTCGGTCCCGGCATGGCTTTGGCTTGCCCGCGTCGACGCCGCCGAGATTGGCGCCGCTTAGCTCGCAGTTAAGCTTCGTGGGGTTGGGTCCACCCGAAATTCCTTTGATTGGCGCAGCAATTGCTACAGCGCATATGCGCCGTTGAAGATCTCTTTGGCTGAGCGGGGTGTTCAAGCACCGTTCCGTCCGGCCAGCCTAGCGTTGGCCAAGAACAAGAAAATGCAGCGAGGCCGTGACTAACTTATGTTGAACCTGTTCCTCTCATTTGCCGGCATATTTGCGCTCATCTGCCTCGGCGGGCGGTTGCTCCATCGCTACTTCGTGTACATCCCCGATCCCCGGCGCATCGCTCCGAAGGCTGCAGGGCTCGTCTCCGTCGACGAGATCGTCTTCAAGGCTGCCGATGGGACGCGCCTGATCGCGTGGTATCGCGAAGCGCAGCCCGGCAAGCCGACGCTTCTGTATTTCACCGGCAATAGCGGCAACACCGCCGATCGCGCCAGCAAGATCAAGGCGATCGGCGCCGACGGCTATGGCGTGTTCATGCTGAACTACCGCCGTTGTGGTGGCTCGGGCGGAAACCCGACCGAAAAGCGCATCACCGCGGATGCGGTTAGCGCCTATGACTGCTTGCGTGGGTTGGGCGTCGCGCCGCGCGATATTGTCGTCTATGGCGAATCATTGGGTACGGCCGTGGCCACGCGGCTCAGCCTTCAGCGCGAGGCCGAGGCGCTGGTGCTCGAGGCGCCGTTCACCTCGGTGGTGGATGTCGGCAAGCTGCTTTGGCCGCTCCTGCCGCTTGAACTCATCATGACCGATCAATACCGCACCATCGATCGGATCGATCAGGTCGATATCCCGCTCTTCATCGTTCATGGCGGCCGGGACAGCGTGATCCCGCTCTATCAGGCCCGGCGTGTCTATCACGCGGCCAGTGAGCCGAAGACGCTTCAGGTTCTGCCGCGGGCGGGTCACAACGATCTGTTCGAGATGGGCGCTTGGGGCCAGGTGCGTGCCTTCCTCGCAGGCCTCCGGCCGGAGCCTGTGGTGGCGGAGCCCAAAGTGCGGGCCGGCCACCCGATCGGGCTCGAGGCGGCTGCGGACGCGAGCCGCTAGAGCGGCCTGCCAAACGCAACAAAGCCGGGAAGGAACTTCCCGGCTTCACCAGCTTCGATCTTAGCGAAGAAAAGCGCCTAGCGGCGGCCGCGGCTCCGACCGGAAGAGGTTCCGGCTTCGCGTTGCGCCTTCTTGCGTGCGAGCTTGCGGGCGCGGCGGATCGCCTCGGCCTTCTCGCGGGCACGCTTCTCGGAGGGCTTCTCGTAATAATTACGGAGCTTCATCTCGCGGAAGATGCCTTCACGCTGCATTTTCTTCTTCAGGGCCCGGAGGGCCTGATCGACATTGTTATCGCGGACGACGACTTGCACGCGTCTATAATCTCCGAATTAGCGTTCATTTTGGGATTGAAGCGAACCCAAATCGACCCGAGCAGAGCCGATCTCAGTCCCGCATCAGGGGCTGATCTAGCAAAAGAGCCCTTCGTTGTCCAGGCTGGTGCCAGGGTCTTCCGGCCCATTCTCTAGACCGAGGTCTCTAGTGCGAGGCCTCTAATCTGAGGTTTTGGGCGTGAGGCGCGTGACATGGCCCATTTTGCGCCCCGGGCGGGCTTCTGCCTTGCCGTAGAGGTGCAGACCCAAGCCGGGCTCGGCGGCGAGCGCGGGCCAGGCCTCTACGTCGTCGCCGATCAGATTTGTCATCACCGCATTGCTGTGGCGGCTCACATCGCCCAGCGGCCAGCCGCAAATGGCCCGCACATGGTTCTCGAACTGGCTGACGCGGCAGGCATCGATGGTCCAGTGCCCCGAATTGTGCACGCGCGGGGCGAACTCATTGACGATAAGTCCGGGCTCTTCGCCCTCGCGCTGGAACATCTCCACGCACAGCACGCCCACATAGTTGAGAGCCTCGGCGATGGTGCCGGCGATCTTCCGCGCCTCGAACACGACCGAATCGGAAATGCTGGCGGGGACCCGGCTCGTGGCGAGTATGCCGCCCTGGTGCACGTTCTCGACCACGTCGTAGAAGCGCGTCTCGCCGTCTTGCCCCCGCACGGCGATCACCGAGAGCTCGCGCTGGAACGGCACGATGCCTTCCAACAGGGACGGCGCGGCGCCGATCTTCTCTAAGGCCGTTTCGGCCTCGCACTGTGTGTGGATCGCGACCTGTCCCTTGCCGTCATAGCCGAACCGGCGCGTCTTGAGCAGGGCAGGGGTGCCCACCCGTGCGAGCGCCTTGTTGAGATCGCCGAGATTGTCTACGGCGGCGTAAGGCGCAACCGGAATCCTAAGCCCGCTGACGAAGTCCTTCTCTGCGAGTCTGTCTTGCGCAACCGAAAAGGCCTTGGCCGGCGGAAACACGGGGGCAATCTCCCCGGCCACGTGGAGTGCTTTGGCCGGCACGTTCTCGAACTCGCAAGTGACGACGTCGACACGCTTCGCAAAGTCGGACAACAGGCTCGCGTCTTCGTAGGCGCCGACGGTGGACGCCGCCGCGACGTCGAAGGCGGGTGCGTCCGGCGTGTCATTGTAGATTTGTGTTTTGAGGCCGAGCCGGCTGGCAGCGACAGAGAGCATGCGGCCGAGCTGGCCGCCGCCGAGAATGCCGATCGTGCTGCCCGGCGGTAGCGGTTCAGGCATTATCTTCGACAGCCTCGTGCACGCCTGCGGTTTGTTCCGCGCGCCAGGCGGCGAGCCGGGCGGCGAGGCGCTCATCACCGAGCGCGAGAATGCCGGCCGCGAGGAGCCCGGCATTGGTGGCCCCAGCCTTGCCAATGGCAAGCGTGCCAACGGGTACGCCGGCCGGCATCTGGGCGATGGACAGAAGACTGTCGAGACCCTTCAGCGCCTTGCTCTCCACGGGCACGCCGAGCACGGGAAGCTCCGTCATGGATGCGGCCATGCCGGGCAGATGCGCCGCGCCGCCAGCGCCCGCGATGATGACTTTCAGCCCCCGCTCGCGTGCAGTCGAGGCGTACTCGTAAAGCCGGTTTGGCGTGCGGTGGGCGGAGACCACCTTGGTCTCGTAGGGCACGTGTAGTTTGTCGAGGACGTCCGCGGTCGCTTTTAGCGTGGGCCAGTCCGAGCGGCTTCCCATAATGATGCCGACGGCGAGGTTCTCATCGCTCATGCTTTCGCTCATGGGAAGGTCCGGCGCATGGCCTGTTCGCGGAAAGCGCGCGATTATAGGGACGCGCACCTTCTTGGCAAGGCGAGACTCGCCGCTGTCCCCTTGCGGTTTCACCAGGAATCGGTTGCCCTGAGACCCCGACTACGCGATGAGGACGCCATGACCCAAGATCCGCCTGCCTCCCCTCCGACCAGCAAGTTGATGCGGTTCTACCTGCTCTTGGCCGTCTTTCTGATCGTGCCGATCGCGCTCAACTACGGACTTGCGCCCGCTGAGACGCTTCCCAAGTCCCTCGACGTCACGGTCGAGGGCACGGACCTGACCCATATCTTCCGCGGGCTGATGTGCCTTTATCTCGGGGCGGCGCTGTTTTGGGGCATTGCCGCGTTCACGCCGTCCTGGCAGCGCACGGCCGTGATCTGGGTCGTCTTCTTCGCGTTCTCGATTGCGGTCGGACGGGTGATCAGCCTCATCGTGGACGGCCGGCCGAGCGCGCTTCTGCTCATCTATCTGGGACTTGAGATCGCGGCTGGCTTGCTGGGCCTGTTTATTCTGAGCGTGGCCGACAGAAAGTCTAAGCGATGATGTCGGGCAGGAGCTGATCCTCGACCCGGGAGATCTCGTCTCTCAAAAAGAGCTTCTTCTTCTTGAGACGCTTGAGTTGAAGGGCGTCGGCGCGACCAGAGTCCTCCAACGCGACGATGGCGCTGTCCAGGTCGCGATGCTCCTGCTTGAGCCGTTCCAGCACCGTCCGAAGCTCGCGAATCTCCTCGCTCTCCATCGGGCGCTTTTACTCCATTGCCTTCACGGCAGAAAGTATCGGAGCGAAAGCGGGGCGGTGCAAGGGTTTGGGGGCCCCAGCGCGGTTTCCACAGATGCGTGTGCCGCGCGCCTCTATCAACAGCCCGGCGTTAGACAAGCGCAGTGTAGTTTGTCAGAATGATTGTGGTGACAATCGACTTTGGAGGTCCGGTATGGCGCTAGACGCACACCTCACTGAATTGTCTGACAGGCACCGCGCGTTGGATCAGAAAATCGAGCAAGAACAAGGAAGGCCAACGTCGGACGAGTTCAAAATCGCTGAATGGAAGCGTCAGAAACTACGTCTAAAAGATGAAATGGAGCGGCTGAAACACGAGCCGCGACACTAGACGAGGCCTCCAGCCTCAGATTTGAGGCCAGGCTTTAGGTGATCGATGTCCGCGACACCTGGTTTGTTCCGCTCCAGGTGGATAAGGGTGTTTTATGGTCGTGATCGAGAGGCTCCAGGCCGCTCCCGCGGCCATTGTTGTTTGTAGGGCCCTCGTTGATTTGGATCAGTGTGGAAGCCGTCGGGCGCCATGATCTTGAACGCTCAGAACAAGGGAGGCCGGGACATCATGCAGACAGCTTGGCGCGCAGGCGCATTGGCGTTGGCATTGTTTGCTGCGGGCGCGGGGTCTTCAGCGGTGGCCGCCGAGAAAGGCTTAGCCAACAAAGGCGAGGTGCTCGTCCGGGAGAATTGCGCGCGCTGCCATGCCGTCGCGCTGGTTGGCGCCGGCCCGAACGCGGAAGCGCCGCCGTTCCGCACGCTCGGGCGCAAATATCCAATTGAGAATCTCGCCGAATCGCTCGCCGAAGGAATCGTCTCCGGCCATCCGGAGATGCCGATCTTCGTGTTCAAGCCCCACGACGTGGACGCGATCCTTGCCTATCTGGAGTCGATTCAAGAGGCGTCGCAGGCCGATCCCGAAGACGAGGCTTTGCGCCAATAAAGGCCGCGCCGTTCAGGCGTCGGCGGCGCCTTCCGGCCACATCAGCCAATTCCGGGCTTCCTCGATTTGGTCGGGGGCGAAGTGCTCCACGTCACACTCGATAAAGGGGGACACCAGGCCCGACCAGAGATTGTGGACCTCCGGATTGGCCACGACGGCGATGCGGTTGAAGTCCTTGAGGTGGCGGAAGCTGAATTGGACGTCATGCCACAGAGCGGCGGCGTCCATGCCTTCGAAATCCTTGATTTGCTCGAGGATACGCACGCGGCCGTGGCGCGCGATGAAGGCCTCCAGCTTCTTCGCCACGCGGTCGAACTCCTCCGTGGAGACCCGGCCGCTGAGGCAGATTTCGACGGCTTGGGCGTTGTCGTGCTCGGAGTAGGACAGCATGGAGGCGGGGCCGGGGTTTTTAGCGGGCTGTTCGATGTTTCGCCGAAATGGCCGCCATCTTAGCCGTCAAGGCGGAGGGCTGCCTAGCGTTTGGGGTGGGCTTAATCTGCTGCGCCGGCGCGGCGCGGTGTCACTTGCCACACCAGCTGTCCACAGGGCACGGTTGGGGCGGTTAGTTCACCGGAATTTAAGCTTAACGAACCGACAATACCGGCGTAATACGGACCTAAAGACACTCAATCGCCGCCTTTTTTCGGATTACTATGGGCGTCAATAGAGGAGACCGGCGATCAAGAAGCTGCTCTTTTATCTCGTCTGCACTCTCACCATCGTTGTTGGCGGGGTGTGGATGCTCATGAGCCAGGAGCCCCCCGTCAAAATCAAGACGGAGGCCCCGGTCAAGCGCACGCTCGCCTATCAACAGGCGCTCACCCAGCCGCGCGAAGAGCCGAAGAAGGACGCCGAGACGCCGGACATCCCGGCCTTCGAGACCGTCACCACCGAGGACGGCACCACGCCAGCCGGCGACCCGTCGGCCATTCAGGATATCCCCGCCGCATCCGACCCCGCGACGTCACAAGATATGGCGGCGCTGCCGGGTGAGGGCGCGCCCGCTCAAACGCCGAACGGCGCAGCCCCCGGGCAGCCTTTGCCTTGGGCCACGGACCAGGCCGAGCAATGGGGCGATGAGCGGCGTCAGCAGATGCCAGATCAGGCTTATGGCCGCCCGGTGCCGCCTGCAAACCCTTACGGTCAGCAGGGCGGTCCGCC
>NZ_JBFFQD010000027.1:0-30171 GCF_041573655.1 Methyloceanibacter sp.
GCAAGCGACATGCCGAGCCGGAGGAGCGTATCGGACGCCTTATCGCTCCCGGAATATTTGCGGTAGCCGTCGAGGAAACTGTCGGCTGCCTTCTGGTACTGCTTGCGCAGATACTGGCTCTCGCCCACCCAATATTGCGCGGGGCTGGCCTTGTCCGGCAGCGACCCGGTCGTGATCGTGCTGGATGGCGTGGCCTGATCGTCGCTTGGCTGGGGCGGCGGCCCATACCAGCGCGGCTTCGACGGATCGGCAATTTTCGTCGGCGGCGGAACCACAGGTGCGAGCGAGGGCGGAATGGGCACGTCCTCGTCCTGCGGCTCTGGCTCGGGCTTGAGCTCCCGCTTTGCCTCAACGATCGGCGGCTTCCGCTCCGGTGCGGGAACCTTGGGATCGGCAACCTTCGGCTCGGCAATCTTCGTCTCGGGAACCTTGGGCTCAGGAACGTTCGGCTTAGGCGCCGTCGCCGCGCGCGGCCTCGGCTCAGGATCGGTAATCATCGCCGGGGCGTCTTTTTTGGCGGTCTCGTCTTTGGCGACTTTCTCTTTGGCGCGCTCCGGTTTCGGGTCCGGTGCGGCAACCTTTGGCTTGGGCATTGTCTTGTCGGCGGGCGCCGCTTCGGACATCTCGTTGAGCTTGCTCAAGAACGTGCCCATCTGACGGGTCAAGGCGCCGATCTGGACCTCGAGGCCACGGACGCGCCCCTTGAGGTCGTCGTCACCGGCGGGCGTGGCATCCACGCCATCGGGGGCAAGGCTCGGCCTGGCAATCACGGCGGCCTCGAGAGCGCCCACCATGATCCTCAGGGCGGAGATCTCCGCCTCAAGCCTGGCCACACGCGTGGCGACGTCATCCGTGGTCTTTGAGCTTTCAGTCTCTTCGGCGAGGCTCGCGCCCATTGGCAGGAGCACGGCAAGAGCGAACGCCGCGAGCACGGCACGCCATAAATGAGAACGTGAGGGCACGGGTTCCTTCGACCTTATCGGCATAGCCAGGCGACTTAACCGACTCGTTGCCGTGGCGTTTAGGCCATGTGTGTGGCCCACAACGCGCCGTGGAACAAGGCCTAGTAGCTAGCGACGGCGCCCCCGGTAAGGACCGTCTGCGCCCGCCGGTTCCGGGACCAGCAGGAGATGTCGTCGCAAGCCGCGACCGGCCGCTCCCGGCCATAGGAGACGGTGTGAAGACGGCCCGCGCGGAGGCCGTGGCGCACAAGGAAGGTCTTCACGGCCATGGCCCGCTGCGCCCCCAGCACGAGGTTGTGCTGCCGGCTTCCCGGCTCACTCGCGTGCCCAGCGATCATCACCTGATATTGGGGGTGCTGGTTCAGCCAGCGAACCTGCTGGCGCAGGATGGCGCGCGAATGCCCGGTCAGGACCACGCTATCCCCTTGGAAATAAACGACATCGCCCACATTGGCGGCGAAGTCCTCAGGGCTGCCAGGGGTGGCCGGAGCCGCCCCGCCAAGGCCAAATCCCTTGGGCTGCTGCGGCTGGCGCGAACAAGCGCCCGCGCTGAAGGCCAAAATGATCACCCCCACGACCACGCAAGCGCGGCCGATCCCACCAAAACGCATGACTGAAAACACCCAATCCCCCAAACCCGAGGAAATCCTAGGGGGCGGAGCTTAAGGATGCCTTAGCCAGGCAGATGCGTGGGGCGAAATAGAAAAATGGAGGCCAAAAAAGGAAAAGGATGCTCCAAGCGCCGATATCTCCAGCGCCCTGAGCATCCCAAATCCCGTGGGGGGAAACCCGAAAGTTTCCCGAAGCCGTTGCTTAGCCGAGCTTCAGCGGCTCAACGATAACGGCCTTCTCGTGATGGCCAAAGCAACCACCAAGCGAAACGGCGGCAGCCACCAGCATTACAGCGGCGATAACGCCTTTCAAACCCTGCATGGTCTTCTCTCCTTTGGTTAAAACGGCAATAGCCGTCTTTGCATTTACCGGTGCGGCTCAATCGGATCAAGCCAGGACTGCAGTCCCGAGACCGATTTGGCGATCAATGATGCGAAAATGCCACGCCGAATCTCATCCTCCAGCTTTTGCAAGCTATCCCCCACGCGGACGCCGATCAAGATGTGGTTAACGACGTTGGGGCACTCGGATTAACAAAAGGTAAGCGACTGTGGCAAATAAGCCGCAACCCGCACGGGTAAACCGACAACCGCTCGGGAATATGCCGAAAAATCAGGCACTGATCGCGTGGCAAAAGCCAAATCGAGCCAATTTTGATCCCAGAAACAACCCTCGGTTGCGCCGAGTCAGATTGCGTCGTGAGAGATGCGCGAAATCCAAGAAGAACGTGACAGCGAGGCCTTTGGGGCCCCGCCGGTAGCGCTGACCTCAGCGCGGGGCCACTTGGTCGGTGAGGAGCGTCACGGGCAGCCCCGCCTCCTTGACCCTGACCAGCACCCTGGCGACATCGCCATAGGCGGATTGAGTGTCGCCGCGCACCCAGACCTGTGCCGTACCGCCCGCATCGCGAATCGCGGCAAGCTTGGGCGCAAGGTCCTCAAAGCTGATCTGCGCGTTCTGAAGGTAGAGCGTGCCGTCGGCCTCGATCGTGATGCTGAGCGGTGCTCGCTCCGGCGCCACCTGTCCGGCCTCCGTCCTCGGCAAATTGACGTCCGGCAGCGAGGCCTTGGCATCGATGTCGACGCCCACGGTCAGAAGCGGCGCCGTCACCATGAAGATGATCAGGAGCACGAGCATCACATCCACCAGGGGCGTGACGTTGATCTCGCTCATGGGCACGCGGGAGCGGCGCCGCGCGCGGCGGTTGGACAATGCGCCACCGGGTTGAAGTGCTCCGCCCATCCTTGCCCTCACAGCGTCTTGTCGATCTGGCGCGACAGAATGGCCGCGAACTCATCGGCGAACCCTTCAAGCCGCGCCGCGTGCCGCCCGACCTCAGCGTTGAACTTGTTGTAGAAGATGACGGCCGGAATGGCGGCAAGCAGGCCCAGCGCAGTCGCAAACAAGGCCTCCGCGATGCCGGGCGCCACGACCGCAAGCCCTGTATTCTTGGTGGTCGCGATCGCCTGGAAGCTCGTCATGATGCCCCAGACAGTGCCGAACAGGCCGATAAAGGGCGCCGTCGAGCCCACCGTGGCGAGGAACGTCAGCCGCCGTTCGAGCCGTTCGACCTCACGGGAAACGGTCACGTCCATGACCTTCTCGATGCGGTGCTGCATGCCCGGCATGGGCTTCGTGGACCGGTCGCCGCTGTCGCGCTCCGTCGATCGCTTCCACTCACGCATCGCCGCCACGAACAGCGCCGCCATGCCCGTGTTCCGCCGCTGGGCGAGGGCCTGATAGAGCTCATCGAGCGACTGGCCCGACCAAAACACCTGCTCGAATTTGTCCGCCTCTTTGCGCGTCTTGGCGAACAGGAAGAACTTCTCGATAATGATCGCCCAACTCCACACCGAGGCGGCAAGAAGCCCAACGATGACGATCTGGACAACGATATGGGCGTTCTTGAACAGCTCCCAAATCGACAGATCGACGGCGACATCCGGATTCATTCACGGCCCTCGTGGCATCAACGCCAAAAGCTGGCACCTTTCGGCACCGGCTCTTGGCCCCGCGAGGCGCACCATCGCGGGCTATTCATCGTTCACCGGCAGCGGCCCAAAAACACTATAAAATCAAGCCATTCGGCTTGACCCAAGCGTCAAATTTGGGCGGCCACCGCCGGCACAAAATCCTGTTCCGCCCTCTTCGCTAAGTTCAACTTGCTTACTTAACGAATCGTTCAAGTGCCCCGCGGACCAACTGTCCCAGCCGTTGGGGCTTGCCCGCCTCCGAGACCAGCACCACCACGACCTTGGCCCGAACCAGGACGACGCCGTCGCGCCGGACCTCTTGGGACAGCGTCAGGCTCGCCGCGCCGGTCTCCACGCAAGCGGTGACCACTTCGAGCACATCATCGAGCTTGGCCGGCTTCAGATAATCGATCTCCACGCGGCGCACGACGAAGACGGATGCCTCGCCCTGATCGGGATTGGCGAGGTCCTGGTGATGGATTCCAAGCAGGCGAATAAAGTCAGAGCGGCCCCGCTCGCAGAACTTCAGATAGTTGGCGTGGTAGACGAGGCCGGCGAAGTCCGTGTCCTCGAAATAGACGCGCACCGGCAGGATATGGGTGTCGCCCTCGATGCGTCCGGCAAGGTCGGGCCAACTACTCACTCTGCCTCGCCGCCATTCTCACCGCCGTTGAAGAGCGGGAACTGCGACGGCTGAGCGGGCGGCGTGACCCCGAGATGCTCGAAGGCGAGCCCGGTGAGCACACGGCCGCGGGGCGTGCGCGCAATGAAGCCTTGCTGCAAGAGATAAGGCTCGATGATCTCCTCGATCGCATCGCGCGGCTCCGACAGGCCAGCGGCGATGGTCTCGATCCCCACCGGCCCGCCGCCATAGTTCACGGCGATGAGCTTCAGGTAGCGGTGGTCGAGCGCATCGAGCCCGCGCCCGTCCACTTCTAGCTGCGACAGCGCGCTGCCCGCGAGCTTGGCATCGACCGCGCCGTTGCCATCCACGGCGGCGAAGTCCCGTACGCGGCGCAAAAGCCGCGCCGCCACGCGTGGCGTTCCGCGCGCGCGTCTCGCGATCTCATGGGCGCCTTCGGGCGTCAGCGGCAGTTGAAGCAGCCGCGCGCCACGCCGCACGATCTCTTCCAGCTCTTCCACCGTGTAGAACTCCAGCCGGATGGGAATGCCGAAGCGTTCGCGAAGCGGCGTGGTGAGAAGGCCCGTCCGCGTCGTGGCGGCGACCAGCGTGAACTTGGCCAGGTCGATGCGCACCGAGCGCGCCGCCGGCCCCTCGCCGATGATGAGGTCGAGCTGGAAATCCTCCATGGCGGGATAGAGAATCTCCTCCACAGCCGGGCTGAGGCGATGGATCTCGTCGATGAACAGCACGTCGCGTTCTTCGAGATTCGTCAGCAGCGCGGCGAGATCGCCCGCCTTGGCGATGACGGGTCCCGACGTCGCCCGGAAATTGACCCCAAGCTCCCGCGCCACGATCTGGGCGAGCGTGGTCTTGCCGAGCCCCGGAGGCCCGGCGAACAGCACATGGTCCAGCGCCTCGCGCCGCGACCCCGCCGCATCAATAAAGACTTTGAGGTTGGAGCGGACCTTCTCCTGGCCGATGAATTCGGCCAGCGTTTGCGGCCGCAGCGCCGCCTCCGGCTGGTCGTCGTCTTTCTTCGCTGCTGCCAGGACCCGCTCGCTCATCCTGCAAGCTCCTTGAGACCAATACGGATCAGCTCTTCCGCCTTCGCCTCGTTGCCGGCGACACCAAGTGCCGAGGATACGGCCGCGGCCGCCTCGCCATGGGCATAGCCGAGATTGGTCAGCGCGGAGACCGCATCGCGCGCGGCCAAGCCTTCGGGCAGGATGGCGATGGGCGCAGGGCCTCCGCCCGGCGCGATGGCAGGCGCAAGCGCTGGCATCTTGTCCTTCATTTCGGCGACGATGCGCGCGGCGACCTTCTGCCCGACCCCTTGGGCCCGCGCCACTTGCGCCTTGTCTTGCAGCGCCACCGCGTTGGCGAGATCGGCGGCGGAGAGCGTACCCAACACGGCGAGCGCCACCTTGGCCCCCACGCCTTGCACCGTCTGCAACGCGCGGAACCAGGCGCGCTCGTGCTCGGCCCCGAAGCCGTAGAGCTTGACGCCGTCCTCGCGCATATGAGTGTCGGTGGCGAGAGTCACCGCCTCGCCTACGGGCGGGAGTGCGGAGAGTTGCCGCGCGCCCAGCGTCACCTCGTAGCCGACGCCGCCAACATCGATGATTGCCGTGGAGAGCGAAACCGAATCGACCGTGCCTGTGAGCTTGCCGATCATGGCGCGGCCCTCATCGCAACGGCGATGGACTGTTCGAGCTTGGCCCAGCTGCGCGAATGGGCGTGGGTGATGGCGATGGCGAGCGCGTCCGCCGCGTCCGCGCTGTCGGGCACCGCGCGCGGCAGCAAGCATTTCACCATAGCGCGGATCTGGTCCTTGTTGCCGTGGCCGGCCCCGACCACGGTCTTCTTCACCGCATTCGGCGCGTATTCGGCGATCGGCAACCCGGCCAGCGCGGACACCAGCATGGCGATGCCGCGGGCCTGGCCCAGCTTCAGCGTCGCGGCCGCGTCCCGGTTGACGAAGATCTGCTCGACCGCCGCCTCCGCAGGTCCCAGCTCATTCAGCACCTCGGAGAGCCCGTCGAACAGTTGGCGCAGGCGATGCCCCAGGCTCCCGGCCGAATCCGATGAGACCGAGCCACAGGCGACATAGCCGAGCTTCACCCCATCGGTCTCGATGACGCCCCAACCCGTGCGCCGCAGGCCCGGGTCGATGCCGACAATGCGAATCGCGCCCCTCATGCCGAATCGTAGCACAGGGTTTGGCCAAGACAGGATGCCAGGCCCGGCAAATCGGAGGGGCGCGGCGTGAGGCCGCTCAGCTGGCGTGGGGGCCGCGCATCTGCTTGATCGCGGCCTGGATGCGGCGCCAGTCCTCCGCCTGAGAGGTATCGCCGGCCTTCTCGCACGCGACGACCTTATGCGCCGCCTCGGCTTCCGCCTTCTCGCCATGGGTGCCGAGGAACCGCCGTGCGTAATCGTGGACTTCGTTCATATCCATAGGAACGTCCTCCTCTACGACTTGCGGCACCATGCGCGGCCGGACCAATTTCCGCCCTGAGACAGATCAATTCACGAGTCTGCTTCCGTCTCCGCCTCAGGCAACTCAACGGTCTGAAGAAGGCCGCCGCCAGGGCGGTTCGCGATGGCGATGCGTCCGCCGGCCCGGGAGACGATCTCATAGGCGATGGTCAGCCCGAGGCCTGCGCCGGGAATGTCTTGCCGGCGCGCCGGATCAGCACGGAAGAAGGGCTCGAACACCTGGTGGATCAGCTCACCTGGAATGCCCGGCCCGTCGTCCTCGATAATGACACGCGCCGTGGTTCCGTCGCCCTCGACGCTAACGCGCGCCCGCACACCGTGCGTCGCGGCATTGATGATGAGATTGCGCAGCGCCCGATTGAGCTTGAACCGGCTCGCCCGCACCGTCGTAGGGTTGAGCGTCTTGCAGGTGATGTCGAGCTTCTGATCCTTGAGTTCGGTGCCGATGGCCCCGACCAACTCATCGAGTCGCAGCAGCTCCGGCGCGGCATTCCCGGTCTCCTCGCGCACCAGCATGATGGCGCTGTCGGCGATGCGCTCCAGTTCATCGAGATCCTCGAGCCATTTGTCGCGCTCGTCGTGGTCTTGAACAAACTCGGCACGAAGTCGCATGCGCGTGATGGGCGTGCGCATGTCGTGACCCGCCGCCGCCACGAGCCGCATGCGGCTTTCCATGGCGCGCTTGAGCCGGGCCGACAGCGAGTTGAGCGCCTTGGCGGTGGCGCGCACCTCGGCCGAACCGCGTTCGGGCAATTCGGGCATCAAACCATCCGGCCCAACTGACGCAACCGCCTTCTCCAGCAACGCCAGCGGGCGCACCATGCGGTTGGACACGAACACGGCGATCACCGCCGCGCCGAGCGCAATCACCGTCAGCCACCTGAACAGCGCTTTCCATGGCGGCCCTGACGGCGGCATCCCCGAGGTCGGCATCCACAGCCAGCCCTTGTCGTCGATGGGGATCGAGACGATCAGCGGTGCATGACGCTTGGCGCGAGACACGGTGACGGGCAAATCGAGCCCCCGCGTCTTCAATTCTTCGCGCAGTTTCTTCGTCGTCCGTCTGTAGACACGGCCCGGCGCCGGCTCGTCGCGAAGCGTGACGCCCCCCAAGCCCTTACTAGTGAGTTGGAGCGTCGTTTCCACCTGCATCGCCACGCCATCGAGCGCCCGTTCGGCGCGCTTCGGCGGCCCCAGCAGATAGAACAGCAAGACCGTGAGCAGACCGACGACCGCAACGATCGCGACGACCAGGAGTACGGCAAACTTGACGCGCAGCGTGTTCACTCTTGTCCGCCCTCCACTTCGACCTTGACAGCGAGCTGATAGCCGCCATTGCGCACCGTCTTCAGCAACTGCACATCGTTCGCGCTCAATTTGCGGCGAAGCCGGCTGACCAGCACGTCGATCGAACGGTCGAAGCCATCGCCTTCGCGGCGGCGCGTCAGGTCGAGCAGTTGATCGCGCGCCAGCACCCGTCCGGGCCGGTCGAGAAACGTCTTGAGCAGATCGAATTCCGCACCGGTCAACTCCACGTCGTTACCGTTTGCATTGGTGACACGGCGTGTCTGCGGGTCCGCGGTGAACCCTTCGAAGTGATAGACCTTCGCCTCGCCCGGACTGGGCGGAATTTCGGTCCGCCGCCGCAACACAGCCCGAATGCGCGCAATCAACTCGCGCGGATTGAACGGCTTGCCCAGATAGTCGTCAGCGCCGATCTCAAGCCCGATGATGCGGTCCACGTCTTCTTTCAGCGCGGTGAGCAAAATGATCGGGACGTTGGAGCGCTCGGCCCGCAAGTCGCGGCAAGCGTCCAGACCCGAACCGTCCGGCAGCATCACATCGAGCACGACCAGATCGACATGGTGCGTCGCCAGTTGCTCGCGCAGTTCACGGCAGTTCTCTGCCAAGAGCACGCGGAAGCCCTGGCTCTCGATATAGCGCGCGAGGAGCTTGCGGATTTCCGGGTCGTCGTCGACGACGAGTATGCGTGGCGTGGTTGAAGTCATCGAAGTCGCCCTCCTTCTAGCCTCGCCCGGCCGCGGCAAGGAGAGGAATCTTGTAACGGAGTCCGTCCGTTTCCGATCCAGCAATGTTTCGACACAAATCTCCTGCCGCCAGCAAAACTCAGATACGCGGAGCCCTACAAAGGCAATGTTCTCGCGATACCTAAGGGGCACATCAACCATTGAGGATGCTGCAAATGAACATCTCCAAGCGAATTGCCTCGATCGCCATCGTGGCCGTTCTGAGCGTCGCCGGCCTTGCGGCGGTCACCATGGCCGGCGGCCATGACGGGCGCTGGGGCCAAAGTGCCTGGGCAGGCAAACACGGCGACAAGTCGATGTGCCATCGCGGCGGGGGCGGCAAACACGGTAGGCATGGTTGGCGCCATAAGGGCCCCGACCACTTGGCCAAGAAGCTTTCCGTCATGGAAACCGAGATCGGCATTCGCGCCAATCAGCTCGATGCCTGGCGCGACTTCACCGACGCGCTGCAAGCCACCATGAAGCGCCCCATGCGCCATGGCGGCACCGGCATGATGGCCTCTGGCGATAACGCCGTGCCGTTTTCCCTGGCCGAGCGTTTTGCCAATAACGCCATTGAGCGCGGCGAGAGCGCCGAAGCCCTAAAGAAGGCGATCGCCGAATTGCGCACCACGCTCACCCCTGAGCAGCTTCAGAAGGTGACGGAGATCGAGAAGCGGTTCCGCGCCAAGATGGCCCGCCATCACGGCTGGGGCAAAGGTCACCGCGGCAAGGGCCGGCACGGCAAAGGCCCGCACGGCCCGCCGAAGGCCGCACCTGACGGCGAGTCGGATACCGGTCCCGGCGGCACGCCAGACAAAGACGATGATGACGACGACAGCTAAACGCGACTCTCCTCCGGCCTAGCCGCCCTCTCCCCCCGACGGCTGGGCACACTAAAGGCGGGAGCCCTTCGGGGCTTCCGCCTTTTTCTATTTCGCGTCTTATTTCTGGGACGGCATCGCCACGGCCTGCGCGAACAACGCCTCACCCCATTCATGGAGCGGGTTGCCGAAATCCGACTCGATGTGAACTGCCTTTCCCTTCCGCGCTTCCCATTTCGCGCCATAGGTCTCGTAAGGGAAGTGCTGCACATAGTAGTCGCACGTCTCCTCCCAATGCGCGACCGACAGCGACTTTCCGTAATGCTGGCAGTAGAGGTCCGTCTTGACGGCGGTCATGCCGCGGGGTGTGCGCCCATCGCCTTGCGCGAAGCCGATGCCCTCACGATTGCGCCAGAACATGAGAATGTCGCGCTGCTCGGGGCCATAGTATTTGCGAAAGCCAAGCAGTTCCTGGTCGGATGTGTAGGGTGCCTGATCCTCGGGCGTCAGATAGGCGTCGAACAGCCGAACCCGTAACGCATCACAATCGGCGTCGAGCCCGTACAAATGCCTGCGCACATCACCGGTCACGCGCTCGTCCGGGTCGAAACAGAACATCCAGTCATGCGGCACTTGCGCCCGCGCCATCTCGAGCAGCAACCCGCGGTGCCGCCCCTCGGCACGTTTACGCGCATCCACATCGCGCTCCCACGCCTGATTGGCTACGATCAGCGCGACCTTGGGATGTGCGCGCAACATGTCGACCGTCTCGTCGGTGCTGGCATCGTCGTACGCGATGATCGCATCCACGTGGCTCGAGAGATAGTCGAGCGTGTCGGGCAGGATCAGCGCCTCGTTGCGGACACGCGTCATGGCGACGAGCTGATGGGTCCGGCCCAGCAACGCCGCGTTCCCGGCGATGACACGCTCAGAGTCCCGAAGCGACCAAGTGCCTGCGCCGTCTTCCACCATGTGTTGCTCCGATCAAGACACGCTTGGTCTAAAGCGTGCGGCCCAAGCGTGTTATAACTGGCCCGTCATTGGTAGCGAAAAACGGCGACGGCCATGGCAGGTGTGAGTTTTTGGCGAAAGCGGCGCCGATTTGGCTGAGGCTCCTGCTCGGCGCCTTGCTCCTTCCATTGATCTGGGTCGGTTTAGCGTTGCTGCTTCCGTCCGCCTTGTCGTCTGCGGCAGTCGATTTCGTGGACGATCACGTGCGTGCCGAGCTCCGTGCAGCGCTTGGCGGCTCTCTTCTCGTCTTGCCGGTTCTGGTCGGCGGAGCGCGCATGCCAAGACCTGAACAACTGCCCGAGGATATCAAAGCGATCGCCACGCTGAACGCAGTGCCGCTGCGCCATGAAAGCTTCGACGACGATACCGAGAACATTGTCGCCACCGTGTTGGGCGTGGCGGCAAAAACGAGACGCTGGGAAGATCGTGGCGCGTGGAAGGCGAAAATCGCCTACGCGCTCGGCGGCGCGGCCGCCGCATGCATGTTCGTGCTTGTCGCCGCGCTCATCCATTTCTGGATTCTGTCGCGTCCGCTCTCGGCCTCGATCGGCGCGCCGCTGACGACCTTGTTGCTGATAAGCGGCATGGCCTCAGGCGCGTGGCTCGGCCTGTCTTTCGAAGCCCGCAAGCGCAAGCTGCGCTAGCCCGCCCAAACCCGCACGACGACCGCAACGATCCAAATCATGGCGGTGAGCACGATCACGCAGAACACGCCTGCCGAGGCGAGGTCCTTGGTGACCTTGATGGCCTCGTGCTTCTCCGGATGCAGGTGATTGCACAGCCGTTCGATGGCCGTGTTGAGCAGCTCCGCGGCAAGTAGCAGCACCAGACTGCCCATCAGGGCAATCCACATCCACGCGCTGTCGGCTACGAAGAAGGAGACGGGCAGCGCGAACAGCGTCAGCGCCGCTTCCTGCTTGATCGCTGCTTCCGTGGCGAGTCCCTCGCGAAATCCGCCGAGCGTATTGGCGAAGGCGCGTCCGATGCGCGCAAGCCCGCCTTTGCCCGGCAGCGCCGATTGCTCACGAAGATGTTTGTATTCGGCAGGCTCCTGCTGGGTCATCGGGGAGCCCTTTAGCCTCACGCCGCAGTCAGCTTTTGCAGGACGTCGTCGGAGACGTCGAAATTGGCGTAGACCTGCTGCACGTCGTCGGACTCTTCCAGAGCGTCGATCATGCGTAGGAGCTTCTCGCCCGCTTCCTCGTCGATCGGCACCTCGATCTTCGGCCGCCACAGAATCTGCATGGCGCGCGTCTCGCCGAAGCGTTCTTCCAACGCCTTGCCGACTTGATGCAGCTCATCCGGATTGCAGTAGACCACGTGGCCCTCGTCGGTCGTTTCTACGTCGTCGGCGCCCGCTTCGATCGCCGCTTCCAGCATGTCGTCGGCGCTTCCCTTGCCGGCCTCGAACTCGATGGCGCCAAGCCGGTCGAAATTAAACGACACCGCGCCGGTTTCACCCAGGTTCCCGCCATGCTTGGAGAAGATGGAGCGCACTTCGCTCGCGGTGCGATTGCGATTGTCGGTAAGCGCCTCAACGATGACGCCGACGCCGCTGACGCCGAAGCCCTCGTAGCGGACTTCTTCGTAATTGTCGCCGCCGGCCTCCTGGCTCTTCTTGATGGCCCGGTCGATATTGTCACGCGGCATGTTCTGGACGCGCGCCGCTTGGATCGCCGTCCGCAGCCGCGGGTTCATGGCCGGGTCGGGCATTCCCAGCTTCGCCGCCGTGGTGATCTCCCGGGCGAGCTTGGAGAACAGCTTGGCGCGCTTCTTGTCCTGGGCGCCCTTGCGGAACTGGATGTTCTTGAATTTTGAATGGCCTGCCATGGCCTGATCCCTAGTCGCTCGCGCCCATACCGGTCAAGGCCCGGAACGCCCCGCACTGACGACGTGGCGGGCCGGGCCGCTTAGCGAAGCCTTAACCCTAATGGGCCGACAACTAAAGGCTTGGGAATGCCGAAAGTCGGCGCATTCCACGAGGTTAGGGGACAAGGCCATGACACCGATGCACAGACCCGCCACCGGCGAGGCGGCCGAGCAGACCTTGAGCCTCCCCGACCTGTGTTCTGAGGCCGCCGATCACATCGCGCGGGCGCGGCTGTCGCTCGACGACAAGGGCTACGATACGGATCGTGCGCTGGCGCATCTGGACGATGCCATTGGATGCCTCCAGCGCCTTCTGGCGAAGGGCCGTGAGCCTCACGCCACTGCCACACCAAGTCGGCGCTCGGCCTAAGCCGGGTCGAGCCAGAACGCAGGCTCGACCTGCGACAGGCGTCCGCCAAGCCGCACCGGCGCGATGGCCTTTGCCAGCCCGGTGGCGTCGTCCACCTCAATGGCCACACCACACACCGTTGCCTCGCCCATCGATGGCGCGAACCGCCGCGAGTGGATCTTGGTGAGGAACCGGGCAATCGGCTCCTCTTTGTCCATACCGAGGATCGAATCGAAATCACCGCACATGCCGGCGTCGCTGATATAGGCGGTACCGCCGTTCAGCACGAACTCGTCTGCGGTCGGTACATGCGTATGCGTGCCGATGACGGCGGTCGCGCGCCCGTCGACGAAATGCGCCATGGCTTGCTTTTCCGACGTGGCCTCGGCGTGGAAATCGATCAGGATCGCGTCCGTGCCGGATTTCAGACCGCAAGCGCTGAGTTCCTGCTCCACCGCGCGGAACGGATCGTCGAGATCGGCCATGAACACGCGCCCTTGCGCGTTGACCACCAGCACGTCCATGCCGTTCGCGGCCTTGAACAAGCCAGCGCCCCGACCCGGCGTGCCGGCCGGAAAGTTGACGGGCCGTAAGAGACGGTCATGGCGCTCAATGAAGACGAGCGCTTCGCGCTGATCCCAAACATGGTTGCCCGTGGTCACCACGTCGGCGCCCGCATCGAGCAACTCATTAAAGATCGCTTCGGAGATGCCGAACCCGCCGGCCGAGTTCTCGCCGTTCACGACGACGAAGTCGGCGCGGTAGCGCTCACGCAATTTCGGCAATGTCTCCAGCACCGCCGCGCGCCCGGACCGGCCGACAACGTCGCCTAGGAACAAAATGCGCATGGGAAATCGGCTTGCTGAAGATGGATCATCGGGGGGTCAATACAGAATTGCACCGTGCGTGCAAAGTTTGGCAGAGCCGCGTTGGCCGTCGGAGCGAAGATTCCGGTGTCCCTACTTAAAGTAGGTGGGCGCCGAGTAACAAAGACCACGGTCCTCGTCAGGGTCAGCTCCCGTAGAATCTTATAGGGCCCTGGAATAAATGCTCCTAACGCACCACGCAGCCCGCCAAGAGCTGACTATGGAAGAAATCTTTCAGAACCGCTAGCGGCCGTCCGACGCGCGCCCGCCTTTGGAAAGCTCGGCATTGAGCCCCTCGAGCCGTTCGGCTGCCGCGTCGATCCGGGCGGACAGGTCCGCCTGCATATGCTTCGCCGTCTCGTCGGATGCCGACTTGTCCCGGCGTGCTTCGGCCAACGCGGTCTTCATGTTTTCGATTTCGCGGCGCAATTCCCAGAGCTCGTCGGTCACCACCAGCGATGCCATGAGGATCAAGCGATCGTCGCCGACTTGGCCGAACTTCCGACGCATCTCGTCGACATGCGAACCGAGGTACTCGGCAAGCTCGAGAAGATGAGCCTCTTCACCTTCGCTGCATTCCAGTCGATAGTTACGACCGTTCAGCGTGACACTGATCTGCCCCATGAACCTCCCCCGCCCGGCAAAGCTAGCCCGGCATGGCCGGTATCATATCCTTCAGTGTCCCCATCACAACCTCAAGGCGGCCGGAGACTTCATCATTGGCGGCCTTGAGGCGCCGAACGCGGCTACGCTCCGCTTCAAGATCGGCAAGGAGCTGATCGCGCTCCTCGGTCAGAAATCGCAGTTCGTCCTTGAGGGCGGCGTCTCCACCGCCTGCAAAGGCCTGCTTCAGATGACCCTCAAGTTGGTCAACTGCCGTATCGAGCCGATGCAGAGCATCCGGTTGCTTCATTGCGTCCGCCCCTCCCCACTAGGCGCCGCCGGTTTATGACCGACTCGCCGTGTGACCCAGCAGCCTGGCGAAATGTGATTGCCCCATGTTCAACCTTCAACGAGCGTACGACAACCCCAATATCGGCGGCCCACACAGGATTTGACAGTACCGCGAAGCGTGTGATTTGAGACAAATCCCTGAAAACAACCGGCCAATCGCAAACACGCCCGTGGGATCCCCCTAATCATGGCTGACGCCAAGTCTCAATGCCGCCTCTATTTTCAAGTTCCTGCGCCGATTACGGCGAAGCTCGAATCTCAACTCGCCCAAGCTTTGACAACGACATCGGTGGCTTGCGTTGTGCTCTGCGATAACAGTCAAAATACCGAAGAAGTTCCCACCGACGAGCCGAGTGATCGGCTGATCGACCGGATTCAGGGGGCCAATATCGCCTGCCTCATTGAGAATGACTTCGAACGCGCCGAACGCCTGGGCGCCGACGGCGTGCATATCGCGGCCGATCTGGAACGCTATACAACCGCGCGCAACCTACTCGGGCAAAGTGCCAATATTGGCGTGGATTGCGGGGCGGACCGCCACGCCGCCATGGAGCTTGCCGAAGCCGGCGCCGATTATGTCGCCTTCGGGCCGGAGAGCGAGGGCCTCGTCGCCTGGTGGTCCGAGGTCTTCGTCGTGCCTTGCGTGGCGTGGAATGTGGACACGCCGGCCGAGGCGGAACGATTTGCGCAACAAGGCGCCGACTTCGTCGCACCGTCCCGGACAATCTGGCAGGCCGACAACGCCGCCACCATTGTTGCGGACATCGGCCGCGCCATTGCCCATGTCAGGAGCACCGCGTGAGACGACTATTTGCCGGAGTCTTGATCGCAAGCGCTTGCATCCTCGCAAGTGGCCCGGCGCGCGCTGCGGAGAGCCCGTCATATATTGCCTTCGCGGAAGGCAAGTACCTGACCGCATTGGACCTTGCGCAAAAAGAGGCGGAAGCGGGCTCAAAGGAAGCCTACACGCTGATGGGCGAGATTCACGCGGAAGGTCTCGGCGTGCCTCAAGACTACGCCAAGGCGGCGGATGCTTACGCCAAGGGCGCAGATCTCGGCGACCCCAACGCCCAGTTCTCCTTAGGGCTCCTCGTTGCCTCAGGCCGCGGCGTGCGCAAGGACCTCACCATCGCCGGCGACCTGTTCGAGCGCGCCGCGAAGGCCGGGAATGCCGCGGCGCAGTACAACGTCGCACTCCTTTACCTGCATGGGCGAGGACGTCCGGCCGACGAGATCAAGGCGGCGGAGTGGATGCAGAAAGCCGCCACGCACGGCAGCCCGCAGGCGCAGTACGATCTCGGCGCCTTCTACCAATTTGGCCGGGGCGTCCCCATCGACAAGCAGAAGGCCGCCGAATGGACGGGCCGAGCCGCCGACGCCGGGCTGCCCGCCGCCCAGGTCGAGTATGGCGTCATGCTGTTCAACGGGCGCGGCGTGGAGAAGGACGAAAAACGCGCCGCCACGCTCTTCCGCCAGGCGGCCGAGAACGGCAATCCCGTCGCCCAGAACCGGCTGGCACGCCTCTATGCCAACGGCGTGGTGTTCGAAGGGGACGCCATACAGGCGGCGAAATGGCATCTGATCGCCCGGCAAGCCGGCGTCAGCGACTTCACCCTCGACATCATGCTGTCGAGGCTCGCCCCCGAACAGCGCGTCGAGGCCGAACGTTTGGTGGACGGTTGGGAAGCGGGACGCCTCACCGACGATGCGTCGGACGGACAGGCCGCGGTGGACACACAGCCGGCGGGTCAGCAGGCGCCCTCCCGCCCTTGACAGCGGCGGACCCCCAAGCCTTAAAGGCGCCACGCCCGTTACCCAACCCCAAGGGATTTCATGAAGATCAACGGCAACGAGATTAGGCCCGGCAACGTCATCACGCATAAAGGCGGCCTCTGGGTCGCGGTGAAGACACAGGCCGTGAAACCAGGCAAAGGTCCCGCCTACGCGCAGGTCGAGCTGAAGAACCTCATCGACGGCTCGAAGCTCAACGAACGCTTCCGCTCCTCCGAAACCGTCGAGCGCGTGCGCCTGGAGCAGAAGGATCACCAATATCTCTATCCGGAAGGCGACATGCTCACCTTCATGGACTTGGAGAGCTACGACCAGATTCAGATCCCCAGCGACCTTCTGGAGGAGCGCGCGGCGTTTCTGCAGGACGGGATGACGGTAACCGTGGAAAGTCACGAAGGCCGCCCCATCGGTGTCTCCCTACCCGACCACGTCACGCTCGAAGTCGTCGAGGCTGACCCCGTGGTGAAGGGACAGACAGCCGCGTCGTCCTACAAGCCTGCGAAGCTGGAGAACGGCGTGCGGGTCATGGTGCCGCCATTCGTCGAGGCCGGCGAGCGCATCGTGGTCGACACTAACGAAGTCACCTACGTCAAACGCGCCGAATAGATAAAGAGCCGGCCACGCCGGCGGCGAGAACGAACAATGCCCGCATCCGCGTTGATGAACGTCATGCAGACCGCCGCCCGCAAGGCCGGCCGCAGCCTCACGCGCGATTTCGGCGAGGTGGAGCAGCTTCAGGTTTCAATGAAAGGCCCGGCGAATTTCGTGAGCGCCGCGGACCACCGCGCAGAGGAAATCCTGTTCACCGAGTTGTCGCGCGCGCGCCCCGGTTATGGCTTTCTCATGGAGGAGCGCGGCGAGGTCAAAGGCGCCGACGCAACCCATCGCTGGATTGTCGATCCGCTCGACGGCACCACCAATTTTCTGCACGGACTTCCTCTCTTCGCCATCTCCATTGCGTTGGAGCGCGATGGCGAGCTCGTGGCTGGACTCATCTATAATCCCGTCAGCGACGAGACTTTCACCGCTGAAAAGGGCAAAGGCGCCTATCTCAATGACCGGCGCCGTCTGCGAGTGGCGGCGCGCATGGAGCTTGCGGCCTCTCTTATCTGTACCGGTATTCCCCATGCGGGGCGTCCGAACCACGATCTTTACTTGCGGGAGCTGCGCGCGATCATGGCCGTGTCCTCGGGGATTCGCCGTACGGGCTCCGCGGCGCTCGACCTGGCATGGACTGCGGCCGGACGGTATGACGGGTTCTGGGAGAGCGGCATCAAGCCCTGGGACATTGCCGCCGGCATCGTCATGCTGCGTGAGGCGGGCGCCTATGCCACCGATATCGCCGGCAAGGACAAGATGCTGGAAACGGGCAGTATCGTCGCCGGCAACGAGACGATCCACGCCAAGCTCTTGAAACTTCTCAAGGCCGCGGACGCAAGAGGGCCCGCGCCGGTCAAGGCCGCGGGCAAGACCGCAAGCAAGGCACCGGCAAAAACGGCTGCGAAATAAGCGCATCGTCGAGGCGCCCGCGCCCGACCCCGCGGCCCCGGCAAACATGACAGCGGGCTGATAAGAACGTCTTCGCCCTGAGGTTGCCGTTTTGCCGGTCAAACTATTCGGCTAATCTCTCGCGCGAAGCACACCACGCAGCAGCGGCACCACATGGCAACGAAACAGTACAAGACGAAGCTCACGCGCCCGCAGGTCTTTCTCTGGCGCATGATGCTGTTCCTGGTTCTCGCCGTGCTGCTTGCCATCATCCTCGACGGCCAGACCGAGCAACTGAGACGCAGCTTCATGGCCAATCCGGGCCTGAACGGCCTGATCATCGCCGTGCTGGTGGTCGGCATCGTCTATGCCTTCCGCCAGGTCTTGCGGCTCTATCCGGAAATCAACTGGGTCAACAATTTCCGGATCTCGGACCCCGGCATCGCAACCGACAAACAGCCCGTCTTGCTGCTGCCCATGGCGACCATGCTGCGCGACCGCACCGGCCACCTTGCGTTGGCGACCGGCTCAGCCCGCACACTCCTGGAGTCCGTCGCCTCGCGCCTGGACGAAGCGCGCGAGACGACACGCTACCTTGTCGGCTTGCTCGTCTTTCTTGGACTGCTCGGAACGTTCTGGGGCCTGCTCCAGACCGTGAGCTCGGTCGGCAACACGATCAACGCGCTCGACACGACCGGCAGCGAAAGCGTGCTGCTCTTCGATCAATTGAAAGAGGGCTTGGCCGGACCGTTGAGCGGCATGGGCATTGCCTTCTCCAGCTCGCTGTTCGGCCTGGCGGGCTCGCTGATCCTCGGCTTCCTCGATCTGCAGGCCGGCCACGCTCAAAGCCGATTCTATAACGAGCTTGAAGATTGGCTCGCCAACATCACCGAGCTTCAGTCGGTGGATCCCGGCACCAAGGATGTCTCGCCGCAATTGCGTTTTGCGCTGATGGACATGCAGCACTCGCTGTCCGACCTCAACGAGAAGGTCGAGCAGCGTATCCTCAACGACAATACGGGCGATGCGGTGAAAGACTTGGCGCAAGGCGTCGACAAGCTCATTCGCCAAATGCGCGCGGAGCAGAAGGTCGTGCGCGAATGGGCCGACGAACAAGCGCAGCAACAGCATGAGCTTGCCACGGTGCTGCGCCAGATCTCCGGCAAGAAGCCCGCGCCGGCCCGCGAAGGCAATTAGCCATGGCCCTGGCACGCGCCCGCCGCCGTCAATACACCCCCAATTACTGGCCGGGCTTCGTGGACATGCTGTCCACGCTGCTGCTCGTGGTGATCTTCCTCATGGCCATGTTCATGGTCACCAACTACATCATCACCCAGGCCGCGAGCGGCAAGGACACGATGTTGTCGCGGCTGACCCGGCAGCTCTCCGAGCTGACCGAACTGCTGGCGCTCGAACGGTCCAAGAAAGAGTCGGCCGAAGACAATCTGTCGGCGCTGCAAGCCACGCTCCTGAACACCGAATCGGAAAACAAGCGGCTGACGGGGATGCTCGGCACGGCGAGCGGTGCGACGGAAGACGCCGAGGGCCGCATTGCCGCGCTCGGCACCAAGCTCGACGATCAGCGCAAGATCACCAATGACGCGCTCGCCAAGGTCGAACTGCTCAACCAGCAGCTTGCCGCGCTCAGGCTTCAGCTCGCCGCCTTGAACGAGGCGCTCGAAGCTTCAGAGGCGAAGGACAAAGACGCCCAAGCCAAGATTGCCGATCTCGGCCAGCGTCTGAACGTAGCCCTGGCCAAGAAGGTGAAGGAGCTCAACGAGATCCGCTCCGACTTCTTCGGCAAGCTGCGGGCAGCCTTAGGGGCAAGGCAGGACTTTAAGATTGTCGGCGACCGCTTCGTGTTCCCCTCGGACGTTCTGTTCGATCCCGGCTCGTCCGATCTGAAGCCCGGCGCGGCGCCTGAGCTCAACAAGCTGGTCACGGCACTGAAAGAGATCGAAGGCAACATCCCGCCGGACATCGCCTGGGTCATGCGGGTCGACGGCCACACGGACATCAACCCGATCGCCACGCCCGAATTTCCCTCCAACTGGGAGCTGTCGAGCGCGCGCGCCATCTCCGTGGTGCGCTATCTCATGAGCCAGGGGATTTCGCCGCAACATCTCGTGGCCGCCGGGTTCGGCGAGTTCCAGCCCATCGATGCAGGCTCAAGCGACGAGGCGCTGGCCCGCAACCGCCGCATCGAACTGAAGCTGACGGAGCGCTAGGCTACTCTGCGGCGTCGGGCGCGAATTGCAGGTCGGCGAGCCGCGCATAGACGCCGCCTTCGCGCATCAGGACTTGATGGGTCCCCTGCTCCACCAAACGTCCGCGATCGAACACCAAGATGCGGTCGGCGTTCACGACGGTCGCTAACCGGTGCGCGATGACGAGCGTGGTGCGCCCCTCCATCACTTTGTCCAAGGCCTTCTGCACTAAGGTCTCGCTCCTGGCATCGAGCGCGCTCGTCGCCTCGTCCAGCAGAAGGATCGGCGCATCGCGTAAGACCGCGCGCGCAATGGCGATGCGCTGCCGCTGCCCCGCCGAGAGCGTAACACCGCCCTCGCCCAGCTCGGTGTCATAGCGTTGCGGCAACTCCATAATGAACTCGTGGGCGTGCGCCGCTTTCGCCGCCGCCTCGATTTTGGCCCGGCTCGCTTTGCCGGCGCCGTAAGCGATATTGGCGGCCACCGTGTCGGCAAACAGCGCCGGCTCTTGGGGCACGAGCGCGAAACGCGCGCGCAAGTCCGAAAGGCTGGCCTCGTTCACGGGCACGCCGTCGATCCGCACGGCGCCAGACTCCGGATCGTAGAAGCGCAACAGCAGCGCAAAGATTGTTGTCTTGCCGGCACCCGATGGGCCGACAAGCGCCACGCGTTCGCCCGGCTTCACCTGGAAGCTCACATCATGGAGCGCGCGCTGCTCGGGCCGCAACGGATAGGTGAACGACACGTCGTCAAATGCGATCTTGCCATCGGGCGGCTCAGGCATCGCCTTGGGATGTTCGGGCGACGTGATCTGCGAGCGCACTTGCAGCAACTCGCCAAGCCGTTCGGCCGCGCCCGCGGCTTGCGCAACTTCGCCCCACACCTCGCTGAGGCTGCCGACGGCCGCGGCGGCGAATACGGCGTAGAGCACGAACTGCCCGAGCGTGCCGCCGGTTATGGCGCCGGACAACACATCCTGCGCGCCGTACCACAACACGCCGACGACGCTGATGAACACGAGAAAGATGGCAATGGCGGTGAGGCCGGCACGCGCCTTGGTGCGCGCATTCGCGGCCTCGAAGGACCGGTCCACGGCGTCCCGGTAACGTTCCGTGGTCGCCGTCTCATGGGTGAAGGCCTGCAACACTTTCACCTGGCCGAGGCTCTCGCTGGCATAGGCCGACGCGTGCGCCAGCGCATCTTGCGCGAGCCGCGAACGCGCCCGCACGGACCGGCCATAAGCGACGAGCGGCAGCACAATGATCGGAATGGCGATCAGCACGGCGAGCGACAGCTTGGTGCTGGTCACCACCATCATGACCACGGCGCCGGCAAGCAGCAGCACGTTGCGGATGGCTTGGCTGATCGCCGTGCTCGCGGCCGCCTTCACTTGCGTGGTGTCGGCGGTGAGCCGCGACATGACTTCGCCCGAGTGCGAGACCTCAAAGAAGGCCGGGCTCAAACCCGTCAGATGTTTGAACACATCGCTGCGGATATCGGCGACCACACGCTCGCCGAGCCAATTCACGCAGTAGAACCGGGCGGCGCTCGCTAGCGCCAGCACCACACCCACGCCGACCAGCGTCATGAAATAGGTGTCGATCAGGTCGGGCTCGATGCCTGAGAAGCCAAGATCGATCATGCGCCGCACGGCCAACGGCACGGCGAGCGTGGCCGCGGCGGCGGCCACCAGCGCGACGAAAGCGGCGGCGAGCATCCCCTTATGGCGCAGCAGATACGGCCGCAGCCTCAGAAGCGGGCGCAGCGAGGGCCGCTTTGCCTCATCCTCCGGGGTGTCTTCCAACTCAGGGTGTTGCCGATCTTGACCGTCGGAGTTCGATACGACTTGCACTAGATATGCCCAGCTAGAATGCAGTTGGCCGACTTTAAGGGCCTGAGCGGGAAGCGCAAAGGCCTTGATGCCGCGCCCGCCGGCACTGTCTCCCGCAAGGTTAAGCCCCGGGAACGGCCCCCGTTTGCACGCGATCTTGCCCTAGCACCGGTTCCGCGTTATAGGCTCACGCCAATTCCGCAGAATTCGATCAGGCGACGTGGGGTGCCCTCGGCAAGGACGATCGGGCGGCGCCGGACAATGAAGGTTTGAGCCATGAAAAAAGACATTCACCCGGAGTACCACCAGATCAAGGTGGTCATGACGGATGGCAGCGAATTCGTCACCTACTCGACCTACGGGGCCGAGGGCGACTCGCTGAAGCTGGACATCGATCCCAAGACCCACCCGGCCTGGACCGGCGGTGGGCAGCACCTGATCGATCGCGGCGGCCGCCTGACGCGCTTTAAGAAGAAGTACGAAGGCTTTTTGAAGTAGGCTGGATTACTCGGCCTCGGAGCCGAATGCCGCGTGCAGCGCCGAGAGCTGCGAGCTGAGCGGGTGATGTGTTTCGCCCTCAGCAGTCTGTTCGTTGAAATCGAGCATCTGGTCGAGGCGAACCACTCGCTCCTGAAGCTTGATACTCTGCTCGATGAGATCGCGCAGGCGCTCCGGTAGCGCCTCGAAGTCGCGGGTCGGCTGCTCGGCGCCAGCCACGGGGAGCTTGATCTTGCGCTGTTCCTCGACCGCCTGCTCCGGCGTCAGTTCGCCTTCGCTCACGGCCCGGCGGATCAGGAGCCAAGACGCCAGCTGCATCAGCCGCGTCGTCAGGCGCATACTTTCCGTTGCATAGGCCAGCGAATGGGGCGGCTTGAGCTTGCGGGCCTCTTTACGGCCATCGCCGTCCAGATAAGCGGCCGCGGCCTCCACCAAGGCCATACCTTCGCGGAAGACAGTCTTGAACTGGTCCGATCGCGCGAATTTAGCGCCGAATGAGACCGTTACGCCCTCATAAGCATCGGTGCTGTCGTTCTTGGACTTCCCCGCCATTCGCCCCACTCCGTCAACAGCCCCTTCTCGGGGCGCCCCTTATGGGGCGGCATAGTATGCCATGGGCGGAACTTGTCGTCGCCTTCTGGTAACCAAGGTTAAAGCGAGGAATTCAGGCAAAAAGAGAGCCGCCAAAAAAGGCGGCCCAGGAAGTTAACAGGGAGGCGTCAAAACAGAGTGGAACAGGCCACTCAGATCCAGAGGACTGGATAACGAGGACTTTACGCGGCAACTCCTAATAAGCGGTTAAGACTAAGGCCTGATTTACCTAAACGATCGGTGTGCAGGACTTAATCAGCGCTTAAATGCGGCTTCCGCGGCGTTTTTTGAGGATTGCTTGGCGCCCAGCGCCTCTTCCACCCGCGCGATTTCTTCCCGGAGCGCATCGATCAGCGCCTCCAATTCCGCCACGGAGTGCTTGCTCAGGTCTTGGCCGAGCGTGTCGCCTTTCGGCGCCTTTGGCGTGAGATCGTCAAGGTCCATGGGCGGGCCGTCCCTTAAAGGATGCCGCACCCTACCATCGTGGCCTTTCGCCCATAATCCCTTTATCCATGGCCCGCGGACTGAAGAGACGGCGAGGAACCAATGCTGCCAGAGACCATGACTGTCATTGAAGCGCGCGAGGCCGGGGGCCCGGAGGTTCTGGTGCCGGCCATGCGGCCCGCGCCCAAGCCCGCTCCGGACGAGGTGCTGATCGCCGTGGAGGCCGCCGGGATCAACCGGCCGGACGTGCTCCAGCGCCAGGGCCTTTATCCGCCGCCCAAAGGCGCGTCCGATCTTCTCGGGCTCGAAGTCGCCGGTCCCGTGATCATGGTCGGCGAGGCCGTCACCCGCTTCAAGCCGGGCGACTTCGTCTGCGCGCTGGTCAATGGCGGCGGCTATGCCGAGTTTGCCGTCGCCCCGGAGACGACCACGCTCAAAGCACCCGATGGGCTGACCGCGGTTCAGGCTGCCGCGCTGCCGGAGACGATCTTCACCGTCTGGCACAATGTCTTCGAGCGTGGGGGCCTCGAGGAAGGCGATTGGCTCCTGGTCCATGGCGGGGCCAGCGGCATAGGCACCACGGCCATCCAGCTGGCCACCGCGCTCGGCGCAAAAGTCATCGTCACGGTTGGCGACGATACCAAGGCCAAGGCCTGCGAGGCGCTCGGCGCCGTCCGCGCCATCAACTACCGCGAGGAAGACTTCGTCGACGTGGTCCGTAAGGTCACCGAGAAGCATGGCGCCGACGTCATCCTCGACATGGTGGGCGGCGACTATATCGAGCGGAACCTGCGGGCCGCGGCACTCGAAGGCCACATCGTCCAGATCGCCTTCCTGAAGGGCTCCAAGGTCGAGATCGACCTGATGCGGTTGATGATGCGCCGCCTCACCCTGACCGGCTCGACGCTGCGCGCGCAAGGCGCCAAGGCCAAAGCGCGCATGGCCGAGGCAATCGAGAAGACCGTGTGGCCGCTGATCGCGGCGGGCGACTTCAAGCCGGTGATCGACTCCACATTTCCGCTCAGCGACGCGGCCGACGCCCATAAGCGCATCGACGACCCCGGCCATGTGGGCAAGATCGTCCTCGAAGTGACCGGGTAAGCGCACCCCAGCGAGGTCTTCAGGCCATGCACCTCAATTCCTCAGTTCGGTTCTTCCTTCGAGTCCTCTTCATCGGCGGGTTGATCCTTTGTGTGCCAGTGTTCGCGTTTTTGGTGCTCTACGCGGAGCCCTTCGAGCCGCTACGCCGGAATATGACCGAGAAGCTTCTCTCTGAAGCGATGGACGCCACCGTTGAGGTGCGCGGGCCCATCCACATTGACGCCGGCTGGGCGCCGACCGTGAGGATCGAAGACATCGCGGCGGTGGAGAGCAGTCTCCCGCCGGACCTCAAGCGGTTATCGATCAAGTCGATCAAGGTCGACGTGCCGCTCATGCCGTTGTTTATCGCCGATGTGCAACTCCGCGCCCTCGTGATCGAGGGGCTCGACGTGGCCATCGAGATTCCGGAAGGCGGCGCAGACGAAGCCAGCATCAACGTGGCCGAGACGGTGGGCGACTTCGTCCGCTCGCCATTCGCGAGCGACTTCGTCTTGCGCGATGCGAAAGTCGACTATGTCAACGAGGAGAACGGATTCGATCTCCACTATGTCTTCGATGAGATTGCGAGCCACCCATCGGACGACGGCGGGGTCGATGTCGAGGGAACGGGCCGGTTCAACGATGAGCCATGGAGGCTCGAAGTCGATGTCGATCCGCCGGGCGAGGACGAAGACCGGCGGAAGTTCGTGTTTGCAGTGAACCATGCAGGCCTGAAGGTTGCCTTCGCGGGCAACTATGCCTTCGACACGAGCTTCTTCGGAACGGAAAGCGATGCCGTCGACATGACGGTGACCGCATCGGCGCCGCAGTTGAACCGGTCTCTCGCAGTCTACGATATCAAGGGCGAGCTTGATGGATCCGGTGCGCTTTCGGGGCGGCTTGCAGGATCGCTGGATGAGCTTGCGCTCAGCGAGCTCGCGCTGAAGCTCGCATTCGAGTCCGGGGACGCTTACGAAGTGACCGGCGACATCGCAGACCTCATGCAAGGCACGGGCCTCGCGCTGAAGCTCAAGGGCGCGTTCGCGAAGAAGCAGCTGCCGGAAGGCGAGGCACGGCCGATCTACGATATCGGCGTCACCGGCTTTCGAGGGCGCATCGAGGGGTCGCGGGACAGCGTTCTCATAAGAGATTTCCGCGTGACCACGAGCGCCATCCGGACCAAGTTCAGGGATATCGGGCCGATTACCGCCGAACGTCTCTATAAGACCGACGACGGCAGGCTCGGCCTCTACGACGTCGTGGTCCTGGCCGGCGATCCCAAGCGCCCGAGCGTGCGCGTCGCCGGCACGGTGAAAGACATCATCGGGTTCAAAGGCGTCAGCCTCAACGGGCAGATCGATTTCCTCACGGCCGACCTTTTCGACCTCGCGGCCGAGGAGAGCGCCGAAGCGCTTGGTCACCTTTTTGGCGACGTGACCATCTCCGATGCCGACGGATCGCTCGGCATCGAGAGCCTGTCGGCGACGGTCACCGACAGCAGCCTGCTCGAGCTCAGCGTGGACCTTGCGATCGACGACCTGCCGGAGGCCAATGAGCTCACATTCGCGACCCACCTCGACATTGAGAAGTTCAAGCCGTTGGCTGCGGCGCTTGGAAGCGAAGTTGAGGACGTGGGGCGGGTCAAGTTCGACGGCACCGTAGCCCGAAGCGATGAGAACATCGTCATGGCCGGGACCATGCTTGTCGGGCAAACCACGCTCGAAGGTTCGCTGACCGGGGCGCTCTCGGAAAAGCGTGCGCCCGTCCTCAATGGCAACATCGCGACCGAGCTGCTGCATTTGTCGGATCTCATGAAGCTCGCGTCCATCAACGCCGTGTTTCAGGAGAATGCCGACGACGCGGATGCTGACGTGATTGACTATTCGGAGGTCTGGGAGACCTTGCTCGTCGACCTTCAGGTAAAGGTGGCCGCGATCGCCGGCGGTGGTGGCAATGCGAGCAACATTGAAGGCCGCATGACCTACCGCGCTGGAGTCATCAACCTCGACCCCATGAACATGACCTATCTCGGCGGCACAGCCTCCACCAACGGCAATATCGACACCAAAGACAATCAGAACAGCTTCGCGCTCAAGGGCAGCATCAACAATTTGCGCATCGGCGAAGTGCTCCAGGCGATGGAGGTCAACTATCCGGTCTCCGGGGCGCTCAACGTGACCTACGATCTGTCTGGCGCAGGCAACACCAAGGCGCAGATTCCCCGGACGCTGAGCGGCTCGCTCACGACATCGCTGCGCAATGGCTCGATCGGCACACGCCTGATCGACCTGACGGGCATGAGCCTGCCGGGCTGGCTCCTGTCGGGCGCGGCTGGCGGCAGTCAGTCGCCGCTCGTGTGCGTTGTCGCGCCCTTCTCCTTCAAGAACGGGCGCGGTACGACAAGAGGCTTGGTGCTCGAGACGAACAATGTGCAAGTGGTCGGCGTGGGCACGGTGGATTTCCGCGCGAACACCATCGATCTTCACTTCAAGCCGCAAGCGCTACGGAAGCAATTCATCAAGACCGCGCAACCCTTCTCCATCCAGGGCAAACTCGCCAGCGCGAAAGTGACGCTCGGCGGGGCGCCCGTGGCGGGTGCGGTCGTCGGCACACTTGCCTCGCCCCTGAACCTCCTGAGTGCGATCACACAGCCCCGGGCCGGCACGCCCGGGCGCGTGCCCTGCCGCGTGGTGCATGCCAAGCCGCAGAGCGGCCAGGCCACGACCACCAAGCCGCGGCGCGGTGGTCCGCTCGGCCTTGGCATTCTCGGCGGCCAGAGGCGCCGTTGATCGGCCAGGACGGCTCCCAGAACCAATTGCTTGTGGGGGCGAGTGTCCCTATATAGGGCTCATTCCCCTCAATTGGTTGATTTGGCTCTTTCGCCGAGGGGGCGAGAGAGACGGCGCTACCCCTTTAAGCAAGGCTGAAAACCCATCATGACCCGCACCCCTTTGATGCCCAAGGCGACCGCCGTTTGGCTGGTCGACAACACTTCCCTCACCTTCGATCAGATCGCCGAATTCTGCGGCCTGCACGTGCTTGAGGTGAAGGGCATCGCCGACGGCGACGTGGCCCACGGCATCAAGGGCATGGACCCCATCTCCTCCGGCCAGCTCTCCCGCGATGAGATCGCGGTGGCCGAGGAAGACCCGAAGCACCGGCTAGTGCTTCTGGAGCCCAAGGTCGAGGTGCCCGAGGTCAAGACCAAGCGGGGCCCGCGCTACACACCCGTGTCGCGCCGCCAGGACCGTCCGAACGCCATCCTGTGGCTCTTGAGGAACCACCCCGAGCTGAAGGACAGCCAGGTCATGCGCCTGGTGGGCACCACCAAGCCGACCATCCTGTCCATTCGTGAGCGCACCCACTGGAATTCGCCCAATCTGGTGGCGCAGGATCCGGTGACGCTTGGGCTGTGCTCACAGATCGATCTCGATGCGGCCGTGAAACGGGCCGCGGCGCGGCTGGAGCGCGAGCGCAAGAAGGCCGAGAAGGCCGCTGCCAAGGCCGGCACGCTCCTGCCTACCGAGGAGACGACCGCCGCCGCCGTTCCCATGACGCCCGCGGAAGCCCATGCTGGGGCGGCAAGCCCGCCCGAGGCACCGCTAGTGCCGCCAGCGCCACCCACGCCTGAAGACGCCATGGCCGCCTCGCTGGCAAAGGAAGCCCGCGACGCCATGGCCGCTCCGGTCGAGGAAGAGGCCGCGCCGGACGCCGACTCCGTGTTCGCCAAGCTGAAAGAGCTGAAGCCCGAGGGCGGCGGATCCGAAGAGGACACCCCTTCCGAGTAAGAATGCGGGGACACACCCCGATTTGACCTCGATCAAGGCTGGACGCCCGGCCAGAGGCGAGCCTCCCCCTTCCAAAAAATGCGCATGGAGGGGGAGACATTATGAGCGAGTTCGAAATTCTCTTTTTGGTGGCTGTGGTCGGTGCGTTCGGCGCGTTTGCCGTGACATTGGCTTATTACACACACCGCTAGCCGGTCATCCGCCCCGAAAGGGCGAGCAACAGCAATTGATTCAAGACCACCTGCTTGGCTAGTGTGCATCGAGGAAACGCGCCCGCCAAGCCCATGGTCGATCCCTACAACACTGGTCTGAAGAAGACCCCGGCGAACTACCAGCCGTTGACGCCGCTCGTGTTCCTGGAGCGCGCCGCCGCCGTGTATCCGGATCACACCGCGATCGTGCATGGGGGCGCGCGGACCGACTACCGCACATTTTATGCGCGCACGCGCCGGCTTGCCTCCGCGCTTCAAGCCCGAGGCATCGGCGAAGGCGACACGGTGTCGGTGATGCTGTGCAACTCGCCCGCCATGCTGGAAGCCCATTACGGTGTGCCCATGGTGGGGGCGGTGCTTCACTCGATCAACACGCGCCTCGACGCTGAGGCCGTCGCCTTCATGCTCGACCATGCGGAGACGAAGGTGCTGATCGGGGACACGGAGTTCGCGCCCGTGCTGAAGGAGGCGCTTGCCCGCGCCAAGGCAAAGCCGCTTCTCATCGACTATCGCGATCTCGAACTAGGCGTCGAAGGGATGCGCCTCGGCGATCTCGACTACGAGGTCCTTCTCGACGGCGGCGATCCCGACTTCGCCTGGGCGATGCCAGCCGACGAATGGAATGCCATTTCGCTCAACTATACGAGCGGCACCACCGGCAACCCCAAAGGCGTGGTCTATCACCATCGCGGCGCGGCGCTGATGTGCTACGCCAACACCCTCGCCACCGGCATGGGCACGCATCCCGTCTATCTTTGGACGCTGCCCATGTTCCACTGCAACGGCTGGTGCTTCCCCTGGTCGCTCAGCCTCGTCGCCGGTACGCATGTCTGCTTACGGGCGGTGCGCGCTAGGCCCATATACGACGCCATCGCCGAGCACAAGGTGACGCATCTATCCGGTGCGCCGTTCGTCATGGCCGCGCTCCTGGGCGCAGAGCCGGAAGAGAAGCGCGACTTCGGCCATCGCGTCGCCTTCAACCATGCTGCCGCGCCCCCGCCCGCCGCGGTGCTCGCGAAGATGGACGAAGCCGGCTTCGAGCTGACCCATCTTTACGGGCTGACCGAGACTTACGGGCCTGCGACCCTCAACGAGTGGAAGGGCGCTTGGGACGAGCTGCCCCCCGAAGAGCGGCTTAAGAAACGTATCCGCCAAGGCGTGCGCTATCCCGCGCTTGAAGACCTGACCGTCATGAACCCGGAGACCATGGAGAAGACACCGGCCGATGGGAAGACCATCGGCGAGGTCATGTTCCGCGGCAATATCGTCATGAAGGGCTACCTCAAGAACAAGACGGCGACCGACGCGGCGTTCGCCGGCGGCTGGTTCCATTCCGGCGATCTCGGCGTCATGCACCCGGACGGCTACATCCAGCTCAAAGACCGCTCCAAGGACATCATCATCTCGGGCGGCGAGAACATCTCCTCCATCGAGGTCGAAGACGTCATCTACAAACACCCCGACGTCACCGCCGCGGCCGTGGTGGCCAAGCCCGACGACAAATGGGGCGAGACACCGTGCGCCTTCGTCGAGCTGAAGGACGGCGCGCAAACCAGCGAAGCCGACATCATTGCCTGGTGCCGCGAGCATCTCGCCCACTTCAAATGCCCGCGCCATGTGGTCGTTATCGAGCTACCCAAGACCTCGACCGGCAAAATCCAGAAATTCAA
>NZ_JBFFQD010000028.1:0-27681 GCF_041573655.1 Methyloceanibacter sp.
AGCCGCTGAACGAGGCGATCGTCAACATCGAAGTCTTCACCGACGCCCTGGCGCGCAATTCCGACAGGGTTGACGGTATTCTCGCCGGCATCGAGCGGATGACTGGCGGCGGTAAGGGTAGCGGCACGCTCTATTCGCTGAAGCCCGCGAGCGATCTTCCGCCACCGCCCAAGGAGGCGCCGCGTTGGCAGCTCGTCATTTCCGAGCCCACCACGCTGCTCGCCTTTAACACCGACAAGATCCTCACCCGGCCGGCGCCCGACGAAAGTCTCCCCCTGGAAGGCGCGCGCTGGGGCGACAGCCTGCCGATCTTGGCCCAGGCGACGCTGCTGCAGACCTTCGAGAACGCGGGCTACGCGCGCTCCGTGACCCAGAACATCGGCGACTTCGCCAGCGGCTATCAACTCTCGTTGAATATCCGGCAGTTCGACATTGCCACCAACGGCACCCCGGAGGCAAAGATCGTCATTCTTGCCAAGCTTCTCAATCCGGCCAGCGAGATTATCGAGTCGAAGCAATTCGAAACGTCGGCGCCCGCGTTGGGAAGCGACACGCGCGACTACGTCGACGCTCTGAGCACGGCCTTCAGCCAGATAGAACGCAATCTTCTGGACTGGACCACGGCGGCGCTCGACGCCGACCCTGCAACCGCCGTCACCGTGGAGCCTCCGGCCCCGCTCGATGATCCCGAGATGCCGCTGGCGCCCGACCTTTAGGGGCGCTTCCATTGATCTGGCTCAACGACGAACCGCTCCCTTTGCGGGATTGTTACCGTCGGAGCCGAGCCCGCAAAATGCACGCGACGGCATGGGGCTCTCCTGCTGGACGCGGAAAAATGGATCTGTTGGAAGCCATCAGGAAGCGGCGCTCCGTGCGCGAATACACCGGCGAGCCGGTGGACGATGCGGTGCTGCGTGAGCTGATCGAAGCCGCAGTCCAGGCACCAAGCGCCATCAATCAGCAGCCGTGGACCTTCGTCGTCATCAAGGATGCCGACCGCCTGGCTCAGATTTCGCGAAAGGCGAAGTCTCACCTGTTGAAGGCATCGCTCAGCGAACCGGCGCATTCGTTTCGCGAGATGCTCAACGATCCCGACTTTGACATCTTCTATCATGCGCCTGCCTTGGTGGTGATCGCGGCGGCCGATCCCACCGACTGGGCGGTCGAAGATTGCGCGCTCGCCGCGGAGAACCTGATGCTCGCCGCCTACGCCATGGATCTCGGCACCTGCTGGATCGGTTTTGCGCAAAACTGGCTTGCAACGCCCGAAGGCAAGGCCGAACTTGGCATTCCGGCAACCTATGCGCCAATCGCGCCAATCGTCGTCGGTCACCCGCGCCGCCCGCCCCCGCCGGTTCCCAGGAAGAATCCCGACATCCTCTGGATCGACGCTCAAACGCATTGCGCGTGACCTTCAGCCTCATCACGCCATAATCAGCCTCTGAACGAAGACTCGCGAAACGCAGACCGGAGACGCGGTGCGAAAAGAACGAACATCGCCACCGGAAGACACGGCCGCCTATGCGCAAGGCGCAGCGCTTGTGCTCGAACAGCTGGGCGTCAGCGTCGAGAGCGGGCTGACCGATCACGAGGCGGCGGCTCGGCTCGAGCGCTACGGGCCTAATCGCCTCGCTGAAGCCCGACGCCAGAGCGCGCTCTGGCGTTTCCTCCTCCAGTTCAACAACCTTCTGATCTACGTGCTGCTCGGCGCCGCCATTCTTGCCGCCACCATCGGCAATCTGGCCGACGCCGCAGTCGTGCTTGCGGTGGTCATCCTCAACGCAATCATCGGCTTCATTCAGGAGGGCCGCGCGGAGCGAGCCATGGAGGCGATCCGCGGCATGATCGATCCGCACGCCTCGGTTCTGCGCGACGGAAGGCGCCTTGTCGTACCGGCCGAGAGTATTGTTCCGGGCGACCTCGTCCTGCTGGAGCCCGGCGCCCGCGTGCCCGCCGACCTCCGTCTGGTGCGCTCACGCAATCTTCGCATCGACGAGGCCGCCTTGACCGGCGAGTCGGTGCCGGTCGACAAGGACACAAGCGCCACGACCCCCGGCGTGCCACTTGCCGAGCGAAGCTCCATGGCGTTTTCCGGAACCTTCGTTGCCGCAGGCACCTGCATGGGCATCGCCGTCGCCACGGGACTGCAGAGCGAGCTCGGCCGCATCAGCACACTTGTCGGCTCGGTTCAAAAGCTGACGACACCGCTGATCCGGCAGATGGACCGCTTCGCGCGTCTGCTGACGGGACTGATCCTCGCCGCCTGCACGGGCGTCTTTCTCTTCGCGGTGTACGCCCGGGACTATCCCTGGCCCGAAGCCTTCATGGTCGTGATCGGGCTCGCCGTCTCCGCTATTCCGGAAGGCCTGCCTGCGGTGATGACCATCGCCATGGCAATCGGCGTGCAGCGTATGGCGGCGCGCAACGCCATCGTCCGCCTGCTGCCTGCGGTCGAGACCCTCGGCGCGGTCTCGGTCATCTGTTCCGACAAGACAGGCACATTAACGCGAAACGAGATGACCGTGCGCAGTGTCTTGACCACGGATGGAAACTTCAAGGTTTCAGGCGTCGGCTACCGCCCGCAAGGAGGATTTGAGAAGGACGGCACGCCCATCGACAGGACCGCGAGCGGCACCCTGATGGAGGCGGCCAAGGCCGCAATCCTGTGCAACGACGCGGAGGTCAGGGAAAGCGACGGCACCTGGGCCGTCAGCGGAGACCCCATGGAAGGCGCGCTCGTCAGCCTCGGCATGAAGGCAGGCTACGACCCCGAGCGCCTGCGAAAACAATATCCGCGCACCGACGAGATCCCCTTCGACACGCAGCATCAGTTCATGGCGACACTGCATCATGGCCATGAGGACGGCCCCAACTTCGCGGTCATCAAGGGCGCCCCGGAGCGGGTTCTCTCTATGTGCAGCCGTCAGCTCACCACGGCTGGAGACGCGCCTCTCGATGCGGACAGATGGACCGCGCAAACCGAAGCCTTCGCGGTTCAAGGTCAGCGCATGCTTGCCCTGGCGGTGAAGCTCTTTCCCGAGGGGCACCGCCAGCTCAGTTTTTCCGATGTCTCCAATGGCGCCACGTTTATCGGCCTTGTCGGGCTCATCGATCCGCCGCGCGAGGAGGCGCTCGCGGCGATACGCGAATGTCAGTCGGCCGGCATCGACGTGAAGATGATCACGGGCGACCACCCCGCCACGGCCGAAGCCATCGCACGCGAGTTGAAGCTGGCGCCCGATCCGAAAACGCTTACCGGCCGTCAGCTCGATGATATCGACGACCACGACCTCAAGGACGTGGTCCAGGAGGCAAGCATCTTTGCGCGCACAAGCCCAGCGCACAAACTGCGCCTGGTGAAGGCCCTACAGGAGAGCGAGGACGTCACTGCGATGACCGGCGACGGCGTGAACGATGCGCCGGCTCTGAAGCGCGCCGATGTCGGCGTCGCAATGGGGCGGAAGGGAACGGACGCGGCAAAGGAAGCGGCGGAGATCGTCCTTGCCGACGACAATTTCGCCTCGATCGTTGCCGCCGTGCGCGAGGGACGAACGGTCTATGACAATATCTGCAAGGTGATTGCCTGGACCCTGCCGACCAATGGCGGCGAGGCGGCGGCAATCATCGGCGCCATTGCCTTTGGCCTGACGCTGCCGATGACTCCGATCCAAATCCTATGGATCAACATGGTCACCGTCGTGGCGCTCGGACTGACGCTCGCCTTCGAGCCCACCGAACCTGGTGCCATGGCGCGGAAACCGCGCAGTCCATCGGAGTCCTTGCTCTCGGGCGTGCTTCTGTGGCGGATCGCTTTCGTCTCGCTGCTGTTCGTGATCGGCGCCTTCGGTATTTTTTACTATGCGCTGGACCGGGGCTTGAGCGTCGACCTGGCCCGCACCATGGTCGTCAACACGATTGTCGTGATGGAGCTCTTCTATCTCTTTAGCGTGCGCTACGCTCACGGCACCGCTCTCACATGGCGCGGAATGCTAGGGACGCCGGCCGTCTTCGTCGGGATCGCGGCCGTGGTCGTGGCGCAACTCGCCTTTACATACCTGCCGGTCCTGCAAAAGGTCTTCGCCACCGAGGCCATCGAGCCGGCCGATGGGCTGTTGATCGTATTGATCGGTGTCCTGCTCTTGCTCCTAGTCGAGGCAGAGAAGAGCGTCTCAGGCCTCTTGGAGAAGCGAAGGGTCCCGTCGACCTAAGCGGCTTTCTTCTCGATCTCCGGCGTCCACTCGCCGAGCGTCGCGAGGCCATTCATCTCCGCGCGGTGGGCGAAGGCGGCCTCCGCTGCGGCCACGTTGTCTTTTTTGCCCGCCCAAGCAACTTGCGGTGCATGCTGTAGCGCGCGGCCGTAGGAGAAGGTCAGATGCCAGGGGAATCCGCCGATGCGGTTCATGGCATCAAGACGCGCGGTGGCCTCCACGTCGGACTGACCGCCCGACAGGAAGGCGATGCCCGGCACGGCGGAGGGCACACAATCCTTCAGCACGCGAATGGTCCGCTCGGCAATCTCCTGGTCGGAGGCCTGCGTGGCGCAGTCGGTGCCCGGCAGCGTCATGTTGGGCTTGAGCACCATGCCTTCGAGCTTGACCTTCGCGTAGTAGAGCTCCTGGAAGACCGTCTTCAGCGTCCAGGTTGTGACCCCCTCGCAGCGCTCGATCGTGTGGTCGCCGTCCATGAGCACTTCGGGCTCGACGATCGGCACCAGATCCTGCTCCTGGCACAGCGCGGCATAGCGGGCGAGCGCGTGAGCATTCGAGTTGATGGCATCGTAGCTCGGGATGCCGTCGCCGATATGGATCACCGCGCGCCACTTGCAAAACTTGGCGCCGAGGTTGCGATATTCGATCAGCCGGTCGCGCAAGCCGTCGAGACCTTCCGTGATGGTCTCGCCGGGGCAGAACGGAAGCGGCTTGGCGCCCTTGTCCACCTTGATGCCGGGGATCGAACCCGCCGCTTCGATGAGTTTCACCAGCGGCGTGCCGTCGGCAGCGTTCTGCCGGATGGTCTCGTCGAACAGGATCACCCCGGAGATGCGGTGATGCATGGCCGCCTTCGAGCGGAACAGCAGCTCGCGGTAGTCACGCCGATTCTCCTCGGTGGATTCGACCCCGATTGCGTCGAAGCGCTTCTTGATCGTCCCGCCCGATTCGTCGGCGGCGAGGATGCCCTTGCCCGGTTGCGTCATGGCGTTGGCGACTTTGTTCAGGCCCGCGAGGTCCATACCGTCTCTCTCCCTATAAAATCCCGTAATCAGCCCGCTATTGGAGCCGTTATAGGCCACGATTTGCCCATTCTACAGAGGCGAATTTTGCCATTTTTCGGGGTCGCCCGTTTGCTTAGAACCCGGGCGGGACCTTCTGCCACGGATAGCCGCGTGAGGCCATCTGGTAACCGGTGTCAAAAAGCTGGGTCATGAAGACCGGGTCAAACGCGTCCGTGCTTGTGTCCTGCACGTCTGCGGGAATATAGGCAAGATTGTAGCTGATCCCATTGCGCTTGCAGAACAAGTAAAGCCGATAAAGATCGCCGATACCTTGGTTCTTGATTAATGTCGACACTGCACGCCCCGCAATCGACAGAGTCCGCGCCTTGACAGCCTTGTACTGAGGCGAAACAAAACCGTTCCGGATAATGTATACTCGGCGAATGGGCTGAACATTCAGTTGCTTGTCTATTGCGCTAGTCGTGAGTTGCGTTGGCACCAGAAAAACTTCTCGCGTTGTCCCGCCATCGACGTGCATTTCTTCATAGCGTGCGCCCTCGGCCGTCACATCGATGACGCTTGGTGGGAATGCTACTGGAATAGCAGCAGAGGCCAGTAAGATCGTCCTGAAGAGTTCCAACGACTGAGGCCTACCACTTGAGGCAATCTCTCCCATATCCCAAATAACCGGTCGCTGAGCATCGAGATTCGTGGTCCCGATCAAGAGCCGGCGACCCTTTTTGTGCTCAGCCGCGACCTCCGCGAGAAACGCAGCATTGACATAGCTTGCAATAGTTTTTGCGAGCGGCGCATTGCTTGACAGAGAACTGCCGCCCAACAAACCCCTTACCGGCCGCATGATGGCGATATCGCTCGTATGCGATTGGGTAAAGACTTTCTTGAGTGCGGGATCGTATTTCGGCCCGAGGAAAGCAAACGGGGCGGTCAAAGCTCCCGTAGAGACTCCTGTCACGACATCAAATTTGGGCCGCGTTCCGGATGTTGTCCACCCGACCAAGATCCCCGCACCAAAAGCACCATAGCTGCCGCCACCTGAAAGCGCCAAGGAGGTCATGACGGGACGTCGTCCTCCACCCCTCAACTCGGGCCGACTCCGTTTAAGTTGTGCAACTCTTGTCTGTCTTAGAGCAGAAGCATTTGGTGGAAGCTCGTCGCCCCAGAAGCGGATGATATCCGCTTCCATCCCGGCGACCTGCGCATTGTCCTCGAGCGCCAACGGTACGGGACTGCGCGCCATCGATGCTGCGCAGCCCACAAGGACAACCGCCAGCGCGGGGCTCAACAGAGCCCGAAATGCGAAACGCCACCTGTCCAACTTGCCCCCCCCGCAAGATCTCCCTTTGTCTACAAAAGACTACGCAACTCTAGGGAGCAATTCCAGGGCTAGAAATCCTTAAAGCGGCAGCCCAATTGCCTCCGCGAGCTCTCCCAAGGAAAACCCCAGACACAACGAACTTCCGCCCTTTCCGCCCCGTATCCCGGCGTTCAAAGACAACGAGAAGCAAGTGGACATCATGCGATTTTTTGCCCTGGCCGGTCTGATCGTCCTGGCCACGCCGGCCCATGCGGTCAGCACCGTCACCGCGACCTGGTACGGCAACGAGCTTTGGCGCCGTCCTCGCTGGAATAGCTGATGAAGATGTCGCTCAACTGCTGCCTCAGCGTCCGATGTAGTTAAATTATCGGACATCAAGCTCAGATTTGTCACCTCTTCTTTCCCTTGTCCGCTTTGGGTCATTAGCCGACAGCTTGGTCCCATCGGGCAAGAAGGCGGCGGAAGTGATCCTATCCCTATGTCCGTGTAACACCACAATCGGGGGCGGCGGCGATGGCGGTGGAGGCGGCAATGGAATCGGATAAGCTGCTGGGCTGACTTGTTTTAAAGCTCTGTGAATTCAGCAAACCGCACTGCACGCTTTGGATCATTAGCGGCCGTCCTACCTCGGCTGCGACCCGTCCGTTTGTGGCGAGCATACCGCAGAGTGAATCCGCCAGCAGATCGTACTGTCACTCAGATAATCAGCAATCGCGTGAGCGTCGTTCCGATTGTCGATGTCTGAGACATTTTCGATGCCTTCGGCGAAGGTTTTGCGATCAAGGCGCGCGTGTAGAGCCACATAATCACGTTCGTCAGTGCCATTGAGCCATCTTTTGACGCCTTCAGGGACCGTGAGGCCTGGGGGGCGAAGATGTCTCTTCACGATATCTATGCCGAGGGGAGACCCGAGAGTGACAAACAATGGAACCTTTGCCTTCTTCTTGGCTTTTCGCAGCAATCGATAAGCGATGATCGTGCCAAGAGAGTGTGAAACGACAACTGTGGAACCACAAAGCAAGTGCGGCTCGACCATCTCGTCTACCGCTTTTCGGATATGCGGGCGCGTCAAATAACCATCGACCTGACGCACGAAACTGAGGCCTAAACGGCCAAGTCCCGGTACTTTACGCTCCAAAATTCGTGCAATCGCCTGCACCCACTCCCAATTGACAGCTCCGCGCTCCACCACTTCTGCCCCTAGCTCGGCATATATTTCATCATCGGCAATTTTCTCTTGCTCGGCCATTGCCAGAATCAACTTTTCTTCAAGACGCGTAAAAGTCTGCTCGTTTCCTTCTCCTCTCATTAGGATGCGCTCCGAATCTCCGCGAGCTTCCTCTACAAGCTTATGAAGCTTATCGCCGTAGAATGGCATTTCGAGCGTATAGGAAGGCTTCGTGAGCCCAAGCTCTTTCCAGGCTGAAATAAGCGACTCTTCCCACGCTTGCCGCAAATTGGCGGCGTCCTTCCCCTCCTGTCTCATGCCATGAACAAAAACGAGACGCATCAAATCTCTTCCTGACGTAAGAGTGTCGCGGCTTTGTTCCCTTCCTCGCTCCGAAGCGTGGTCCATAAGGCAGGGAGTAGACCTTGGCGAAGCGCAAATATCTCAGGTCGGACGAACTCTTTTTCTTGATCAAGAATACTCCATCCCTGCGTCATAAAGGGAAACGCACCAGCGACCTCCGTTGATACAGGGAGGCTCGTTGACAACAAAGCGACGTCAAAGGTGATCGGCTGAGAGCGGAGGGCTCGCGACTCTGCGACGTAATCTGCAATAGCAATATCGTCTATTGCTTCGAGATTACCTACTCTGTCGTAGGCATAGGCAGCGATAATCCCAAGCGACGGACTGAACTTCTCGAAATGCTTCAGCTCGTCGTAGTCACCAACACGGCCCTGTTGCATGAGTGCCGTCCAGCGAGAAACGACTTGAACCACCTCGTCGTATATCTCTTCGTCAAGTTCTTCTTCGACCGGCACGTAATTGAGACTCGCAGACAATCCGTTCTCTACAACAACGTATCCCTCAAAGCCCGGAAGGATACAGCTACCAATCCAGTTGCCATCATTCGACTCGATTAGGATGGGAATTGGCTTTTTGGTTTGGGCATGAATTCTCTCGGAAACGCTCGCATATTCAAGACTTGCTTCATCACCTTGCCGAACCACAAACGAAACAGGCACGCAACCTTCAACCCTCAGACTGGAAAGCGTAGCTGGTCCCGTCAGGGAAGAAGCAGTTGTTTCATAATAATGCTGTGCTTTAGCACTCGCGGCTTCATCGGCATTTCGCCGTGCTTCCCAAACTTTGTCTGGGGCAGCTTTTTCGAGTCCGGGATCTGCTGCAATTAGGGCCTCAAGAAGTTCCTTACCTGACATGCGATCCTTATCGCTTGGCTCTACTCTCGTTGCGGAAGCTATAGCTTCGAATATTTTGTCTCTCGATTTCGAGTCTATATCGATTGCAGTTCTCGGCCAATCTGTGGGAAATTTCGGTTCTGCTTTCATGCCTTTCTGGGAAGTTCTCAGCTCAGTATAGACGTCGTTCGGACTTCGCCATCCGGATATGACGTCAGGAAACTGGACGTTGGCTATCTTGCCGCTCTCCTCGGGAACCGACTCCTCAAGATAATTGGCAAGCTTTTCTGAGCTCACCACGCGCGAGTTCCTGGTATCGATTGCTTTTTCTTCAGCTCCATGTAGAGCGCGCATCAAGCAATCTGTAAAAATGCCGAAGGCCTCTATTTCGTCCTTGTCCACCACTTCCTGCGCACCTTCGCCAAGAAGCGTCGAATAGAATTGGTCCCACTGAGCGCCTATCCCGGGTGCGACGGGAACTGACTTTGGAAAAATGCTGCTGCCTTGAACTGTCTGACCGCCGCGGACAGTCGATCGGCACGCGTCCGCGAAGATAGCAATTTGCCGTAACCCTGAGCGCTTTGCATGGTGAAGCGATAAGTTTACGTTCACCGCTTCGTTGTCATCCTGCTCCCAACCAGGCAATAGCCAAATCGGGGTGTTGAGCGTCTGCTGAATTCCATGACCGGCAAAATATATGATGAAACGTTCTGCAAGTTCATCGACTACGCTCTTGATTCGTTCCTTTAGCGCTTTGACGGAGACCTCCGCGTGGGTCAACAGATAGCTCTCATAACCTTGCTCCTTAGCCCACGCGTGAAAATCTCTTGCTCCGTTTACGGCACCAGGCAGATCTCTCAGTTCACCGCCCGTATGTCCAATGCCTATTGAGAGCGCTACATTCTTGCCCACGGCTCTCCTCCAAAAGTGCGCGCTTGGCCTCGGAAGAAACACTAAACATTTTCTGTGATGGTGTCTTCTCCAGTACGGCGGCGAGGTCGGTATTAGTAATTTTTCGACCTTAGCTCCGGCCGCCTCTTCTTTCGTGTTGTCCGCTCTGGGTCATTAGCCGAAATCGACGGGCTGCTATGTCCGCTTCATCTACTAAACTGAGTATTAAAGATGACGGCTGCCAAGCTGAGGCCAATACGGTCGTGAGAGTTGAGCACATTCAGCAGTGGGCACAGAATTGCTCAAATCGGCTGGAGTGTGGCAATTGCCACGGCGTGAAGGATCGCCGTGACGCAGTATCTCCCCAGGCTCAAGAGGGTCTTGAGCCACTGCCTGAAGGGAGATCACCATGTATCCGCTCAGTTACGTAAAATCCCTAAAGTTCATCGCTGCGGTCCTCGTCATTATGCCGATGTCAGCCCGTGCGGATGACTTCGTTGAAAACCTTGGCCCGCATGAGCCCATCATCACGGAAGTGGGTTTCAAGCGCGTCGTGGCCTTCCAAACCTCTAGTGACACTCAATGTGCCTTCCATGCCGTAGTTTGGGATACGAGAGACGACGACACTGCTACGTCTGCGGCACGCGTTCGGGTTAGCCTAGAACCAGGCCAAATCGTTCACATCGATACCGCAGACAACAGTACGCTCAACATTCAGTGCGATCGCGAGGCAAAGACGCTCTCGGTCGTCCACAACGAGGAGCGTGTTGCATTTGGCCTTACTTCCCAGAACTTAAATCGGACTATGAAGGCTAACGCATCGGACTTCTAATCAGGAGATCCCTATGACGACTCCGAGATTTTTCGGTTTCAAAGGGGTCCGACCATGAAGAAGATCCTAGAGCATACTACTTAAGCCCCGGATGCTCCTTCTCCTCTTCCCAGCAAACGGGGCTTTCCTTTGCCAAAATTTTAGCAGCCGCTGTGTCCTTCATTAGCAGACGTAATGGGATGATCACTTTCGAACCCCGTCCGGCAGCGAGACGTCACTGATAGCTTTCGAACTGTGGTCTCGTGCCGGTGTTCAGCTCGTTGTTCGGATAAACGAAGCGAACCCACCAATCTGGAATTGCCGCCCCACCACTGCCGCCGTCCTACTTATTCAAGGAATTGATTGGCCCCAAGAGAAGATCGTTTTCCAGTCGTCCTTCATGCTGACCACGTTCCAGCCATGGGCCCTCGCCTGCTCCATCAACGACACCGGAAACCGGCCCACATCGGAATCGGGCCCGTAAGCGTATTCGCGTTTCGCATCGTCATGATGCACCAGTCCCATAAAGCAAAGCCCATTGCAGTTTGCGGTCCACTCCAGCATCTCCTTGTCGCCAATAGAATTACCGAAGGCGAAGATCGGTTGGCGCCCGATATAGTGGTTGATGCCCTCCGCCTTGCCGGGACCATCATCGAAAAACAGAAGATCCGGCAGCTTCACCAAGGTCGGACTTGAATCCCACATGCGAAATTCCGTCGTACCCGAAGACCCCACCACCTTCCAAGGCGGGACACCATAGCTCTGCTCGGTGTAGGCACGCATGAAGGCGGTCCCCCCGCCTGAAACGATGAAGGTCTTGAAGCCGTTAACGCGCAGATACTCGAGCAACTCGATCATCGGCGCGTAGGTGAGATCGGTGTAGAGGCGCTTGAAGCGCGGATGCTTGGCTGTTTTCAGCCATGTCGACACGATGTCGTTGAATTCCATCGTGGTCATGCCGCTATGGGTCGCCGTCAGGAGCGCCATGGCCCCCTTCTCCCCATAGGTGAGAAGCTTCTCGGTGTTGCCGTCGAGAACGGATTTGAAGGGCTCCTTCTTTTTCCATTGGGGATGCTGGTTGGCGGTCGCCTTCACCCGGTCGATGACGAACACGAACTGCGCATAGAGTGGCTTCTCGACCCACAGCGTGCCGTCATTGTCGAAGGTTGCGATGCGGTCCTGCTCGGGAACGTAGTCGGGGCTACCCTCGGTCGTCGCCCGCAGGACGAAGTCGATGATGTTCGCTTTGACGGTGCTGTCGCTCCAGGACGGCAGCGGATCAGCGTCCTGGGCTTGCCCGGAGAGCGGCGCGCCGCACAGCCCCAAACTCACCGCAAGAAGCAATGTCCTGCGAAACACGGGTTTCATCCGCGACCTCCCAGCCTCGTAGAGACACAGTTTAAGGACTCCCCGACCCGTTCCAAAGCACTTGGAACGGGCTCGGCACCTCGAAAGTCTTAGGCTCACACCGGGTGCAAGTGACGTCCCGACTGTGTCTGTAAAGCCACAGCATCTCGCCCTCAAACGAGTATTCTCTGGTCGAGAGTCCACGTCAGAAGTGGACCGCAGACCCGCGGGGAGGCGGCAATGAGAAGGTTTGTTGCAACGGCAGTCTTGGTCCTGGTTGGCCTTGTCGGCATGCCCAAGGACCAAGCAACGGCCGTCGAGGGCGGCGCTGGGTTTTATCTGCTAGGGTCCACAACCACGAATGCAGGCATCCTACCCCCGCCTGGCACCTACATTATCGATTACAACTATTTCTACTCCGGAAGCACCGACTTTGTGTTCGACAGAGCCGGATTGATTCTGGACGGCGGCGTTGAGGCCGGCGTCTACGGCAACGTGCCCGCGCCCCTCTGGGTCGCACCCGGCAAGGTGCTCGGCGGTAATATCGGGTTCCTCATGCTCATCCCCGTCATCCATAAAGATGTGAACGCCGGGGCAAGTCTAACGTTACCCCCGCCTTTCGGTGTGACGATCTCACGAGGAATTGGCGATCAGGAGACGCGGTTCGGCGACCTCGTGCCGGGCGTCATGTTCGGCTGGCACAGTGGAAACTGGCACTTCAAGACCCACACGCTTGTGAACACTCCAACCGGGTTCTGGGAACTCGGAAATCTCGCCAACGCCGGTTTCAATCGTTGGGCTATCGACAATGCGGCGGCTTTCACCTGGCTCGACCCAGAGATCGGTCTTGAGGTTTCGGCTATGGCGGGCATCACGTACAACTGGGAAAACCCCACCACCAACTACAAGAGCGGTTCGGAATTCCATCTTGAATATGCAGCCGTTCAAAACTTCTCCAGGCAGTTCGCGTTGGGCATCAACGGCTTCGTCTACGATCAGATCTCAGGGGACAGCGGACCTGGCGCACGGCTCGGTTCATTCGAGGGGCGGGTCCTAGCGATCGGGCCCGTGATGAACCTCAATTTTCAATTGGGCCCGCTGCCCGTCGCGACCTCTTTGAAGTACTTCCGGGAGTTCGACGTCAAGAACCGGCTTGAAGGCGATTCCGGCTACGTCACCATAACCATTCCGCTGTCCTCCCCAGGAAACTAGGGCAGAACGGCGCACCTGGCTCCTCTACGTGCAAATCGCTCGCTCGTAACCGACCCATCAGCCCTACAGAGACTCTGGGTGCCACGTGTTGCAACGCAACAAGCCCTCGCGACGCTGGCGCGACAATCGGCGGGCACGCTATACAACGCATCGCAATTTCGATTGTGCAGCGCATAACTCTTCGTTTTTTAACCGCTTTCGAGACTCCGGTCTTATCAATGTCGCATTCAACTGCTAAACATCAGTCAGGCTGACGTGGGGGTCGCCGACACGCATTGTCGTTCGAAGAGATTGCTTGCCTCTGACGCCTCAACGATCAGAGCGGGATCTCAAGGACGGCACAATTGGAGGCGGGTATGGCACTCCCCCGGATTGTCGTTCGCGGCAAGAAAGTCATTCTGCTCAGCGGCTTCAAAGACGAGACCAAACGCGTAGACGAGACACGCAAGGGCGTGATCGTGAACGCTGAGGATAAGCTCGTGGCCGCCGCCCAGCGGGATCCGGATGCGGTCGCTTTCGGTTATATAGCCGGCGAGTGGGTCGCATCTGCTTGAGGCTTAAGAACCAAGGATAGAGTTCGGCGGGCGCCCTGCCCGCAAGTGTGCGGCTGAGCGCCTAGGAACTGCTGCGCCACCGTATCGGCGCCTCTTGCCGGGCGCAGTCCCACCCCTCATAACCCCCTGAACGCCAACCCTTCTGAGTTAAGGCCACACCGGAGCGCCACCTGGCGCCGCGCGCCTCATGACGATCGCCCTGACCACGCATACCCTGGCCGTGCCGCCCGAGTGGGCGCCTCAAAAAGCGATCTGGACGGCCTGGCCGGCCGACGCGTCCGAATGGAACGGCGACCTTCAGGCCCCGCGCAATGACGTTGCGGCCCTGGTGCACGCGCTGAGCCCAACCAACACCGTGCGCGTTCTGGCCAACGGTGCTGAAGCGGAGACATCCGCGCGGGCCGCGCTCGGGGATGCGCCCGAGATCGTTCGCGCGGCATACGGAGACATCTGGCTCCGCGACACCGGCCCCATCTTCGCGCGTTCGCCGCAAGGTCCCGTGGCGCTACGCTTCAGGACCAATGGCTGGGGCGGCAAGTTCGCGCTTCCCGGCGACAACACGGTCGGGTACGACATCGCTGCGCTCGCCGCTGTGCCGACGCTATCCTTCGACTTCGTGCTGGAAGGCGGCGCCATCGACCATGACGGCCAAGGCACCGTCCTCACCACGCGCCAGACGCTGCTGAACACAAACCGCAATGGCTGGACCATCGACGAGGCGGAGGCCGCGCTGAGGACCGCGCTCGGCGCACAGAAAGTCATCTGGATCGACGAAGGGCTAGAAGGCGATCACACCGACGGCCACGTCGATAATGTCGCCCGCTTTGTCGGCCCGGGCCGCGTCGTGTGTCAAACGCCGTCCGGTCGCGACGATCCCAATGCCGCCGTGCTTGAGGCCGTTGCCGCGCGCCTAGACACTGCGACGGATGCGAAAGGCCGCAGACTTGAGGTTATGCGCATCCCAAGCCCCGGCCGCGTATTGAACGGGAGCGGCGACATCGCGCCCGCCTCGCACCTGAACTTCGTCATCGCCAATTGCGTCGTGGTGATGCCCACTTACGGCACAGAGACGAGCGAGCCCGCCCGTGAGGCCCTGCAAGCGGTATTCGCGGACCGCAAAGTCATCGCCCTCCCCGCGCTTGGCTTGCTCGGCGCCGGCAGCGCGGGCGGCGGCACCTTTCATTGCATCACCCGCGAGGAGCCGAGCCTGTGACGCGTCACCTGTCCGTCGCCGCCATCCAGTCGGCCTTCGGCCACGACATGAAAGCGAACCTGGACAAGGTGGAAGCGTTCATCCGCGTGGCCGCCGCACAGAACGCGCAAGTCGTCCTTCCGCCGGAGCTGTTCCAGAGCATCTACTTCCCCACGCGCCAGGATGCGAGTTGGTTCGAGACGGCCTATCCCGTCGCCGAGCATCCGTGCGTGCGTGCACTTCAAGCGACCGCCAAGGCGCTGAAGGTCGTCATCCCCATCTCGTTCTTCGAGAAGGACGGCCCGCGCTATTACAACAGCGTGGCGGTTGCCAATGCCGATGGCGAGATCCTCGGCGTCTACCGCAAGAGCCACATCCCTGAGGGGCCCGGCTACCAGGAGAAATACTATTTCCGTCCCGGCGATACGGGCTTCAAGACGTGGACGACGGCCTATGGCGTCATCGGCGTCGGTATTTGCTGGGACCAGTGGTACCCGGAGGCCGCACGCGCCATGGTGCTGCAAGGCGCCGAGGTCTTGCTCTACCCCTCGGCGATCGGCTCAGAGCCCTACGACGAGACCCTCGACACGCACGCGCGCTGGCAGCGCGTGATGCAAGGCCATGCCGTAGCAAACGCCGTGCCCATCGTTACTGCGAACCGCGTCGGCACGGAAGACAATGACAGCGTCCTCCAGACCTATTACGGCCACTCCTTCATCGCCGATCACACGGGCGATATGGTCGCCGAGCTTGGCGAGGGCGCCGAAGGTGTCATTATTGCCGAATTCGATGTTGACGACATCGCCGCCTACCGCGCCGATTGGGGCTTCTTCCGCGACCGCCGCACCGATCTTTATGGGAAATCGATATGACAGCCGTTCTGAATCCTCTCGACGATCCAACCACCACGCGCATTGTCGCCGGCGACACGGAGGCCGTATTCGTACCCGGCCACGGCATGCTCGGCATTTCGCTGCGCCATAAGGGCCTCGAGTACTTGCGCCGTATCGATGACCTCAAGACCTACGCCGCGATGAACCAGACCGCGGGCATTCCCTTCCTCTTTCCCTGGGCCAACCGGCTTGGCGGACTCCAATACGAGATCGAGGATCGCGGCGTGACGCTCAGCGGCCATTCGCCGACGCTCCGCTACGATGGCAATGGCCTGCCCATGCACGGCCTGATGTGGCCGCACCTCGCTTGGAGCATCGAGACGACGGCGCCGGACAGTCTGACGGCGCAATACGATTGGTCTCATCCCAAGGGCCTCGTCATCTTCCCCTACCCCTGCCGGCTGACAATGACGGCAACCGTGGCGCCCGGAAACCTCACCATCGAGACAGCGCTCGCGCCGACAGGCGACATTGGCGTGCCTGTCAGCTTCGGTTTTCATCCTTATCTTGGACTACCGGACGTGCCCCGCCAGGACTGGCAGGTGACGCTCCCTGAGATGCGGCATCTCACCCTCGATAAGCGGATGATCCCGACCGGCGGATCGGAGCCCTTCCCGGGCCTCGATGCGGCACTCGGCGACCGGGCTTTCGACGACGGCTTCGCGCTTCTCGGAGACAGCGCCACCCTGTCGGTCGCGGCCGGAGGAAACCGCATCTCGGTGGACTTGCTGGAGGGCTATCCCTACACGCAGGTCTATGCCCCGCACGATAAGGACTTCCTCGCCTTCGAGCCCATGACCGCGCCGACCAACGCGCTGATCAGCGGCGAGGGCTTGCGGCTGGTCCCCCCGGGCGAGACGTTTAGCGCCAAGTTCCGCTTCAAAGTGGACTAGAGGCGAATTTTCCTGGCGCAGACCCCGTCCCTTGGCCTAAGTCCTGCCTCGATGAGACCCAGAAGGAACGACAGATGAGCCGGCAGGAGCCGCTAATCTTTATCATCGCCGGCGAGGCCTCGGGCGATAACCTCGCCGGACGGCTGATGTCCGCGTTGAAACAACAGACGGAAGGCCGCGTGCGGTTTGCCGGCGTCGGAGGGCCGCAAAGCGAAGCGCAAGGCCTGAAAAGCCTGTTCCCCATGCAAGAGCTGTCCCTCGTGGGGCTGGCCGAGGTGCTGCCGCACCTCCCGCTTCTCGCCAAACGCCTCAGTCAAACGACTGCCGCCGCCCGCGAACTGAAGCCCGACGTCATGGTCACGGTCGACGCCCCGAGCTTCGGCCTGAGGATTTCGGGCAGGCTCCGCGGCTCCGGCATCCCGGTGGTTCATTACGTGGCGCCGCAAGCCTGGGCCTGGCGCGCGGGCCGCGCAAAGACAATCGGCAAGCGGATGGACCACCTCATGGCGCTCCTGCCGTTCGAGGTCCCGTTCTTTGCCGACCACGGTATTCCCTGCACCTATGTCGGCCACCCGGCAATCGAGTCGGCCGCCGCCGGTGACGGCAAAGTCTTTCGACGGAAACACAACCTCTCCGACGACGCGCTGGTGCTCTGCGTCGTACCGGGCAGCCGTGCGGGCGAAGTGCGGCGCATCCTCCCGATCTTTACCGAGGCGATTTCTCGTCTGAAGGATAGGCATCCCGATCTGCATGTAGTCATTCCCGTCGCCCCGGCAGTTGCCCACCAAGTCGAAACCCAGACCGCGGACTGGCCGTTGCCGGTCGTGCGCGTGACAGATCCAGATGAGCGGTTCGATGCCTTCGCTGCATGCGACGCCGCCATGACCAAGTCGGGCACCGTGACACTGGAACTCGCCCTGGCGGACGTTCCAATGGTCGTCGCCTACAAGGTCAATGCGCTCACAGCTTTTATCGTCCGCCGCATGGGCGTCAACGTTGAGCACGCCTCGCTGGTCAACCTTCTTGCCAACAGCGAAGTCGTTCCCGAACTCCTGCAAGAGGGCTGCACGCCAGAGACTGTGGCCAACGCCGTTGAAGATTTGCTGGGCTCAAAGGAGGCGCGGGAAACGCAGCGCGCCGGCTTCCGCGACGTTTGGAAAGCGCTCGGCGAAGCGACGCCGCCGCCAAGCGCACGCGCGGCAAAACTCGTACTCGATATGATCGGCAGAAAACAAGACGCCTAGACTTCGGCGGGGCTGACCTCCGCGCCGTCTTGGGTCGCCCACCCTTGCACTTTCTTCAACTGCTCATCGATGCTCTCGTTGATCATCGCCGCGACACGCAACGCTTCGGACCCCGCATAGCCGTCGACGAACGGCTTTTTGCCGGTCTTGATACAGTCGAGAAACGATGCAACTTCGTTGCCGAGGCTGTCTTCTTGCGGAATATCGATCTTCTCGGTGACGATGGCCGACAGCCCTTGTGTCATCGGGTTGCCACGCAGGCTGTAGCCAAATATCTTCCGCTCGCCGAGATCGCAGTTGAGGTACTTGTTGTGCGCGAAGGCGCGCAAGCGCCGTTCCGTCTTGTAGCTCACCCGGCTTGCGGTGACATTGGCCACGCAGCCAGACTCGAAACTGATCCGCGCATTGGCGATATCGGCCTTGTGGCTCATCACGCCCGTGCCGACGGCATCGACCCTTGCGACCGGCGCACCGACGAGCCCAATGATCATATCGATGTCGTGAATCATCAGGTCGAGGATCACGTCGACTTCGACGCCGCGTTTCTTCCACGGCGCAATACGATAGCTCTCCAGATAGAGCGGCCTGCCGATATTCTCCGATATGACGCGATAGGCTGCGGAGTAGCGCTCGATGTGACCGACCTGAAGCACGGCGCCGCGCTCTTCGGCCAGCTTGGTGATGATCTGTGCTCTCTCGACTGTGTCGGTGATGGGCTTTTCGATCAGCACGTGTTTGCCTGCCTCGATCAGCTCGCGCGCTACGTCGAAATGCAGCGGCGTCGGCACGGCGATGCTCACGGCATCCACTTGATCGAGAACCTGCCGGTGATCCGTGAAGGCCTCGGCGCCGAACTCCTCCGCGACCTGGCGGCCCCTGGCCTCGTCAGCATCGACGACAGCGACAAGCTTCGCATCGGGATTCTTGCTGTAGTGATTGGCGTGAAAGCGCCCGAAATAGCCCGCGCCCACGACGGCGGTGCGAATTTGCTTTGCCATTGACCTTCCCGTTCAAACGTCTTGGCTGGCTTTTTGTCGCAAAAACCGCCGCTTCGCCACCCTTAAGGCCGTGAAGCAGCGTCGCAGCCGCAAATTGGCGCGTGAAACCTGCCGCGACTCCGGGTAAGTCCTTGCCACACTTGACTTCACTGGAGGGACCGAATGTCGCAATGCCTATCGCCCGAGGCGCCGTCCCGGCTCCAAGAACCGCAGCGGTGAGACCATGCTGCTGGGGTCCGAACAGCTTCTCGCCTCATCCCGCCTAAAGGGTCTAAGGGTCGGCATCCTCGCCAACCCGTCCTCGGTCGACCACGACTTCCGCCATATCGTGGACCGGCTTGGCGCGGCATCCGATTTCGAGCTTGCCGCGATCTTCGGCCCGCAGCACGGCTTCCGGTCCGACCTCCAGGACAACATGATCGAGACGCCGCACACCACGGACCCGGCACACGGCGTGCCGGTCTTTTCGCTGTACAGCGAGACGCGCGAGCCGACCAAAGAGATGCTCGATCTCATCGACGTGCTCATCATCGACCTGCAAGACGTCGGGGCGCGCATCTACACGTTCATCTACACGATGGCCAATTGTCTGCGCGCCGCGGCCAAGACCGGCACGCCTGTGATCGTGTGCGATCGTCCCAATCCGATCGGCGGGGTCCAGGTCGAGGGGCCGATGCTTGAGCCCGGCTACGAATCTTTCGTCGGACAGTTTCCCATTCCGATGCGCCACGGCATGACCGTGGCCGAGCTCGCCAAACTCTTCAACGAGCATCACGGTATCGGTGCACCGCTCGAGATCGTGCCGATGGAGGGCTGGTCGCGTAAACTCTATTTCGACGACATCGAGATTCCCTGGGTCATGCCTTCGCCGAACATGCCGACCTTGGAGACCGCAATCGTCTATCCCGGCACGGTCCTGTTCGAAGGCACGATGGTTTCAGAAGGGCGCGGGACCACGCGCCCCTTCGAACTGATTGGCGCGCCTTGGCTCGACGGCGCCAAGCTGACCGAGCGCCTACGCGGGCTGAACCTGGGCGGCGTCCACTTTCGTGAGGTCGTGTTCGAGCCAACGTTCCAAAAACATGCCAAGACGCCTTGCGGTGGTTGCCAGCTCCACCTGCAGTCACGCTGGGACTTCGAGCCGGTCAAAGTCGGCACCGCGCTCTTACGCGAAATCTATGGGCTCGCGCCCGACCAATTCCAGTGGCGCGACCCGCCTTATGAATACGAGCACGACAAGATGCCGATTGACATCCTGGCGGGCTCCACACAGTTGCGAGAGCAGATCGAAGCCCAAGTGCCTCTGGAAGAAATTGCCGACAGTTGGCGCGCAGGCGTGAAAGACTTTGAGGAACTGCGAGAGCCGTATCTGCTCTATTGAGCCTCGACCTGCGAAGAGGAACGCATGTTTCCCATCGCCGACGATAATCCGCGCATTAACACGCCCTACGTGACGTGGTCGATCATCGCCGTGTGCGTGCTCGTATTCCTCTGGCAGTTCTCGTTGGGCTCGAACAGCGGACAGATTGCCGTCTACCAATTCGGCATGATCCCGGCGCGGCTGTTCGGCGGCGCCGGGATGGACCCCGAACTTGTCGCGATCCCAGCCTGGGCGACGGTATTCACCTCCATGTTCATGCATGGCGGCTGGATGCATTTGGGCTTCAACATGCTGTTCCTTTGGATTTTCGGCGACAACGTCGAAGACTCCATGGGGCATGTCCGCTATCTCGCCTTCTATCTTCTCTGCGGCATAGCGGCAGCGATGGCACAAGCCTTCATCCATCCGGACTCGACGATTCCCATGGTCGGCGCCAGCGGCGCGATCTCCGGCGTGCTCGGGGCTTATCTCCTGCTGCATCCCCATGCGACGGTGCGCACGGTGATCTTCCTCGGCATCTTCGCCACGATGATGCATCTCCCGGCCATGATCGTGCTCGGCCTGTGGATCCTGCTTCAGCTCGTCAGCGCCGCGTTCTCGAATACGGGTGAACCGGGCGTCGCCTTCTGGGCGCATGTCGGCGGATTCGTCGCCGGAATGGCCCTCGTGCCCTTGTTCAAGAAAAGCGACGTGCCGCTGTTTCAGCCGGCACGCTACCGCGCCTTTCAAATCGAACGGAAGCGCGGCCCTTGGGGCTAGCCTGACGTCAGCGCGTTAGGAAGCTCGGAGGCTGCGGCAACGAGGACATCATCGGGCAGCCAAGCGTCTTCTCGAACGCCTGGACAAGCTCCTCCTGGTTCTGCGCAGCGATGTAGAGGCCGCCCGTCTCCTCAGCGAGGCATTGGACGTCGAGGGCACTCTGCGCCCCTGTCCAGAAGGCGGTCATGCGAAACCCGATGACGTGGACGGTCAGTTGCACGCCCTCGGCGTTTAGCATCTTGCCCAAATCGCACGGCGCACCGTCGCAGGTCTCCTCCCCGTCGGTGAGCAAGACCACGACGCCGGGCTTGGCCTTGAAGTCGAGCACATTCGCCGCCTGCTCCACGGCCGACGCCAGGGGCGTCTTGCCGGACGGGTTCAGGGTGTCCACGTCGCTCATAATGCGCCGCGCCGCGTTGGGCGCCGGCCGCATCTTGAGCTCCACATTGCACTGCCGATAGGAGCCCGGCCCGTAGGTAATGAGGCCGATGCGGCGGAAATGCGTGACCCGGGGAAGCGCCTCCCCAAGGGCTTTGCGTACCTCGTCGATACGGCGAACTTTGGCGCCGATCCCCTCGGCCAGACTGCCAGCCATGGAGCCCGACGCATCGAAGACGATCATCGCGTCCTCGGTGCAGGGCGCCAAGGCGTCATTCGCCGCCTGCGCAGGCACCACACCGGCGGCGAGAAGGAGGACAAATGCGAAGGTGAGACGCGAGGGGCGAGGCGAAGGCGGGTTCATGCCCGGGACTTTAGCGAAGAATTCAGCATTTCATAGAGATTTGTGAGTGCCCGGCGCCGGCAGCGCAACGGCGCCTCAATGAGGCTTCGGCAAGGCGGACATCATCGGGCAGCCGAGCGTGCGCTCAAAGGCCTCCACCAGGTCCTCCTAACTCTCCGCCGTCACGTACAGCCCACCGGTCTCCTCGGCCAGACATCTCACATCGAGAATGCTCTGCTCGCCGGTCCACAAGAAGTTCTTCACGCGTCGAAAACGATCATGGCGTCTTCGATGCATGGCGCGATATCGCGACCCTGCACCGCCGCGGGCGCAACGACCAACGCAGCAAGAGCAATGAGGGGGGCGCAGGACACGCCCGCACCCCCCATAATCGAACTCAAACGAACCATGTCACGCTCATGTCACGGCTTATTCGCGCACTTTGAATGCCCAAATGATGAGGATCACGCCCTGAATGAGCAGCAGGATTCCGAAGACCAGCGGAACCGCAAGCGCGGCCACCATGGGTGCGCCGAGCAACAGCAGGCCGATCACGAAGTTGATAAGTCCGAAGATGAAGGAGCCGACGCCGCCGCCCATAAAGGCGCCGATCATGGCGAAGACGCCGATGACGAGACCGATGACGCCGAGCCAAACGACAATGGCTGTCGGCAAGACCACCGCGGCGAACACCGGATGTCTCAGAACGATGATACCGGCGGCGATGCCGAGAACACCGATCAACAACGACCAGTACCAAGGCACGGACCCGTCCACGAACATGCGCACGAGCTCCAGCACGCCGACGAATAGCCAATAGAAGCCGAGAAAAATGACAAGCGCGACTAACGTCGCACCAGGGTTGGTAAGCAGCAGGACGCCGAAGATGATCGCAGCGATCCCTTCAAGCAGAAATACCCACCAAATGTCCGATTGATCCTTTTGCGGTATGGCTGCAGCCATGGTGATGACCTCCCTATGCCGCCACTATTTTGGGGGCCGGCGAGCGGGCAGCCAACTGCACCGGCGACGCGCAAACAGTAGGGCCCTATTATACGCATTCTGTTACAGCACGTACGGAGAACGTCTCTCTGCCCTTGATTTTCACAGGGTTACGGGCCGGAATACCGGGTGGCAGAGGCGCCCCGCTTGACCTATTTAGAAAGTGATTCTTAGGTTCCCGCATTGCGAGAGCCGCGCCGAACCCGGAGCAAGACCATGCCGCGACCCGTCGTTCGCGTTCCCTGCTCAGTCTGGCGTGCCACCGGCACGACCGAGGGCGAACGCGCGATTCCCGAAGAAACCGCCATCGCCTTCACTTTCAACACGGCGTCTTACGCGGTGATGATGGCGACGCCGCAAGACCTGGAAGACTTCGCCGTCGGCTTCGCGCTGACCGAGGGGGTTATCTCGTCTCTGGATGCGATCGATAGCATCGAGACGGTCGAAGAAGATGCCGGCATTGAGCTGCGGCTTTGGCTCAAGGCGAAAGACGCCACCGAGTTTCTGGGCCGGCGCCGCAAATTGGCAGGCCCGACAGGGTGCGGTCTTTGCGGCGTGGAAAGCCTCATGGAGGCGATGCGCCCCCCGCCGAAAGTCGGCAAAGGTCTCGTGCTAACACAGAACCAAATTATGTCGGCGGTGGAGTCCCTGTTTCCCCGGCAGGATCTAAACCGCGAGACTCGGGCGGTGCATGCCGCCGGATTCTGGGATCCGGAGCGCGGGCTCGTGGCCTTGCGCGAAGATGTCGGCCGCCACAATGCGCTCGACAAGCTTGCTGGGGCTCTGGCGCGCGACGGCGCGACCGCCGAACAAGGGCTCGTCGTGCTAACCAGCCGCGTCTCGATCGAGATGGTGCAAAAGTCGGCCGCGACCGGTGCACCGATCGTCGCTGCCGTATCCGCCCCCACCGCGCTCGCCGTACGCATGGCCGAGGCCTGCGGCATGACGTTGATCGCCATCGCCCGCAAAGACGGCTTTGAAGTCTTCACCCATCCCCATCGCGTGAAGGGCACGCTCGAAAGCGACGTCGCTTAGGACTCTCTTTTCAGCAGAGCTTCCGCGGCACGGAGATCGTCCGGGCGATTGATATTGAAGAACGGGTCGACCTGCGTACCCCCGATCTCGACCGCATCGAAGAACACCTCCGCTGCGCCTTGCGACTTCACCCAGTCCGTGGCCTTCCGCTTGCCAGAAGCCAAATTGTCCGCCAGTGCCTGCGCCATGGTCACGGGCCAAATCCCCACGACAGGATGCAGCCCCTCGCCCGATGTGGCCACCGCCATGGGAGCCTCGCGCACCGCCTGGAGAAGACGCGCGACGAGGTCGCTTGGAATGAACGGTGTGTCGCCGGCGACGGTCACCGCCCACGCCGTATTGGGACAGCGGTTGGTTGCCCAGCGCAGCCCCGCCTCGATGCCCGCGAGCGGTCCCTGAAAATCGCAAGAATTGTCTGCCACGACCGGCAACCCGAAGACGTCAAAGCGCGAAGGATTGCCGTTCGCATTGATCGCAAGCTGAGAGACTTGCGGCGAGAGCCGCGCCAGGACGTGCGCCAGCAGCGGCTTGCCGCCGAGTGGCTGCAAACACTTGTCCCCGCCGCCCATCCGGCTCGATTGACCGCCAGCAAGCACCACGCCAGCAATGGTCTCCGCTCCATCCATGCCGGGACTTTAGGGCGATGACGGCCCCGGCGTCACGCGAGGCTTTCGGCCTGCCCCGAATGTTGCCGCACAGGCGGCGTGCCACTGCCACAAAGCGGCCCTATAGGGAGCGCGCCGGGGGGCCAAAAGAGGATGCTGCGCCGATGAAAATCCTGATCCCCAACCTGCTTGCAGTCGTTCTAGCGTTCGCTGCGATCAGCGCCCCGCCGTCGACTGCGCGCGCCGCGACGGCAGCCGAGATCGAGCACGACGCCAACGAAACGCTCCAAAGCTTCGTCCGCCAGATCGGCGGGGCCAGGGAATTGGCCAACAAGGCCGTCGGGATTTTAGTGTTCCCCTCCGTGGTGAAGGCGGGGTTCGGCATCGGCGGCGAGTACGGCGAAGGCATCTTGATCGTCGATCAGCGCCCGGCCGGCTACTACAACATGATCTCCGCCTCGTTTGGCTTCCAGCTCGGCGTGCAGGAGCGCTCCGTCATCATCATGTTCATGACGCGGGAGGCCCTCGATCAGTTCGACAGGCTCGCAGGCTGGAAGGTGGGCGTGGACGCGTCCGTGGCCATCATCACGGTGGGCATCGGCGGATCGATCGACACCGACAAAGCGACCCAGCCCGTGCTCGGCTTCATCCTCGATCAGAAGGGGCTGATGTACAATCTGTCGCTCGAAGGCTCGAAGATCAGCCGAATCGAGCGCTAAAGCGCGACGGCTTCGTGTTCCACAGGCTGGAGGATTCCGGCGTGGTCGCTTCAGCGGTGCGCCGCAGATCCTCAAAGAGACCCCGGACCCGCTCCATCTGAGCAGCGGCGGCGTCCCTGCCATGTGCCATGAGAGTCTTCAGGTGATCGTCGACGCGCGTCGCCGCATCGTTGACGTCGGCGAAGCCCAACGAACCGCCCGCACCCTTGATCTGATGGGCGAGAAACTCGGCCTCGGTGATGGCACCGGCACAATGCGCCGCGGGAGCCGTCAGCATCTCTCCCAACCGGCGGATCTCCGCCAGCAGAGCAGAGTGATGCGTCGGCACCAATTCTCTTATCTGCCCATGCAAGGCGTCGACGCCATTGACATCGATACGCTGTGCTGTGGATGCGCTGAAGGCCAAGACGCTTTCTCCCTTGGTTCCGCATGCTCTGGCGGCACGTGTTTGAACCTGGCGGACGCATTGATCGCGCGCGTCCGAGACTTCAAGACTATAGGGGATGCAAGTTGAGGAAGCGTTGATCCAGGCTTAAGGACCTGCAAACCAATAGCGCCGCGCGGGACGCTGAATGCATTGGGAAAACCGAAAGACGCCTAGCGAGTCCGGACGTGCTTCAGGTCCTGATGCTGAGCCTTGTCGCTCACGCTCGTCTCGTCCGGCGGTGCCAAACGGAAGGACGACATGGGCACTTCAACGGCGCAGCCCGCCGCGGACAGCGCCACGAGGCAAACCAAGGCAGTGGTAGCAAGTTTCGTCATGCGAATAGTGGCCTCTTCATCTTCCTGACAGGTTCTCACAAAAACCTGGCGGAAGTTTGAAGATGGGCAAAGAAAACCGGGAATTCAATGCCTTGGTGAACAATTGGTAGCGGAGGAGCGAATCCGCCGTAATCAACCATTCCTGAAAATTGAGCTATAGGTTCAAATCCCGGGCTGGATTCGCTCAAGAACGTACCAAGTGGACGCTGAGGCGGTCGGCCTAAGTTGACTGCGGCCACGCTCATCGTGTCCGCTCCTGAGGGTAAAGCGGACATGCCTGCTCCGCTCACCGATGTCCGCTAATGACCCAAAGCGGACATTTCATCAGAACGTGTTCTTGTAGATTTTGCCGTTCTTCATGATCAGCCGCATGGTTTCGATTTCTACCGCCTTGCGCTTTGTTGAGCCTGTCCATTGATACCCATTGCTACAATGGTCATAGGCGGACAAAACAAGGGTCTGGGTATTCTCATACCTGTACCCCCGCAATGTCCGCGTAAGCCCCCCCCAAACCCGCAGAAATCAAGGCTTTAATTTGCCGTTGTCGGAGGGGGTACACCCCTTCTTGATCCGCCGATCCTTGCGAGCAGCGTAGAAGGCTTTGATCTCGGCCATAAGGCGCTCGCCTGCGTTGGCGGACTCGATGCCGCAATCCTTTAATGCCCCACTTTCCTGGACCGCCGGAGCCGTTGCAGCTTCTCTCAGGCAGCGCGCTACGCGCGCCATTAGGGAGTGGATGACGAGCGTGCAGTGACAACCTATGTCTGCTCTTGGGTGCAGAACAGACATAGCTCACCCACATAGGGTTCAGGAGTCGCAAAAACGGACGGGCAGGGGCAGATTGGGGAAGGGCATCCAGCCAAATACTTTGTATCGCGATGATGAGCCGGTCGCCCAAGGCGCGGCTGTAGTTGCCTTGCTCGATCGCGGTCACGATGCCGGCGATCTTCCGCTCGATGCCGAATTCTCCATTAGGCAGCGCTGGGTTCGGTCGGCTCCGACTTGAGTTCCACGCGTACGATGTAGAGAACGTAGAGGGACAAGATGGCCGCGAAAAAGCACCAAACGGAGGTGAACGCATAATCAAAAAACAGATTGGCGGCGATCACCGAAACCAACATCAGCATGGCAAATATCCTTATTTGCCTGGCAGAGCAGATGAATAGAGAGGCGACAATTATCGCGGCATAGATGACCCGAAGAATCTGCCGGTTCACGATACCGTCATAGATCAGCGTGATCTTGTAGACGATCGAGTGGTGAACCACCGCCACGCTGAGCCAGTCCTCGTTCAGCAGGATGGGCAGGAAAAGCGATGCGCCGTATAGTCCGCCCAGAACTGCAAGGGCGGCGAGAATGCGCTTCCGGTGCGCATCGGATTCCAGCGCAAGAATCGACATCGGTACCCAGAACAGCCAGAAAAAGTGGGAGAAGAACAAAAATCCCCGCGATGCCGCGCCGATCAGCGCCTGGTCGCCGGACGATATGCCGATCCACAGGACCCCCTCGACCGCCTGCTGCAGCCCAAACGCCAGGGGGTAGGCCGCGAACGGCATCCATCTCGCGTCCTCGCGCCTCGCCCTGTTCAGGCAATAAATCCCCAACGGCAGCAGAGGCGCCGCCACCGCGAAACTTGCTGTCGCGGAAAAACACATCCCGTCTGAAATCCTCTGGATCGCCCGTACAGAACATAGACTAAGCAGCCAAAACAAGGATAGAGCCGCGCACAGCGGCCTCGCCCCGTGGAATG
>NZ_JBFFQD010000029.1:0-26520 GCF_041573655.1 Methyloceanibacter sp.
CCCGGACGAGTATCTCAAGAATGCCGACTTCTGGCGCACCCGTGTCCATCCCAAGGACATTGATGCGGTGGAGGCTGAGCAGGCCAAGCTATTCGAGGCGGGCCAACATACAACTGAATACCGCTTCCGCAAGAGTGACGGCAGTTATTGCTGGGTAAGCGACGAACAGCGGCTAATCCGTGATGAAAAGGGCGAGCCCATCGAGATTGTCGGTTCTTGGAGCGACGTTACCGCGCGGAAGACTGCCGAGCAGATAGCCCTACAAGCAAGCCAGCGCGTCACAGATGCTATCGAGTCGATCTCGGAGGGCTTTTCGCTCTACGACGCCGACGACCGGTTAGTGCTGAGCAACGACAAATTTGCCGAGTTATTCGATTATGGTGCAGGGGCGCCCAGACTGGGTATGACCTACGAGGAGATCATCCGTAGCGCGGCGGATCGAGGGTTGATTGAGGACGCCAAAGGCCGCAGAGTGGCCTGGCTCCGGCGGCGCTTAGCGCACCACCATAACCCGACTCAGCCGCTACTGGAACGTCGTACCGATGGGACTTGGCTACAAATCTCGGAACGCCACATCCCGAGCGGTGGCAGCGTCGCAGTCTACAGCGATCTCACCGAGATCAAGGAAAGCGAGGAGCGGGCTGCGGCCGCCAACCAGCTCATCATGCAAAGCTTGCGCTATGCGAGGCGCATTCAGTCGGCAATCCTTCCCGCACGCGAGAAGCTCGCCTCGGTCACCGCGGACCATTTCTTGATTTGGGAACCGCGCGATATCGTAGGTGGCGACTTTTTCTGGTTCCAGCCGATTAGCGACGGTTATGCCATCGTCGTCGGCGACTGTACGGGCCATGGCGTGCCGGGCGCCTTCATGACGCTGATTGCCTGGGGTATTCTGGATCGCATGCAAGCATGGACACAGAACAGCAGCCCGAGCCAAGTGTTGACCGGCCTACATCGCGGTGTGCAAAGCTTACTCGGCCAGGATAGCGGCTCGGGCGAGACGAATGACGGGCTCGAGGCCGGGGTGTGCTTCGTCAACACTTCAAAGCAAGAGATGATATTCGCGGGCGCGCACCTCTCGCTCTGGAAGGCCAATCAGGAGGACGTGATCGAGATTAAGGGTGATCGCAAGGGACTGGGGTATCGCGGCTATCCGCGAGAAGCGGAGTTTACGAATTTCAGCCTTCCGATTGAATATAGCGATGCCTTCTATCTTGCCACTGACGGTCTTTTTGAGCAGGTCGGAGGTCCACGGGGCCGATCCTTTGGCAAGCGGCGCTTTCGGAGTCTGCTCAAGCGCAATCAGGGGGCGCCAATGCAGAAACAGGACGAGTCGCTATGCCGGTCTTTCAAGAAGTTCCAAGGCCAGCAACCCAGGCGCGACGACCTTACGGTGTTGGGTTTTGTCCCGCTTGGAGAAGGAGGCATCCATGCTCGCGCATGAGCTGTTTGAAGTCCGTTCGATGTTACGCAAACAGGGGATCATCTTCGCCTACAGCGGCTACGTCACCGAAGCGGTTCTGAGCGGTGTCGGCGACGCGATCAAACAGAAACTCTTATTCGACGATGCTAATACCAAGACGGCACGCAGCGTGTTCGCCGTGTTCGTCGAGCAAATGCAGAATATGATCCGCTACTCAGCGGAGACAGCGACCGCTGGTGCGGCCAGTTCTTCTCCCAACGGAATCCGCTACGGCGTGCTCACCATCGGCCAAGAGAACGGCGACTATGTTATTAATGCCGGCAACCTCGTTCAGCTCCCCGACGTCGACCGACTTCGGGCAAAGCTCAGCAGGATTCGCAACATGAACAAGGAGGATCTCCGCGCCCTATACAAAGAGCAGCTCCGCGGTGACCCTGGAGAAGGCAGTAAGGGCGCGGGGCTCGGCTTCATGGAAATCGCCCGGCGCGCATCAAAGCCAATTGACTTCGATTTCGTCGATGTAGACGACGAACATGCGTTCTTCACACTTAAGGCCTCGGTGTAGGGTTGTATCGATGCGGAAGCTCTACATCCCGGCCTCTTCCCGCACGCCGATGATAGATTTTGATTTCGGCAAGAACCATCTAAAGATTTCCGGCGAATCTTATCCGGAGGACGTGACTGAGTTCTACAATCCGCTATTTTCCGCGCTCGACGCCTACCTCGCCGAACTCGGGCCCGGTAAGAGCTGCCGCTTCGATTTTGAGCTCATCTATATCAATTCGAGCAGTGCTAAGGCCGTCATGATGCTGATGGATAAGCTCGATGTAGCGGCGTCCAATAGTGCCAACGTCGACATCTATTGGTTCTACGATGCGGAAGATGATACTATGCAGGAACTCGGCGAGGAATTTGGTGAGGACCTAGAGAATGCCAAATTCCATCTCGAGAAAATGCATGGCTGATGTCTAACAACGATCTATTCGCGGCCGAAGATGGGGTCATAAGCGCGAGTGAGCAGCTCATTGCCACCGGCGGTTTAAAGGGTCCTGCATACGAGCAGCATTACGAGAAGCTTCTGAACAGCTACCGTAAGCTATTGCGCGTGTCGCGCCGGCTGATGCGTCTCAGCGATCGCAATGAACAACAGCTCAACGCCGCTGCCGGCGTCATTGCGCAGAAGAACAAAGAGCTTGAGGCACTTTCCACCAAGCTCTCGAAATACCTCTCACCGCAAATCTACAATTCAATCTTCACGGGTGAGCAGGGCGTAGAGATCGCATCAAGTCGCAAGAAACTCACAGTTTTCTTCTCTGACCTGGTCAATTTTACTGAGACCACGGACAAGCTTGAATCAGAGGAGCTTACCAGCCTGCTCAACCACTACCTGACCGAGATGTCCAGGATCGCACTTAAGTTCGGCGGCACCATCGACAAGTATATCGGTGACGCGATAATGATCTTCTTCGGTGACCCGGAATCGAAGGGCGCCAAGGAGGACGCCCTGGCCTGCGTTCGCATGTCCATTGCTATGCTGCAGCGTATGCGAGAGCTGCGCTCGGAGTGGCAAGATGCGGGCGCAGAGCGGCCGTTCCAGCTGCGGATGGGCATCAATACCGGTTATTGCACCGTAGGCAATTTTGGCGGCGAGGACCGCATGGACTATACCATCGTCGGCAACGTGGTGAACATGGCCGCACGTCTGCAGACCCAGGCTGAAGTCGATAGTATCCTCATCGGTCGTGAGACCCATTCTCTGGTGAAGGACGAGATTGCAGCGGAGGAACGCAGCTCGATTAAGGTAAAGGGCTTCGCAGAGCCCATTGGCTGCTACAAGGTGCTCGGCCTCTATGACGACCTCATGCGGGAGGGTCAGCTCATCCGCGAGGAACAGGAGGGCTTCAAGCTTCTGCTCGACCTCAAAAGACAAGACAAACAAAAGACCATCAGCACGCTTGAGGCAATTCTTGCGCGCTTACGGGGGTGACGCGAACGATCGTACGAATTGCCGCTGGCGTGCTGATTTTTGTTTCATATGAGAGGCCGAGGCAGTTCCCTGTTGGGCATTGTCAGACAAACCTGAGCGGGCCTGCGAAGGGTGCCGGTCTGAGGGCGTTCAGGCCGCCAGCTGATGCCACTCGGTCAGGGCGGCAGAACGGTTCTGTTTGAAGATGTCGCGGCGGTTAAGGTGACGGTCGTGGTTGAAGTGGTTGTGGATTGATGCGTGCGCGGCGGCAAATTCTCCGCTTTACCCTCAGTAGTGGACATTGTGAGCGTGGCCGCAACAACCCTAGGCGTATCGCCTTAGCGTCCACCTAGTACGTTCTTGAGCAAATCGGGCCCCCGCAACCAATTAAGTTACTCAAATCAAATAGCAAACTAAAGCCTTGACCTCAGGAGAGATTCTCTGACACAGGGCGTGTCGGCACGGTGACGCATGTGGTTTCTGAGACTTAAAGTAAGTCGCTTAGTTCCGCTGACCCTTAATCCGTGGATCCCAGGGTCTGATCCACGGTGGCAATACAAGATTTGCGGAGAGGCACGTGTCAGGAGCTTCCGTCTACCTGCTGAAGGCGCTCGATCTAATCGCCAGTGTTAAAACTCAACGCCTCCGCCCGTCTTGCCAAGCAGCAAGAGCACAACGTCGGCCCTCTGCCGTTGCCCGGGGGTCAGAGCCTTGTAGAGGGCCTCAGTCGCCGGCTGCAAAGCCTTCCTCGCATTGAGCCGCGCCTCCATCTCAGCGGTCTGCGCCCGCATGCGGTCAACGATCTCACCCGACTGTTCAGCGTTTAACATGGCCTGATGCGCCACCCGCATGGTCGTGACGTTGGCACGCGATACGTCCTCGTAAGCCTTCCAGGCGGCAGCCTGGTCATCGGTAATGCCAAGTAACGTTCTCGCGTAGGCAAGGCGGCCCTCGACCCTGGCCAGGAGGTCATCTTGGCTGTAGCCCACGTAGTAAATGCCAATGATTTCCCCCGATGCGTCTTTGATCGGCTCATAACCTGTGACATAGGGCGTGCCCAGGATCGGGACCTTGCCGTAGTATGCCTTGCCTTCTTTGATCGCCTCGAGTGCCGGGCCGACCAGGATGGTTCCAATCGCCCGCCCGCTTCCGTCCGGCTTCGGCACGTTCGTTGCGACGCGGATGTATTCATCGCCGCCCTTCACGAACAGCGTCGCCGTCATCCCTCGCCCGTCCTCCGTCGCAACCTCATCGACAACGTTAAAGCTGTTGTTAATTTTGGTCGAACCGAAATGCAAAGCAGGGGCTTCTTTGCCGTCAACGGGGTCCTTTCCGTCAATCTTTGGCTCTCCCAATTTCGCTGTCTGCTCCTTCAAATCCGTCATCGATTTCACGACTCTTGCATCCTGAGCGTTGCAAGAACTTGGCCCAAGCAAAGGAGTTGCAAAGGTGCCAACCGCGAGGGCAAGCACGCCGAAGACATGCGCTTTGGCAAGTGGCTTCGCTGTGGGAGAGACTGCGAGTAAGCTCCGGAATATATGCTTCATGGGTTCCTCTCCGAATTTCAGTGCTGACTTGATGCCCATGCTCTCATCATGCGAACCGGTTAATCGCCCGGTCTAACGGGGTGTCTGGGTGGCTGGGCGGTGATGCCAGAGGCGGCACGACCTTGAATATCGATGGCCGCAAGAGTTGCAGCATTGCTACCGCACTGGAGATTTAGTGATTCCTGTTTGGAGGTTTCAATCAAGAGGAGCTCGCCTGCCTCTACTTTAACCAGAACGCGTTTAGCTGACTCGCCAGCGTCGGAACCCAAATCGTCCCAGACTACTGCGTTGACGGCGCAACGGCCATCCCTAGGCTCAAAGAAAGCTACGACATGCATAGTGCCAATCGTGGCGAGAATGCCGTCGTTAGGCCCGACAGGCCCTAGATTCTGCACTATCTCCTGGGCACTGACATGGATGTTAACAGTAGAGAGGGAGACGACGAATGCACCAGCCGCTGCAAGTTTTCGAAACATGATTCGAGCAAGTGGAACCATCGGATTTCCTTCAGAGCTAATTCGAGTTTTGACTGCACTAGTTGACTCGCAATGCCAAGGCCCCGCGCTAGAAACTTTAAATTAATGATCCCATAAATGTTAACATTTGTCTTGCTCTGTAGTCATTACATTTTTTCGGAGTGATCAGCTTTGGCTCAGAAAGTTCCCTTGGACGCCTCCGTCAAGATCCGCTTTGCTGTCCTCGCCGCGACCCCCAGAACGATTCGAATCTTCTTCTTTTGCCAAAGAACTGCAGTCCAAGAGGATCGCCTGAAGCCGACGGTGATCTTCCAGCGTGACGTTAATCGCTGCTCTCATATCGAGAGCTTGAACTGCTTCGGGCAGTTGGACATCGTCTGTAGGAATCAGACACCTAGTGAATGGGAACGGACGAGATGCTTGAGCGAAAAAATACTATGAGGATAGGGATTTGGATCGTCGGGGCTTTGCTCGTGATTGGATACATTTTCACCGGCTACCGCACGATTGAGACACGACAGCATTTGGAGGCAGTAAAAAGCAAACTGATGAGCGCCAAACAATTGGCAGCAAAGACAGCCGCGGAGACCGATGCTCAAATCAACGAGATTCAGATCAAATTTGATCAGGCCACTTCGAAGATTGCACAACTAAGAAACAAACTCGACACAGCCCAATCGCAGCTTAAGGAGAGGGCTTCTAGTCTGGAAACAATGCGAAGCGAGCTTGAAAGCGTCAAGCAATTGGCAGCAAAGACAGCAGCGGAGACCGATGCCCAAATCAACGAGCTTTGGACCAAATTGGATCAAGGCACTTCGGAGATTGGACAACTAAGAAACAAACTCGACACAGCCCAATCGCAGCTTAAGGAGAAGGCCTCTAGTCCGGAAACAATGCAAAGCAAGCTTGAAGGCGACAAGCAAACGGTAAACCGAGTAGTCGTGGAGGCCTATGCGGAAATTATGACGCCCCTGGAGCGGGTAGCCAGCACGCCCAAAGGTCAGCTGAAAAGCCCATACGTGGACTTCGCCAGCGTTGCCGAGGAAGGCCATCGCAAGTACATGGCTGCAGGCTGCAATGGCTGCCATGGAGGAGGTGGAGGAGGAGGGATGGCAGCGCCGCTAACTAATCCCGTTTGGATCTATGGCGATGACGACGACACACTGTTCCGGCTGATCGCGCTTGGCACAGGTAAACTTAGTCCAGACAACGCGTTTCCGAAGCTGGGCTATGGACGCAAGGGCTCCGAGTTCGTAGTCGGGCCGATGCCGCACTTCGGCGAAATTATAAAGACCGATGATGACCTCTGGAAGATCATCGCTTGGATGAGGACGGTGCATTGTAGCCGCCGAGTGGAAGATAGATGTTGAGGAGGGGGCTAGATGTCTAGCCCCCTTGGACTGTACCACCTTGCGGCGATTTCTCTAGTAACGTCTCGGGCACGGGTGGGCGCATGCCGAGGGCGTGGTGTGGACGGATGTGATTGTACTGGCGGAGCCAGCGGTTGATGACGGTTTGGGCCTGGCGCGTTGTTGCAAACCATTCAGCGTTGAGTACCTCACGGCGTAGGGTACCGTTGAAGCGCTCGTTGTATCCGTTCTCCCAAGGAGAGCCCGGATAGATCTGCATGGGGGTTATGCCCACCCGCTTCAGCCAATCCTGCACCGCTTGGGCAACGAACTCAGGCCCATTGTCGGACCTTAGATAGGTCGGTTTGCCGCGTTCGAGAAGAAGTGGATAGAGGGCCTCCAGCACCTCGTTTGCCCCCATCTTGGTGCCCACCGTCACCGACAAGGCCTCGTGGGTATACTCGTCGAGGACGATCAGCATCTTGTAGGGGCGGTCGTTGCTCAGTCTGTCGTGTACGAAGTCGATGGACCAGATGTGGTTCGCATAGTGCGGCCGGCGCCGGATGACGGAAGAATCGTGATGGTAGAGCCGCTTGTGCTTCTTGTGCCGTCGCGGCAGCTGAAGTCCTTCTTCGCGCCAGAGGCGCTCTACCTTCTTGTGATTGGCCGCAGCCGCGTCAAACTCGAAAATCGCATCGACCTTCGGCACATGACACCCGCTCAAGTTTGGCGTCTGGATTACGCAGGGCAAACTGCTGAAACATTGTATATCCCTGCGATCGTGGAAATCCAGCGTTTGAAGCCAACGACCACTTGCAAGTCCGCTTTGGGTCATTAGCTGACATCGTCGCGCCGATCGAGGATGTCCGCTTTGCTACTCAAAGCCGACGTGCTACCGGACGAATACGACAGACGGGTAGAGGGTCTTGGTGCGGGAGGTTCACGAAATACCTTTTGCGCTTCAAAGGGCCTTTTACGCCCGCACCTGCCGATAACAAATTGATCTTGTTGCGAAGTGGCACAACTCCCGGGCCCACCAACTCTCCAGCATATCTCTGATAAGGGATCTCCCACCACGGGCGTCTTGACATCGGTTAGGGCCGCGTGTCTGTTGGGCCAGCATTGGCTTGAAGCGGGGCGCAAGTGTCCGACGCTGTTGGTCTTGAGCGAAACCGTACGCTCGACCGTTCATCTCTCGTCCCGTTGGTGTGCTTTCTCAGTCCGTTGGTGACGTCGGCAGTGCCGCGTCTGACGTGGCTATTTCTTCCACTCCTTGCATTGTCATTCGCGGTGGCCGCACTCAGAGGCGGCGGCGATTGGCGCCGCTTGATCAAACCCAACGCCGCGCTCATCGCTATGCTGCTCGTGACGGGTTGCACCTTGCTCAGCGCGGTCTGGGCGGCCAATCCGGCGGCGGCAATCGGCAAAGGCGCTTTGCTCTTTTTTGCAACGCTCATAACCTTCGCCGCAATCGGGGCGCTTGCAGAGGTCGATGCGGAGCGGCTCCGCCGCCCAGCCTTAGCCTTCGCCGCTGGCGCCTTCCTTGGCGGACTCTTCATTCTGTTCGAGCTGCTCACCGACGCTACCTTGGCGCGCGCGTTCGGGAACTTGATCGCCTGGTTCAAGCCTGCCGACGCGCAACAGGTGCTCGATGGGGCCCGAGCCGCGAAGCTCAACCAGAATGTCGCCATTGTCATGTTCAACCTGTGGTCCGGATTGCTGGCGCTACAGATGCTCGAGGGGCGGAGGCGGCGCGCGGTGGCAAGTTTTCTCTTCGCCCTGGCGATCGCGGTTCCCGTCCTCCTCTCGTATCATCAATCCTCGCAGCTCGCTTTGCTGTTGTCGGTCTTTGTGTTCCTTTTGGCGCAGCTTTGGCCAAAGGCTGTGGTTCGCACGCTCGCCGCCGTCTGGTGCCTCGGTTTCGCGCTCGTGCTGCCCCTGAGTTTCGCCGCTTACAATGCGGATCTGCACCTCGCGTCTTGGATGCCGAGCTCGTTCAAAGCGAGGATCATCATTTGGGAGTACACGGCCGAACGCGCGCTTGAACGTCCATGGATCGGTATCGGCGCCAGGTCGACGCGGGACTTGAGACAAGCGGAAGACTTGGCCGAGAAGCCCGAAGGCTTCGTCCTCTCGCGCAATACCGGGATCCACGCACACAACATTTTTCTGCAGAGCTGGTATGAGCTCGGGTTGGTGGGGGTGATCTTGATCGCTTTTGCGAGCGCGATGATTGCGCTCCGCATATCCCTACTGCCCCTCGAAGTCGTACCCTTCGCGGGAGCGACCTTCACGATCTTCTTGGCGATTGCATCCGTCGCCTGGGGCATGTGGCAGACATGGCTGATTTGTGCCGTCGGGCTTATGGCCGTCTATCTGCGGCTCGCCGTGGCGGCGCGCCGGAAGTCCTAGACTGGCGGCGCCTGCCGCGCTCGTGCTAAATTCCGGCTACGAGTGTCTATTGTCGTAGCAGGAGGGAAGGCAGCGTGGATCAAGTCGCTCCCAGCATCAATGTGTCCGATACCAGCTTGGCGAAGCGCGTGGTCGCGCATTGGCTGGAGGAACTGCCGAACGTGCCGGTGCACGACGAGCCCTGCCAGCATCTTTACAGCGATCGCATGTGGCCCGCGGATGTCTACGACGACATCCTGCGCCTGCTTCCGGAGCAGAAATCCTATGATCCGATCAATCCCAAGGTCTGGATCAACGACCAAGGGGTCTCGACGCGCGACAGAGCCCTTTTGCCTGAGTCCATCGAAAGCATGGACGAGGAGCGCGCGCGCTTCTGGGAGCAGATTTGGCTTGCGCTCACGTCCGAGTCCTTCAAGCGCATGATGTTCACCAAATTCGAGAAGGACATCGCGTTGCGACTCGACAAGAAGCCTGCGGACATTGTGGACACGGAAGTCTATGTCAACAGCATGCTGCTGCACGACATTGAGGACTACGAAATCAAACCGCACCCGGACGGCCGGCCCTCGATCCTGACCATGCAGTTCTATCTGCCGGTCGATACGAGCGCCAAGGATCTCGGCACGTCATTTTACACCGAGAGGCCTTTGTTGCGCCGTCCGTTCGAGGGTCGGTATCGCGAAGTCAAACGCATGCCGTTCATGCCGAACAGCGGGTATGTGTTCGTGGTCAACGATTTGCCGGGTCGTCGCAGCCTGCACGGTCGCGAGTTGATCCAATCCGGTGCCGGCGACCGCAACACGATTCTTATCCGCTGGGCCGCAGAGGACCAAAATCGCAAGCGCGGAAAGAAGGGTTTCTCGCGAACCCATAATTTGTTCTAAGCCGGGCGAGAGCAATCGGTTGGCGCGGTAGCGCGGCCACACTTTGGGTCTTTCGGTGACATCCTGCCTTAGTTGACCGAGACGCGGAACCAACGCGTCAGAGGCACGTTCTCCCGCGCGCCTGCAACTCTCGCAGGTGCGTTCAAACGGAGGACAGACCATGAAGTATTTCGTCTCCATGCTCACCATTGCATCCGCTCTTGCCCTGACGGGCCCTGCGTTCGCTGGCGAAGGCAGCCAGGCCGATTGTGAGGCCGCCGGCGGCGTGTGGAATGCCGACACCAAGTCCTGCACCAAGTAGGACTTGCAAGCGGGGTAACGGTGGGCCTCTCCCGCGGCCCGCCGTTATCCCTTGGGCGCCTCGGTGCCCGCGACGTCTGAGGCCCATGACGTCAGGGCCCCCGGCGTGCTATGGACCCCCGCCGGCCGGACAAGGCGGGCGAAGCGGGTCGAGCATGGTCGGTAACAGCAAACTCATCGAGAACTACGCGCAGATCCATGCGTCGCAGGCCTATGGCAATACCTCGGTCAAGAACCTGCGCCTGATCCGGCCGGAGATTCAGCTCCTGAGGCCCCAGTCGATCGTCGATTATGGCTGCGGCCAGAGCGCGCTTCTGGACCGGCTGGACTTGGGTTATCCGGTCGAGGGCTACCGCTACGATCCGGCGATCCCCGCGTTTGCGCAAAAGCCCGACGCTAAGGTCGATCTCCTGATCAATGTCGACGTGCTCGAGCATGTCGAGGAGAGCGATCTCGACGAAGTGCTCGCCGACATGCGCGCCATGTGCCGCGATGCGTTGATCATTGTCGACACCGCGCCGGCCAAGGGCGTGCTTCCAGACGGCCGGAACCTGCATGTGACGTTGAAGCCGCATGATTGGTGGCGGGAGCGCATTGCGCAGCATTTCGGGCCGCTCTACCCGGTCCGCACGTTGCGGCGCGCACGCGCCGGCTTCAAAACGTGGCAGCGCGGGCCGAAGCAGACGCTGCAATACCACCTGATGCGCGCGCGCGAAGATGCGCGGTACTACGCCAAGCGTGTTCAGGGAAAGCACAAAGTGCTGTAAGCGCGGCTAGAACGTGTAGCCGAATCTCTCGATCTCCGGCGCGTACCAATCTTCGACGATCTTTCGGGTCTTATCGGTATAGAGCTTCCGATAGTCGCCGCCGCTGCCATACACATTGAGGCGGGGCAGGGGCGTGTCGCCTTCGATGCCGATCTCCTTCAGCACTTTTGCGAGGTCCTCGCCCAAGGTTTCATAACGGCCGAGGAAGTCGACGGCGACGTCTCCATCGATCGTGTACAGCGAGTAATTCTCGACGCTGGCCTTCTCCTTGTTGGTCATGAAGCTCTCGAACGAGGGCCGGTGCGTCTTCGACTTGGTCTTGTAGAAGTACCAGGAGATCTGCTTGTCCCAAGGGTTCCGTTCGAACGTGAACTTGTAATAGCTGTTCCAGATCTCATCGCCCACATAGGCTTTGATGCGCCACGCCGGAATGTGCTCGTAGAAGCCGATCGTCGGGTGATAGACGCGCTCGGGCCGGCGTAGCAGGCGCCGCCACAAAGGGCGCTTCGGTACGAGCGGATGGTCAAGCCGGTAGTTCCGCGGCGGCATGCGCTCGCCCGTCATCAGCCGGTCGGTGGTCGGCGTGATCACGTCTTCAGGCCCGCAAGCCCGCGACAGCATCGCCTCAATGCTCGACGAGGCGGTCTTGCGCGTCTTGATGTAGATGAACTTATGCTTGTGGCTGAGGATCATGGGCGTTGGAACGGGAACCTTCGGGCCTCACGGCGGCGGCGTGAAACTAGTCGTTTCACGCCACGTCGGGCAAGCGCCCGATTAGTCTTTCTTGCCTTGGAGCGACAGGGCGAGGTTTTCCAGGATCGTGCCGAAATGGATTTCCTGGATCTTGAGCGCCATGGCGATATCCTTGAGCTTCTTGCGTTCCTCCCCGGAAATCCGGTTATCCGCTAGAAGCACCAGATAAGCCGAGCGGATAATCTCTTCTTTTATGGGGTCATCGAGCACGGCGGAGGCCGCGGCGAACTGCGCCAGAACGTCGCCCTCGGCGTTCGCCTGGGCGGCCTTGGCGATATCGACGGCGGTCAGACGGCGCCCGGTCTGCTTCTCGTAGACCTGCTGGATGAGGCCCACCTCGCGCGTGTCAAGCCGGCCATCGGCGGCGGCGATCACCACCATTGCCTTCAACAACCAATCTGCGTCTGTGCTCATCTGATCCTCAGCCATTGGCCCCATCCCAGGGTATCCTCGATCTTGCGGCCGATAGTGCGGGGGCGGGCGCTTTTTGCCAAGACGGGCAGGTCAGCAAAACAAGGCTTTGAAGCGGGCAGCCAAGTTGCGCTATGAGGCGGGGTCCTCTTAAAGACAGAAACCATGCGCCCACTCAGGATCATCTTCCTCGCCGATACCCGGCCCGGCCACTACCACCTCGCTCAAGGCGTGATCGCGGCCCTTGCGCATGTGCGCCCGGTCGAGGTCACGCGCATTGAGGTGAAGCGCAAGTGGATCGTGCCGACCAGGTGGCTGCGCGCGCGGATCAACGCAGACACCTTCTTTCCGCCGCGCATGTTGCGCATGGCCTACCGCATCGACGCGGAAGAGCTGCCGGACGCCGATCTCGTGGTGTCCGCGGGCGGCGAGACGCATATGCCGAATATCTGCGTGACGCGGCTGCTCGACGTGCCCAACATCTTTTGCGGTTCGCTCCTACGCGGCCTGGAGGCCGACAATTTCAGCCTGATCATCTCATCTTACGACTGCGATGCGGACAGTGAGCGGCATCTGGTGACGCTGAAGCCGTCCCCCATCAATCCCGATGCACTCGGCCGCCCCAAAACGGTGCCGTGCTTTGGCCCCGACCGGCTGCCGAAGCTGGCCGGCCTGTTGGTTGGTGGCAAAGCCGGGAGCTTCCGCTACACCAGCAAAGAATGGGAGCGGCTGCTGGCATTCGTCGCCGAAATCTCCAAGGCCTGGGGGACGCGCTGGCTGATCTCCACTTCCCGCCGCACGCCGGACCAGGTGGCGGACCGCATTGCCGAGCTCGCCAAGGATGACAGCGTCGTGGCGAAGTTCATCGACTTCCGAACCGCAGGGCCCGGCACCCTGCCGGAGATCCTCTCCAAGGCCGAGGTCGTCGTCTGCACCGAGGATTCAAGCTCGATGATTTCGGAGGCCATCTCTGCTCGCCTGCCTGTGGTCGGCGTCGCGCCCGCGCGGCACCGCTTCACCGACGAGGAGACGCTCTACCGGGACTTTCTCATGCAAAACGGCTGGTCGCGGGTCGTGCCCCTCGCCAAGCTCACGCCGGAGACCTTCGCCAAGGCGCTTTCCGAGATCGAGCCCTTGCATGAGAATCCGCTCGATGCGCTGGCCGCCAAGCTGAAAGAGCGCCTGCCGGAGCTCTTCTAGCTGCTACTACCGCCTATAATTGCGGTTGTAGTTCTTGCGCTGCTTGTTGCGGTTGTTCTTCTGAATCTCGTTACCGACGATGCCGCCAATGAGCGCGCCACCGATTACGCCACCGGCGCGCCCTCGTGTGACTGCGGCGCCGATCCCTAAGCCGATGGCGCCGCCATCGCCATATTGTAGTAGAAGCGATCCCTCGCTCTATTCGGGATGCCGGGCTCACGACGGCTGCGCTTGTTTTGGGGTGGTCGTCGCGTCCGACATTGAGTTCGTGCGTCCGAATCGCTAAAAGCGCGGGCGAAACCTCCTCGCAACACGAAACGATGACGGAAGCCCATGGCCACCCCGCAATACGTCTACGTCATGAACAAGCTCAACAAGACCTATCCCGGGGGGAAGCAGGTCTTGAAGGACGTGACACTCGCCTTCCTGCCTGGCGCCAAGATTGGCGTGGTTGGCGTCAACGGCGCCGGCAAGTCTACGCTGCTGCGCATTATGGCGGGCGATGAAAAGGAGTTCGTCGGCGAGGCCTGGGCCGCCGAGGGGGTCAATGTCGGCTATCTGCCCCAGGAGCCTCAGCTCGACGACAGCAAGGATGTCATGGGCAATGTCATGGAGGGCGTGGCCGAGAAGAAGGGCAAACTCGACCGTTACAACGAGCTGGCCGTGAACTATTCCGACGAAACGGCGGACGAGATGGCGCAACTCCAGGACGAGATCGACGCGCAAGACCTTTGGGATCTCGACAGCCAAGTCGAACAGGCCATGGACGCGCTGCGCTGTCCGGCCGGCGATGCGGACGTGACCAAGCTCTCCGGTGGCGAGCGCCGCCGCGTCGCGCTGTGCAAGCTTCTGCTGGCAAAACCCGACATCTTGCTGCTGGATGAGCCCACCAACCATTTGGACGCCGAGAGCGTCGCCTGGCTGGAGCACCATTTGCGCGACTACGCGGGCACCGTGGTCATGGTCACCCACGATCGCTACTTCCTCGACAACATCACCGAATGGACGCTCGAACTCGATCGCGGAGCCGGGGTTCCCTACAAGGGCAACTACTCGTCCTGGCTGGAGCAGAAGCACAAGCGCCTCGACGTTGAGGGCAAGCAGGAAGAGGCCAAGCAGCGCACGCTTGCCCGCGAGCTCGACTGGATCCGCGCAAGTCCGAAAGCCCGCCAAGCCAAATCCAAGGCCCGCATCAAGGCCTATGACGAGCTTCTCGCCGAAGCCGGCAAGGACAAGACCGGGAAAGCGCAGATCACCATCCCGCCGGGCCCGCGCCTGGGCGATGTCGTGATCGAGGCCGAGGGGCTGGAGAAGGGTTTCGGCGAGCGGCTTCTGATCGATGGCCTGTCGTTCAAGCTGCCGCCCGGCGGCATTGTCGGCGTCATCGGTCCGAACGGCGCCGGCAAGACCACGCTATTCCGTATGATCGTCGGCCAAGAGACGCCGGAGAACGGCGAGATTCGCGTTGGCGACACGGTAAAGCTCGGCTACGTGGATCAATCGCGTGACGCGCTCGACGAAAAGAAGTCCGTCTACGAGGAGATCTCCGAAGGCGCAGAGGTGGTGACGCTCGGAAAACGCGAAGTGCCGGCCCGCGCCTATGTCGGCTGGTTCAACTTCAAGGGCGGGGATCAGCAAAAAAAGGTGGACCAGCTTTCGGGAGGCGAGCGCAACCGCGTGCACTTGGCGAAGATGCTGAAGTCGGGCGCGAACCTGATCCTACTCGATGAGCCCACCAACGATCTCGACGTGGAGACCCTATCCTCGCTCGAAGCGGCACTGGAAGACTTCGCCGGCTGCGCCGTCATCATCAGCCATGATCGCTTCTTCCTTGACCGCATCGCCACGCATATTCTTGCCTTCGAAGGCGACAGCCACGTGGAGTGGTTCGAGGGCAATTTCGAGGACTACGAGGAGGACAAGAAGCGCCGCCTCGGCGAGGACTCGGTGGTCCCGAAGCGCATCAAGTACAAGAAGTTCGCGCGTGGCTAAGCAGACGGCCCCGGCGTGCGCGGCCTATTGCGCAGGCTTCACGAATTTCAGCGTCATGCGGTCGCTTTCGCCGATCGCCACGTACTTGTCGCGATCCTCATCGCCGAGACGCAGCGATGGTGGCAGCGTCCACACGCCTTTCGCATAATCCTTCGTGTCCCTCGGATTGGCATTGATCTCAGATTTGTCCGCAAGCTCGAAGCCCGCCTTCTCCACCAACTCGATGACGTAGTCCTCGTTCACGTAGCCTTTGCCGCCTTTGGGGTCCTGCTTCACGTTGGGATCACCGCGATGCTGTACGACGCCAAGCACGCCACCCGGCTTCAGGGCCTTGAACATGGCAGCGAAGGCCTCCTGCTCGGAGCCCGATCTCATCAGGCTATGCACGTTGCGGAAGGTGACGACGAGGTCGGCCGAGCCGGAAGGCGCGATGTCCCCCTCTTTGGTCAGCTTCGTTCGCTTGACGTCGCCGTAAAGCTCGGGCGCGTCCTTTATCTTCTTGTCGAACGCGTCGAGGGACATTTGAAGCGGCGCGTAGGATGGATCGCCCGGGTGTTCGGCGGCATACAAGGTGCCGTTGCCCTTGAGGTAGGGCGCAAGAACCTCCGTGTACCAGCCCCGGCCTGGGTAGATCTCGACCACCGTCATGTCAGGCCTGATGCCGAAGAAGGTGAGCGTCTCAGCCGGGTGACGGTATTTGTCGCGCGCCTTGTTCTTCTCAGATCGGTGGTCGCCGGCGGTAACGTCGTTTAAGCGACCATCTTGTGCCGGTGTCTCCTCCGCGCGCGCGGCGAACGACGCGAGTACGAAAAATCCGAGCATGAGAAGCAGACGAGCGGAGCTTGTGCGCAGAGCGATCATGTATTCCTCGTGGCTGGTGGACGGCAGATTGCAGCCAACGTAGCAGCTCGCGGCCAAACACAAACCCCTGCGTCAGTTCAAGATTTGTTGAGGTCGGAGCCTCAAACGGATCACGTCGTGCGGCTGATGGCGGCGTAATAATCGAGCGCGTAATCCGCGACGAGTCTCGGCTTGTCTCGAGGATTGATGATCGATCGTGCCGACACCCATCGATCGGTGTCCTCATCGAAATAGTCGGCGAATTTCTTGCCAGTGAAGACGCCTTTCTCCATGCCGTAGAACATGATCTTGGCGGCGAGTTCCGGCTCGAGCGCGCGATTGGCCGCCTTGTCCGAGCTGGTCAGGTCGATATCGAACTTGCGCTGCATCTTCGTGTAGTTGGACCGGCCCGTGAGCTGCACATAGCCGCGCCCGTGAAAAAGCACACCATCACCAGGTTGAGTGTTACCGAGCTGGCGCGCGACCCGCGGACGGTCCCCCTCGATGTCGTACATGTGGAAGAAATAGCGCCGGCCGCCATACTCTTTGATCGGCTGCATCGTGGCGCCGGTCTCGTGATGGGTGGTGCCGAGGGCGTAGGCCAGCCAGCGATCGTCCTTGCGGGCGTAGTGGGCTTCCCACGTATCGAGAATGAAGCTTAGGCCATCCACCTGCCGCTGCCGCATGCGTCCCTTGAAGAGCACGCGCCGCGCAAAATCGAAGAAAAACCTGCGATTGATCCCCACGTTCGGGCCTCTTTGGGTTGCCGCAACCGAAGAGCGCAAGGCTCTCGTGACTGCATGTTACCCCGAAGAGGGCCGGTGGGGATTGCGAGGGGGCCTAGATCCTCAAAGGGAGCGCTTCGAGGCCTATTGCCTCGATGGCGGGCGGGTACAGCTGTCCCCGAGGGCCTCCCGAACACCGTCGGTGAGGCGCATCTCGTCGTGGCTCCACTCTCCGCACCAATGCTGGTTCGTGGTCATCGGAAATTTCTGCACGACCGTCCCGGTGGAGGGATTGATGGCAATGGCCGGCGGCTAGCGGTGGCAATGCCCCACAGTCCGAGGACGGGCGGTCTTGTCGATGACCCAGTAGACGCAATGGGAGCATAGTGGCCGAAGGTGGCGCATCGGGCGTTCCTTGTCTGACTACTCTTGAGACTACCCCGAGGCCTATCACTAAAATTTTCAGAAAGTCTGAACGGTCTCCGGCTTGCGCCCAGTCGCCAGAAGATATAAACATATCTTTATGTCCGACGACGCTCAGAGCCCCCAGGCCCCTGAAGGCTTAAGCAGCGACCAGGCCCTTGCCGTGCTCCGTGGTGCGGGCGAGGCCACGCGCTTGCGCATTCTGGCGCTGCTGGCGGGCGCGGAGCTGAACGTCAAGGATCTCACCCAGATACTGGCTCAGAGCCAGCCGCGCATCTCCCGGCACCTCAAACTGATGGCCGAAGCCGGGCTCATCACCCGCTTCCGCGAGGGCTCCTGGGTCTTCTTCCGCGCCGCCGATAGCGGCCCGGAGGGGGCGCTCGCCCGTGCCATCGTGGAAAGCCTCGATGCCTCCGATTTGACGCTCGCCCGCGACCATGCCCGTGCCGAGGCGGTGCAGACGGCGCGCGCCGAGGCCGCACAAAGCTACTTCAAGGCCCATGCCGCCGAGTGGGACTCGATCCGCGCGCTCCATGTGGCGGAGAGCCAAGTCGAAGCGGCCATGGACGAGGTGCTGGGCGAGGGGCCCTTCGAATTCCTGGTCGATCTCGGCACCGGCACAGGGCGCATTCTCGAACTGTTTGGGCCGCGCGCCGCGAAGGCGCTTGGCTTCGATCTCAATCACGACATGCTCGCCTATGCCCGCATGAAGCTGGAGCGCACCGGGCTCTCCCACGCACAAGTGCGCCACGGCGATCTCTATAACGTGCCGCTGCCGGACGAGGCGGCGGACGTGATTGTCCTGCATCAGGTCCTGCACTTCCTCGACGACCCTGCCATCGCCGTGGCAGAGGCCGCGCGCGTGCTGAAGCCGGGCGGCAAGTTGCTCATTGTCGACTTCGCGCCGCACGAGCTTGAATTCCTGCGCGAGCAATCGGCTCACCGCCGGCTCGGTTTCGCGCGCGATCAGCTCGGCCGTGTGCTTGAAGGCTCTGGCCTCAAGGTTGATCGCTTCCACGAGCTGAGCCCCACAGGTGAGGGCAAGCTCACCGTATCGCTCTGGCTCGGCCTCAAGCCGGCTGCTGCCAGCAAGAAGAGAAAAGAAAACCGCAACGTGGAGGTCGCCGCGTGATGCTCGCATCATCTCAAGAACCGCCCAAGCGCCGCATTCTCGGCCGTGGCGACATCGACGTATCGTTCGAGTTCTTCCCGCCGAAGACCGATGCGATGGAGGAGAACCTGTGGCGTTCCATTCGCCGGCTCGAACCCTTGCGGCCCAAATACGTGTCGGTGACGTATGGCGCAGGCGGGTCCACGCGCGAGCGCACCCACGCCACTGTGGCCCGCATGTTGCGCGAGACGACCTTGCGGCCGGCCGCGCACCTCACTTGCGTGAGCGCGACCAAGGAGGACGTCGACGAGATCATCCGCGATTACTGGGACCTCGGCGTGCGCCACATCGTGTCGTTGCGCGGCGACCCGCCCGGCGGCGTGGGCGAACGTTACGAGCCGACACCGGGCGGCTATGTGAACGCGGCGGATCTCACCGCAGGGATCAAGAAGATTGCGCCGTTCGAGATTTCCGTCGGCTGCTATCCGGAGAAGCACCCGGAGTCGCCCTCCGTCGAGGCCGACATCGATATGCTGAAGGCAAAGATCGATGCGGGCGCGACGGGCGCAATCACGCAGTTCTTTTTCGATAACGAGGTCTATTTCCGCTATCTCGATCGCGTCCGCGCTGCCGGGATCGAGATTCCCATCGTGCCCGGACTCATTCCGATCCACAATTTCAAGCAGATCTCCAGTTTCGCGCAGCGTTCAGGCGCGAGCATGCCCGATTGGATCGGGCGCCGGTTCGAAGGGTTGGACGAAGATCAGGAGACGCGCCATCTCGTGGCTGCCGTTGTCGCCGCCGAGCAGGTGCTGGGTCTCGTCGATCAGGGCATCACCGAGTTTCACTTCTATACGCTGAACCGCGCCGACCTCGTCTATGCGATCTGTCATCTGCTGGGCCTGCGCCCGGCCAAGGCGTTCACCGAGAAGAAGCAGGTAACGACATGACGCGGGAAAAACGCATCGAGGCGCTGAAGCGCGAAGCGACGAAACGAATCCTCATCCTCGACGGCGCCATGGGTACGGCCATCCAAGGCTACAAGCTTGATGAGGCCGGCTATCGCGGCGCGCGCTTCAAGGATTTCGATCGTGACCTCAAGGGCAACAACGATCTCCTTGTACTCACCCAGCCCGGTATTATCCGTGAAATTCACGGGAAATATCTCGAAGCTGGCGCCGACATTCTTGAGACCAACACGTTCAACGCCCAAGCCATAAGCCAGGCGGATTACGGTCTTGAAGATATCAGCCACGAGATGAACGTCGCGGCGGCCAAGCTCGCGCGCGAGGCCGCGGACGAATGGACCAAGAAGACGCCGGATCGCCCACGCTTCGTGGCGGGCGCCGTCGGTCCCACCAACCGCACGGCCTCCATCTCGCCGGACGTGAACAATCCGGGATTCCGCAATGTGAGTTTCGACGAGCTGGTCGAGGCTTACGCGGTTCAGACACGCGGGCTCATCGAGGGCGGCGTCGACATCGTCATGATCGAGACGGTCTTTGATACGTTGAACGCCAAGGCCGCAGGCTACGCCGTCGAGCAAGTGTTCGACGAGATGGGCGTCGTACTGCCCATCATGGTCTCCGGCACAATTACGGATCTGTCGGGCCGTAACCTGTCAGGACAGACACCGGAAGCCTTCTGGTACTCCATGGAGCATCTGAAACCCTTCTCCATTGGGCTCAATTGCTCCTTCGGTGCCGAGCAGCTCCGGCCTTCGGTCGATGAGATCGCTCATGTCGCCGAGACCTATGTCAGCGTCTATCCCAATGCCGGGCTCCCCAACGAGATGGGCGAGTACGACGAGACGCCAGAGATGATGGCCGACCTCCTGGAGGAGTGGGCGAAAGACGGGCTGCTCAACATCGTTGGCGGCTGTTGCGGCACGACGCCGGCCCATATCGGTGCCATTGCCGAGGCGGTGGCGAAGTATCCGCCGCGTAAAGTGCCGGACGTGCGTCCGGCGTTGCGCCTCTCCGGCCTCGAACCGTTCGTGCATGGTTAGTTTCTTGATGGATGAATTGAAGTGAGCAACGCAGCCCAGAATTTCGTTATGGTGGGCGAGCGGACCAACGTCACCGGGTCCGCGCGCTTCCGCAAGCTGATCGAGGCGAACGACTACGCCGCCGCGCTCGAGGTCGCGCGCCAGCAGGTGGAGAGCGGCGCCAACATGCTCGACGTCAACATGGACGAAGGCATGTTGGACTCCGAAGCGGCGATGCAAACCTTTCTGAACTTGATTGCCGCCGAACCAGACATCAGCCGCGTGCCCATAATGATCGACTCCTCGAAATGGTCGGTGATCGAGGCGGGGCTGAAATGCGTGCAAGGTAAGTCGGTGGTGAACTCCATCAGCATGAAGGAAGGCGAGGAGCCGTTCCTGGAGCACGCGCGGAAGATCCTGCGCTACGGCGCTGCCGTCGTGGTCATGGCCTTCGACGAGACGGGCCAGGCCGAGACGGCGGAGCGCAAGTTCGAGGTCTGCAAGCGCGCTTACGAGCTTCTGACGGAGAAGGTCGGTTTTCCGCCGGAGGACATCATTTTCGATCCGAACATCTTCGCCGTCGCCACCGGCATCGAAGAGCACAACGACTATGGGCGCGCCTTCATCGAGGCGACACGGCGCATCAAGGAAGAGCTGCCGCATGTGCATGTCTCGGGCGGCGTGTCGAACCTCTCGTTCGCCTTCCGCGGCAACGAGCAGGTGCGCGAGGCCATGCATTCGGTGTTCCTCTATCACGCCATCCAGGTGGGCATGGATATGGGCATCGTCAATGCCGGCCAGCTCGCGCTCTATGACGATATCGAACCGGAGCTGCGCAAGCTCGTCGAGGATGTGGTGCTCAATCGCCGGGAGGACGCCACCGATCGTCTGCTCGAGGCGGCCGAGCGCTACAAAGGCGGCGCTTCGCAAAAGAAAGAGGCGGACCTCTCCTGGCGCGAGAAGCCGGTCGAGGAGCGCCTCACATATGCGCTGGTGCACGGCATCGGCACTTATGTCGAGGAAGATACCGAGGAGGCGCGGGCCAAGGCCGAGCGGCCGCTGCACGTCATCGAAGGCCCGCTCATGAACGGCATGAATGTGGTCGGCGATCTGTTCGGCGCCGGCAAGATGTTCCTGCCGCAGGTGGTGAAGTCCGCCCGCGTGATGAAGCAGGCCGTGGCTTACCTCATGCCTTTCATGGAGAAGGAAAAGAAAGAGCTCGGGCTTACCGAACAGAAGGCCGCTGGCAAGGTTCTGCTCGCCACCGTCAAAGGCGACGTCCACGACATCGGCAAGAACATCGTCGGCGTCGTGCTCCAGTGCAACAATTACGAGGTCATCGATCTCGGCGTCATGGTGCACTCGCAGGTCATCCTGGAGACGGCACGCGAGAAACAGGTCGACATTATCGGTCTGTCGGGACTGATCACGCCGTCGCTCGACGAGATGTGTCATGTCGCTTCGGAGATGGAACGCGAAGGCTTCGATGTGCCGCTTCTCATCGGCGGGGCGACCACGAGCCGCGTGCATACCGCAGTCAAGATCAGCCCGAACTATCAGCGCAGCCAAGCCATTTACGTGACGGACGCAAGCCGCGCCGTCGGCGTGGTTTCGGGACTCATGTCCGAGGAGCAGCGCCCGGAGCAGATCGCCAAGGTGCGCACCGAATATAAGCAGATGGCCGAGTCGTATGCGCGCGGACAAGCGGAGAAGTCGCGCGCCTCGCTGGCGCAAGCCCGCGCCAACGCGCTCAAGCTGGATTGGAACGGCTACACCCCGCCCAAGCCCGGTCATTTCGGTGCGCGTGTCATCGAGAACTACGACCTCGCAACGCTCGCCCGCTATATCGACTGGACGCCCTTCTTCCAGACTTGGGAGTTGAAGGGCCAGTACCCGCGCATTCTCGACGACGACAAATACGGCGAGGCCGCGCGTCACCTGTTCGACGATGCGCAAGCCATGCTGAAGCAGATCATTGACGAGAAATGGCTGACGGCGAACGCCGTAGTTGGTTTTTGGCCCGCCAATACGGTGGGCGACGACATCGCGCTCTTCGCCGACGAGACACGGAAGATCCCGCTCGCCACGCTCCACACGCTCCGCCAGCAAATGCGGCGCGATGGATCAAAGCCCAATCTCGCGCTCGCCGACTTCGTCGCACCGAAAGAGACGGGGATCGCCGACTATGTTGGTGGCTTCGCAGTCACCGCCGGTATCGGCGAGGAGGACGTGGCGCGGCGCTTCGAACGCGCCAATGACGATTACTCGAAGATCCTGGTCAAGTCGCTCGCCGACCGGCTGGCGGAAGCTTTTGCCGAGGCGCTACATGAGAAGGTGCGCCGTGAGCTGTGGGGTTACGCGCCGGACGAGACGCTCTCGAACGAGCAGCTCATCGCCGAGAATTATGCCGGCATTCGTCCGGCGCCCGGCTATCCGGCCCAGCCCGACCACACCGAGAAGCGCACGCTGTTCACGCTGCTCGATGCGGAGAACAAGATCGGCGTGAAGCTCACGGAGTCTTGCGCCATGTGGCCCGCGGCCGCCGTGTCGGGTCTCTATTTCTCCCACCCCGAGAGCCGTTATTTCGGCATCGGCAAGATCGGCCGCGATCAAGTCGCCGATTACGCCGCACGAAAGGGCTGGACCGTCGAGGAGGCCGAGCGTTGGCTCGGGCCCATCCTCAGCTACGATCCCAAGCGGGCCGCAGACGCCGCCGCGTAAGACAACGCCGACGTCCGAGACCGCCCAGGCGATTAGGTTCGCCGGAGGCGCCACACTTCATTGAACTGTCGGTGGCGGCCCTAAGGGGCCGAAAGCCTCGCTCTTAGATCATCCCTAGGATGACGGCGGCGAGGAAACCGAAAGATACGATCGCCATCACGGCGGTCAGTTTGGCTGTGAGTTCCATCGGAAGCTCTCCTTTCCGATTGGAGGGTGCCCGTTACCGAACTGTCGGATTTTACTGGGTCCCCTCAAGTCGTGCCAAGGTGTTTTCTTGCTGCGCCGCACAATTGTGAAGAGCTGCAAGCTGATGCAAACAACGTTGATTGGGCCTTTTTGGTTCGTCCCGAACCGAAATTTTTTTCCAAATCCCGGATTTCCGCCACGAATGGGGCGGGTCCGTTTGAGCGCGGAACGTGGCGCCTAAGGCGGTCAGGAAAAGCTGTGGAAAAGCGTACGGCGCAGCAGGATATCCTCGAACCCGTCGGCGACGAGGTCCGGCAGCGCGGCGGTCTCCTCAAATCCGTGACGCTGGTAGAAGCGTAAGGCCGACGCGTTGCCGCGCGAGGCACACACCCAGAGATTCCGGGCCTCTAAGCGGCTTGCCTCCTGCGCGAGCCAATCGAGGACGGCCGCCCCCAAGCCGCGCCCTTGGGATGCGGGCAGGATGGCCAGCAACTCGACATACGGCCCAAGGAGCCAGGGGTAGCGGATCGAGACGGCGCCGGCGGGCGCGCCGTCGACGTCGATGACATAGCGGCGGGCGCCATCGTCGCGAGCGGCGAGAAAGCGCGTCATCGCCTCGGCGGAGTAGCCCATCTGCGACCACGGCGGCATCGCGACAATGGCCTCAGCGAGCCTGGCGCAGTCTTGTTCCGAAGGTGGGCGAAGCCGTCCAACCGAAAGATCAGCGCTGCCGGAAAGTGGAGAGTGATCCATTCTTTGTCTTGCGCCGTTTGGCGCGCGCCACGCGAGCTCGATTGTCTCCTGGACGACTGAGATAGCACGTTTCCGCGATGACGGGTTTTCCTGCGGCGAGCAATTCGCCGACCGTGACGAACTCGTAGCCTTGGCTCTTGAGCTTCGGCAGGGCGAGCGCGAGAGCTTCTGCGGTTCTCCGACCGCGTCCGTTCGCGTGCGCCACGACGATGGCGCCCGGATGGGCCTTCGTGAGAATCGTATTGGCCATGGTCTTGGCCGAGATGCGCGGATCGGGATCGCCCGACACGATGTCCCATTGGACCGCGAGTTGCCCCGCCTCGGCCACCGCGGTCAGCGCCTTGGCATTGCACCGCCCGTAAGGAAACCGCATCAAGGTCATGCGTGTCTGAATGTCGGGCGCGGGGTCCGTGGCGCAGGCGCGGGCTTTGAGAGCGCTCTTCGCCCGGGCATAGGCGGCCTCGGTCAGACGGATCTCGTCGCTCAGCGTTGCCTTGCTCGCCTTCGTAAAGTCTCGATGACGAAGACCATGGCCGCCAATTTCGAAATTGGGGTCGGCAATCAATTGCTGGGCGCGCTCAGGATGGCTCTCCAGCCACTTTCCGCCGGCGAAGAAGGTTGCTTTGACGCCCTCCTTCCGCAGGAGATCGACCACGCGGTAATCATATCCGGCGCGGCGGCCGCCGCTTTCGCACAAGTCGAAGGTAAGCGCGATCAGCTTCTCGCCGTCCGGCAGATCGACGCTGCGGATCGAGCCGCGCAATTCCTCCGATACCGGCTCCGGATCGGGCAGAGCTTCCGTCCTCAGCGCTTTCAGATCGAACCGCGTGGCGGACGGCGGAGCCTTGAGCTCAGCTTTCGACCCGGCGAGCGCCTCGGAGGTCCAACAGCGCGCGAGCACGCCGGCGTCTTCGGCTGGGCCGAGGTTTTCTGTTGAGCCTATGTCTTCGGCATGTGCCGTGCTCACGCAGAAAACCGCGAGCGCGCGCAACCCCGACAACACCGCACGGATCAGCGCCATAAGGCATCGTCCCCTTTGGGCAATCTATCGGACCGTCGCGTGCTGAGTGCGACGAAAGACTAGCGAATTTGCCTGAGCGGAGCCTGGGAGACCATCGGGCAATCCAATGTCTTTTCCAGAGCGTCGATGAGCTCGCCCTCGTCGTTGGCCTTGATGTACAGGCCGTTGTTTTCGTCGGCGACGCACATCAGATCCATGAAGTTGTTGCCGCCGGTCCAGGAGAATCCGGAATAGCGGAACGCGATGACGTGGATGGTGAGCTGGTACGCTTCTTGGTGGAGCAGCTTGGCCAGCTCGCAAGGTGAGCGCCCGCAGGTTTCCTCGCCGTCGGTCACCAGGACAATGACGCCCGGCTTATTGCGGAAGTCGAGCGCTTCGGCCGCTTGCTCAAAGCCCTCGGTCAGCGGCGTCTTGCCGGCCGGGATCAACCGGTTCACCACGCGCATGATGGGCTTGGCGGCGTCGATGGTTGGCTTGAGGTTGAGGGTGACGTTGCACTGATTGTAGGGACCTGGACCATAGGTCACGAGGCCGACGCGGCGGAACCGCGTGGCACTCGGTAGGACGTGGCCCAGTGCTGAACGCAACTCATCTATGCGCGGGCGTGAATTCGGGATACCCAGAGTTTGGTTTCCGGACATGGAGCCGGACGCATCGAAGACGATCATGGCGTCGTCGGTGCAAGGGCCTTTTTTGGCGCTTTGCCCGACGGCCAGGCTGGCCACGCCAGCGACAGCGATCGCAGCGATGCCGGCGATCAGCCGAGAGGGCAGATGGTCGGCAAATCCAATGCCACGACGCTGCATATGACGACACTCCCTTGGTAATTTCGGCGCGAGTGTAGCGAAATTCCGCATATGAAGGGAATAGCAGGAATTCCGGGACGTCCGCTGCCCGTCCGTCCGCTCAAGGGCTGAAGATCAAAAGGATATAGACGAAGAACAGAAGCAGGTGGACGACGCCTTGCAGCACGTTGGTGCGCCCGCCGCCGAATGTGAGGCCGCTGATGAAAAGGGTGAGGACCAGCAGCACCGTCTCGGTCCCGGTCAGCCCCAGATGCACGTCGCGCCCGGTGACCATGCCGATCAGCAACACGGCAGGGATCGTGAGGCCGATCGTCGACAGGGCGGAACCCAGGCAGACATTCACCGCCCGCTGAAGGCGATTGGCGAGTGCGGCATGAAACGCCGTGAGGGCTTCCGGCGCCAAGACCAGAATGGCGATCAAGATGCCGCCAAGCTCGTCGGGCAGGTCGAGATCTTCGATGCCGTAA
>NZ_JBFFQD010000030.1:0-25121 GCF_041573655.1 Methyloceanibacter sp.
CGCGCAATATTGGGTGGGCGAGAGCCAGTATCTGCGCAAGCAGTACCAGAAGGCAGCCGACAGTTTCCTCGACGGCTACCGCAAATATTCCGGGAGCGATAAGGCGTCCGATACGCTCCTCCGGCTCGGCATGTCGCTTGCGGAGCTCGGCAAGACGGAGGCCGCGTGCGCCACCTTTAAGAAGCTCGGCGCCAGGTTTCCCAATAGCGCGCAGCGGGGGCAGGCGAAGACCGCGGCGGGGAAGGCGGGCTGCCCATGACGGCGGCGCCTGTCACGCACGACGACGCCGAGGTGCTGTTCGCGCCGCTCGCGCATCTCCCGCGCGTCGCGCTCGCCGTCTCCGGTGGGCCCGACAGTCTTGCGCTCATGCATTTGACCGCGCAGTGGCGTGCGGCGCGAAGCGACGGGCCTGAACTCGTCGTGCTCACGGTCGATCATGGCTTGCGTACGGACTCGCGCGACGAAGCGTTGCTGGTGTCGCGCGCGGCGGAAGCAGCAAGCCTCCTGCATGTCATCCTCACCTGGGAGCATGATGGGGTGGACGAGGGCCTTCAGGTGCGGGCGCGGGAAGCCCGTTACGATCTGATGGCGGCCTATACTCATGCGCACGACATCGGCGCGCTCGTCACCGCGCATCATCTCGACGACCAAGCCGAGACGTTCTTGATGCGACTCGCGCGCGGCAGCGGGCTCGACGGCCTTGCCGCCATTCCGGAGGAAGGCTCGTGGGCCGGGCTGACGTTGCTCAGGCCGCTACTCGATGTGCCGAAGGCGCGGCTCGTGGCAACGGTCGAGGCGGCCGGCATCGCCTACGTCACCGACCCATCCAACATCGATCCAAAGTTCGAGCGCGGGCGGGTGCGCAGCGCCATGGAGACGCTCGCCGGGTTTGGGCTCAGTGCAGATGTGATCGCGCTGTCCGCCAAGCGGTTGCGCCGGGCGCGGGCCGCGCTCGATGCGGCGGCTTGTGACTTTCTCGACGGCCACGCCGAGACCAGCGCGGCGGGTTATGCGTCAGTGGACGCAGGCGCAACTGACGCTTTGCCGGAGGAGGTCGCCCTTCGCGTCCTGTCCCGCCTCCTCGCCACAGTTGGCGGCGGGATGGAGCCGGTGCGGCTCGCCAAGCTCGAGGCGCTATACGCCGCACTTAAAGAGTCGCCGGACAAGGCGCATACGCTGGCCCGCTGCCGTATCGCGCCGAAGGGCGGGCGTCTGTTCGTCTTCCGCGAGATGCGTCACGAGGGCCTGCCGGAGCTGGAGCTGAGCCCAGGCGAGCGGACCTTGTGGGACAACCGCTTTGCCATCGAGCTCGGGGCCGCGGAGGAAGCGCCCATTATCGTCCGCGCTCTGGGTGAGGAGGGGGTGCGCGTCCTAAGAGAGCGAGAGGCCATGCCGGCGTCCTTGCCGGGCCCGGCGGCCCAGGCGCTGCCGGCCTGCTGGCGGGGGAGGAGGCTCCTTTGCCTGCCTGATTTCGGTCAGGTTGAGCCATTCTTGACGCCACTGTCGCGCCATGAAGAGGGCCTTGACTGCCGGGCAAGGTTCCTCACGGGGCTGGGCGCGACGAAAGGCCCGGGATATTGAGGAAGCGTGCATTTCTTCGCGTTAGCTTTACTTGGCAAAAGTAGTGCCCGTTCTTATGTTAGTAGGGCCTAGTAAGCCTTTCTGCGCCGCAATTTTGGGGGATTTCTCACCCCATGGCGTGTCTTTGAGATCAAGCCGTCAGGTCAGTGCATGAATTCGAATTTCCGTAACTTCGTCATTTGGGTGTTTATCGGCCTGCTGCTGGTCGCACTTTTCAACCTCTTCAATACCCAAGGCGCTCAGGTCCGCGGTAACGAGATCAGCTTCTCGCAGCTTCTCTCGGAGGTCGATGCCGGGAACGTCCAAGACGTGACCATCGCCGGCAATCAGATCGCCGGGCATTACACCGACGGCCGGAATTTCCAGACCTACGCGCCGAACGATCCGAACCTGGTCGAAAAGCTGAACACCAAGGGCGTGAAGATCACCGCCAAGCCGTCCGAGGAGGACGTGCCGTCGCTGTTCGGTGTGCTGATCTCTTGGTTCCCCATGCTACTCCTGATTGCGGTGTGGATATTCTTCATGCGCCAGATGCAGTCAGGCGGTGGCCGTGCCATGGGCTTCGGCAAGTCCAAGGCGAAGCTGCTCACCGAGCGTCATGGCCGCGTCACCTTCGACGATGTGGCCGGCGTTAACGAGGCCAAGGAAGATCTGCAAGAGATCGTGGAGTTCCTACGCGATCCTCAGAAGTTTCAGAAGCTCGGCGGCAAGATCCCGCGCGGCGCGCTGCTGGTCGGCCCTCCGGGCACTGGTAAGACGCTGCTGGCGCGCGCCATCGCCGGCGAAGCAAACGTGCCGTTCTTCACCATCTCGGGTTCCGACTTCGTCGAGATGTTCGTCGGCGTGGGCGCAAGCCGCGTGCGCGACATGTTCGATCAGGCGAAGAAGAACGCGCCGTGCATCATCTTTATCGACGAGATTGATGCTGTCGGCCGTCACCGTGGCGCAGGCCTCGGCGGCGGTAACGACGAGCGCGAGCAGACGCTGAACCAGTTGCTTGTCGAGATGGACGGCTTCGAGGCGAACGAAGGCATCATCCTCGTCGCCGCGACCAACCGGCCTGACGTGCTCGATCCGGCGCTGTTGCGGCCCGGCCGCTTCGACCGCCAAGTGGTCGTGCCGCTTCCGGACATCATCGGCCGCGAGAAAATTCTCAAAGTGCATGTGCGCAAGGTGCCGCTGGCACCGGACGTCGATCTTCACGTCATTGCGCGCGGGACGCCCGGGTTCTCCGGCGCCGATCTTGCTAACCTCGTGAACGAGGCGGCGTTGCTCGCCGCGCGTCGCTCCAAGCGGCTCGTCACCCAGCACGAGTTCGAGGACGCCAAGGACAAGGTCATGATGGGTGCGGAGCGCCGCTCCATGGTCATGACCGAGGAAGAGAAGACGCTGACCGCCTATCATGAAGGCGGGCATGCGCTGGTCGCGATACATCAGCCGGCGTCCGATCCCGTCCACAAGGCGACGATCATTCCGCGCGGCCGCGCGCTCGGCATGGTGATGCGCCTGCCGGAGCGGGACATGCTGTCTCACACCCGCGCGAAGCTTAAGGCGGATATCGCCGTCGCCATGGGTGGCCGCGTCGCCGAGGAGATCGTGTTCGGCTACGAGAAGGTGACCTCGGGCGCGTCGTCCGACATCAAGATGGCCACGCAGCTCGCGCGCGCCATGGTCACGCAGTTCGGCATGTCCGATAAGCTCGGGCCGCTGGCCTATGGCGACAACGAGGAAGAAGTGTTCCTCGGCCACTCCATCGCGCGGCAGCAGAACCTGTCCGACGAGACCCAGTCCATGGTCGATGAGGAAATCCATCGCATCGTGGACGAAGGCTTCGAGACGGCGCGAAAGGTCATCTCTGAGAATATCGACGATCTGCACGTGGTGGCGCGCGGGCTTCTCGAATACGAGACGCTCTCCGGCAAGGAGATCAAGGACCTTCTGAACGGCAAGCCTCCGGTACGGGACTTCCCCGCGGAGGAAGAGTCGCCGTCTGGGCCGACCTCCGCCGTGCCGACCGCGGGCCGGGGCAAGAAGCCGCCGGAGCCGGACACCGGCGCGGGCGGCATGGAGCCCCAGCCGACTTAGGCGGCTTTCGAAAATTTGCTTTTGCGCATGCCCGGCCTTTCGCCGGGCATGTTGCTTTGTGGTAAGGCTCAGGCGCCATGGGGGATCAAAAGCTCTATCTCAGACCCATCGGGTTCTTGTACGGACCGCCCGCGGACGCTGCGGTCGAGGACGGTCTTGCTCTGCCGCTCGCCGGCGGGCCGATCGCCTTCACCGAAGCGGTTCTGATCGAAGGCGATCCGGCGCGGTCGCAACGGCGTCTCATCACGGCGTCCGCGCTCGGCGAGGTGGCCGACGCCGATCTTGCCAATCTGCGCGTCCGGGTGACGGACCCCCGGCCGCCGTTTGCTGGGCTGGACCTTTCGCGGCCCGTGCTCATGGGCATCGTCAATGTCACGCCGGACAGCTTCTCCGACGGCGGGCTCTACGATCAGACGGAGGGCGCTGCGGCCCATGCCGCCGAGCTCGCCTCCGACGGTGCGGCGATCGTCGATATCGGCGGGGAATCGACGCGGCCGGGCGCCGATACGGTCGCAGACGACGACGAGCTGTCCCGGGTGGTGCCGGTGCTAAAGGCGTTGAAGGGCTCGCCCGCGGTGATCTCCATCGATACCCGGAAATCGGCGGTTGCGCGCGCGGCAGCACGCGCGGGCGCCAAGATCCTCAACGACGTCTCGGCGCTGACCTACGATCCGGCCTGTCTCGACGTGGCGGTGGAGGAGGGGCTGGACCTCGTCCTGATGCATGCCCAAGGCGAGCCCAAAACGATGCAGGACAACCCGACCTACGACGACGTGGCGCTGGAGGTCTTCGACTACCTTGAGGAGCGCATTGCGGCTTGCGAGGCGGCGGGCGTGCCCCGCGCCCGCATCGCCGCCGATCCGGGGCTCGGCTTCGGCAAGACGCTGGCCCACAATCTCGCGCTCCTCGCCAATGTCAGCCTGTTTCACGGGCTTGGCGTGCCTCTCCTGATCGGGGCCTCGCGCAAGCGCTTTATCGGCGGGCTGGGCCAGGAGAAGGACCCGAAATCGCGGGAACCGGGCAGTCACGCGGCGGCCATCGCGTCCGCGGCGCAAGGGGCCCAAGCCTTCCGCGTCCACGATGTGGCCAGCAGCCGCCAAGCCCTTGCAGTCTGGCGCGCGAGCATGTTTGGTACTGAAAATTAAGGCGGAATCCACGCCAATCTCGATCCAGGCGTGTAATTTTTGCTTACATTATTTGAATGCAACTCGATGGGGACCGGGAGCATAATCCCTCCCCGCGCCGGGCAAGTCCGAGGGAAGGAGCAGCTTGGCCGCGTAATCGGGGGAAAGACCGGGATGGCTCGTAGGTTTTTTGGCACGGACGGAATCCGGGGCAGTGCCAACTCGAATCCGATGACCTCGGAGGTGGCGCTCAAGGTCGGCATGGCTGCCGGCAAGCTGTTCACGAATGGCGCCTACCGGCATCGGGTGGTGATCGGCAAGGACACGCGCTTGTCCGGCTACATGATCGAATCCGCCATGGTGTCGGGCTTCACCGCCGTGGGCATGGATGTATTCCAGCTCGGGCCGATGCCAACGCCGGCCGTGGCGATGCTGACCCGCTCCTTGCGCGCCGATCTTGGCGTGATGATTTCAGCTTCTCACAATCCGTATATCGACAACGGCATCAAGCTGTTCGGACCGGACGGCTACAAGCTTTCCGACGAGCAGGAAGCCGAGATCGAAGCGTTGATGGAGGGCGATGCTGCAGCGCTGCTGGCGCCGCCTGAGCATATCGGCCGCGCGACCCGCATCGACAGTGCGCGCGAGCGCTATGTCGAGTTCGCCAAGCGCACGCTGCCCCGGAATTTGCGCTTCGACGGCATCCGCGCCGTGATCGATTGCGCCAACGGGGCCGGCTACAAGGTGGCGCCCGAGGCGCTGTGGGAACTCGGCACCGAGGTCATCAAGATCGGGGTCGAACCGAACGGCCTCAACATCAACAAGGATTGCGGCTCGACGGCGGTGCAGAACCTGATCCGCAAGGTCAGCGAAGTACGCGCCGATATCGGTATCGCGTTGGACGGCGACGCCGACCGCGTGGTCATCGTCGACGAGAAGGGCCGCATTATCGATGGGGACCAGCTGATGGCCGTGATCGCGGAGTTCTGGCTCAGGCGTGGACGGCTCGCCGGCGGCGGCGTTGTCGCCACGGTCATGTCCAATCTCGGCCTGGAGCGGTTCATGGAGGATTTGGGCCTCGGGCTCGCGCGCACGTCTGTGGGCGACCGGTACGTGACCGAGCATATGCGCCAGCACGGCTACAATGTCGGAGGGGAGCAATCCGGCCATATCGTGCTGTCGGACTTCTCGACCACCGGAGATGGCCTGGTGACGGCGCTGCAGATCCTCGCCGTGGTAGCCGAGAGCGGCAAGCCCGTGAGCGAGGTCTGCAACCGGTTCGAGCCCTTGCCGCAAGTGTTGGAAAGCGTGCGCTACAAGAACGGCCAGCCGCTCGATAATCTGGGTGTGCAGCGGGCGATCAACGACGGCAAATCGCGGCTGGGCACCGCCGGACGGCTGGTGATCCGCCCGTCCGGGACCGAGCCGGTGATTCGCGTGATGGCGGAAGGCGACGACGAGGGCCTCGTGAAGACCGTCGTCTCCGATATCGTGCACGCGCTGTCCGACGCCGCCGCGGAATGCCGCCGATCTCGGGCTTCCGCCGCCGCCTATTGAGGTGGCTGCGCCTTGCGTGGGGTGCACGGGGCCGGTCTACTTAAAGGGCTTCGTCGGGGCCGCCAACCCGGTGGTCGGCAACATTTCCACCGAGCCCTTCCAATACAACGATTTCATCGTCGAACATGAAGGCATCAAGAGCTCGCCGCTCTTCGGTGTCGGTATCGGCTACCAGTTCAATACCTGGCTGCGCTTCGACATGACCGGTGAATATCGCGGCGACGCCTTGTTCGTTGCGCATGATCGTTACCCGGGCGGCAACGGCACGTTCAACCGGGGCAGCAATGACTTCGCAGGTGAGTTCCTGCCGGGTACCAACGAGTACACGGCAAACATGAAAACCTGGCTCGGCCTGTTCAACGCCTATGTCGATCTTCCGACCGTCTTGTGCGTCACGCCTTATGTCGGCGCCGGTATCGGTATGTCTTCGATCTCGGTTCTCGGTCTCAAGGACGTGAACGTGCCGAACAATTCGGTGTTCTACGGAGCCGATAACACGGAGACCAACTTCGCCTGGGCCGTCTATGGCGGTCTCGCCTATGACGTGAACCCGTCCGTTACACTGGACCTCTCCTACCGCTATGCCGATCTCGGCGATGCACGGAGCGGCACGGTCACGGCCTATGACGGGTCGAGCTCGTATGCGGGCGTGAACATCGACGACGTCACCTCGCATGACTTGATGCTCGGCGTGCGCTGGAAGCTTGGTCACACAGTGGCCGCGCCTGTGCCGATGCCCGTCGCGTTCAAATAATTTACCACCCACCCACCACACCAACTGCCGCCCGTTCTTTCGATGGGCGGCTTTTCTTTGTGATGGCGGCGCATCCGTCGCGCCCTTGACGGCGATTTCCGCCCCCCGTATGGGCATTCGAGCCCCCTTATGCGGGGGCTCGTTCTTTCGGAGTTTCGCCTTTGACCTTGCCGCCAAAACCGACCAAACGGCCGGAAAATCCGCGCTTTTCCTCGGGCCCGTGCACCAAGCACAAAGGCTGGTCGCTGGACGCGCTGAAGGGCGCGCTTCTGGGGCGCAATCATCGCGGGCCCGAAACCAAGGCGCGGATCGAGGCCGCGCTTCTCAAGACGCGCGCGCTGCTTCAAATTCCGGACGCGTATCGGGTGGCGTTGGTGCCTGCCTCCGACACGGGCGCCGTGGAGATGGCGCTGTGGTCGCTGCTTGGGCCGCGCGGTGTCGACGTGCTGGCTTGGGAAGCCTTCAGCAGCGATTGGGTCACGGACATCGTCGAGCAATTGAAGTTGACGGACGTTCGCGCGCTTGTCGCGCCCTATGGCGCGCTGCCGAACCTTGCCGACGTCGACTTCGACCGCGACGTGGTCTTTGCCTGGAACGGCACGACGTCGGGTGTGCGCGTGCCGAACGCCGAGTGGATCGCGGCAGACCGCGCGGGCCTCACCATTTGCGACGCGACATCCGCCGTGTTCGCGCAAGACATAGATTGGACGAAGCTCGATGTTGCGACCTATTCTTGGCAGAAAGTGCTGGGCGGGGAGGCGCAGCACGGCATGCTGATCTTGTCGCCGCGCGCAATCGAGCGGTTGGAAAGCCACACGCCGTCATGGCCGCTGCCGAAGCTGTTCCGCCTAACGAAAGACGGCAAAGTGATGCAGGACCTGTTCGAGGGCGCGACCATAAACACGCCGTCCATGCTTTGCCTGGAGGACTATCACGACGCGCTGTCTTTCGTGGAGCGTATCGGCGGACTGGAGGGCGCGATCGGCCGCGCCGACGCCAATGCGAAAGTAATTGCGGACTGGGTGGCGAAGACGCCGTGGGTCGACTTCGTGGCGGTAGAGCCTGCGACGCGCTCCAACACGTCCGTGTGTCTTAAGATCGTGGACCCCGAGATCGCCGCTCTTTCGGCCGATTTGCGCGATGGCTTTCCGCGGGCCATGGCGGCGCGGTTGGAGGAGGAGGGCGTCGCCTACGACATCGCCTCCTATCGCAGCGCCCCGGCGGGCTTGCGCATCTGGACCGGCGCCACAGTCGAGACCGACGATGTGGCGGCGCTGATGCGCTGGCTCGACTGGGCCTTTGCCGTGGAGAAGGCGGCAAGCTCCAAAGCGGCCTAGAGCGTCGCCGGAAGGCTCGCATCCCGCGCGCGCCCACGCTATAACGGGACACGGCCCGGCACGTTTGCGGGGCCGTTTCTGTGTTTCTTCCAGGATTTAGGGGATTTTCGAAGTGGCCAATGTTGTGGTCGTCGGCTCCCAATGGGGCGATGAGGGCAAGGGCAAGATCGTCGACTGGCTGTCAGAGCGCGCCGACGTGGTGGTGCGTTTCCAGGGCGGCCACAATGCCGGCCACACGCTGGTGGTCGATGGGACGACCTATAAGCTCTCGCTCCTGCCCTCTGGTGTGGTGCGTAAGAACAAGCTCGCCGTCATCGGCAACGGGGTCGTGGTCGATCCTTGGGCCTTGGCGGACGAGATCGACCGCAACCAGGTGCTCGGCGTCACGATCGGCTGCGACAATCTTCGCATCGCCGAGAACGCCACCCTGATCCTGCCGCTCCACCGGGAGCTCGACGCGCTGCGCGAAGCTGCGGCCGGTGCCGGTAAGATCGGCACCACCAAGCGCGGCATTGGTCCGGCCTATGAGGACAAGGTCGGGCGCCGGGCGGTGCGCGTCATGGACCTCGCCGACCTTCCGTCGTTGAAGCCGAAGATCGAGCGCATCCTGGCGCACCACAATCCCTTGCGCCGGGGCCTCGGCGAGCCGGAAATCTCGGCGGATGAGCTCTGCAGTCAGCTCACCCAGATCGCGCCGAAAATTCTGCCCTATGTGGACAGGGTCTGGACCCTGCTCGATCATGCGCGGCGGGACGGCAAGCGCATCCTCTTTGAGGGCGCGCAAGGCGCGCTACTCGACATCGACCATGGCACTTATCCGTTTGTCACCTCGTCGAACACGGTGGCGGCGCAAGCGGCCACGGGCGCTGGCGTCGGGCCGGGTGCCATCAACTACGTGCTCGGCATCACCAAGGCCTACACCACACGGGTCGGCGAGGGGCCGTTCCCAACGGAACTTATGGACGAGACGGGCAAGTTGATTGGCGAACGGGGCGCGGAGTTCGGCACGGTGACGGGCCGGGCGCGCCGCTGCGGCTGGTTCGACGCCTGCCTGGTGCGCCAGACCTGCAAGGTGGCGGGGATCAACGGTATCGCGCTCACCAAGCTCGACGTGCTCGACGACATTCCGGGCGGCACGCTCAAGATCTGCGTCGGCTACAAGCTCGACGGCGAGGAGATCGACTACCTTCCGGCCGCGCAAGGGGCGCAAGGCCGGGTCGAGCCGATCTACGAGGAGATGGAAGGCTGGACGGAGTCGACGCATGGCGCGCGGTCCTGGGCCGAACTCCCCGCGCAATGCATCAAATATGTCCGGCGCCTGGAGGAACTGACAGGCGTTCCCGTGGCTCTGCTGTCCACCAGCCCCAGGCGCGAGGACACCATCCTCGTGCACGATCCCTTTGTGGATTAGGCTGTCCCATGGCCGATACGGGATATCCCTGGAAGGTGGTGTGGATCACCGGCGCTTCCGGCGCGATCTGCGGTGAGATCGCGCGGCGGCTTGCCGCCAAAGGCGTAAAGGTCGCCGCCACGGCGCGGCCGAGCGAGCGGCTTGATGCGCTGGCGGCTTCGAGCCCCAACATCGCGGCGTTTCCCGCCGACGTGCTGAAGCCTGACGAACTCAAGACTTGCGCGGCGAAGGTCGAGGCGGAGCTCGGGCAGATCGATCTCGCGCTATTCGGCGCAGGGATGTATGTGCCTTTCGACATCCGAAACATCGATCTCGACGGTTTCCGCAAGACCATGGCGCTCAACGTCGACGGCGTGATCAACGGCGTCGCCGCCGTCTTGCCGAATATGCTGGAGCGGCGCGCCGGCCATCTGGCCATTATGGGTTCGCTGTTCGGCTATGCGGGCTGGCCCGGCAATGGCAGCTATGGCGCCAGCAAGGCGGCGGTGATCAATATCGCCGAGAGCCTGAAACTGGAACTCCGGGGCACCGGCGTCGACCTGACGCTTATCAGTCCGGGCTTCGTCGATACACCGCTGAATGCCGCCTACGATCCGAAGAAGAAGCTCTTCGTGATGAAGAAGGAGCGCTGCGCCCGCAAGATTCTCGCAAAGCTGCCGAAGCGGCCCTACGAAATCGCCTTCCCGATTCAGGTCGAAGGCTTCTTGAAGACCGTACGCGATATGCCGCGCTTTGCGTCCTTCCCCGTCGTCCGCTGGTTCATCAAGGCGACGGGCGCGTAGCGGTTCACGCCACGTTCGTGCGGGGCGGGGCCATGAACTCAGGCCCCACCGGGTTCGTCACCGTCTCGGCAAAAATCTTGTCGATCTCCGTCATGGCGCGAGCATCGATATGCCAGCCCATCACGTCCCCGATCGCATCGAGTTGCAAGGGTTTCCGCGCGCCCCATAAGGCGATGGTATCGCCCTGATCGAGGATCCAGCGCGCGGCGAGCGCCACGACCGGTTTGCCGAATCGTGCCTTGGCCAGCGCAGAGAGTTTGTCGACGGCGGCAAGATATTGTCCGCGGCGGTCCGGTTTGAACTTCGGATCGATATTGCGCAGATCGTCGCCCTTGAACGTCGTGTCGGCGGTGATCTTTCCCGTCAGAAGTCCGCGGCACAGCGCGCCATAGGCCAGCACCACGATGTGGTGTGCCTTGGCGTAGGGGAGAACATAGTCCTCGATCTCGCGCTCGAACAGATTGTAGGGCGGCTGCACCGTGGCAAGGGGCACCTCGCTCTTAAAGCGCTCCATCTGTTCGGGCGAGAAGTTGCTGACGCCGATGGCGCGGATCTTCCCCTCGCGGCGTAATCCTTCGAGCGTCCTTGCGGTTTCCGCGAAATCCGTCCCCTCGTCGGGCCAGTGAATTTGATAGACGTCGACGATGTCTGTCTTGAGCCGCCGCAGCGAGTCTTCCAGCTCTTGACGCAGGCGCGCCCGCGCCGAGTTGCGCACGATCCCCTCGCCGCTCCAATCGAGCCCCGCCTTGGTGGCGATCAGCACTTTGTCCCGGCGCCCCTCTAGCGCCTTGCCCACGATCTCTTCGGACTGGCCGAACCCGTAGACGGGGGCGGTGTCGATGAGATTGATGCCGAGATCGAGTGCGCGATGGATAGTGTCGATGGCGTCCCGTTCGTCGGTGCCGCCCCACATCCAGCCGCCGATCGCCCAGGTGCCCAGCGCGATGCGCGAGGCATCGAAAGGCAATCCGGCAATCTTGATGTGTTCCATGCTTACGACAGCAACTCGCGGAAATGTTGGTCGAGAAGACGGCCGTCAGGATCGAGTTCCTGCCGGCGCGCGGCGAACTGCTGAAGGCGCGGCCCGAAGGCGCGGCGCGCCATTTCGCGGTTCAGGAACGGCGTCTGGTTGAACAGCGGCGTGCCGCCACGCTCGCTGCAAAACGCGTTGTAGCTGAGGAGGAATTCCTCCCATTCCGGGCCACCGGTCGAGGCCGGATCGATACTCATGCCGGGGCCTTCCCACGTGTAGGACAGCAGCGCTTCGCAGTCCCGACAGATGGCGTAGCCGACGCTCGGCAGGTTGCAACGGAACCCGGTCTGTGACTCATGGAAGATGCAGAAATCGCAATAGTCTTCCAGGATGTCGAAGAAATTCTCCTCGCGAAACGACCACATGCTGAAGAGGTATTTCGTCTTGCCGGGATTGCGCGGGTAGTTGATGATCTGTGCGTGCGGCCAACTGCGCTCGGAGCGCACGAACCACACCATCAGCTGACGCAGGGTGTAGAAGAAGAAGTCCTGCGCGCGCGCGTGCCATTTCCGATTCGTGACGTTCTTGTCGATCCATAGCGTCACCGCCGGGGCGTATTTGCGCCAGAACCGGTTGCGATAGGCCCATTGCAGCCGCGACTTCGGTTCCACTTCGGGATTGTCTTTGCGCAACTCGACGACCACGCGCTTGGCGTAGGGAAAGATGTAGTACATCACGGCGTAGCCGCGCGCCTTGTAGACGGGGAAGAACTTGCGGAAGCTCTCCAAAGTCATCGAGTAGTGCCGCATCGACATCGCGGTTGTCGGCCGGACCTTGATAGTGACCTCGAAAATGAGTCCGAACAGCCCGTAGCTAGAGCGGAGGAACTGCATCTCTTTCGGGTTGTCGGCTTCGGAGATTTCGCGGATTTCACCTTGCGGTGTGACGAGACGCACCGCAGTGACGTAGGAGCTCACCTGACCGAAGCCGCCGGGGAAAGAGCTGTCTTTGGTGGCGGCGCAGGCAAAGGCGGCGATCGTCGTATTGCCGATCTCGGTGGTGATATAGGGCTGGAGCCCTCGGGCCTTCAGCGCGCGGGTGAGCTCGTCGTGAGTCACGCCGGGCTCCACCGTGACCGTGTCTTCGCTGAAATGCAGGATGCGGTTCATGGCCTTCATGTCGACCATCGTGCCGCCTTCGTCGTCGCCGTTCATGCGCGCGGTGGAATGCATGGAGCCCGCCGGCCGCACGGGGGTCGGGAACCGCACCGTGTCGGTCATGATTTCGACGAGGTCGTCGACGCTCTCTGGCGTTACCCTCACCCGTGGGTGATAGGTCCAGGTGCCGTCCCAACTCTTGACGGTGACGTCCTGCTGGGTGTCCATGAATCTCCCTCGATGTCGCGGCGACAGACCATAACGAATTGAGCCCGCGAATCCAGGCTCGAAGCGGTGTGCCGCCGAGACCCATTGAGATCGCGTTCGGCCTTGGTGAACTTGAGGCAGATCAATGAGGTATGGCGGGGATGCTATGGGTTGAAGGGGGGCCGGGTGAGTGCTTAGGTCTGCCGTAATTGGCGGCTATTTGCGGTGTAGGATTTTCGCGCCGGAGGTTTAGAATCGAGGCTGTGAAGCGCTACTGCATCATAGGGGCCGGGGCCTGCGGCCTGCCCGTGGCCAAAACCTTCGCGGAGCGGGGGATTCCCTTCGATTGCTTCGAGGCGGAAGGCGATGTCGGTGGCATTTGGAACCCGCGCAGTCCCCATGCGGTCTACGGGTCGACCTACCTAAATTCGTCCAAGAAGCTGTCACGCTATCCAGACTTCAAGCTTCCGGACGAGATGCCGCACTATCTCAGTGCGTCGCAAGCCCAGGCGTACTTGCGTGCTTATGCCACAGAGTTCGGGCTCTACGAGCACATCACCTTCAATACCCGCGTGGCTTCGGTTGAGCGGGCGGATGACGGCTGGCGCGTCACGCTCCAAGGAGAAGACAAGCCCCGGATCTATGGCGGGGTGGTGGTGGCCAACGGCCACCATTGGCATGCCTTCACGCCCGACTACCCCGGAACGTTCGACGGCGAGATGCTGCACTCGCACGACCTGAAGTCGAAGGCGCAACTCAAGGACAAGCGCGTACTCGTGGTCGGCGCCGGCAATTCGGCCGTGGACATTCTGGATGACGCGGCGCACGACGGCAACGCGGCGATCCACTCCATGCGCCGGAGCTATTACTTCTTCCCGAAGCTGCTGTTCGGGAAACCCACCGACTCGGTGATCGACAAGCTGAGCCACGTGCCGCTGCCGCGGCCCGTCATGTATTGGCTCTACAAGATCGGCATGAAGATATTGATCGGATCACACCACCGTTTCGGTCTGCCGGACCCGGATCACAGCCTGTTCGAAGCCCACCCCACCGCCTGCACGACCTATCTCGATCATATCGTGCATGGTCGCGTCACGACGAAGCCCGGCATCAAGCGGCTCGAGGGCAAGCGCGTGTATTTCGAGGACGACAGCTCCGAGGAGATCGATCTGCTGGTCTGGGCGACGGGGTTTCGCGTCAACTTCCCCTTCATGGACGATTCCTACGTGCTCGACGAGAAGGGATGGCCGAAGCTATTCATCCACACCTTCCATCGGGAGTGGGACGACTTCTTCGCGTGCGGCTTGTTCGAGCCGGCCGAAGGCGGCGTCTGGCAGATCGCCGATTTTCAGGCCCGGCTCATCGCCGCTTTCATCGTGGCGCAAGACGAGGACAAGGCTCGCGCCGACTGGTTCCGCAAGCTGAAGTCACACGCCAAGCCTGATATCGGCCACGGCATCAAGACCAAAGACACGCCGTGGCACCGCTTCGAGATCCATCACTTACGCTTCCGCCGCTATATGCGACGGCTGCTCAAGAAGTTCGGCGCTTGCGCCGGACCGAAACCCGAGATGCGGACCATGGGCGAGAGCGCCGAAGAGCGGGAAGACGAAAAGCTCAAACTTGCTTCCTAAGTGGCGCGTCCTTGCGCGCACCCTTTGCGTGCCCCCTGGCTTGAAGACATGAAAAAACCCGGAAGGCAGACTTCCGGGTCTTTTGTACGTTGCGCGAAGAACGCGGCGCTTACTCGGTGGTGGTGACCTGCGGAGCCTTCGCCACGGGCTTATAGGCGTTGCGGGCAACGGACGCATACATCTCGCCGATCTTCGAGGCTTCGGCGACCCAGGTGTCGTAAGCCTTCTTGGCGTATTGCGACTGGATCTCGACGGCCTGCTCGAGGGACTTGGAGCCGACGAGCTTCTCGAAAGTGGCGGTGGCGTCTTCGAACGCCTGCTTCGAATAGTCGGTCAGGCGGGTGCCGATGGTCTGGAACCCCTTGTTGAGCTCGGCATAGGAGCGCGCGATGGCGTCGGTGTTATCCTTGCCCAGCTTCTGGAAGTCCTTGGTGGCTTTGTCGAACGGTTCAAACATCTCGGAAATCCTCTCTCCATTAGCGTTTCTCATGCTCACGGGAGGATATATATTGCACTGCACAATAAAATCAAGGGTAAAATGCTGCGATGCAACAAGGTATGAAATCTCTGTAAATCAGGGGATTTTCTTGGCCATGAAGCTCTCGGGCGGCGTCCAGGTGCCCCGAATATGGCGATTGGCCCAGCGGCTCATCTCCTGAAGCGTGGGCAGCAAATCTTCACCCTTTGTCGTCAGCGTGTACTCGAAACGCTTGGGCCGGAGCTGATAGGGCGCCTTGGTGACGAGGCCGGCTTGCTCGATCAGCGCCAGCCGGTCGCTCAGCACGTTGGTGGCAATCCCTTCGGGAGAATCGAGGAATTCCGAGAAGCGTTTCTTGCCTGTCAGCAGGTCGCGCACGACGACCAGCGTCCAGCGGTCGCCGACGATATCCAGCGTTGTGGCGATGGGGCAGGGAGATCGGGGGTCGCGATTCATTTGCCCCATTGTGTCACTTGTTACTTGCAATATGCAAGTAGCAATCCCAGGCTAGTATCCATCGTGGGGGTTGGCAGTTCATGGAGGGGGTGATGGCTGAAGGGTTTTCCGGCAAGTGCTTGTGCGGTGCGGTCCACTATGAGAGTTCGGCGGATCCGCAGTTCATCGGGCAGTGTCATTGTATCGACTGCCGCAAGACGAGCGGCACCGACCACGCCACCCATATCGCGATCCCCGAAGACGCGTTCACCGTCACGGGCACTCTCAAGTTCTTCGATCATCCCGCCAATAGCGGCAATATCGTTGGCCGCGGTTTCTGCCCCGAATGCGGCGCGCCGATCTATTCGCGGAACTCGGCCATGAAGGGCCTCGTGTTCGTGCGCGCTTCCAGTCTCGATGATCTGGAGATCGCCAAGCCGCAGGTCATCGTCTTTGCGAGCCGCGCGCCGTCGTGGCGGCATCTGGATCCAGAGCTCCCGGCCTATGCCGAGATGCCTGAGAAGATGCCAAAGGCTGTGAGCAAGCCCGCAAGTTCCTAACAGCGATTGCCCGCGCGCAAAGTCTCTAATGCTTGAGCCGACTCGTTCTCGTCTTTAAACCCATTGCATGGCGCTGAGACGAGCAAGACTTCTGGCTACGGCCAGACGTTGGACCATTCCGAATCTCAAGCACTTCCGGGAAAGCCGGCAGCCGACGGTTTGGCTCTTGGCGCCGCTGATCGGGCTTGCCACGGGCGTCGCCGCGATTCTCTTCCGCCTTGCCATCGGCGTCTTCCAGTGGCCGTGGCTGGGCACCATGTCGGAGAATGTGGCCATGGCCGCCCGCGCGCAGCCGTGGTGGGTGATCATGCTTGCACCCGCGATCGGGGGGCTCCTGGTCGGACTCTTGCTGCGCTACGTGTTGACCGCGCGTCGCACGGACGCCGTGCCCGACGTCATGGAGGCGCGAGTCAATGCGGGGCGGGGCATGAAGTTCGGGCAAGGCCTGCTCAGCGCGCTCACAAGTGCGTTGTCGCTGGGCGCAGGCGCAAGTGCGGGCCGCGAGGGCCCGATCGTCCATCTTGGCGCGGCGCTTGCCGCCTGCGGCTCCACGCACTTCAATCTGCCCAATGCCTCGCGGCGTACGCTGCTGGCGTCAGGCGCCGCCGGCGCCGTCGCCGCTTCGTTCAATGCGCCCATCGCCGGCGTGCTGTTCGCCCAAGAGGTCATCCTCGGTCATTTTTCGATTACCACCTTCGTGCCGCTGGTGCTGTCGTCGGTGGTGGCGACAATCATTTCCCAGGCCTGGTTCGGCGACGTGGCGGCATTCGTCGTTCCGAGCTACCGCATCGTGTCCTATCTCGAAGTGCCGGCCTTCGTGCTACTCGGCATCGTGGCGGCGGCCGTGGCGGTTATCTTCCAGCTGACCATCCTCTCGGTGGACTGGCTCGCGCGCCAAGTCAAAATGCCGCTTGTCTCCCGGCCCATGGTTGGCGGCCTGCTTATTGGCATCATGGCCATCTGGTTTCCGGAAGTGCTGGGCGTCGGCTACGACACCACGGACGCGGCGCTGAAGGGACAGCTTGCGATCCACGTGATGATCATCCTCATTGCGGTCAAAACGATTGCCACGGCGATCGCGCTTTCGTCGCGCTTCGGGGGCGGCGTCTTCTCGCCTGCGCTTTATCTCGGGGCGATGACGGGCGGCGCGTTCGGGCTCATTGCCGGCGGCATTTTCCCTGAAGTGGGCTCGAGCGAAGGCCTCTACGCCATTCTCGGCATGGGCGCGGTGGCGGCCGCCGTGCTCGGCGCGCCAATCTCCACCACGGTGATGGTGTTCGAGTTGACCGGCGGCTTCGAGTTGAGCCTCGCTCTGTTGCTTACCGTGGCCATCGCGAACGGCATCAACCAGGCGATCCTCGGCCGTTCGTTCTTCCAGGCGCAACTGGAATCGCGCGGCATCGTCCTGCACGAGGGGCCGCATCGCACGGTGATGAAGGATATTCGCGTCGCTGACTTCATGTGGCCGCTGAAAGACGGCGATCCCACCGTCCTGCCGGAGGGAGAACGCGAACGGGCGCTGCAATCCAACGAGACGTTGGAAACGGCCTTGCGGGCGTTCGATACGATGGGCGCCGAGCGATTGCCCGTCGTGGAGCCCGGCGACCGGAGCCGGATTGTCGGCTTCGCCACGCAGGCCCGTGCACTGCGCGTCTTCAATAGAGGGTTGATCGCGGCGAGCGTGGAAGAACATCGTTAAGTAATATTGATCTGCCACTGTGGTCCGGCCCTGCGTGGCGGATTATGTTTCGCCAGGGAGTAGCGATCCATGCGCATTGGCCTGGCCGTTTTGGCGACCTTCTGTTTGTCGGTGTTCGTATGTGCACCGGCCGTGGCGGCCTGCTACGGCACCAACGCCAAGACCAAGCAGCGCCAAGCCGTGCATGAAATCTATCGCGGCAGCAGTCATCCGAAGCGATACTTCGCGCAAGCGACGCACGATGCGAGCACTGGTCGGCCGCAGATCTTCTACTGTCGCCGCTACAGCAGCGCGCCCGCCCACTTCAAGCGCTTCGTCCGGGCCCACGAGTGCTGTCACCATCTCGGTTACCACAACGAGATCGCCGCCAATTGTTGTGCATTACGGCGCATGCGCTTGTCGTCCAGCGGCTTGGCTGCGCTCCGGAACTACATCGTTTCCCGCGACGTCAACAGCCAAACCAAGGTCGACCAAAAGGGGCAGGGCAGCACCTTCTGGAACAAGACCGCGCGGCAGTGCAATCTTGGCGTCCGCATCGACTGAGCTTCATCGGCTCGGCCTGTTCCGCCGCTAGGGCTTGGTGGCGCGTCCCCTCTTGGCGGCACGACGAAGTTGGCTCGCCACGGTCTTCGGAAAGAGCGCGCCCAGTACAAACAGCGCCCGGTAGATGCCCGGCTTGATGACGAATTTCTTTTTCCGCGCGGCGCCTTGGACGATGGCCTTGGCGGCTTCGTCCGCGGTCAGGGCCCGGACGAAGGGCGGGTCCTCGGGCACATTCTGGAGGCTCCCAGGGTTGTGCTGCCAATAGGGCGTCTCGACGGAGCCCAGCACGACCAGGGTCACGGAGACGCCCGTCGGCTTCAGTTCGCTTTGCAGGGCTTCGGCGAGGCCGGCCACGGCCCGGCGGGCGGCGATATAGGCAGAGGCGTTAGGCCAGGCGAGATAGGCGGCCGGCGAGGTGACGAAGACGAGGGAGCCCGTGCCGCGCGCGATCATGGCCGGTGCGAAGGCCCGTGTGAGGTTGAAGGCCGCCAGATACGGCACGTCGATCATGGCGCGGGCATCTTCGGCTTTAGTTTCGATGAGCGGCAGCCAGCGGCCGGCGCCGGCGTTATTGATGAGAACGTCGGGCGTGCCGATCTCGGCCTCGATGCGGGCGGCGACCTCTTTCGTGGCCTCCGAGCCGGCCAGGTCCAAGGGGAAGGCCGTTGCCGTACCGCCCGCCTCACGGATCGCATGGGCTACCCCATAAAGGCGCTCCGCATTGCGGGCGATCAGGAGGACATGGGCGCCTGCGGCCCCATAGCGCTTTGCCGTGGCCTCGCCGATGCCGCTGGAGGCGCCAGTGACGAGCACCAGTTTCGCTGTCATTTCCCCTCCCTCCCGCGTGCGCGGCCGCAAGCGGCGTCGAAATCGCCTCGCACTGTGGCACAAAGGTAACAGAATTCGCCGAACGCGTTGCAGGATGGTGTAAGACGCTGGAAACCGCGCCCACGCCCCGCGATAATCCAGCCAATCTTAGCTTGGTTTAGGGAGGCTTCGATGAAGTCGAATTGGCGTGCCTTTGCGCTGGCAGTGATCGCGGCTGGATTTTGCTTAGGCCAGAGCACCACGGCGGAAGCTGGCTGCGTTGGGTTGAACGGGACCGCGGACGGGGTGAATAAGACAACGGCGGTCAGCCGTTCCCAGAATGCGCTCGCGACGGCGGTTCAGGAGTTCAAGGCTTCGAAGCGCATTCGCAACGTGAGAATCAGCCCCATGCGGCCGAAGCCTCAGCCGTATTGGCGCAGCAGCGTTTCGCCGGATCTCTACCAGAAACCGGATGTGGTGACGTCGAAGACGCACACTGTCTGCTGGTCGGGTGTGGTGTCGCCGACGGTGTGTTCGACGGGCGCCAGGGTCTGCTGGTAGCCGCAGCCGCTGTTTTATCCATGGCTTGATCCCCGGGGACGCATGTCTCCGGGCTGTGGCGTGCGCGCGTTGCAGCGGATTGGCGCGTGCTTGCCCTTTCGGAGCACGGCGCAAGGCGCTACAGTGATCCCGTTCCGAGGGGAGCCCCGGGGAGGGGCTGAGAGTTCGTTGCTCGTGTTTTCACTGGGCCGGAGCGAAGACCCTTAGAACCTGATCCGGCTCATACCGGCGAAGGGACAGGACACAGCCATGCAGACATCCATCTTTCTTGCGCAACTCATCGGCCCGGTCATGCTGGCCGCCGCCGTCCGCATGATCATCAACCGCGAAGGCCAGCGGGCCATGGCAAAGGACTTTCTGGACAGCCCGCCGTTGATCTACATCTCCGGCGTGCTCGTCATGTTGGCCGGCCTTGCGATGGTGCTCTATCACAATGTGTGGGTTGCCGATTGGCGCGTGATCGTCACGCTGTTGGGTTGGATGGCGACGATCGGCGGCGCGATCCGCATCCTTTGCCCCAGCGCGGTCAAGAAGATGGGCGCGGCGATGATCGACAAGCCCATGGCCATGACCATCGGCAGCTTGGTCTGGCTCGTCATTGCCGTAGTGCTTCTCTATTTCGGCTATTTCGCGTGAGACCAACGACATGAATGTGCATGACAAGTCGCTTCGCGGCGAGACAACGCTCAACGTCACCACAGGCCCGCTGACCGGCAGCTGCAAAGTCTATTCGTCGCCGGGCGGGCATGAGGCGGTGCGCGTGCCGTTGCGTGAGATCGAACTCACGAATGGCGACACCTTTAATGTCTACGACTCGTCGGGCCCGTACACCGACAGCGACGCCGCGATCGACGTGAAGCGCGGTCTCGATCCGTTGCGTAGCTCATGGATCGAAGCCCGCGGCGGTGTCGAGACGTATGAAGGCCGCGCGATCAAGCCCGAAGACAATGGGAACGTCGGCGCGGCGCATTTGGCGGAAAGCTTTCAAGCCACGCGCGCACCCTTGCACGGGCTCGAAGGCAGGCCTGTTACGCAACTCGAGCTCGCGCGCGCAGGGATCGTCACGGACGAGATGGTCTATATCGCGCATCGCGAAAACATCGGGCGCCAACAGGCGGCAGACGAAGCGCAAGAACGCCGCGACGACGGCGAGGATTTCGGCGCCTCTATCCCCGCGTTCGTCACGCCAGACTTCGTGCGCGATGAGGTGGCGCGCGGCCGGGCCATCATCCCGGCCAACATCAATCACCCCGAGTCCGAGCCGATGATCATCGGCCGCAACTTTCTGACCAAGATCAACGCCAATATCGGCAACTCCGCCGTGACGTCTTCGGTCGAAGAAGAAGTGGAGAAGATGGTGTGGGCGATCCGCTGGGGCGCCGACACGGTCATGGATCTCTCAACCGGCCGCAACATCCACACGACGCGGGAATGGATCATTCGCAATGCGCCAGTTCCGATTGGGACCGTGCCGATCTACCAGGCGCTGGAGAAGGTGGACGGCGATCCCGTCAAGCTCGACTGGGAGGTCTACAAGGACACGCTGATCGAGCAATGCGAGCAGGGCGTCGACTACTTCACGATCCATGCGGGCGTGCGCCTCGGCTATATCCATCTCACGGCGGATCGCGTCACCGGCATCGTGTCACGCGGCGGCTCGATCATGGCCAAGTGGTGCCTGGCGCATCACAGAGAGAGCTTCCTCTACGAGCGCTTCGCCGACATCTGCGAGATCATGCGGAAATACGACGTGTCGTTCAGCCTCGGCGATGGCTTGCGGCCGGGCTCCATTGCCGATGCCAATGACCGCGCACAGTTCGCCGAGTTGGAGACGCTGGGCGAACTCACACGCGTCGCTTGGGATCGCGGCTGCCAGGTGATGATCGAAGGGCCGGGCCATGTCCCGATGCACAAGGTCAAGGTCAATGTGGAGAAGCAGCTGAAGGAATGCGGCGAGGCGCCGTTCTATACGCTCGGGCCTTTGGTCACCGACATCGCGCCGGCCTACGACCACATCACGTCGGCGATTGGCGCCGGCATGATCGGCTGGTTCGGCACGGCGATGCTTTGCTACGTCACGCCGAAGGAGCACCTTGGCCTCCCGGATCGTGACGACGTGAAGCAAGGCGTCATCGCCTACAAGATCGCGGCGCACGCCGCCGACCTCGCCAAGGGGCACCCGGCCGCGCAAGCCCGCGACGACGCCATCTCAGAAGCACGCTTCGGCTTCCGCTGGGAGGATCAGTTCAACCTGTCGCTCGATCCCGACACGGCGAGGGAATATCACGACGAGACCATGCCGAAGGAGGCGCACAAGCTTGCGCACTTTTGCTCCATGTGCGGACCGAAATTCTGCTCCATGGAGATCACGCGCGAAGTGCGCGACTACGCCGCCAAGCTCAACGACAAGAACATGCTCTCAAGTAGCGAAGCGGTAGAGCAGGCAAAGAAGCAGGGCATGGCGGAGATGAGCGCCAAATTCCGCGAGCTGGGCAGCGAGGTCTACGTGGAAGAAGACGAGTCGCCCGCGCGCTGAGTCGGGGCCGCAATGGAACGCCAGGAACACTGGCTTTGCTACATGCCGAGTCAACCACGAGAATAGGACAACCATCACCGTCTGTCGTTCGGGGCGGGGGGCGGGTGAGTCTATCGCGCTTCGCGCGATTTGAGCGCTCCTGGTTGAGTGCCCGAGTAAGCCTATGTGCGCCACAGGGGCCAGGAGGATTGCGGTTTGACCGCAAGCCACGGCGCGCGCCGTTTCTCCGAGACGATTTCCCAGGCCACGTTGATCTGCTTCAGGCGGCGTTCGCGCAAGTCGCGGTCTTCGTCGTCGAAAGCGTGATCGGGGTGGAGCGCGCGGCGTAGCCGCGTGACGGTGCTCTTGATTTTGTCGGCGCTCGCGGCCGGGTCGACGCCGAGGACATTGAGGGCTTCGGCCTTCGTCTTCGGCAGCCAATCCTTGTCCCATAGCCGTAAGTGGACGGCGGGGGCTTCGATTGTCTCGTGCTGCTCGTGCGCCTGCGGGCTCTCGTGCTCCGCGACCGCGTCGCGCCGCAGGGCAGGCAGTGTGTTGGGCCCGCGTAACAGCAACGGGATCCGCGCCGGCAGAAGCGCCAATCCGCGCTGTCGCAAAAGGAGCGCGGCGGACAAAGCGAGCAGGGCGGCGACCGTGAAGACGAAGACGAGGCCTGCGTCCCGAAATAGCGAGCTTGTCTTGGGTTTTGGCAGGGCGCCGGTCACGTCGCTGTCGGCGGGGCCTGCTTCGACTTGCAATGCGCGCTGCTGCGCAAGGGCCGTTGCCTTGTCTGCATCATTGTCCTCGGCCGGGGCGCTCGCGGGGGGCGTCTCCACTTCGTCAGGGAGCGAGGGAGGCTCGGCCACTGGCTCGACGTTTGGCGCGGTCTGGGCAACCTCAACGGTGGGCTCCGCCGGGGCTGGCTTCTTCAGCGGAATCGGGACGTTCACGGGTGCCAGGTCAACCGCGGGCGCCAGGTTAACGTGCTCGAAACGGGCGACCCGCATGGGGTTGGGCGCGAAGCCGCCGGGAAAGGCGCTGGCGCCGGGCCCGCGGTGGGGCCGCGGGGGCGCTGGGTGCGGTCCGCCCGGACGGCCATATCCTATGCTGTCTGCCAGGATTGGCGACAGCGCGGCCACCACGGCTGGCCAGCTCGTCCGGACGCCGCCGCAGTCGAGATCGAAGCGATGGACGGACCATGTGTGGCACCGCCGCGGATCGTAAGGGGAGCAGGTGGTTAGCCGCTTGTGGGCCCGTTGGCCGTAGATCTGGTAAGTGCGCGGCTCACTGGGAGCGAGCAGAATCTGTCCGCCTGCGACGCGGCAGGCGAAGGGCATCACCAGCTGCTCCCCGGCTATTGCCGGGCCGCTGAGCGCGGTGCCGATAACGGCGCCGCACAGAATGCTTATGATTGTTGTGCGCACTGTAAAGTCCCGATGGGCAGGGATCGTAGCCCCGACTTTTCGCCAAATCTTGGCGACGATGTGATGAAAACAGGCCGAAACGCCCCGTCGTATCCTCAGATTCCGGCCTTCATGCTGAAGCCAAAACGTTTCCTCGACCTAAAGACTGGATTGGCTGCCGCTGCAGGCCCCTCGAAGGAGGCCACGATGTCCTCATCGGCCCAATGAGAATGAGCACGCCGTGACCTGCACGCTTCTTTACGCATAATCCTTGCCGCTGGACGTCAGGATGTCGCTGTAATGGACGCGCATGAACGCCGACGGGTCGTAAAGATGCGCGGCTGCGAGCTGGCCCTTGAAGTCGGCAAGAGAGTCGAACCCGCGGGCTTCCATCCACTCGCGCAAGCCGCGCACCAGCGTTTCAAGGTGCTGCGGGCCGTCCTTCAGCAGCGACGACGTCGTCATGACCGCATCGGCTCCGACCAGGAGGTCTTTCACGACCTCTTCATAGGTCCAGACGCCGGAGGTCGCGGCGAGCGACGCATTCAGCCTCCCCGACAGAAGCGATATCCACATCAATGGCAGGCGGCTGTCATAGGGCGTGCTGAGCCGGAAGTCCGGCTTCACGAGCTGCGTCGTCAAATCGATGTCGCCTTCGTAGAACCGGTTGAACAAGACTAGGCCATCGGCGCCGGCGTCCACGAGCTGCTTTGCCATGTTTGCCGGCGCGCTGAAATAGGGGCTGAGCTTGACGGCCACCGGCACCTTCACCTTGGATTTGACGGCACGGAGAATGTCGACATAGCTCTCTTCGAGCGCCTGGCCTGTCTCGTTGGGATCGGACGGGACGCGATAAAGGTCGAGCTCGATCGCGCTCGCGCCGGCCTCCTCGAGCTGTGTGGCAAAGCTCACCCACCCGCCCAGGGTCTCGCCGTTCAGGCTGCCCATGATCGGGACGCTGCCTTGCTTCGACGCCTGGCGCACAGTCTCCAAACGTTCGTCCAGCACGCCGCGGTCGGCGTTGACCTGCTCCTCGAATACGGACGCGACAACGATGGCCGCGGCGCCTGCGTCCAAGAGCTTGCGTATCCCGTCCATGTCGCGGGTCAGCGGCGACGGCGAGGCGACGATCGGGTGCTTGAGCTCGAGTCCGAGATAGCGGGTGCTCAGATTCATGAGGGGCCTCCACGGTACCAGGGGATCCGCCATCCTCTGGTCAGGAGGATGGTCCATCGACTGGGCAACACTATCAGACAAACGCCAACGCCTTGGCCTTGATCCAGATCTAGTTCGGCAGACGACGACGGGCCTTTGGACTCTGAGGGGGAGTAGGCGGACACAATCATGCCAAAGACCATTCTCATCACAGGCGCCACCGACGGCATCGGCGCGGAGATCCTGACCCGGGCGGCATTGGCGGACGACTTCGCAGACGCATCGGGTCAGTATTTTGACAATGATGAAGGACGCTTCGCGCCGCACCATTCCGATGCGCTCGACCCTGAGAAGGTGCAAGAC
>NZ_JBFFQD010000031.1:0-24557 GCF_041573655.1 Methyloceanibacter sp.
ACGATTCTGACCAGCCCAACATGGCGGAATTTCGGCCTTTTCGAATGGCTTGCTTTCGCTCAACGCAGGACTTAGGTAGGGCGACGTATTTCCTGCCGCTGTTGCAAATCCGCATCACCTAAGCGCGCGGGCGCGATTTGCCGGTGTGCTTTGGCCGGCCGATTTGAGCCCGCCGGCGCGACCAATCGATGGAGTTCTCCGTGACCGATCAGACCGCCTTGTCCTTCGCCAGCATGAGTGCAGCCGGCGACGGTGTCGCCGTGGTGTTTGCAGAGGAGGGGGCCAAGCTGACGCCCGCAGCACAGGATCTCGACAAGAAGACCAAAGGGCTTCTGACCAAGGCGATTCAAATCACCACGTTCAAGGGCGCCAAGGGTAAGACCGTCGACGTGCTTGCGCCGCAAGGCACCAAGTTCACACGCATTGTGTTGGTGGGTTTGGGCAAGCCTGCATCGTACGGCCACGAAGATTGGCTCAATCTCGGCGGCACGGTGCGCGGTTTGCTGACCGGCCGGGAAGGGACCACGGCCAACGTTTATCTGGAGACGGTCAAGAGCGACGTCGCGCCTGCTGATGTGGCGGCCTTTGCGCTGGGGGCTGCACTGCGCGGCTACAGCTTCAAAAAGTACAAGTCCAAGCCGAAGAAGACGCGCGGCGCCGCGAGCGACAAGTCGCTCAAGAAGCTCATCGTGCATTGCGCCGATCCGCGCGCGGCGGGGCAGGCCTATACGCCGAGCCGCGCCATTGTCGATGGCGTCAACATGGCGCGCGATCTCGTCAACGAACCGGCGAACGTGCTTGGCCCTGCGGAATTCGCACAGCGCGCAAAGGAACTCACCAAGGCCGGCGTGAAGGTCGAGGTCTTGAGCGAAGCAGCATTGAAACGCCACGGCATGCTGTCATTGCTCGCGGTCGGGCAGGGTAGCGAGCGACCGAGCCATGTCGTCGTGATGAAATGGAACGGCGCGGGGCCAAAGGGCGGTGCGCCCATCGCCATCGTCGGCAAGGGTGTGACCTTCGACACAGGTGGCATCTCGCTGAAGCCCGCGGGCGGTATGGAGGACATGAAGGGTGACATGGCAGGCGCGGCCTGCGTCGTCGGCCTCATGCTCGCGCTCGCCGAACGCAAAGCGAAGGTCAACGCCGTCGGTGTTATCGGGCTCGTCGAGAACATGCCCAGTGGCATCGCGACACGGCCTGGAGACGTTGTGACCGGCATGTCCGGCACGACGATCGAAGTGCTGAACACCGACGCCGAAGGCCGCATGGTGCTCGCCGATTGTCTCTGGTACGCGCAGGAGAAGTTCAAACCGAAGGCGGTGGTCAACCTTGCGACGCTGACCGGTGCCGTCATGGTGGCGCTCGGCAAGGAGCACGCAGGTCTGTTCTCCAACAACGACCAGCTCGCCGAGCGGCTGACGGAAGCGGGCAAGGAGACGGGCGAGAAGCTGTGGCGGCTTCCGCTGGGACCGAAATACGACAAGCTCATCGAGTCGAAGGTCGCCGACATCAAGAACACCGGCGGACGGTGGGGCGGTTCGATCTCCGCCGCGCAGTTCCTGCAGCGCTTCGTCAAAGAGGGAACGCCCTGGGCGCATCTCGACGTGGCCGGCACGGCCATGGCGTCGGCGAACAGCGAGATCAATCGGAGTTGGGGCTCAGGTTTTGGCGTGCGGCTGCTCGATCAGCTGATCAAGGATCACTACGAGCGCAGTGCCACGTCTCGATCGACTGCGTCGAAGTCCAAGTCGAGGGCCAAGTCGAGGCGGAAGAAGGCGTCGTAGCGCGCCGTCATTTCGGCGCCGCCACCTCAGGAACACCACATGGGATATTTTCCATAATATACCTTATGCGAATCGGGGATGTGGGGCACGGATTTGGCCGGAATTCTCTATTACCCTGATTTTGCAGCGTATTTTAGGTTTTTGCGCGCGGACCCCTTGAGGCCTCGTCATGGCCGCTGACAGCCCGAAAACGTACGATCTCGACGATCTCCTCGCCGTCATGGCGCGTTTGCGCGATCCCGACACCGGCTGTCCGTGGGACGTGAAGCAGAGTTTCGCGACGATCGCCCCCTACACCATCGAGGAAGCTTACGAGGTCGCCGACGCCATTGCGCGTGAGGACTTCGACGGCCTCAAGGACGAGCTCGGCGATCTCCTGTTGCAGGTCGTCTATCACGCGGAGATGGCGTCGGAGCAGTCGCGCTTCGCCTTTGCCGACGTCGTGGACGCCATCACGAGCAAAATGATCCGGCGGCATCCGCACGTGTTCGAGGATCCCTCGCGGCGCGAAGAGTTCATGACGAGCGATTTGTGGGACCGCATCAAGGCTGAAGAGAAAGCCGAGTGCGGCGAGGATTCCACATCCCAGAGCGTCCTCAGCGGCGTGCCCGCCGGCATGCCGGGTTTGACACGCGCCGTGAAACTTCAGAAGCGCGCGGCGAAGGTCGGTTTCGACTGGCCGGACCTTGGTCCGGTGATGGCCAAGGTCGACGAGGAACTCGGCGAGCTCCGGCACGCAATCGCCGCGAACGCGGCGTCGCAGGCCGTCGAGGAAGAATTCGGCGACCTGCTGTTCGTGTTGGCGAATGTTGCGCGCCATCTCGGACTTGACCCGGAAGCGGCATTGCGTGGCGCGAATAGAAAATTCGTACGGCGGTTCGAGCACATCGAGGCGGCGCTGGCTGAGCAAGGCCGAAGACCGAGGGAGTCCTCGCTGGAGGAGATGGATGACTTGTGGGACGCGGCGAAAAAGGCCGAGCGTAAAGAGTAGGTGCGCCCCCTACTCGGCTGCCGCCTTGAGCCTCGATGGGCCGGCGACGCGCGCCAGCCTATCGCGCTTCTCCGGTGCAACTCTGATCTTCAATGACGTGACGCCGTCGGCAAGATCGGACCGGGCGATGACCTCGCAATTCTCATAGATCCAGTTCGACAACGCGCCTTCTTCCGGCTGGACGTTGATCTGCACGGTTTGACGTCGACGGTTGAGACGACGTTCAATCTCGGCGAGAAGCGCATCGAGACCGAAGCCGCTGACGGCCGAGACGAGACTGGCGCCGTAGCGCGGTGCCTCGTTTTGCGCGCGCTCGCGGGCGACCGGATCGAGAAGGTCCGCCTTGTTCCAGACCTCAAGTACCCGGTCGGGCTCGGCCTCGGCATCGATTTCGAGATCGGCGAGGACCGCGTTCACGTCGGCGCGCTGGCTGGCGCTCGCCTCGTCGGCGATATCGCGAACATGCAGGACCAGATCTGCCTCTTGAACCTCTTCGAGTGTGGCGCGAAACGCGGCGACGAGCGCCGTCGGCAAGTCGGAAATGAAGCCCACCGTGTCGGAGAGCACGGCCTTCGATCCGCCCGGCAAGGTCAGTGCGCGGATCGTCGGATCGAGCGTGGCAAACAGAATATCTTGCGCAAGAACTTCGGCGCCGGTCAGCGTGTTGAACAGCGAGGACTTGCCGGCGTTCGTATAGCCGACCAGCGCCACGGCCGGATACGGCACACGCTGGCGCGACTTGCGGTGTAGCGCGCGCGTGCGGCGAACTTGATCGAGCTCTTTTCGAATGACGTCGATGCGTTCGCTGAGCAAGCGGCGGTCGGTTTCGATTTGTGTCTCGCCCGGGCCGCCGAGAAAGCCGAAGCCACCGCGTTGACGTTCAAGGTGAGTCCAGGAGCGGACCAGGCGGCTTTTTTGATAGACGAGATGGGCCAGCTCGACTTGGAGGCGCCCTTCCCGCGTGCGCGCCCGCTCGCCGAAAATCTCAAGGATCAGCCCGGTGCGATCGAGGACCTTCGCGTTCCAGGCTGTTTCAAGATTGCGCTGTTGAACGGGCGTTACCGGGTGATCCACGATGACGAGTGCGGCGTCCTCGGCGCGGACGATGCCTGCCAGCTCTTCGACCTTGCCGGATCCAAACAGAGTTGCAGGTTTCGGCTGGGCGACGGTCACGACGCCGCTCGCCCGCACGTCGAGATCGATGGCGGCTGCAAGGCCCACCGCCTCGTCCAGGCGAGCTTGCGGCGTGCGCTCCGGCGCGTCACCGGCCCTGCCCCGCTTGGCGCTCGCGGTCTTATTGGCGAGAATGGGCACGAACACGACCGCGCCCACGCGCTCGTCGCGGCGCATGTCCCGTGCGCTGCGTTCTTCCTTGCCCTTCTTACGCTTTAACTGTCTTGGGTCGGTAGGACGCAATTATTCAGACGCACCTTCGTCGTCGGTGATGTCGGACAGCTGGATCGGCTGACCGGGCATGATGGTCGAGATGGCATGCTTGTATACGAGCTGTGAATGGCCGTCTCGGCGCAAGAGCACACAGAAATTGTCAAACCACGTCACGACGCCTTGGAGCTTTACACCGTTCACCAGGAAGATGGTCAGCGGCGTCTTGCTCTTACGAACATGATTTAAGAACGTATCTTGCAGGCTTTGCGTGCGTTCAGTTGCCATGGGCTTCCCCGTCCCTTTGGTCCACGCTTACGCTTGTTGGATGGCGCCGGAATCGCTCCAACCGGCCGCCGGATTGCATTAGACGCGATCGCAAGGTGTTTCTGCAAGGGTTCTGATTCCCATGCCCTTTGCAGCAGCCCCTAAAAGCGAAGCGAGTCGGCGGAAATGCTAGCGCATGGCAGCGCTTCTTTCATTGGAATTGACGCCGAGAGCCCGAAGTTTCCGGTGGAGGGCTGAGCGTTCCATGCCGACAAATTCGGCCGTGCGGGAGATGTTTCCGCCGAATCGGTTGACTTGGGCCAGGAGATACTCGCGCTCGAAGATTTCCCTGGCGTCGCGCAAAGGCAGCGACATCAGGTGTTCGCCCCCGGCCCCGTTTGGCGAGAGCGGCACGTGCGAGACGATCTCGTCGGGGAGCATCTCCGCCGTGACGATGCTGTCGACATCGCCGCCGACAAGAATCATCAAGCGTTCCACGTTGTTGCGCAGCTGGCGGACATTGCCTGGCCATTCGTGAGATTGGAGCACGGCCATGGCGTCCTCGCCGATGCGCCGGGGCGGCAGGCCGGAGGCGACGGAGATGGTTTGCACGAAGTACCGGACCAGATCCGGCACGTCCTCACGGCGTTCGGGCAGGCCGGGCACACGGATCGGCACCACGTTCAGGCGGTGGTAGAGGTCTTCGCGCAAGCGTCCGGCCGAGATCTCCTTTTGGAGATCGTGGCTGGTCGAAGAGACCACGCGCACGTCCACATGCACTTTCGTTCCGCCGCCGAGGCGCTGAAAGCGTTGCTCGACGAGCACCCGCAAGATCTTGGCTTGGGTCTCGAGGGGCATGTCGGCGACTTCGTCGATATAGAGCGTGCCGCCATGGGCTTCCTCTAGTGCGCCGACCTTGCGGGGGGCGGAGCCGGTCCCCTCCTCCGTCCCGAACAGCTCGAGTTCCATGCGGTCCGGCACCATCGCCGCGGCGTTGAGGACAACGAACGGCCCATCGGCGCGTGCCGACTTGGCGTGCATGACGCGGGCGGCGAGTTCTTTGCCGCAGCCGGACGGTCCCGTGATCAACACGCGGCTATTGGTCGGGGCGACCTTCTCGATCGCCTGACGCAGCTGGCCGATGGCCGCCGATTTACCGACCATCTCGAAAGAATAGGTGCTGCGTTCGCGCAGCTCGCGGTTTTCGCGCTTCAGCCGGGAGGCTTCCAGCGCTCGCGTGGTGATGAGAACCAGCCGGTCGACCTTAAACGGCTTTTCGATGTAGTCGTACGCGCCGCGCTGGATGGCCGCCACCGCGGTTTCGATGTTGCCGTGGCCGCTGATGATGATCACCGGAAGGTCCGGGTGGGCCTTCTTGATGGCATCGAGCAAATCAAGGCCATCAAGCTTCGATCCTTGAAGCCAGATGTCGAGGATGACGAGCGACGGACGCCGGTCCTCGATTTGCTTCAAAGTCTCGTCGCTGTCCTTGGCGAGACGTGTCGCGTGTCCTTCGTCCTCAAGGATACCTGAGATCAGTTCCCTGATATCGGCTTCGTCGTCGACGACCAAGATATCAGACGCCATGGGTTACTCCCTCTTCCTCCTCGGCCGGCGTGGATCCGCTCGCTTTGGCCGAAGGGGCATCGTCGGACTCCACGTCCGTCTCCGCCTCCTCCCGCGCCACAATCGGCAGGTCCATTCGCACTGACGCCCCTTCCACTTTGCCGTTGCGCTTGGGCGCATCGGCCAATTGTATTTTGCCGCCGTGCTGCTCAGTGATGCGCTGCACGATGGCTAGTCCAAGTCCTGTGCCTTTGACGCGCGTGGTCATGTAAGGCTCGACCAGGCGCTCGCGGTTCTCTTTCGGCAAGCCGCAGCCATTGTCGATGATCGTGATGTGGATGCGGTCTCCCTTGGTCCCCACCTTCGCCGTGATGTGGCCGGTGTCTTTGCGTGCCGGGTCCGCCTCTACCGCAGAATCAATTCCTTCGCTGGCGTTCTTCACGAGGTTCGTCACAGCCTGGGTAAGCAGGCGCTGATCAGACATGGTCATGACCGGCTTGTCCGGCAAGTCCATCTGGAACTCGATATCGGGCCGGCTTACCTGGAACAGGAAGACGGCCTCGCGCACGATCTCGCGCACGTCGTGCATCTCCATGACCGGCTTCGGCATGCGCGCGAAGGCGGAGAACTCATCGACCATGCGGCCGATATCCGACACTTGGCGGATGATGGTGTCGGTACACTGGTCGAAGATCTCGCGGTCCTTGGTGATGGCGCTGCCGTATTTGCGGCGAATACGCTCGGCGGACAGCTGGATGGGCGTGAGCGGGTTCTTGATCTCGTGCGCGATGCGGCGCGCGACGTCGGCCCAGGCCGTGCTGCGCTGGGCGCTGACAAGCTCGGTGATGTCGTCGAAGGTCACGACATAGCCCTGGCCCGCGCCTTCGCTGGTGACACGGACGGCGAAGTTCCGTTCCGAGCCGGCCCGGCGCAGCGTGATCTGGTCGGTGGCAAGGCGCCTGCCCTGCTTCTGGGCCCGTTTGATGTGCGGGCCGAATTGTGGCACGGCCTCCGCCAGCTTCTTGCCGGTGAGTTTGTCTTCCTTGACGCCCAAAAGATCCTGCGCGGAGCGGCTCACGAGATTGACCGTGCCGTCGGCGTCGACTCCGACCACGCCTGCGGTGACGCCGGACAGCACCGCCTCCATGAAGCGGTTGCGTTCATCGAGGGTCGCGTTGGCGCCCACCAGCTCGTCACGCTGGGTCTTGAGCTCGGAGGCCATGGTGTTGAACGAGGTGCCGAGCGTCGCAAGATCGCCGTCGGCTGGATTGACGGCGACCTCGACACCGAGATTGCCGTGGCTGATTTCTTCGGCCGCGCCCATCAACTGACCGATCGGGGCGACAAGGCGGTTGGCGAACCACATACCGATCCAGATGGCCGACAAGAGTAGCGTGAGCGCGATCGCCACATACATGAGCCCGAAAGCAACTTGCACGCCGGCGCGGCGCTGCTCGAGCAATTGATACTCGGCTACGTTGGCGCGCGTAGCGCGGAGTTGTTGCAGTACGCGCGCGTTCACGGGCCGGATGACGTAGAGATATGTGTTGTCGAAGTTGTCCAGGCTCTTGATCGCGCCCACCATGCTGGTCTGCCCTGGCGCGATCACGATGACTTGGCCCTTCTTGGCGAGCCCCATGGCCTCTTCCGGCGGTGCCCGGTATTCGAAATCGGGGACCGACGCAGCGGTCGCGAGCACCTTGCCTTTCTCGTCGATTATAAAGGCGCCCGGAAGCGATCGAATGGCGGCTTGGGCCTTGAGGAAATTGCCGAAGCCTTGCGGGCGCGCCTTGACGAGTTCCACGGCCTCATCGATGTCCTGCGCCATACCGAGTGCATCGGCGCGGATCACCTGTCCGTGCTCTTGCAAGTAAGCCGTGGCGACGTCGATCGAGTTCTTGATGATCGATTTGGTGCGTGATGAGAACCAGTGATCGAGGCCGCGGTCGAGCGACACGCTGGCGAAGACGGCAAGGAGGATCGCCGGCACGATGGCGATCACGCTGAACAGGCTGACAATGCGAATGTGAAGTTGCGCGCCGGCCACGTGGCGGCGTCTGGCGATCCATAGCCCAGCGACCTGCCAGGCGATGAGCGCCAGCATGGCAAGGACGAGGAGCGAGTTGATGAGCAGCACCCCAACGACCACCGTTTGGGTGGGCAGGATGGGGGTCAGACCGGTGAGGATGAGATAGGTCGCGAGGCCTGAGCACAACGCCAGGACCATGATGATCAGGCCGAGCGTGAAACGCAGGCGGCGGCGGCCGCTTGGGCCTTCTTGCGGGCCACCGGCAGATGGCGGGCGCAAAGGTCCCTTGTTTTTCTGTTGTTCTGTAGAGGTTTGGAAGACGCTGCTCAACCGTTTTCCCCTGGGTCTCCTGCAGGCAAACCCGGGCGCACCGGGACTTGCCGCGTGGCGCGTCCGCCTCAGCTGTGGTGCAATAAAATCACAATGTGGCGCTTTGGCGACATGCCAGCCACAACCTCAGCCGTTAGGAGATATGGGGGCCTGCGCCCGAATTGACCAGGCTAAGCGCTCGGCGTGCGGATGACCTTGATGCCGAGGTCGCGGATCTTCTTGCGCAGCGTATTGCGATTGAGTCCAAGGAGATCGGCAGCGCGAATTTGGTTGCCTCTGGTGGCGGCAAGCGCGGCGGTAATCAGCGGAAACTCCACTTTGCGCAAGATGCGCGTGTAAAGGCCAGCGGGGGGAAGGTCCTGACCGAAACCCATGAAGTAGTCTGCGAGAAAATGCTCCACGGACTCCGAAAGGTCGCCGGTGGTTTCGGCGTTCTCGGAATACGGTGCGCGGGCGGCAGTGGCCAGCTCGCTTTCCACCATCTCGTCGGTGACGATGTCTTGGGCATAGACCGCCGATAGACGCCTCACCAAGTTCTCAAGCTCGCGCACATTGCCCGGCCAGTGGTAGCGCTTGAGCCGTTCGATGGCGGCGGGCTCGAAGCCCTTGGGCGGAAGCCCTTCCTTCTCCGCGATGGAGAGAAAGTGGCGCACGAGGTCGGGAATATCTTCAAGACGTTCGCGCAAGGGCGGCAGCCTGAGCGGCACGACGTTCAGCCGGTAATAGAGATCCTCGCGGAACAGACCCTGGTCGATTTGCTGCTGCAGTTCACGGTTGGTCGCGGCGACGATCCGGACATTGGTGCGGATTGGGGTGCGGCCGCCGACGGTGGTGTACTCCCCCTCTTGCAGCACGCGTAAGAGTCGCGTCTGCGCTTCCATTGGCATGTCGCCGATCTCGTCGAGAAACAGCGTACCGCCTTCGGCTTGTTCGAAGCGTCCGACGTGACGTGTCTGCGCGCCCGTGAAGGCGCCCTTCTCGTGCCCGAACAATTCCGACTCGATCAGCTCGCGGGGGATCGCCGCCATGTTGATCGCGACAAACGGACCGTTGCGCCTCTTGCCGTATTCATGGAGCGCGCGGGCGACGAGCTCTTTGCCCGTGCCGGACTCGCCCGCGATCATCACCGTCAGATCGGTTTGGGTCAGACGCGCCAGGATTCGATAAATCTCCTGCATGGCCGGACACCGGCCGATGAGGGGCATGCCGTCTGTCGGCTCGGCGGACAGACGCGGAGCTCGCTTGCGCGGCTCGGACAAAGCGCGGCCGACGACTGAGACGAGTTCGTTCAGATCGAATGGTTTCGGCAGATACTCGTAGGCGCCACGTTCAGCCGCGCTGATGGCGGTCATGAAGGTGTTCTGCGCGCTCATGACGATAATGGGCAGATCCGGCCGCAGCTTCTTAATACGGGGAATGAGGTCGAACGCGTTCTCGTCCGGCATGACGACGTCCGTGATCACCAAGTCCCCTTCCCCTTGGCTAATCCAGCGCCACAGCGTTGCGGCATTGCCGGTTGCGCGCGGGGCATAGCCGGCGCGGGCCAGTGCTTGGTTGAGAACTGTTCGGATCGCAGCGTCGTCGTCCGCGATGAGGATATTGCCTTTGCCCATTTTTCTTATGCCTGCGTTGCTTCTATCATCTGCTTGGCTTCCTTCTCGGCCATGGGCATCAGCGCCCGAAAGACCGTGCATCGGGGGCGTGAGTCGCATTCGATGATTCCCCCATGGTCGCCAATGATCTTGGCCACGAGGGCCAGTCCGAGCCCCGTGCCTGACGGCTTGGTGGAGACAAACGGATCGAAAAGATGCGGCAGGAGTTCGCCGGACACTCCGCCGCCGTTGTCCTCGACGGCGATTTCGAGGGGCAGACTGACACGCGCCTTGCTGCCGGGAACCGAGAGCCGCACGCCCGGGCGGAACGACGTGGTCAGCGTGATCTGGCCGTCGGCCCGATCTTCGCCGATGGCCTCGGCGGCGTTCTTCACGAGATTGAGGAAGACCTGAATGAGCTTGTCTCGGTTGCCGGGGACAGGCGGCAGCGACGGGTCGTAGCTCTCTACGATCTTGATGTGACTAGCGAAGCCAGTGTTTGCCACCTGCTTCACGTGGTCGAGCACGTCGTGGATGTTGACCGGTTCCAGTTGGATGGGCCGCTCGTCGCCGAAGATCTCCATGCGGTCGACGAGTTTGCAGATGCGATCGGATTCCGCACAGATCAGCTGGGTCAAGGTCCGGTCGCCTTCCGGGACGTCGCTCTCCAGGAGCTGCGCGGCTCCGCGAATGCCGGACAGCGGGTTCTTGATTTCATGCGCAAGGACGGCGGCAAGACCGGACACGGAACGCGCGGCGCCGCGATGGGTGAGTTGCCGCTCGATCATCTGCGCCATGCTGCGCTGCTGGAGCATGACCATGACGCTGCCCGGCGTCTCGCCAACAGGACCGCCGTAGAGATCGACGAGCTTCGGCGCTTCGAAGCGGAACGACCCAAGTTCCACGCCATACTCGTTGACCGTGGTGCCATGGCGCTCCACTTGCTCGACGAGCGCGACCAGGGGGCTGCCAAAGGCGACGACGTCCGGAAGCGTGCTTCGGCATAAAACGCCGGCGCTCATTTGAAAGAAGTCCTCGGCGGCCGTGTTCACGTAGGTGATGGCATGGTCTTGCCCGATCACCAGGAGCGGATGCGGCAAGCCATCGAGAAGCGCCTCGCAAGGAACCCCCCTCGTCTGTTCCTTGCGCCGGGGGCCGGGTTTTTTGGTCACGGGGCTCAAAGCCTATATACCTCGCGGTCTCGCCATGCCCGTCGCGGATGCGCAAAAGTTGGGCACCCGTAGTCACTGATCTATTATTAGGCAAGATACGAGTGTTTTTTCGACGGAGCAACACTCCTTTTGCCGCAGTGCAATATTTATCCTCAGGGGCTTAACGGCGCCGGTTTCTGCTATTTTTGACGATTGCAGAGGGGCTCAAGGTGAAAATTGCCAGCATCATTGTGGCGGCGGGGCGTGGCAACCGGGCGGCGGGCGGCGCTGAGTGCCCGAAGCAATATTGCCCGATTGGCGGGGTGCCGATGCTCGCCCGCACGGTTGAGGCCTTTGTGGAGCACCCCTTAGTCGATGACGTTCTGGTGGTCATTCACCGGGACGATCGCGCCCTTTATGCCGCCGCGAGCGCTGCATTCGAGGGGCGTCTCCTTGATCCGGTCGAAGGCGGTGCGCGCCGGCAGGATAGCGTGCGCGCCGGGCTTGAAGCCCTGGTGGAACGTCAGCCCGGCGGCGTGTTGATCCACGACGCGGCGCGGCCCTTGGTCGATGCGGCGCTGATCACACGGGTGATCGACGGCCTTAAGACCGATGCCGGTGCTCTACCCTGTCTGCCCGTCACCGATACGCTGAAGCGCAGTGAGGCCGGGCGCATTGTCGGTACGGTGGCGCGCGCTGGGCTGTGGCGCGCGCAAACCCCGCAAGGATTCAAATTCGATGCGATCCTCGATGCACACCGCGCTGCGGCGCGCGACTCCACGCTCGACTTCACCGACGATGCCGCCGTTGCCGAATGGTCCGGCATCGATGTGGCGCTGGTCGAGGGCTCCGAGCATAATCGCAAGCTGACCACGGCGAAGGATCTCAAGATCGCTGACGAGATGTTGCGAACCGGGAATGAGACGGCTGGCGGCACGGTGCGGGTCGCAAGCGGCTACGACGTACATGCTTTGGGGCCTGGCGATGCGGTGATCCTATGCGGCGTCAGTATTCCGCATGACAAACGCCTCGTGGGACATAGCGATGCCGATGTGGCTTTGCATGCGCTGACCGACGCGCTGCTCGGCACGATTGCCGATGGGGATATCGGGACGCACTTCCCGCCATCGGATGAGCGTTGGCGTGGCGCATCGTCGGACATTTTCTTGAAAGCGGCGGCGGACAAGGTGCGGCAGGCCGGCGGCGAGATCGTCTACATGGACGTGACGCTTCTTTGCGAGGCGCCGCGCATCGGACCCCATCGGGACAAGATGCGGACCCGTATCGCTGAAATTGTTGGAACTGACGTTTCGCAGGTGAGCATCAAAGCGACGACGAATGAGGGCCTTGGCTTCGTCGGCCGAAACGAAGGCATCGCTGCGATGGCGATGGCGACGGTGCGGTTGCCGTGAGCGAGATCGACAAGGATCTGGTCGGGCAGGCTGCCGCGCTGCTCGAGGCAGCGCGGGCCAATGGCGAATTTATCGCCACCGCGGAATCTTGCACCGGCGGGCTTGTCGCCGCGGCCCTCACTGCGGTCCCGGGCTCTTCGGACGTGTTCGATCGTGGCTTCGTCACCTACTCCAATACTTCGAAGAGCGAGATGCTGGGCGTCCCCTATTGGCTGATCGAGAAACATGGTGCCGTCAGCGAGGAGGTGGCGCGAGCTATGGCGGGCGGTGCGCTGACACACAGCAATGCGAGCTTGGCTGTTGCTGTCACCGGGATCGCGGGACCGAGCGGCGGGACGCCCGAGAAACCCGTGGGTCTCGTGCACTTTGCGGCAGGCCGTCCCGACGGCCCCATGCATCATGAGCGCGTTCTGTTCGGTGATGTGGGCCGGGACGAAATCCGGCGGCGCAGCGTGGAAAAGGCGCTAGCTCTGCTGGGTGCCCTCTTTTGACGCAACCATAACGTCTTTGCGCCCATAGACGGCGTCGGCGTGTGTCTCGAACGCGTCGGTGTATTTCCTGACAGCTTTGTCAAACAACCCGCCGACCACGTGCTCGAACATGCGCGAGCGAAAGCTGTAGGCGATGTAGAAGTCGATCTCGGAGCTGCCGTCGGTGCGCGGCAGAAATCGCCAGCGGTTCTCGAGGTGCGAGAACGGACCATCGAGATACTCGACCAAGATCTCGCGGGTCTCCGCATTGAGCGTCACCTTCGTCGTGAAGCTCTCGCGGATCAGCTTGTAGCCGACTTGCATTGTGGCGATGAGCACGGGCTTGTCGCCGTCCTGCTCTCGCCGCGTGACTTGAAGCGCTTCGACCAGCGGTAGGAATTGCGGGTATGTCTCGACGCTTGCGACGAGCGCATACATGTCGTCCGCGGAGTGTGCCACAGGGTGTTTGACTTCGTAGACGTGCATGATGGAGCGGTGGTTCTCGCCTAGGCGCTGAATGTGGCTTGGCGGGCGTCCTTGAGCCGCTCGAAATCTTCGGCGGCGTGATAGGAGGATCGTGTCAGCGGGCTCGACGCCACAAGCAAGAATCCTTTGTCTTCGGCAAGGCGCCGATACGAGCCGAACATCTCCGGCGTGACAAAGCGGTCGATGGCCGCGTGCTTGCGCGTTGGCTGAAGATATTGGCCGATGGTGAGAAAATCGACGTCCACTGCGCGCAAGTCGTCCATCACGCCTTCGATCTCCGCGTCGGTCTCGCCGAGACCCACCATGATCCCCGACTTGGTGAAAGCGCTTGGGTCCTGCGTCTTGGCTCGCCTCAGAAGTGCGAGCGAATGGCGGTAGTCCGCGCCGGGGCGAATGCGCCGGTAAAGCGACGGCACCGTCTCGACGTTGTGATTGAACACATCGGGCGCAGCGGCGATGACGATCTCAAGCGCGCCGTCCTTCCGCATAAAGTCCGGCGTCAAGACCTCCACCGTGGTGTTCGGCGCGGCGTGACGGATCGCGGTGATGGTCTTGGCGAAATGCGTGGCGCCGCCGTCCTTTAGATCGTCCCGGTCGACCGAGGTCACGACGACATGGTTGAGGTCGAGTGCGGCGATGGCGCCGGCGACGCGGGCAGGCTCGTCTGGATCGAGATGCGACGGCTTCCCGGTCGTCACGTTGCAGAAGGCGCAGGCCCGCGTGCAGACCTCGCCCATGATCATCACCGTGGCGTGACGCCTGTCCCAGCATTCACCGATATTGGGACAGGCCGCCTCCTCGCACACCGTGTTGAGGCGGTGCTCGCGAAGCACTTGGCGCGTTGCATCGAACGCGCGCGCGCCGGGCGCCTTGACCCGGATCCACGGCGGTTTGCGGACAACAGGAGTGTCGGGCAGCCGCGCCTTTTCTGGATGGCGCGGCCGCGCCTTCACCGAACTGACCGTGTCGATCAGAGTTACCATCGCTTACTCAGCCTGACGAGGTGCCCACCACTCGGCGCCAAATCCAGATCAGAAGAACCGCGCCGATTGTCGCCACGATCAAATTGCCCAGCCAGCCATAAAACTCGACGTTCAAGAGTCTGGCGAGATTGCCACCGACAAACGAGCCGGCGATGCCGACGAGTAGATTGGTGAACAGCCCGTGATCGCTCGCCGTGACCTTCTCGGCGATGTATCCGGCGAGAATGCCGATGATAAGCATGCCGATAAAGCCCACACCGGGCATCGACAGTAGACCATGGCCTTCCATAATAGCCCTCCTCTTTCAGTTTGGATTGATCGTCTAGCGGATGCGTTGCCACACCCACAGGCAAATGATCGCGCCGGCCGTGGCGATGATGATCTGGCCGATCAGACCGGTCGCGCCGAGGCCAACCAGCCCGGCCAGCAGGCCGCCGACGACGGCGCCGACGACGCCAACCAGCAGATTCAGCAGCAAATCCTGCTTCTTGCCCATGATGTAGGAAGCGAGCACACCGGCGATCAGGCCGATAACAAGAAAGATAATCAAGCCCATAGTAGTCCTCCCGTTGTTGCGCGTGCTCTGGAGCGCTCCCTACGGGTCCGACTAGATGTGGAGGGCACGCCCGAAGGCGTCGAGCACCGATTCGTGCATCATCTCCGACAAAGTCGGATGGGGGAAGACAGTGTTTATCAATTCCGCTTCGGTCGTCTCCAGCGTCTTGCCGATGGCGAAGCCCTGAATGAGCTCTGTCACCTCGGCGCCGATCATATGCGCGCCGAGCAGCGCCCCCGTCTTGGCATCGAAAATCGTCTTGATCAGGCCTTCCGCCTCCCCCATCGCAATCGCCTTGCCGTTGGCCAAATAGGGATAGCGGCCGACCTTGATGTCGTAACCGGCTTCTTGCGCGGCCGTCTCGGTGAGGCCAAGGCTGGCCACTTGCGGCGCGCAGTAGGTGCAGGCCGGGATGTTGGCCTTGTCCATGGGGTGGACGCCGTCGAGCCCCGCGATCTTCTCGACGCACATGACGCCTTCATGCATGGCCTTGTGCGCGAGCCAGGGCGGTCCGACCACGTCGCCGATCGCATAGAGACCGGACGCGCCGGCGCGGCACCACTCATCCACGACGATATGGCCGCGCTCGATTGCGACGTCCTGCTCTTCGAGGCCAAGTCCCTCGACATTGCCGATGATGCCGATTGCGAGAATGACGCGTTCCACCACGCCTTTGGCCGTGCTGCCGTCTTCGGCCTTGAGGGTCACAGTGACGCCGTCGGCACCGGGGACCATGCGCTCCACTGTGGTGCCGGTGCGGATGGCGATGCCTTGCTTCTTGAAGGCCTTGTGCGCGAGACGTGAGATATCCTCGTCCTCGGCGGGTAGGATGCGGTCCAGCATTTCGACGACGGAGACTTGCGCGCCGAGTGTGCGGTAGAAACTCGCGAACTCGATGCCGATGGCGCCGGAGCCGACGATCAGAAGCGAGCGCGGGAACGTCTCCGGCACCATGGCTTCTTTGTAGGTCCACACATGTTTGCCGTCCGGCTCAAGCCCGGGAAGTGTCTTCGCCCGCGCGCCCGTGGCGATGATGATGTGCTTGGCTGTGAGCGACGTTAGCGTTTCACCGTTTTTGCCGGTGAGCGCGACGCGCCCCCGCCCTTCCAGCTTTGCCGTGCCGTCGATGACGGGGATGTTGTTCTTCTTCATGAGATAGGCGACGCCGTTCGAAAGTTTCTCCGCGACTGCACGGCTGCGCGCGATCACCTTGGAGAGATCGAAGCCGACATTGTCGGCGCGAAGCCCGAAGGCCTCCGCGTTCTGCATCTGGTGATAGAGCTCGGAAGTCCGCAGCAGCGCCTTGGTGGGGATGCAGCCCCAGTTGAGGCAGATGCCGCCGAGCCGGTCGCGCTCCACAACCGCTGTTTTCATGCCGAGTTGTGCGGCGCGGATCGCAGCGACATAGCCGCCGGGGCCGGCGCCGATGACGACGAGATCGAATTCCGTGTCTGTCATGGCGCGACCGGCTTGGTCAGGAGCAGCCAGTCGCCGCTTTGGGGAAAACCGGCGGGCAGGATGGCTGGTTCGGAGGCGATCCTTTCATAGCCGGCGCGCTGATAAAGACGCTCTGCCCCTTCGTTCCAGCTGCCGACAATAATGCTCATCGTGCTGGCGCCGGCTGCGTACGCTCTCTTTTCGGCGACCTCCAAGAGCGCGCGTCCAATGCCCTGACCACGGAATTCCTGGAACGTGGTGAGGACGTTCACGTACCACGACCCAGGGGCTTGGGCCTCCAACCGCAATAGCGGGTGAACATGTGCCGGCACGTCATCGAGGGTGAGATCGTACGGATCGTCGAGTGGATAGACGATCAGGCCGGCGACCACCTCGCCGCCGATCTCGGCAATGGTGGCGTGACGATAGGAGAAGCCGCCTTCCTCGCGGCGGGCGCGGTCCCGTCCAACCTCCAGCACCGAGTGGCCCGGCCCGGCCAGCTCCTGCCAGAAGCCCGTCGGAATGCCTTCGCCGGCGATGTCGACCAGCACGGCCAGCGCGGATGCGTCCGCAAGCGTCGCAGGGCGTAATGTCGGTGCGGCAGCCATTTAGCCGAGCCTACACCAGCATGGTGGCAGACCAAGCCGGGAAAGTCGCCGGCGGTTGGTCTAAACTCGAAGGATGAGTCGCTTGCACGGGGATTGGCCGCGCATCGTCGCCCATGCCGACATGGATTCCTTCTATGCGGCGGTGGAGCAGTTGGATGATCCCACTTTGCGGGGAAAACCCCTCTTGGTGGGGTCAGCGCGCGCGCGCGGGGTGGTTCTCACCGCGAGCTATGAGGCGCGGCCCTTCGGGGTTGGCAGCGCCATGCCGATGGTGAAGGCGCGCCGGCTGTGCCCGAATGCGGTTGTCGTGCCGCCGCGCTTCGAGCGGTACCAGGAGATTTCCGCTGCCATCATGCGGTTGTTCGGGGACTTCTCTCCCGAGGTGGAACCTCTAAGCCTGGACGAGGCCTTTATTGAGATGACGGGCTCGGAGCGGCTGTTCGGCGATCCCGAAACGATGGGCAATCGCCTGAAGGAGGCGATCCGGGAGGCGACCGGCGGTTTGACCGCCTCGGTCGGAGTATCGGCCACGAAATACGTGGCCAAGGTCGCAAGTGCGCACCAAAAGCCCGACGGTCTCACGGTGGTCCCGCCGGACAGCGCCAAGGCGTGGCTGGCGCCGATGCCGGTCGCGCGCCTATGGGGCGCAGGCGCGAAGACCGAGCCGCGCCTCGTTGCGCTCGGCTTGCGTACGATCGGCGACGTTGCCGATGCCGATCCCAAACTTCTGGTCGACAAGCTCGGCAAGCTCGGCCTTCACTTCTACACGCTGGCCCAAGCGACGGACCCGCGCCGCGTCGACGGCGGCAGAAAGTCAAAGAGTATCGGCTCGGAGAACACGCTTGCCTGCGACGTGCGCGATAAAGGTGAGATCAAGCGACATCTGCGCCGTTCGGCCGACAAGATTGCGCGGCGACTGCGCGCCAAAGGGCTTGTTGCGTGCGGCGTCGGCGTCAAACTCAAGACCGCGGACTTCAAGAGCCTGACGCGGCAGAAACAGCTCGCGGAACCGACGGATGTCGCAGACCAGCTCTACGTGACTGGTGAGGAGCTGCTCGGCGCTTTCGGCCATTCCGGCCCCTTCCGCCTTGTTGGCATGGTCGCCTACGATCTCGCGCCAGCAGGCGCCACTGCGCAAGCCGGCCTGTTCGACACGTTCGGGCGCAGGCGACAGCTTGAGGTGGCGATCGATGGGCTTGCCACGCGGTTCGGCGGCAAGGTGGTGCAGCGGGGCGAGGAACTCGGTGCGGAGCGCGCTGCGACGCTCGCGCCAAATCTCGATTTCCTGGACGATGAAATTTTGGAGGACTGACCGGCCCTACACCAGCATGGTGACGGGGTCTTCGATATAGGACCTGAAGGCGGCGAGCAACTCGGCGCCGAGAGCCCCGTCGATCACGCGATGGTCCGCGGACAGCGTCGCGGTCATCATGGTGGCGATCTTGACCGCGTCGTCTTTGATAACGGGCTTCTTCTCGCCCCGGCCGACGGCGAGGATCGAGGATTGTGGCGGGTTGATAATCGCCTCGAAACTGTCGATGCCGTACATGCCGAGATTGGAAACGGTCGTGACCCCGCCCTGATACTCATGCGGCGCGAGACGCTTGGTCCGCGCGCGTGCAGACAGGTCGCGCATTTCGTTGGAGATTTCCGACAGGCTTTTGACCTCGGCACTGCGCACGACCGGCGTATGTAGGCCGCCGCCTTCGAGCGCCACGGCGACGGCAATGTCGGAGGCGCGATGGCGCAGAATGCCTTCTTCCGTCCAGGTGGCGTTGGCGGCGGGCACGGTTTGCAGCGCCATGGCCATCGCCTTGATGATGAAGTCGTTCACCGACAGTTTGAAGGCGCGCGAGCCTTCGTTGGGCGCCATCTCGTTCATGCGTGCGCGCGCGGCGAGCAACGCGTCGATTTCGCATTCGATGTTGAGATAGAAATGCGGAATGGTTTGCTTGGCGAGGGACAGCCGCTCGGCAACAAAGCGCCGCATCGTGTCATGCGGCACGAGTTCATAGGTGCCAGGCTGGTAGAGCGCGAGGATCTGTTCGTCGGAAAGGCCCGCGACCGGCGCCGTCGTTGGTGCGGGGACGACCTCGCGAGTGGGCACGGGCTTCTCCGGCGCGACGGCCTCCGGTTCTGTACGCGGCGCGGCTTCAGCGCGTTCGATATCCGCCTTGACGATGCGTCCATGGGGACCGGAGCCGGTAATGCTTGCAAGGTCTAGCCCGCGTGTCCGCGCCAGCCGCCGCGCCAATGGCGAGGCAAAGATGCGCTTTGCGTGTCCGTTGCCGTTGGCCCTGATCTGCTCGGCGATGCGGTCCATCACGTGTTCCGGTGAGCCGTCGGGCATGCGGGTATCGTCGGTGGGCGTGCTCACGAGCCCTGCTCCCGGTAGCAGACGGCTTTTGCCGCCTTCACGACCTGCGCCACGGAAGGCAGCGCCAGCTTCTCCAGGTTCGCCGCATACGGCATCGGCACGTCGGCGCCTGAGATCTGCAATGGCGGGGCGTCCAGATAGTCGAAGGCTTGGTTTGCCACTTGCGCGCATACTTCGGAGCCGATCGAGCAGACGGACCACCCCTCCTCCACTGTCACCAGGCGGTTGGTCTTTTTGACCGACGCCACGACGGTGTCGATGTCGAGGGGCCGCAACGTGCGCAGGTCAATGACTTCGGCCTCGATGCCCTCGCCCGCCAAGTGCTCGGCGGCGTCGAGAGTGTAGGCGAGCCCCCGCGAATACGACACGAGTGTCACGTCCTTGCCTTCGCGCGCGATACGGGCCTTGCCGATGGGCAGGACAAAGTCCTCGGAGTTCGGCACCTCGCCGCTCTGGCCATAGAGCAGCTCGTTCTCCAGGAACACCACGGGAGAGTTGTCACGGATGGCGGCCTTGAGGAGGCCCTTGGCGTCGGCGGCCGCGTAAGGTGCGATGACCTTCAAGCCCGGGATATGCGCGTACCACGCGGAGAAATCTTGACTGTGTTGGGCGGCGACGCGGGCCGCCGCACCGTTCGGTCCGCGAAACACGATGGGACAATGCATTTGTCCGCCGGACATATAGTGCGTCTTTGCCGCCGAGTTGACGATGTGGTCGATGGCCTGCATGGCGAAATTCCACGTCATGAACTCCACGATGGGTCTGAGGCCTGCGAAGGCCGCGCCGACACCCACACCGGCAAAGCCGTACTCGGTGATCGGCGTGTCGATCACGCGGCGCGCGCCAAATTCCTCCAGCAGCCCTTGCGTGACCTTGTAGGCGCCTTGGTATTCGGCGACCTCTTCGCCCATGACGAAGACGTCCGTGTCGCGGCGCATCTCTTCGGCCATGGCATCGCGCAAGGCCTCACGCACGGACTGGGTGATCAGTCCTGCGCCGGCCGGCACTTCGGCATCCGGCTTCGGCTCCTCGGGCGCAGTTTCCGGACCTGCGGGCACCGCCTCCACGAGCGGTTTGGCTTCGCCGAGATCGGGCGGCGGTGGCGGGGCCTGAAAAGCGTCAGCAGGTGCCGCTTGCGACATCACCTCGATGGCGGACACGTCGTCTTCGCCCTCTGTCATCAGAATGGCGATGGGCTGGTTGACCGGAATATGCTCCGCACCTTCGGGCACCAAGATCTTGTCGAGCGTGCCGTCGTCGATCGCCTCGACCTCCATGGTGGCTTTGTCGGTCTCGATCTCGGCGATGACGTCGCCCGCATGGACTACGTCGCCTTCGCGCACGTGCCATTTGGCAAGCGTGCCCTCCTCCATAGTGGGCGAAAGCGCGGGCATGAGAATTTCTGTCGACATTAGCGGTTCGCGCTCACGTCGCCACCACGTCGGTGTAGAGCTCGGATGGGTCGGGTTCGGGATCGCTTTGCGCGAACTCCGCCGCCTCATTCACGACGGCGCGGATGTCGCGGTCGATCGCTTTCAATTCGTCCTCGCTTTTTCCCGCATCGAGCAGACGTTTGCGCACCAGCTCGATCGGATCGTGATGCTGACGCATATCCTGCACTTCTTCCCGCGTGCGGTACTTTGCCGGGTCGGACATCGAGTGACCACGATAGCGGTAGGTCAGGGCTTCGATGATGACAGGACCTTTTCCTTCGCGGGCATGCGCGAGTGCCCATTCGCCCGCCGCTTTCACCATCGCCACGTCCATGCCGTCGATTTCCTCGCCGGGAATGCCGAAGGCGAGCCCGCGATGATGAAGCTCCTTCCACTCGGCGCTGGCGCGCTCGACGGATGTGCCAAGCGCATAGTGGTTGTTCTCGATGACATAGACGATCGGCAGCTTCCACAGGGACGCCATGTTAAAGCTCTCATAGACCTGGCCTTGATTGGCCGCGCCTTCGCCGAAGAAGGCCATGCAGACATTGCCGTTGTCGCGATATTTATTGGCGAACGCGATCCCGGTGCCGAGTGGCGCCGGCGTGCCGACGATACCGTGACCACCGAAGAAGTTTCTCTCCACGGAGAACATGTGCATCGAGCCGCCTTTGCCCTTGGAGTAGCCATGGGCGCGGCCCGTGAGCTCGGCCATGACGCCCTTGGGGTCCATGCCGGTGGCGAGCATGTGGCCGTGATCGCGATAGGCGGTGACGATTTGGTCGCCAGGCTTGATCGCCATCGTCATGCCGGTGACCACGGCCTCTTGGCCGATATAGAGGTGGCAGAAGCCGGCCACGAAACCCATGCCGTAGAGCTGCCCCGCCTTCTCCTCGAAGCGGCGGATCAGCAGCATGTCGCGATAGGCGTTGAGCTCGTCCTCGACCGCGAGGGGTGCGCCTTTCGGCGGCGCTGAAGCCGGAGTTTCGAATGGCTTCTGGTCCATCCAGAAGTTGGCCGCTCCCGGCGTCAGGCTTGGGCTGTTCACTCCTGGCCTCCTTCGACTCAATACGGCGCGCCTTCGAAAAAGCTAGCACGAGTTCGAAGCAGGCAAAAAGGCGATCAGACCTTAAGCGATCAAGGCTTGCGCAATGGCCCAGTGGGATCGGGCGCACGCCGCTTCATCATGACGAGATCGTCGCGATGGGCGAGGTTGAGAATGGCGCGGGCGCGCTCATCCAGCATGTCCGGATCGAGACTATCGGGCTCAAGCAGCGCAACGTCACGCTCGATGCGCAAACGGACTTCGCGCAAGCCAGCGAGCTCGCCTTCGAGCACGTCCTTACGCCGCTCGAGGTCGGCATGGGACGTCAGGCCGTGGTCGCCATTCTGCAGGTGATATCCGAAATAGCCGCCTGCGCTCAACGCAAGCAGCGGAAAGATAAACGCCCGGAACCGCATGACCCCTCCCCACACACCGAATCACCAAGATCGGCCGGGACGCGTTAAGTTGCGGTTACCACGAGGCGAGTTTTACGCCGTTCTCAAAACGGCGGCGCCAGCGTAGCGCGCGCGGGGCCCGAGCTCCTCTTCGATGCGGATGAGCTGATTGTATTTCGCCACGCGGTCGGAGCGGGCAAGCGAGCCTGTCTTGATCTGCCCGCAATTGGTGGCCACGGCCAGGTCGGCGATGGTGGTGTCCTCGGTCTCGCCGGAGCGATGCGACATCACCGCTGTATAGCCGGCGTCATGGGCCATCTTTACGGCGTCCAGCGTTTCGGACAGCGTGCCGATCTGATTGACCTTGATGAGGATCGAGTTGGCGATGTTCCGGTCAATGCCTTCCTGGAGGCGTGTGACATTGGTGACGAAGAGGTCGTCGCCCACGAGCTGCACCCGGGACCCAAGCATCTCGGTCAAGCTGCGCCAGCCGTCCCAATCGTCCTCGGACATGCCGTCTTCGATGGAGAAGATTGGATAGTTGGCCACGAGATCTGCGAGATAGGCCGCCATCTCGTCCGACGTGAGGCTCCGGTTCTCGCTAGCGAGCACGTAGCTGCCGTCCTTGTAGAACTCGGTCGCGGCCACATCGAGCGCGAGGTACACGTCCTTGCCCGGGTGGTAGCCGGCCTTGCCGATCGACTCCATGACGAAGTCGAGCCCCTGGCGGGTCGAGGCGAGATTAGGCGCGAAGCCGCCCTCGTCTCCGACCGCGGTGCCGTAGCCGGCCGCCTTCAGGTCGGCTTTCAGCGTATGGAAAATCTCTGCGCCCATGCGGACCGCCTCGGCAATGCTGGGGGCGCCGACCGGTACGATCATGAATTCCTGAAAGTCGATTGGGTTGTCGGCATGCATGCCGCCATTGACGATGTTCATCATCGGTACGGGCAGCAAGGTCGCCTCTTCGCCACCGAGATACCGGTACAGCGGCTGCTCGTGAGAGCTTGCCGCCGCCTTGGCCGCCGCCAGCGAGACGCCCAGAATGGCGTTGGCGCCGAGCCGTTTCTTGTTCTCGGTGCCGTCCAGATCGCAGAGCAGCTTATCGAGGCCGCGCTGGTCGTCGGCGTCGAAGCCATCGAGGGCTTTTCGGATCTCGCCATTGACGGCCTCTACCGCCTTCTGCACGCCCTTGCCGCCATAGCGGGTGCCCCCGTCGCGGAGTTCATGCGCCTCGTGGGCGCCGGTCGAAGCGCCGGACGGGACGGCGGCGTGGCCATGATGGCCGCCCTCAAGCACGACATCGACCTCGACGGTCGGATTGCCGCGGCTATCTAGGATTTCACGGCCGACGATATTGGCGATGGCAGTCATACGGGAACCCCTTTTAGAATTTGGGCCGTCTTAGCCTAGGCGGCGGAGAAGCGGAAGGCGTATATGTAACCGCGCTCCCATGCCGCGAGAGATCGACCCGATGCCGGAAAAGACGTCAGACGCCAAAAAAAGCGCGCTGGTGCTGCACTCAGGCGGCCAGGACTCGACCGTTTGCCTCGCCCAAGCGCTTGATCGCTATGAACGCGTGGAGACCGTCGGCTTCAACTACGGCCAGCGCCACGGCGTCGAGCTCGAGTGCCGCGTTCGGGTCCGTGCGGCGATCGAACGGCATTTTCCGGATTGGGCGAAGCGGCTCGGCCCCGATCATATGATCGATATTTCGAGCTTTGGCGCGATCGGCGACACGGCCCTGACGAGCGACGCCGAAATCGTCATGCTGGACTCCGGGCTCCCCTCCTCCTTCGTGCCGGGCCGCAATCTCGCGTTCTTCGTCTACGCCGCCGCGCTCGGTTATCGGCGCGGGTTGAATGTGCTTGTCGGGGGTATGTGCGAGACGGACTATTCCGGCTATCCCGACTGCCGCGACGCGACGTTGCGGGCGTTGCAAGAATCCATCGCGCTCGGGACGGATGCACCGTTTGTCATCGAGACGCCATTGATGTGGTTGTCGAAGGCACAGACTTGGGACCTCGCCCAAGAGGTCGGCGGCGAGGCGCTGGTTCATATCCTCATCGAGGAAACCCACACCTGCTACAAAGGCGAGCGCGGCACGCGTTACGATTGGGGCTATGGCTGCGGCGAATGTCCGGCCTGCGAACTCCGCGCCAAGGGCTATTGGGAATGGCAAGCCTCCTCCAGCGGTCGCGCAACCAAAGCCGCTAAGTGACCGCCAGACAACGCTTGGTTCAGGCTGCGTTCAGGTGGGTTGCG
>NZ_JBFFQD010000032.1:0-22151 GCF_041573655.1 Methyloceanibacter sp.
CGTCACTCTTGCGGAAGCGGTATTCAGTTGTATGTTGGCCCGCCTCGAATAGCTTGGCCTGCTCAGCCTCCACCGCATCAATGTCCTTGGGATGGACACGGGTGCGCCAGAAGTCGGCATTCTTGAGATACTCGTCCGGGCGGTAGCCAAGCAGCTGCTTGATGTTTTCACTGACGAACGTAGGTGAAAATGCGCCACTTGCCCTGAAGTTGTAGATGACGGCGGGCAAGGCACTAAGCAGCTGCGCTAGCCGCTCCTTTGCGTTAGCCTGCGCCTCACCGAGCCGATGGTCCTCGCCTTCTCCCTCGCTGTGTGCCGCCGCTTTCAGAGCGTGTTCGATGATATCTGCCACAGCCTGCGGATCGGCGTTGCCGGGTGCGGCGCGGAACTTCTCTGTTACGGCAACCGCAACCCCCTTGGCGTATTGTCTGAGGTTCGTCATGCACTTAGTTACCTGAACAATAAGATGGCGCTAATACGTTAACTCTATAGCATTGTTCTGGCGCTTAGAGGCAGCAGAATGAATTCGGAAGCCTTAGCTACTGTTAAAATACGGACAGAAAAGTGGTAGATAGGCTAAGATCGTATTAGTGTTGGGATTGGTCTTGGAGCAGCATGCAGGATCAATGGGCGAGCGAACAATGGGCTTCCTTGAACAACTAACGCTGGCGACGGCGCTGCTCCATCGCGAGAAGCGCATTTCTTGCCGTATGCTCGTCCGGCTCTTCGAACTGGATGATGAAAGCCTAGAAGACTTAAAGTTTGAACTTGTGCACGCAAAACGGTGTGCGGTGGAGGATGAAGATGGGGTTCTGATCTGGGCTGAGCAGATCGAGATCACCGTTCACGAGCGCCTTCCCATATCCGATGCAGATGGATTGCGCGCGCTTCCACAAGCGATCGAACATCCGGCGCCGGGTGCACTGCCAGCCGAGACCACGTCAGCTGAGGGTGAGCGTCGGCAGTTGACCATAATGTTTTGCGATCTCGTCGGATCGACGGAGCTGTCGACGCGATTAGACCCGGAAGATCTCGGGGTGATCATACGCGAATTCCAGGAGTCCTGCGCCAAAGTCATCGCTCAGTTCGACGGCTACATCGCCAAGTATATGGGAGACGGTATCCTCGTCTATTTTGGCTATCCCAAGGCCCACGAGAATGAGGCTGAGCGGGCTGTATTATCCGGTCTCGGCATTATAGAAGCGTTGGCCGACCTCGAGCCGGAGTGCGCGAGTGACCTTAAGCTGGCTGTGCGGGTTGGCATCGCCACGGGCCTCGTCGTAGTGGGCGAACCTATTGGGGAAGGATCCGCGGAAGAGCTTACGGTAGTTGGTGAAACGCCAAACATTGCTGCACGCTTGCAGGCTATGGCAGAGCCGAACACAATAGTAATTGGCGCCGCGACACACGAGCTTGTTGAAACGACGTTCAGATGTGAGGACCTCGGCGCACTTGAACTCAAAGGCGTAGCCGAGCCGATGCGTTCATGGCGTGTGATCGGAGTTACAGAAGCCGAAGACGCGGTGGATGAGAGCGTTGCCACAGACGGCACCGAGCTGTTCGGTCGCGACGAAGAGATCGGCCTGCTCGAGCGCCGCTGGGGGCAGAGCAAGGACGGCCACGGTCAGGCAGTGCTAATAAGCGGCCAGGCCGGCATCGGAAAAACCGCCTTGGCCGAAACGTTGGGTGCCGAGATTAAGAAAGAAGGGCTTTCCCGGGCCACTTTCCGCTTTTCTCCATACTACACCAATAGCGCGCTCTATCCGGTGATTGAGCACATAAAGCTGATCTCTCACTGGGAAGCCAGCGATTCCCCGTATACGTATCTAGCCAAGCTCGAGAAGATGCTCGCGAATTATGACTGGGACACCAAGGAAGTCGTGCCGCTCTTTGCCGCGCTGATGTCGCTGGAGCCACCCGCGGGGCGCTATCCGCCGCTGAACCTAACGCCCCAAGAGCAAAAGCAACGCACCCTGGACTCACTGGTTACCTGGACACTCGAGGAAGCCGCGCGACGGCCGATATTCCAATTGTGGGATGATCTTCACTGGGCGGACCCGACCACGCTGGAGCTGCTTGGTCTGCTCATAAACGAGGCTGCCACCGCTTCTCTACTCATGGTGATGACATTCCGCCAGGAGTTTACTCCGCCGTGGCCGACTCGTTCCCACATGACCCCGATCACACTAAGCCGTCTTGAAGGTCCAGACGTCGAGGCGATGATTACTCGCCTCGCGAGCGGCAAGGCACTCCCTGCTGAAGTAGTTCGGCACGTCGTTGATAAGAGCGATGGAGTACCTCTGTACGCCGAGGAGATAACCAAGGCGATCCTGGGATCCGGCTTGCTGCAGGAAGAGACCAATCGCTACGATCTCACGGGTCCGCTTTCGTCAGTCGCGATCCCGGCAACCCTGCAGGAGTCCCTCGCGGCCCGGCTTGACCGGCTGCCGAAGCTGCGCGAAGTGGCCCAACTCGGCGCCGTGCTTGGGCGCGAATTCGACTACGACATGCTCAGGGCCATTGCGCCGATGGACGAGGCCCGCTTGCAGGATGGGTTAAGCCAGCTCGTGGAAGCCGAGCTCCTCTATCAGCGGGGGCGCCCACCACGAGCAAAGTACATCTTCAAGCACGCCCTCATACAGGACACAGCTTATGAGTCGATTCTCAAGCGAACCCGAGAGCAATGTCACCGGCAGGTGGCCGACATTCTGGAAACACGGTTTCCAGATGCAGTGAAAAACCAGCCGGAGTTATTGGCTCACCACCACACCGAGGCGAATTCCCCCCAGGCTGCGGTCGAGTACTGGCTAATAGCCGGCCAACAGGCCGTCAATCGTTTTGCGGATCGGGAGGCGGTAGGCCACCTTGAGAAAGGTCTGGGCGTGCTACTAACTCTCCCGGACACGCCCGAACGGGCCCGACTAGAGCTGACCTTGCAGACCAGTCTCGGACCTGCCTTGATGGCAACAAAGGGGTACGCGGCTCCAGCTGTAGGCAAAGCATATCTCCGAGCCCGAGAGCTCTGCCAAGAACTCAAGGATATAACGCATCTTTTCCCAGTCCTCTGGGGTCTGTGGATGTACCACATGGTGCGGGCCGAGCATGAGGCCGCAAGCGATCTGACAAAACAGATTCTCAGCGTGGCGCAAACCACTGGCGATCCGGACCTTGCCCTCGAGGCTGACTTTGCAGCTGGACTAAGCACATTTTATTGCGGTGACCTGCTCTCTGCACGCGAGCATCTCGAAAAAGCCATCAACGCCTATGATCCGGAGCAACACAAAGGGCTGGGTTCAACATATGGTGGCCTAGATCCCTGCGTGTGTTGCTTAGAGTATTTAGCTTGGACGCTATGGTTGCTCGGCTATCCTGATCAAGCTTTGAAGAGAGCCGACGAAGCGCAGCCTCTCTCGAAGGAGGTGGCCAACCTATATACGCAAGCCCGTTCGCTCTATTGGGACAGCCTCGTGCGTCAATTTACAGGTCAGTGGGAAGTGCTGCGCGAACGGATCCAGGTTGCCATCAAAATGGCAACGGAACACGGATTTGCCCTCGTGCTTGGCGTGGGGCCGATCATGCGTGGTTGGGCTTTAGTGAACGAGGGACACGCTGAAGAGGGCATCAAGGATATAAGTCAGGGGCTCGAACGCTACCGGACGACAGGCGCAGGGTTTCAACTGCCGCATCTGCTGACGTCGCTCATTGAGGCCCACAAGAAACTTGAGCAGCCAGACGAAGGGCTCACCGTACTGGCCGAAGCCCAGTCCCTCGTGGAGAAAACTGGGGAGCATTACTACGAGGCGGAGCTGCAGCGGCTCAATGGAGAGTTACTGCTCCTTCAATCCCCCGGCGATCCGGCTGAAGCGGAGGCCTGTTTCCAAAACGCGCTTGAGATCGCTCGTCGCCAGCACGCGAAGTCATTGGAACTGCGCACGGCAATGAGCCTTGCTCGACTGTGGCAGCGCCAGGGTAAGGTAGGTGACGCCCGCCAGCTGCTGAGCGACGTGCTCGCCTGGTTCACTGAAGGATTCGAGACTGCAGATCTAAAGGATGCCCAAGCTCTTCTCAACGAGCTTGGCGAAACGAAAAAGGTCGGGACGAACGGAATGCAAGCGGCAGAATGAGTGCCCTTCCAGCCACTGTATTTCTCAGCTGAGCCAAAGCTGCAAGATCTCATCAACGGCAAGCTGTTTGTACCGAAAACCTAAATTCGGACGTAGTGGCGACGAAGTCCGCCAAGGACCGCGTGTGAACTAATAGCTTCGGTCCGCTGAACGGAGCGAGAGATGGGCGCATCTTTGTCCAGCGACCAGTGTGTTCTGATATTGTTGTAATGGCGAGTATAGGCTCGCAGGATTCGGCGCAGATGCGCCTCGCCCAAGATGATGAAATGGTCGACACACTCGCGCCGGATAGAGCCGATCAGCCGTTCGGCAAAGCCATTCTGCCAAGGCGAGGCTGGTGCAGTAGGCCTGTCCCGGATGCTCATGGCGCGCAAGCAGCGTGTGAAAACGGTGCCGTAGATCTGATCCCGATCCCGGATGAGATATTGCGGGGCATCATCCCAAGGAAATGCCTCCGTTATTTAACGCGCAATCCATTCTGCTGTCGGGTTTGTCGTAACGTTGATCCAGACGAGATCTCTGCGGTCTAGCCGAACGATGACGAAGGCATAGAGCAGGTCAATGCCAACGGTCGGAGCAATGAACAAGTCCATGGCGGCAATGTCCGGCGCGTGATTACGCAGACGGGTGCGCCATCCCTGGCTTGGTGGTCCGCGTCGCTTGACCATGTACTTGGAGACGCTCGATTGCGCGACCTCAAACCCGAGCTTGAGCAGTTTGCCGTGGATGCGCGGCGCTCCCCAAAGCGGGTTCTCAATGCTCATCCGCCGGATCAACGCACGGAGGTCAGATTCGATCTGCGGCCGCCCTCCCCGTGAGCGCGACTTCCAACGCCAGTAGCAGCGAAAGCCCGCCCGATGCCAACGCACAAGCGTCTCGGGCTGGATGATCGTCAGGACCTGCAGAGTGGATGGAAACCATCGATACAGCGGGACAAAGAACCAGCGATCACTGTTGGTGAGCCGAACCCGGCCGCGCAATTTACGCCGCAAAACAATCAACTGATGTCGGAGTGCCGCATTCTCTGCTTCAAGCCGACTCTTCGACTTGAATGGCGAGGCCAACAGCCAAGGAGAAAGCACGGCAGTGCATACATTGTGCACTGACGTTAGGTGATTCCTTCAGTCGATCAAATGCGGATGAGGTTTTCGGTACATACAGGCGCTTGAAGGAGCTCGGTCTCATCCGATGATGCTAATCGGCGACGAAACGCAGATCTAGGCGCGCTCTTCGCCGTTGGGCTTTTCGGATACTATGATCAGCATCAACATTAGGAGTCCCGCGAAGAGCCCGGCCAATGATCCGACTATAATAGAAGATTTGAGGTCAGTCTCACTGGCGACCCCCACTGCCGCCGCGCCAGCAATAATAGAGGCGACGACGGAGTAGATGATCACGCGCACAGGAATCGCATGCTCAATGGCAAGGGCGGAGTAGATGACAGCAAGCTGAGGAATTTTAAGGTTCCGAGCGGCGGAAGCGATAACCGTGGCCAAAAGCCCCGCTGTGATTCCCAAGTATAGATCACCGACCGAGCCGCCGAGCAACAGGCCGGTAAACGCACCGACCACAGCGCAAAGAACCAACACAATCAGAAAATTTTTGACACTCATGCCTTCCCCACTTTGCTCCCAAGGGCCCTACACGGCCCTCGCTCTTAGTCTTCTTGCTAAAGTTAGCCTTTAAAGGATGCGATCCGTGCCTCCCGCTCCTCCGGGAGATCGATAGCGACTAACTAAGCGAATGTTCCTAGGGATTTTGCGATATCCTCGAGAGTGGCTTTTTCAGCATCACTCACTTTCTTGCCCCCGAAACCGAGAAGGGCACCCTCCGAGCAGGCCTCTGCCACCTTTTGGCTAATGCCGAGCAGGAAGATCTTAAAGCCAGCTGCTTCAGCCGGCGCCTTTTCATCAAGGATTGCGGACGTCTCCCGCAGACTTTCAAGCGATCTATGGACGATCTCAGTCGGCTTGGCGCCGGTCACGTGCTTGCGCATTGCCTCCTGAACGGTGGACTGTCCTTCGCTCGTTTCAAGATCAACTAGGACTGCCTTGATAAGCTCGCTGGAATCCACAGCCTTCGCTGAGGCTAGAGCCGACCTGGTCGCTAAAGCCTCTTTAAGCGTGCCCCACAAACCGCTTGGATCCGCAGCCGAAATCGCTATGCCTGCCAGCATTGTGCTTTCCAAGATCTCGGACCACTCCGCTGGTGTGAAGCTCTGTTTGTTTGCCATGGCCGACTCCTCGCGCTCGGCTGAAGCGCTCTGGTTTAAGATCTAGATTCTTATCAAACGAAAGTTGCCTTCTAAGGCTTAGTCATCACCACAAAACCCCAACTTGTCAGCATCACGCCCCCATAACGAAAATAGACAAACAACGCAAAAAGCACCGAGAACACGATCGCAGTTGTCAACGCGTTGACGAAGCGATTCTCGAAATTGATTGTGTTCCCAACCAAGTCGGAGACGAACACGAATATCGACCCCATAAAAACCAACCCGAACCAAGCGTATTCTGGTGGTAATAGCATATTGTTGTTCCAACCTAGATGGTTATTAAGGCTAGCGCCAACCACATGGCGTCTATCTCTCGGCGTCGCCCCCCTCAGCGTTGTCGGCTGCTTTCTGATCGAGCTGGTCCAGAGAGAAATCCCTGACCAAATTACCAGCCCAATCAGATGACCGCCTCAAGGAGCTGGACGCATCATTGCAAATCCCCATTCCATCAACAACACGGTCCCGTATCGCAAATAGATAGTTAACGAAAATACACCCGCGAACACTATCGCTGTTACTAAAGCGTTCGTGACGCGACTTTGGAAACTAACTAGATTACCGATCAAATCGGATATGAACACCGCGAAAGCGGCAATAATAACCAGTTCGAGCCAAGCGAACTCCGCCGGAAATGCCATCGTAGCGCCCCCCCTCCCCCGCTCTTAAACTTCATAACGGTCTCAAAAGACAAGGTTTGATAAAGTAGCACGGTGCCGTGTTTGCTCCAATGGGAAGGTTCGGCGACACCCCTGTCTAGCCCCCTTGGGCTGTACCACCGTTCGGCGGTTTCTCTAATAACGTCTCGGGCACAGGTGGGCTCATTCCGAGGGCTTGGTGCGGAACCATGCGGCGATCTGACATTCATCGTTGGCGAGAATGGCCGGCCGCTTACAAAGGAGAGCTTCGGCAATCTATTCAGGGACGCTTGCAAGGCCGCTGGCGTTCCGGGATCGGCGCACGGCGTCCGAAAGCTGGCTGCAACGTGCATGGCGGACAATGGTGGGACAGAAGCACAACTAATGGCGGTGTTCGGCTGGACCGACCCGAAGATGGCCGCTCACTACACGCGTACCGCAAACAGGAAGCGGCTGGCCGCCGAAAGCATCAACAAACCGAACGCCGGGGGAACATCTATTCCCTCACCTAGCCATCCGGCGAGGGCGAAAGGCGTAAAACGCCAATGAATACAATGCCAAAATTTTGGATTGGTGGGCCCGGGAGGGCTCGAACCTCCAACCAGACGGTTATGAGCCGCCGGCTCTAACCAATTGAGCTACGGGCCCCCAGTGCGCATCCGACGAAATCTGTTGTCTTTTCGGGATGATACACGCCTCTCACAATTCCGCCTCATAGCAGATTCCTCATAACGCCAACACCGCTCCTGCCACCTCTCACCTGGAAATGCCAAACGATGCCCCTTCCCGACGCGCCCCTCGCCTCGTGCCTGAAGCTGATCGTCCCGGCCATCGCGCTTCTGGCCTCGGCTCTCTCCTTCGTAACGTCCCCGGCACAGGCCGAGGAGTCGGACAAGCGGACCGTGTCGCTCTCCGCTACCGGCGCGGTGAAGACCACGCCAGACAAGGTGGACATCACCACCGGCGTCACCTCGGAGGGCCAAACAGCCCGGGATGCTCTGACCAAGAACACCGAGGCGATGACCAAAGTGGTGGACGGGCTGAAGGCCGCCGGCATCAAGGCGAAGGACATCCAGACCACGAATTTCTCCGTCTCGCCAATCTACGAGAAGAAGAAGCAGGGCTACGCCGCCTTCATCACGGGCTATCGCGTCAGCAACCAGGTGCACATCACGGTGCATGACACCAAGAAGCTCGGCAAGATTCTGGACGCCGTGGTCAGCCTCGGCGCCAACAAGATCAATTCCATCAATTTCGGCGTATCGGAGCCGGAGCCGCTAAAGGACGAGGCCCGCAAGCAAGCGGTGAAGAATGCGATCGCCAATGCCAAGCTCTACGCGGAAGCAGCGGGCGTGGAGCTCGGGCCCGTCTTGACCATCACCGAAGAGAGCGGCGTGGTCTCACCGCGCTTCGCAGCGGCCGCGGCTCCCATGGCGGAGGCCAGAGCGGTGCCCATCGAGGCCGGCACGACGACCATTCAGGTGCGGGTGCGGATGACTTGGGAACTACGCTAGCGGGGCCTTGCCCGGCTGATCGAGATCAAGGCACCCCCTCGCCCCGGCTGCTAGGGATTGCACCTATGACGGCAGCAGATGCGAAACATCCCGAGGAGAACGACCGCCTCGCGCGCGATCGAGCTTTCATGGTCGCGCGTCATCTTGGGGCGCGCGGTATTACCGATCCCCAAGTGCTTCGGGCCATGGGCGAGGTCCCACGCGAGGCTTTCGTGTCGGAGCCTTTGGCCGAGTTCGCCTACGAAGACGCGCCGCTCCCGATCGAGGCCGGGCAGACTATCTCCCAGCCTTATATCGTTGCCCGCATGGTCGAGCTGGCCGAACTGAGGCCCGGCGATAATGTGCTCGAGGTCGGCGCCGGGTCCGGCTATGCGGCGGCGGTGATGGGGCGCATTGCCGATAAGGTCTATGCCATCGAGCGGCACGAGGAGCTTGCGAGACTGGCCCAAGCCCGCGAAGCGAAGCTCGGCTATGACAACGTGGAGATCATCTGCGCCGACGGCACCAAGGGCTGGACGGAGGCGGCCCCGTTCGACGCCATCATGGTCTCCGCCGGCGGGCCGAAAATCCCCGAGACATTGAAGCAGCAACTCGCCGTCGGCGGGCGCCTGGTGATCCCTGTCGGCCGCGACATACACCAGACATTAATGCTGGTGCGGCGCACCGGCGAGGACACGTTCGAACAAGAAGACCATGGCGCGGTGACCTTCGTGCCGCTGATCGGCGAGGAAGGCTGGGGCGCACCGGAGACGGCGAAGGCGCCGACCAAGATCGACTCGGCCACGACGGGCTACGCGAACGGCCTGCTCATCCCCTCCCAGCACGCCAAGGTCGTCCGCACAAATCTGAGCCATGTCATCGCCGACGCGGCCGAGCCTTTCGGCGATCTCGACGAGCTTGCCACTCTCGCCGAGCGCTTCGCCAACCGCCGTGTCGTCCTGCTCGGCGAGGCGACACACGGTACGGCAGAGTTCTATGATGCGCGCGCGCGCATCACCGAGATGCTGGTCCGGAAGCACGGGTTCAACGTCGTGGCGGTGGAGGCAGATTGGCCCGATGCCACCGTTTACGACGCGCTCGTGCGCGGCCTGCCCCGGCCCGCGGTGCCGACCGAGGCGTTTTCGCGCTTTCCCGCCTGGATGTGGCGGAACGGGCAGGTGCGCGACTTCCTCGCGCGCCTCGAAGCGATCAACGAGACCATTGCCGATCCGGACAAGCGCGCCGGCTTCTACGGCCTCGACGTCTACAGCATGGCGTCGTCCATCGAAGCGGTACTCAACTACCTGGATGGGGTCGACCCGGACGCCGCACGGATCGCGCGCGAACGGTACGGCTGCCTCGCCCCCTTCCGGACCGAACCCGCCCGCTATGGCCACATGGCGATGTCGCGCGGCTTTGCGGTCTGCGAAACACCCGTAACGAAAGCGCTGGTCGATCTGTTGAAGAACCGGCTCGACTATCTTGCAAAAGACGGCGATGCTTTCTTCGATGCGGAGCAGAATGCGCGCATCGTGATGGCAGCCGAGCTGTATTACCGCATCATGTATTACGGCGGCGCGAGGTCATGGAACCTGCGCGACGAGCACATGTTCGACACGCTGGAACGGGTGCTGGCCCATCGCGGTTCCGATTCCAAAGCCGTGGTCTGGGCGCACAACTCTCATATCGGCAATGCGATGTTCACCGAGATGGGCCAAGTGCGCGGCGAACACAATATCGGCCAGCTCGCCCGCGCGCGGTTTGCCGACCAATGCGCGCTGATCGGCTTCGGCACTGATCGGGGCACCGTCGCCGCGGCATCCAATTGGGATGAGCCGATGGAGGTCAAACGCGTTCGCCCCGCCCGCGACGATTCCTATGAAGGCCGCTCGCGCGAGGCGGGCATCGATGCTTTCTTCCTGGAGACGGGCACCGGACAGAAAGACAGCGTGCGCGAGGCGCTGGCCGAGCCGCTTCTCGAGAGGGCCATCGGCGTGATCTATCGTCCGGAGACGGAGCTACTGTCTCACTACTTCCAGGCGGAACTGTCGCGGCAGTTCGATGCATGGGTCTGGTTCACGGAAACGAACGCGGTGGATGCGCGGCCGCAGGCCCATCCCCATGGGCCCGACGAGACCTATCCGTTCGGACTGTAGTGATTGGTCGTGCGGGACCTTACGGCGTCGCCACGACTTCGTTCCCCTCGCCCAGCACGACGACATTCGGGTGGTAGTTGCGCGCCTCTTCGGCCGGGATCTGGCAATAGGCGACGATGATCACCTTGTCGCCCTTTTGCACCAGGCGCGCCGCGGCGCCATTCACGGCGATGGCGGCAGAGCCGCGCGGCGCCTCGATGGCATAGGTGGTGAAGCGCGCGCCGGTGTTGATGTTCAGCACATCCACCTGCTCATGGGGCAGGATGCCGGACTCGTCCAAAAGGTCGCGGTCGATGCCGATCGACCCCTCATAGTGCATGTCCGCGCCGGTCACCGTGGCCCGGTGCAGCTTCGCTTTCAGCATTGTTAGGAACACGTAATCCGCCCCTGGTTACCCAGCCGGCCCGGAAAAGGGCCGTTTCTCACTCTTGGATATAGGGCAAGCACCCGGTTGTCGCAATGCAACATTCCCGCGCAGTCCCCTATGACCCCCCGCCTGGCGATGCGGGCCAATGTGCTGACCTCTCGATTTTTAGGAAAATTGCGCGGGTTCCACCCACCAAAATCTTCAGCCGGGTCTGTCATAGGTCACCGCTAGAAGAGTTCGGGGCTGCGGAAGCCACCGGACCGAACCTGTCGCAGGGAGGCACACTCATGACCAATCAGGGATCCCGCTTCGGCGGGGCCGTGATCTCGTATACGCCGAGCCGTATGCCGGAAATCGTCTCGTTCGCCCTCACCGCCGTTCTGTTCGGAAGCGTTTCTTGCTCACGTTCGGCGAGGCCCTCGTCTAGTCACCGTCTAACCAGCGGCCTTGGCGGGCTCACCAGCGTGCAACGCCCAGAGCCGCTTCGCGGTGGGTACGCCGCGCAGATCGTGCGGACCGAGATCGTGCAGGCGGAAGCCGAGCCCCGTGGAGGTGCGCGTCACCACGTCGTCCGTCGCCACGATGGGTTGGCCGAGCAGCTTCGACATGTCTTGCGTGCGCGCGACCTCGTTCACCGTGCGGCCGATGACGCCGAACTTCAGGCGCTCGCGCGTACCGGCATTGCCGAACACCACGTCGCCGAAATGCACCCCAACCCCGAAGGCAATCTCCGCCGCGCGCGGGCAGGCCTTCGTCTTCGCCGCCGCGAGACGATCTTGCGCGGACGCCGCCGCGCGCAAAGCGGCCGTGCAAGCTACCTCCTCGTCGCCCGCCTCGGCGGGGAAGAACGCCAGGATGGCATCGCCCACAATGTCGAGCACCTGGCCGCCCTCTTCCATGACGGCGCCGGCGGCGCAATCGAAATACACATTCAGCAGGTCGAGAAACGCTTCCACGGGGAGCTGATCGGCCAGCCCCGTTGAATTGCGCAAGTCCGAATACCACAGCGCCGCGGTCAGCCGTTCGCCGTCGCCGCGCTTGATGGTGCCCGACAGGATGCGCTCGCCGACCAGCGGCCCGTGAAACGCATTCAGCGCATTCTTGGTGATCTGATCCTTGATGACGACGCGCAAGGCCAAGGACAGCGGCGCTAGGATCTGCTGCATGACGTTGATGTCGCGCTCCGAGAATCCGGACGGCGTCTTGGTCGACCAGGAGAGCGCCAGCCCGTCCGTGGTGTCCACGGTCATTGGCTTTTCCCCGAACGACACCACGCGCGCGAAGTAGCCGGTGAAGCCTTCCCCGCGCAGGCGCTGCAGCAGCGGGAACTTGTCGACCAATTCGTCGCGATTGAGCTGCAAGGGCAGCTCCTCCACGCCTTGCGTGATCATCCAGTAGAACGGGCTCAGCGTGAACTCAGGGTTGCCCTCATTGAGCGCCTGAAAATATTCGACGTCGACGCCGCTATCCTTGGTCCAGGTGATGGACATGCCGTCGAACAGCGGATGCAGGATGCGGAAGCCGACCATCATGCGCTCCAAGGGCACGCCGGCCGCCACCAGCCGCCCCATGACCGTCTCCACGAGATCGCCCACGGGCCGGTCGGTCAGGCCCGAAGCGATGATCGCATCGGCGATTTCGCCGGAGACGCAGGCCTCGTCGAGTGCGATCGCGCCCGAGGCGTCGTCGGTGGGTATTGCGGTATCGGTCATGATCTGGGCTCCTTAAGCCCACTCTATCACCCTCGCCTATGGCGGGATCGGGGCGTGGCCTCTCACGTCTTCGTCATCTTCTTTGCGCTACCGCGCTTCTTCTATGCGCTACCGCGCTTCGCGCTACTTGAGCGCGTTTTAGCGCGCCGACGCGCTGCGGCCGCGGCCGATCAGCATGAACACGTAGAACAGCCAGACGCCGATGGCCGAGACCGCCGCCGCCACATAGGTCCAGGCCGCCGCGTCCAGCACCTTGTCGACGCCCTCCAGCTCCTTCTTGCCGATAATGCCGTGGCTCATGAGCAGCTCCTTGGCGCGGGCGGAGGCGTTGAACTCCACGGGCAAGGTCAACAGCGCGAAGACGAAGGAGGCGCCGAACAGGATGACGCCAATCCAGGTCAGCACGTCCCATTGCAGCATCAGCCCACCGACAAAGGCCCAAGGCGCGGCTTGCGAGGCGAGCTGCACCACCGGCACGATGTAGGTGCGCAGCTCCATGGGGAAATAGTCCCGCGCATCCTGGAGCGCGTGGCCCGTCTCATGGGCGGCGATGCCGGCGGCGGCGACGGACGGCGTGTAATAGACCTCCTGGCTGAGGCGCAAGACCTTGGCGCGCGGGTCGTAGTGATCGGACAGCACGCCTTCGGTGGTCTCCACCTTGACGTCCTGCAGTCCCTTCGCATCCAAAAGCCGCCGCGCCACTTCCGCGCCCGTGATGCCGTCCCGCGTCGGCACTTGCGAATATTTGGTGACGTTCGCCTTGATGCGGGCTTGCGCATAAAGCCCGAGCGCCAGGCCCGGCCCGACCAGCAGCCAAAACAGCGGATCTTCAAACATCGTTGCTCCGATCCTTCCGCGCGTCCAACATTGCTGGCCAGTCTAGCACGCCATCCCAAGTCGGCATGCGGTCCAACTTGAGCGCATTTGAGCGGGATCAAGGCGAGCGCACGCCGATCGGCGTGATAATCTGGCGTCAAGGCCCGCGCCGCTTTCGACGCGCGGGCACCAATAACGGGAGGATCGTATGCGCTATAGATCGATCGTCTTCGCCAGTCTCGCCCTCGCTAGCGCCCTTGTGCTCACCGCGCTCGCCCCGCAACCGGGCAGCGCCGCCAATATGAGCCCGGCGCAGCTGGACCAGATCCAGTCCACAAGGATCGTGACGCCGGCCCATTGCCGCGCGGTGCGCCATTGCCACCGGCGCTGCTACCGCGGCCGCTGCACGCGCTATTGCCACCGCTGCGGTTAGGAGCGGAGAGTCACCCATTGACTCCCACCACAGCCCTCCCCCTTTCAGGGAGAGGGAGCAGTCACGCATGTTCGTCGCCGGCCCCGGGGTTTTGTTTGCGCGACCGGCCTCTTCTGTTTGCCCTACCGGCCTTGGACCTAGTTGAGGGCGACCCTACTTGAGCAGACGGTCTGCAGCTCGCGCCCTCATGAACGAGGGATGGGCGGATTATGGGGGTGTGGCGAGGTCCGGGGATAAGTTTTTGGCTCGGCGCCAGAAGCCGACTTGGTCGCCCGGCGCGTCAGTCAATCGCTTCTGGGCTCTTGCCATAGTTGTCCAGCTTCGAAAAACTCCAAAGCATGATCGAAAGGATAGGCTCTACCAAAGAAACTCAGGCGCCCCCTTGGTGGCTGCCGTCCTTGACCGGGGTTTTTCTCGGTCTGCTGTTTTTCGTCCTTACCTTCACTCCTTCTTTGGTTCCACGGCCGCCGATTTTTCAGGGCCTACTCGGCGGCTTGGCCTTCTTCATTGGCTATGCCATCGGGTACGGCTGCGTGACATTGTGGCGCTATCTCGAGCTACCGGAAGTGCCGCGGTCATGGTGGCGGGCAGCGAACATCGCTCTGGCAGTGGCCTGCGCGATTGCTGCCGCCATCTATATTCCGCAAGCCGCCGCGTGGCAGGACGAAGTCCGCGCCCGTTTGAATATGCCGCCGACGGAAACCGCAAACCTCCTGCAAGTGATCTTTGTCGCGGCCATCTTTGCGCTGCTTCTGATGCTTCTCGCGCGCTTGTTGATCGGGGGGACCCGAGCTACGTCATCCCTCGTCTATCGTTGGATGCCGAGGAGGATCGCTGCGCTGCTCGGTGCCGTGATCTTCGCGGTGCTCCTGGTGACGTTGGTGAATGGCACGCTGGTTAGCGCCATCATAGGCGCAATTGACCGCGCTCAAGCGCTGGTGGATGTCACCAATCCGCCGGGTGCATCAGTACCAAGGGAGGCCACGAGATCAGGTGGTCCCGGATCTCAAATCGCGTGGCAGGATCTCGGTCGAGCCGGCAAGCGGTTCGTTACAGAAGGACCGAGGAAGGCAGATATCGAGGAATTCAGCCGTCGCGCAGCACTTGAGCCGATCCGCGTCTATGCAGGGCTCCGCTCGGCGGATTCGCCCGAGGAGCAGGCTGAGTTGGCCCTCGCCGATCTAATCCAAATGGGCGCTTTCTCCCGGTCATTGTTGGTCATCGTGACGCCCACAGGCACGGGGTGGGTCGACAATAATGGCATCGCGCCACTGGAATACATGCATGACGGAGATGTCGCGACAGTCGCCGTTCAGTACTCCTATCTCCAAAGCCCCCTGTCGTTGATCCTTGAGCCCGGACGCTCGCAGGCGTCTGCAGCCGCCGTGTTCAGGGCCATTTACAACTATTGGAGCAAACTTCCGGAGGCCAACCGCCCGAAACTCTATCTGTTTGGTCTCAGCCTCGGTTCGCTCGGATCGGAAGCCTCGCTACCTGTACATGCCTGGCTGGGGGATGGGTTCGATGGGGCGGTCTGGGCGGGCCCACCCTTTCGCAACCCGATCTGGCGCACGATCCAGCGTGATCGCGACGAAGACTCGCCCGCGTGGCGGCCAATCTTCGAGGGCGGCTCGAACTTTCGCGTGATTGGTCACGGCGACGGCGCCGCGCAAAACGAGGCCGACTGGGGCCGCGTGCGCGTCGTGTATGTTGTCTATCCAAGCGACGCGATTGTCTTCTTCGAAGAAGGAATGTTTTACCGACAGCCCCAATGGATGAGTTCTCCGCGGGCCGACGACGTGTCGCCGCTACTGCAGTGGTTCCCAATTGTCACCGCGTTGCAGGTCGGGATCGATATGATGTTTGCTGCGGTCGTGCCGCCAGGACGTGGTCACAACTACGCGGTGGCTGACTACATCGAGGCATGGTCTGCAGTCACCGCGCCCCCGAACTGGGACGATGCGGACGCACGCCGCCTTGGCGCCGAGATCGAGACGGAAGCCGCCAAGCACAGCGATTCCTGGTAAAGCGCGCCCGCCCAAAGCGTTACCGGCTAACCTTAACCCCGGCTCCTGCTGGGTGATCAGGCGTTGCGACTAGCATCGCATTGTGTCGCCTCAGCGGTGACACGCCCTTGATCACAAGGTCCCCCATCAGAAGCCCCAACGTTTCCCCCCAAGTTGGGGCTTCTCCTTGAAGGCGGCGGGCCGAAAGGAGCTAATGATGAAACGATCTTTGGCAATTGCCGCTTGCACCTTCGTTCTCGCCCTGGCGATGTTCGCACCGTCCAAGGCGTCCGCCGGAGGCTATTGGGCCGGCTATGGCTACGGCTGCTGCTGTGTCACCTATTGCTACGGCGCGGTCCGCGGCGGCTACGCCTATCCGCGTTACGGCTCTCGGCGCTACGGCTATGGCCACCGCTACTCGCGCTATGGATATCCGCGCGCACGCGGTTACGCGCGCCGTCAGCTGCGCCGCGAGGCTATCCGCGACTGGTAAGCGCTTTTTAGGGTGACTAGAGCAGGCTTCGTCACCCCCGGGCTTGTCCCGGGGGTCCAATTGGGCGTTTCCTGCTCTCATGCGCCAGTTCTTCGTATACATCCTGGCCAACCATCGCCATGGCACGCTTTTATCAGGGGCGGTCACCACCGCGCGCGCATTGTACACTCCAGGGGTTGGAAGGGCCGCCTGGGGCAGGCACTGCGAGCATCACGCACCGCCTAAAGACTGGTTCGGGGGCCTCAGAATGACCGGGGACTAAAGGCTGGCTTGATTAGCCAGGAAGGACCGCAGCTTCCGCGAGCGGCTCGGGTGCTTGAGCTTACGCACCGCATTGGCCTCGATCTGGCGGATGCGCTCGCCTATCTGTCTTAAGCCTTGATATCTTACCCGGTGTGAAGAAAGACCAGCAGAAACACATGGAAATCATTGCGTGGCTCATCGCGGTCTACGTGGCGTTTTGCCTGTTGGCGCTCTTCGGCCATCGCTGGTTCATGTATTTCCCCGATGCGACCCGCGTTGCGCCGGCGGCGGCTGGCTTGGACGGCATCGAGGAGGTGGAGATTGCGGCCGAAGACGGTACGACGCTGGTTGCCTGGTATGCGCCGGCGAAGGACGGCAAGCCGACGCTCCTTTATTTCCATGGCAATGGTGCCAACGCCGCCAATCGCACGCCCCGGATCAGAACGATCCAAGACGACGGGTTTGGTGTTTTCTACCTGAACAACCGCGGCTATGGCGGCTCGGGCGGGACGCCCACAGAAGAGCACAATGTCGCCGATGCGCGCGCGGCGTACGATCATCTGATAGGCCTCGGGGCGCCGGCAGACAGTATCGTCCTTTACGGCGAGTCGCTGGGTTCAGGTCAGGCGGTGCGTCTGGCGGCCGAAAAGCCGGTCGCCGCGGTCGTGCTCGAAGCACCGCTCACCTCGACGATCGACGTGGCGCGGCCCATCTATTTCTGGCTGCCGCTCGGCTTACTGATTACCGACCAATATAACGTCGAGCGCGCTATTGGCTCGGTCACGGTCCCGCTTCTGATCCTCCACGGCGCGCAGGATGCGGTGATCCCGGTGGACTTGGGCCAACGGGTCTATCGTGCCGCCAACGAGCCCAAGCACATCGAAGTATTCCCCCAAGGCGGTCATCTCGACTTTTTCGACCACGGCGCATGGGAGAAGACACGAGCATTTCTAGCACCGTGGGGACATGGCTCAACTCAGCAGTAGCGCGCGCCTATCCTCCCTCTTGGCTCTTGTGCGACATTGCCGGGACGCCTCTCAGGCAGATGCGCGCAAAAAAGCCAAGAACCCCAAGACCCAAGGACTTGAGACCCATGGACGTCGCCCAAAACATCGCCATCTTGATCGTTGCAGCTACCGCATTCTGGGCCTTTCTGGCGCTCAGGAAGCGTATCGAGTTCCTCGAGCACGAAGTGCGCTGGCTCAGGAGCGAGCTGAACGATATCAAGCTGGTCGATACGGATAGCGAGCGCGGCTGAGCGCGCACCTCCCACAACAGGACGTAAATGGCCGTGTCGCCTTACGAACACCTCGAGACGCGCTTCGCGGAGCTTCACCAGATCTCCCATGCGCAAGCCATGCTCTATTGGGACGAGGCGGTGATGATGCCGCGCGGCGGGGGGCCTGCCCGCGGCGAGGCGTTGGCCGCGCTCGCGAGCCTCGCGCACCGGACGCTGACCGCGCCTCAAGTCGGCGGCCTGCTGGATGAAGCGGAAGGCCGTTCCGCCCAGCTCGACGCATGGCAGCGTGCGAATCTGCGCGCCATGCGGCGCATGCATACGCGCACCGTGGCGCTGCCTGAGGCGCTGGTGCACGCCATGCAGATTGCCGCGACCCGTTGCGAGCAGATCTGGCGGGTGGCGCGGGCCGAGAACGACTGGACCGCGGTCGTGAGTCCCCTTTCGGAGGTGTTGCGGCTGGCGCGCGAGGAAGCCGCGGCGCTGGGCGACACGCTCAAGCTTTCGCCGTACGACGCGCTGCTCGACATGTACGAGGAGGGCACGCGCGAAGCCGACGTGGCGCGCCTGTTCGACGAACTGAAAGGCTTTCTCCCCGGCATGATCGACCGCGTTCTCGGCCAGCAGCCCGAGCCCTTGCCGCTGCCGGGTCCGTTCCCGGACGCCCATCAACGCAAGCTCGGCGAAGAGATGATGCGCGCGCTTCAGTTCGACTTCGAACGCGGGCGGCTCGACGTCAGCCATCACCCGTTTTGCGGCGGCGTGCCCGACGATACGCGCATCACCACCCGCTACAGCGAAGACGATTTCCTGGAATCTCTCATGGCGGTGCTGCACGAGACCGGGCACGCGCTCTACCAGCAGGGCCTGCCGGCCGAGTGGCGCCGGCAACCGGTCGGCGACTGCCTTGGGGCCGCGGTGCATGAGAGCCAGTCTCTGTTCGTGGAGATGCAGGTGTCGCGCGGGCGCGCCTTCATGGGCTTCGCGGGCCCGCATATCCGCCAGCATCTCGGCGGGCGCCAGGGCGACGCGGCATGGTCCGCGGATAATCTCCATGCGCGCGCGATCCGGGTCGCCTGCGGGCTTATCCGCGTCGACGCCGACGAGCTCACCTATCCCTTGCACATCATCCTGCGCTTCGAGCTGGAGCGGGCGCTTGTGGCCGGCGCGCTCGCCGTGGCCGACATTCCGGACGCCTGGAACGCGCGCATGACGCGTTCTCTCGGGCAGTCGACGGAGGGCAATTTCAAGGACGGCTGCATGCAGGACGTGCACTGGTTTTCCGGGCTGTTCGGCTACTTTCCCACCTATACGCTGGGCGCCTTGATGGCGGCGCAATGGTTCGCCGCCGCGGGCAAAGCCCTCCCGGGTCTGGAGGCGCAGATCGAAGCGGGCGAGTTCGGGCCGCTGGTGGGGTGGCTGCGCCGGGAGATCCACGGGCGCGGGCAGCTCAAGACCGCGCGGGAGCTGCTGACCGAGGTGACGGGCGAGCCGTTGGACCCGCGCCATTTCAAGGCCCATCTGGAGCGCCGTTATCTCGGCAGGTGACGCCTTAGGCGCAAGACATCGCCCGTGGTCCCACTTCGAGACGCCGGCTTTCGGCTGGCTCTCCGTGAAGCTTAGTTATCCAGAAAACTCCGCAGCTTCCGCGAGCGGCTCGGGTGCTTCAGCTTGCGCAGCGCCTTGGCCTCGATCTGGCGGATGCGTTCGCGGGTGACCGAGAACTGCTGGCCGACCTCTTCGAGCGTGTGGTCGGTGTTCATGCCGATGCCGAAGCGCATGCGCAGCACGCGCTCTTCGCGCGGCGTGAGTGAGGCCAGCACACGGGTCGTGGTCTCGCGCAAGTTCGACTGGATCGCGGCGTCGATGGGCAGCACCGCGTTCTTGTCCTCGATGAAATCGCCGAGATAGCTATCCTCTTCGTCGCCGATGGGCGTCTCGAGGCTGATGGGCTCCTTGGCGATCTTGAGGACCTTGCGCACCTTCTCCAGCGGCATTGCCAGCTTCTCGGCGAGCTCTTCGGGCGTCGGCTCGCGGCCGATCTCATGCAACATCTGGCGCGAGGTGCGCACGATCTTGTTGATGGTCTCGATCATGTGCACGGGGATGCGGATGGTACGCGCCTGGTCGGCGATCGAGCGGGTGATCGCCTGGCGGATCCACCAGGTGGCGTAGGTGGAGAACTTGTAGCCGCGGCGGTATTCGAACTTATCGACCGCCTTCATCAGGCCGATATTGCCTTCCTGGATGAGGTCGAGGAATTGCAGGCCGCGATTGGTGTATTTCTTGGCGATGGAGATCACCAGGCGCAGGTTCGCCTCGACCATCTCCTTCTTGGCCTGGCGCGCCTCGCGCTCGCCCTTCTGCACGATGGAGACGATGCGGCGGAACTCGGCGATCTGCAGGCCCGTCTCGGCGGCGAGCTGGTGAATGCCGGAGCGGAGCTCTTTGACCTGGCCGCGCTCGTCCTTGATGAAATCGGCCCAGCCCTTTTTCTTGAGGCGGCCAACTCTACGAAGCCAGTTCGGGTCGAGCTCGTTGCCCTGATATTCGCCGAGGAAGTCCTCGCGCTTGACGCCATAGCCTTCGGCCAGGCGCAGCAGGCGCCCCTCGGAGCCGAGCAGCTTGCGGTTGATGTGGTAGAGCGTCTCGACCAGGCTCTCGATACGGTTGTTATTGAGCTGGAGCGATTTGACTTCCGTGACGATGTCGTCCTTGAGGCCCCTGTAGCGGCGCTCCTGGCCGGAGGAGAGGCTGTCGTTCTTCAGCGCCTTCTCCACTTGCTGGTCCTGCAGGCGGCGGAGCTTCTTGTAGTTGGTGGCGACGAGGTCGAAGGTCTCCAGGACTTGCGGCTTCAGCTCGGCCTCCATGGCGGCGAGCGAAAGCGCGTTCTCCATGTCGTCGTCGTCATCCTCTTCTTCGCGCCCTTCGGACTCCTCTTCGCCGTCCTTGCCGCCCTCTTTGGCGTTGTCGTTGGCCGCGCCGTCCTTCGTCGCGCCGTCTTTGGCCTCGCCGTCCTTGCCCTCTTCGGGCTCCTCGCCCGGCAACGGCTGGGAGGGGACCTGCTTGGCGTCGGGACCCTGATAGGTGGCTTCGAGGTCGATGATGTCGCGGAGCAAAATCTTGCCTTCGTTCAGCTCGTCACGCCAGATGATGATGGCCTGGAAGGTCAGCGGGCTTTCGCAGAGGCCTGCAATCATCGCCTCGCGGCCGGCCTCGATGCGCTTGGCGATGGCGATCTCGCCTTCGCGGGAGAGCAGCTCCACGGTGCCCATCTCGCGCAGATACATGCGCACAGGATCGTCCGTGCGCTCGGCGGGTTCGCGCGTGGTGGTGGCCGGCTTAGCAACCGCCTGCGGCGCGACCACGGCCTTGCCTGCGGCGCCTTCGCCTTCGGCAGCCTCTTCAGCGTCGTCTGAATCGATCACGTTGATGCCCATATCGGAGAGCATGGACATGGTATCCTCGATTTGCTCGGAGGACACTTCTTCTGAGGGCAGAACCTCGTTCAGCTCGTCATAGGTGACAAAGCCCCGCTGCTTGGCGGTCTTGATCAGCTTCTTGACGGCCGCATCAGACATATCGAGGACAGGGCCGTCCTGGGACTGGGTCTCGGTCTCTTGTTCTTGGGCTTGAGCGGTCTTGGTTGCCATTCACGTCTCTCCGCGGGCGCGAGGCCCTTCGGGCGCGCCGGTCTGATGATGGAGACGGCAGATCCGTCTCAGCATGTCCCCTGGGCCCCTCGCGAGGCGGGCAGAACCCAGAAGCGATTAACGGGCACACCCTTAATCGTCAATTAAGCATGGCCTATAAGCTCGGCCCCGGCCGGGACTTTGGCCCCTCCGGACACGGCAAAAACCTTGGACGCGGGCGCATAAGCACGCATTTCCGCCATTTTGCGGGGTTCTGGCGCGGAGTGGCCCGCGCTCTAGGCATCACTTGGCGAGACGCGCGCGCCCTGTCAAGGGCCGCAAGGTCCGTGCCAGAAACGTTTTTTCGCCCCCCTGGTTCCTGGGGACACCCGCGCCAGGAGGCATCGTGCTGTCGTGTGGCTTGAATACCGGCTCATCCCGGTATCACGGCGGACCTCGCGGCTGGTGTCACCAATTGACGCGGAGGCCGGCTTTGCCGCCAAGCGGGTTGCGCCTTAACAGGGTCGGC
>NZ_JBFFQD010000033.1:0-22125 GCF_041573655.1 Methyloceanibacter sp.
GATGAGATTGCCTTCGACAAGCACACTCATGCCCGTGGCAAGCTTGTCGGCCTTGCCGTCAAAGACATTGACGTTGATGAAAAGGGTCTGCGGTTTGGGCTCCTTTGCCGCCGCCCAAACCGGCGTGGTGAGCACAGCCGCCATACTCAGGCACGCAACAAGCCATGCCGCTGCAACCCCTCTGATCCGGGTCATTCCACTCTCCTCCCTTGCGCGAGCCGGAAGCAGTGGCCTCCCGCTATTCGTTGACGAAATCAAATTATGCAGACGAGGGAGGGGGCGTATATGGGTAATCCTACCCATACCGGTTGTAGAAGCCGACGTCCGCTTTTGGCACTTAGCTGACATCATGGCGTCCACTGTCAATGTCCGCTTCCAGACGTAAAGCAGACATAGATGCAACAGGGACCCTCTCAGGCCGCAACAGTGCAACGGTGCTGGGCGAGTAATGCGGAAGATGGACTACCACCTCCTGCAACTCCCTCTGGGTCCCATAGGGGCATGGGGGAAGCACAACGGCGCGAGAGGGTCACGCCATCGCGTCGCCTGAGGTCCCAGCGGGGCCAAATCGGAAGCTTTTTGCTATCAGTTGCTTCCAATATGCTTCCGGCTTGATCCTCACGGCTCGCACCAAGACTGTAAGTTATTGAAAGGAATGGTGGGCGCACAAGGACTCGAACCTTGGACCCGCTGATTAAGAGTCAGCTGCTCTACCAACTGAGCTATGCGCCCTGAATGCCTTGCCTCTTCGAGCCGCATCCGGATGGGCCTCACGCGGCCCAAGGGGGCTCCCCTTAGCATTGCCCCGGTCCGCCTGTCCAGTTCGCCTGGCCTTTAAATGGTTTGGCGGGCGGTTCACCACAAGGCCCGCACCTCCTGGCGCCGGAACGTGACCTTGCGGTTGACATGGGCGTTGAGCACGAAGCCGAGGCCGATGATCATGGTCAGCATTGAGGTGCCGCCATAGGAGACCAGCGGCAGCGGCACGCCGACCACGGGGACGAGCCCCGTGACCATGGCCACGTTGATGAACACATAGGCGGACAGGGTCAGCCCCACGCCTGCCGCCACCAACTTGGCGAACATGCTGCGGCAGCGCAGCGCCATATAGGTGATGAAGACAAGCGCTACAAGATAGAGCGCCAGCAGCACGACGGCGCCGATAAAACCCATTTCCTCGGCAAACATCGTGAAGATGAAGTCGGTGTGCTTCTCGGGCAGGAAATTGAGCTGGGCCTGGGTGCCCATCATATAGCCCTTGCCGGCAAGGCCGCCCGAGCCGATGGCGATCTTCGACTGAAGAATGTGATAGCCGGACCCGAGGGGGTCGCGCTCCGGATCGAAGAAGGTGAGCACACGCTCCTTCTGGTAGTCGTGCAGCATCTCCCAGGCGTGGGGCAAGGACACGATCACGCCGACAATGGCCGCGCCGAAATAGAACCAGCTGACGCCGGCCAGGAACAGCAGCCCGCCGCCGATGATGGCAAACAAAGCCGCGGTGCCGAGGTCCGGCTGAGCGAGCGCCAGCAACACGGGAACGCCAATCAGGAGCAGCGGCGGGATCAGCGCATCGGGGCGCCAGATCTTCTCCGGCGGCAGCCACTGGTAATAGCGCGCCAGCGCCAGGATGAGCGTGATCTTCATCATCTCCGAGGGCTGGAAGCTGAGTTCGCCCACGCCAAGCCAGCGCCGGGCGCCGCCGCTCTCCACGCCGATGAACGGCACCAGCAGCATGAGCAGCAAGACCGCGAGATAGAGCGGATAGGCTCCGTTTAGCCACCAACGGATGTCGGAAAAGGCCACGGCGAAGAGCAGCGCCAAGCCGATGCAGAACCGCACGACGTGGCGGGTCGCCCAGGGCTCGAACGTGCCACCTGCCACCGAATAGAGCGCGCCCGCGCCCACCAAGGCGATCCCGGCGACGAGCAGGAGAAACGGCCAGTTGAGGAGCCAAAGCTTCTTGCCGAGATTGAGCTTTGGTGCCGGGGTCTCGGCGAACAGCATCTTCATGGCGTGCCCTCTGCCGAGGCCAACTCAGAAGGAACGATGTGCGCATTGTTGGCGACGAAGGCGGGCCGGTTTGCGGTATCGCGTAAAAGAGCTTCCGTCATCACGTCGCGCACCACGGGCGCCGCCGCGCGCGATCCCCCACCGCCATGCTCCACGACACAGACCGCGGCATAGCGCGGCTTGTCCGCCGGCGCGAAGGCGACGAACAGAGCGTGCGTCTCCCGCTCATACGGGGACAGCTTGTGCTCGTTGCGCGAGGAGACCACTTGCGAGGTTCCGGTCTTGCCGGCCATCTGCACGCCGGGAATCTGCAACGCCGAGCGGCGGGCCGTTCCCCGCGGCTCGTTGACGACGCCGATCATGCCATTGCGGACGACCTCAAGATGCGCCGGATCAACCTCAAGCAAGGGCCATGGCTCGAACTGGTCTTCCTCCGACATGACGAGCTTGGGCAACACGGCCCGGCCCGTGGCCACGCGCGCCGTCATCACGGCGAGCTGGAGCGGCGTGGTCAGCACAAAACCCTGACCGATCCCGGAGATCACGGTCTCGCCCGTATACCAGGCATCAAAGAGTGCGCGGCGCTTCCAGGCAACGTCGGGGATCAGCCCGGGCTTCTCGCCGGCCAGTCCACAATCCAAGGTCCGGCCAAGACCGAAATGACGCGAAACGGAGGCGAGATAGTCGATGCCCATGCGCTTGGCCGTCTCGTAGAAGAAGACGTCGCACGACTGCTTGATCGCTTCATGCACATTGATACCGCCGCCATGGGCCTTCCAGCAGCGGAAACGCTTGCGGCCAACCGCGTAGCTCCCCGGACAGCGCATCGTCTCCTTCGTGTCGATCACCCCGGCGGAAAGACCAGCGAGTGCCGTAATCACTTTGTACGTCGACCCGGGTGGATATTGACCGCGGACGGCGCGGTTCTGCATCGGGTTGTCCTTACCCCTGGCCAGGTTGCGCCACTCTTTCGGGTCGGGATTGAAGGCGATCGCGTTGGGGTCGAAGCTCGGCGTCGACGCCATGGCGAGAACGCCACCGGTGAGGACGTCCATCAGGACCACCGATGCGACGCGATGCTCCTTAATGCGATCGAGCGCGATGGTCTGCAAATGGTGGTCGATCGTGAGAACGAGGTCCCTGCCCTTGGTGCTCGGCTTCGAGTCGAGTTCGCGGACGACGCGGCCATGCACGTCGACCTCGTATTTGATGTTGCCGGGGCTGCCTCGCAGCTCGGGATCGAAACTCTTCTCCACGCCGGCGCGGCCGGTGCGGAAACCCGGCAGCCGCATGACCGGGTCGACATCGACCTCCGCCTTACCGGCCATCCCGACATAGCCCACCACATGCCCCATGGGGCGGCCGTGATGGTATTGGCGGTAGGCAGCGCGATCCATGCGCATGCCGGGGATTTGCGGCGCGAGAACATTGAGCAGGGCGAATTGGCGCCATGTCAGTCCTTCGGCGACGAGCACGGGGTAATAGCCGCTTTGGCGGCGCGCGGCGCGCATCACGCGGCTGCGCGTGGCGGACGAGACGCGAACGACCCTGGACAGAGCATCCAGCGTTCCCGGCAAGCTCTTGCAGAACGCGGGCAGTACGAGGAGCCGCAAATTCTCTTTATCCTCGGCAATGACCGTGCCGAAGCGATCGTAGATGGCCCCGCGCGCGGGCGCGACGAGCTGCATCATGATCCGGTTTTCGTCGGATAGTAGGCGGTACTCGGACGAGTCCCGGATTTGCAGCTGGTGCAAGCGCCAGCCGAGGAGACCAAACAGACCCGCTTGACCTGCGCCGACGAGCAGCGCGCGGCGCGAGAACCGGTAGCTCTGTTTGCGCGTGTAGTCGGGCTTCTTCTTCGCACCGTAGTGGAGCGCCTTCGCCCTCTTGCTCCACTTTCTCATGCCCCACCCCGGAAGATTGCGTTCCGCTCATGCCCCAAGCGGCCATGGCGAACCCAGAGCAGGCCGTAAAGCACGACCGGAAACAGCACGACGGAGACGATGGCGCCAAAGGCGATCGGCCACCAGTCGATCCAGCGGAAGTAATAAAGTGAGGCGAGCAGCCAGCCGAACCCGGCGAGCCCGGTAACGAGCACGCTCCAGATGAGCCAATGACGGCCAAGGTCGCGGGTCTCGCCCAAGGAGCCCGCACGTCCGCCGACGGTGGCCCCGATCAGGCACATCAGCGCCCAATAGCCCAGCGGTCCGCCACTCATGAGGTCTGCGAGAAGACCTAGCCCCACGGCACCCGCCGGATGCAGGCCTGCGCCCGGAATGGCGCGCCAGCAGAACACCATCATCACTACGATCAGCGGCAGGATAAAGGTTGCATCGGCTGGCAATCCCCACGGCACCGCGGTGGCGACCACCGCAAATAAGACAGACAGAGCCGGGAGGAACTTGGTCATTGCCCCGCCTGCATCTGCGTTACGGGTGGTGGCGAGACCGCCGCGACAGGCCGCGAGGCGCTTGGCGCTTTCGCCTCGTCTCCGCTGGTAGGCGCGGCCGATAGAGCGCCCCCACCGCCATCGGTCGGCGGATCGGCACGGGTTATGGCCGGCGCGTCGAAGAACAACACGCTAACCGCATCGAGCGAGTTCAGCTCGGCATAGGGGCGCACCTTGTAGGCGCCCGCGGTGCCGGAGACCACGCCAACGCGCAAGCCCCGCGGCAATACGCCGTCGCTGCCCGAGGTGTAGACTTCGTCGCCCGGGTAGATGGCCGTGCCTTCGGGAATGAAGTCGAGCTGAAGTTCAGAACTATTGTCGCCCAAGGCCAACCCGCGCACGCCGGCCGGACCGGCCAGAACCGGAATGCGGCTGTTGAGGTCGTTGAGCAGGAGCACGCGGGCGACGGAATCGCCTGCGTCCACCGTACGGCCCACGAGGCCGTCGCCGTTGATCACGGCGTAGCCAATACGCAGACCGTCATTGCGGCCGAGATTGATCAAGGCGCTGCGCACGAAAGGCCCGCGCGCATCGGCAATGACCCGGCCCGTGGCGTAGACAAGCGCGGGCTCCTCCACGGCGTTCAACAACGACCGCAAATGCGCGACCTTTCGCTCAAGCAGCTTGGTCCGCCACTCCCACTGCTTGAGCTCCTCGTTCTCTTTCTTGAGCCGGTCGACCTCGTCGAAGGCGGCCAGGTACAGCCGCACGCGATCCATGCCGCGGCGCGCTTCGATGGCCGGCAGAGATGCCATTTCGAGCAGAGGCGCGCTGAGATCGACTAGGCCGTCGCGAGCGTCCGAGATCGCGCCATGGCCGATGCGGCTCAGCACGAGAAGAACCGCACAAAGGAAATAAAGGCCAAAACTCAGGAGCTCGACCGGCGCCCGCCAGGAGGGCCGGTGTCGACGGAACAACGGTGAACCGCGCTCGCGCATATGCCTCCACCCAGGAGCGCCTCGATAGCGCTCCACTCCCTACTCGCTTTGGGCCGCTTGATGCGCGCCCTTCTTGTTGCCCCGCTACCCTTAAAACTAGGGTTTGATTAGTAGATCGGCGATCTCATCCAACCGTTCCAAAGCCATGCCGGTTCCCCGGACCACGCAGCGCAGCGGGTCCTCGGCGATCTTGAACTTTACACCCGTCTCCTGCTGGAAACGCACATCGATCTTATCAAGAAGCGCGCCGCCGCCGGTGAGATAGATCCCGGCATCGCAGATATCTGCGGTCAATTCGGGCGGCACATCCGCGAGGGCCTGACGAATGCCACCGACAATCTGTTGGATCGGCAATGTTAGTGCGTCGGCGATCTCATGCGGCCCCAGCGTCACTTCCGTGGGGAAGCCGCGTTGCATGTCGCGGCCCTTGAGCTGAACGGCGACGTGGGTGCCGTTGGCCTTGGCGACGGCGGAGCCTGCTTCTTTTTTGATGGCCTCGGCATTGGTGGCGCCAATCAGCACATGGTGCTTGAAGCGGGAGTAGTTGACGATCGCCTCGTCCATGGCGTTTCCGGCCGTGCGGATCGACTTCGAATAGATGATGCTCCCCATGGACATCACGGCGATGTCCGTGGTGCCGCCGCCGATGTCCACGACCATGGACCCGCGCGGTTCCTTGATGGGGAGACCTGCGCCAATGGCCGCAGCCACCGGTTCCTCGATGAGATAGACGCGGCGCGCGCCAGCCGACAGGCCGGCCTCGTGGACCGCGCGGCGCTCAACCGACGTGGCGCTCGCCGGCACGCAGATCATGACCCGCGGGCTGCCGAATAACCGGCGCTTGTTAACGCGGCGAATGAAATATTTGATCATTTCTTCAGCCGCGTTGAAATCCGCGATGACGCCATCGCGCAACGGCTGAACGGTATCGATCTTGCTCGGCGTGCGCCCGAGCATCGTTTTGGCCTCTTGACCGGCGGCGATCACCTTCTGGTCGTCGCCGCGCTCCTCAATGGCAACCACGGATGGTTCGTCCAGAACGATCCCGCGCCCCGGGACATATACGACGGTGTTCGCCGTGCCGAGGTCGATGGCCATGTCTGCCGAGACAGACCCCAAGAGCCGCGAGAACATGCACCCGCCTCACAATCGGCTCGCCGCAGAAGCGGTGAGCCCTTAACGCTACCGATACTGCGCACGGCAGAAAATATGGCCGATCAAAGGGTTTCAGCCGCCGCCAGGCGCAAAGCCATGTTGCGTCAAATCGCGATGGCGAGCAATGCGTGATGCGCCGGAATCGCAAAAAACTCTTCGCTTGACGCGTTCAACTCTTGTGGGACGGCACCGGTTGCCGGGGTGCACCCGGCCAACCGTTGCGTCCTTGCCACATTTTCCGCAGATGCCCGCGACAGGAGCATGAAGGCCACGCAAATAAGGCGCCTCAGGAGGCGAGCATGGTCTCCGGCTTGCGCCGGCCCCCGCGCGCCAGGAGTTTGTTCAGCGCACTGACATAGGCTCTGGCGGAAGCGACCATCGTGTCGGTGTCGGAGCCACGGCCCGTGGCAATTTTGCCGTCGGCCTCCAGGCGCACCATCACCTCGGCCTGGGCGTCCGTGCCTTCCGTCACCGCGCTCACCTGATAGAGCGCCAGCCGCGCCTCATGGGGCACCAGCGCGCGAATGGCCTGGAACGTGGCGTCAACGGGACCGTCCCCGACGGCCTCGTACATTTGCTGCTTGCCATCCACATCGAGCGTGATGGTCGCCTTTTGGGGCCCGCCCGTGCCGGCGATCACGGTCAGCGCCACGACCTTGATCCGGTCATGGGCCGAGGCGATCTCCTGATCGACCAGCGCCTCGATGTCCTCGTCGTAGACGTGCTTCTTCGCGTCGGCCAAAGCCTTGAAGCGCACGAAGGCGTCCTCAAAAGCGTTGTCGCCGAGCTCGTAGGCCAGCTCCTTCAGCTTCTCGCGGAACGCATGGCGCCCGGAGTGCTTGCCCATCACCAGCGAGGACTCCTTCAGGCCAACGCTCTCCGGCGTCATGATCTCAAACGTGCCGGCATGTTTCAGAACGCCGTCCTGATGAATGCCGCTTTCATGGGCAAAGGCGTTCCGGCCGACAATCGCCTTGTTGTACTGGACGGGGAAGGCCGTCACGCGGGAGACGAGCTTGGAGGCGCGCGTCAAGTGGGTGGTGTCGACGCCGGTCCAGAACGGCATGACGTCCGAGCGCGTGTGGATCGCCATGACGATCTCTTCCAGCGCCGCATTGCCGGCCCGCTCGCCGAGCCCGTTGATGGCGCATTCCACTTGGCGGGCGCCCGCCGTCACGCCCGACAGGGAGTTCGCGACCGCCAGGCCCAAATCGTTGTGGCAGTGGGTCGAGAACACGATCGCATCGGCGCCCGGCACCCGCTCCTGAAGCATGCGGATCAGCGCGCCGAACTCATCGTGATACGCATAGCCAACCGTGTCGGGAATATTCACGGTGGTCGCGCCGGCCTTGATGGCGGCCTCGACGCAACGGCACAGGAAATCTTCCTCGGTGCGGGTTGCGTCCATGGCGGACCACTCGACATCGTCCGTGTAGCCGCGGGCGCGGGAGACCGATGCGGTGACCCGCTCCAGCACCTCTGCCTCCTCGATGCCCATCTGGTATTTGCGATGCAGCGGCGAGGTGCCGATGAAGGTGTGGATGCGGCCACGCTTGGCGGGCTTGATAGCCTCGGCGCAGCGATCGATGTCCTGGGGCTGGGCACGCGCCAATCCGCAGATCACGGAATTCTCCGCGCGGCGCGAGATCTCCTGGACGCTCTCGAAATCGCCTTGGCTGGCGATCGGGAAGCCCGCCTCGATCACGTCCACGCCCATTTCGTCGAGAAGCTCAGCGACCTCCAGCTTCTCGTCAAATGTCATGGTGGCGCCGGGGCATTGTTCCCCGTCGCGCAAAGTCGTGTCGAAAATGACCACGCGGTCCTTGTCGTCACGCGTTTGCCCCTTCTGGGCCTTGGTCTGCGAAGTCATGGTGCTCGTCCTTAAGCCATTGGCCTCAGCCTAACACGACTGGCGAGGCGCTTGAATCCTGGAGGGTTTTTCTTGCGATCCCCTGAACACCCGCCCTGACGCTAAGCCAAGACCGCCGGAGCTCAGGGGCGTCTAAGGAGGAGCTTGAGCGCGCGCGCGCGAGCACGGCCGGACGGAAATCCGCCGGTTGGAGCCGTGTTCAGTGTGGTCTTGCGCTGCATCGTCACCCTATTTCCGGCGAGGGCTTCAGGCCTCGCGATGGCTGGAAAATAGTGAGAACCGACCCGAAGAGCAAGGGGCAGCCCCAGTCTCGGCCTGGAAGAACGAGGACTTGCCCGCGATGCGTGGTCTAGAAGTCGAAGATGCCGCCAAACGGGTTGCCGCTGGACCGCCGCCGAACCGTGCGGCGCCCGTAGTTGGCGGAGGAGGAGACCGTCGCATTGTCCGGCAGACCCGCAGGAATCGGCCTTCCATTCAACGCGGCAACCATCCGCCGGTCATGGCCATACAGATCGCGGTGCTGCTGGAGCTTGCCGTTCTCGTCCACGACCGCGGTGAAGTAGGTCAGATACACGGGAATGTTCTGCTTCAGGAGGATCTTGTTGGCGTTGGCACCGCTCTGCATGGCGGAGGAGACCCGCGCGGCCGTCCAGTCCTGATCGTGTTTCAGCAAAACGGTCGCGAACTGATCGGGGTTCTGCACGCGCATGCAGCCATGGCTCTCGGCGCGGACGGCATTGGCGAACAAGTGCTTCTGCGTCGTGTCATGCAGATAGACATCGTGGCTATTGGGGAAGCGGAACTTGACGAGCCCCAGGACATTGCGCGGTCCCGGCGGCTGATAGACTTCGTAACGGCGAATATCGGACCGGCCCCAGTCGATCGTGTCAGGATCGATGTCGCGGCCGCTCACACCACGGATGCGCAAGCCCTGACGCTTCAGGACGGAGGTATCCCATCCACCGCTAAAAAAGCCGCCGCCACGCCGGAGGTATGGCGCGATCTCATTGGTCTTAATGGAGTTCGGCACATACCAATTTGGGCGGAAGACGATTTCTTCCATTTCATCGTTGAAGATTGGCGTCTGGGTGTGCGTCTTGCCGACGACCACGCGGGATTCCCAGACCGTGCCTTCATCGCCCTTCACACTGACCTTAAACGCCGGGATGTTCACCTTGACGTAAAAGCTGCCCAGGTCCTGCGGTAGCCAGCGATAGCGCTCCATGTTGACGAGGAGCAGATCGATCTTCTGCTGCCCGCTGACCTGCGGCGCCGCCGCCTCATTTCCGTTCAACAAGCGCCGCGTGCCACGGCCGACGATACCGTCGGCCTTGCCGCCTTGGGTGCGCTGAAAGGCTTTAACCGCTTCACGCAGCTCCGCGTCGAAGACGTATTCGTTGGCACCGTCCTTCACGGGCACTTCGAGCCGCTTCCTAAGCAGAGCGACCTGCCCGTGCTCGACACCCAGCTTCAGGGCCGGGCCTGCGGGAATGACAACATCCTCGGGACCCGACACCTCTTGTTGCTGGGGGGCGTTCCCCCCACGCTCGGCAATGAGCTCTTTACGGAGAGCCTCGAATTGCGGGTGGGTCGGCTGGAAACTCCGCAAGTAGGCAGCAGGATCGGAGCGAATGGCAATGAAGGCGAGCACTTCGGCCGGCTTCGGCAGGAAGAGGCTGGGATCCAGGTTCTTGCTGAGGCTTTGCGGAGTGATGCGCCCGCCCCGGGCATCGCTGGCGTACTCGATCGCCGCCGCGCTGATCTTCAGCTCCGCATCCGCCAAAGTCTCTATGGCGTTGGGGGCGGCAGGATTGAACCCGGAGAGCTTCGGCAATTTATAGTCGGAGGTGCGCAGGCCATAGTCGTCGGCTTTGGCGATCTCCGCCATGACCGCCTTGCCGCGCTTGGTGAGGCCGTTCTCGTCGACCCAGAGCGGCTTGCGGCCCGAAACGGAATAGTATTCGGCGAGCGCGATCTGCTCGGCGACGTCGGGCATGGAGTTCGCGCCAACTTGGTCCTGGATGGCGATCCGGATCGCCTCCGTCTTGCCGATTAGCTCGGCCGGACCATCGGGCTCGGCTGCCAGACCTGGAAGGCTGACCCCGACCGCCAGGGCGATTCCCAAGGCGATGGCTCTCATAAAATCTGCTCCCTCTAGCCCCGCGCTTGAGGACGAATCCGTCCTTTTCCCGTTCAGTTTGGCGGATTATGCGCCAACCGCTATTAGCAGACCACCCAAATCCGGCCCTGAAATGGCAAGTCTCACAGGATTGTGCAAGACCCCAGGCGACCAAAAAACTCCCGGCCCTATCCGGCGAGCGCCGTGTCCAGGAACTCGATGAAGGAGACCACCTTCCCGTTCCGGATTTCAATGAAGTCGGCCAGTTCGCTGGTATGGATCTCGCCGGACGTAACCTGGTGGACGGTAGCACGCCAGCGCACTGCAACCTTGTTGTCCTCAACGAGGAGGTCGAGAATGGTTAAGTTCTCTAATTCGAGCGTATCCACAATGGTCTGGAGCAGCGCCATCACCCCTTCGTGGCCCTCGGCGACGGTGGCCAACAGGCTGTGCCCCGGCGAGCCCGCGATCTGGAAGGTGGCGTCGTCGGCGAATATCCCGGCGAGCACGTCCATGTCGCCTGTCACCCGGGCGTCGTAGAGGCCCAAAACGAAGGCCTCGATCTCATCGCGGTTCATCTCGAAGTCTCCCTACGCGGTGTCGGTGCGGCGGCGCCCTTTGTCGGTGCGGCGGCGGGTGGGGTTACGCGTCTTGGACGCAGCCTTCTTGGGCGCCGTCCTCTTGGCCTGGGGCGCTTTGGCCGGCGCGGGCAGATCGCCGTCGGCCTGGTTCACGAAGATCAGCACGGCCAGCGCGGTGACATAGAAGCGGAAGGCTGCATCCTGGCCGTTCCAGGTTTGCGACTGCCACATGGCGAACCACTCCCCGCCGATCACCATGAAGCCGAAGAACCAGATGAGGAAGGCGGCGAGCGCGCCGGCGATCGTGAGCCCCTTGGCGCCATTGAACGCGAGCCCCGAAGCATGCCGCTCCTGCCACAGGCAAATGGCGCCGGCCAGGAACAGGACACCCGCCACGATCTGGCTGGCGATGATCAACCCAAAGGCGGCGCTCCACAGCTCGGGACTGGTGATCGACCGGTACATCAACGCATTGCCTGGAAACGTCGTGTCCATGCTGAGCACGTGCTTCACGAACAGGAAGTTCGTGCTGTAGTCGGTCAGGTTGGTGAACGCGACGAGCAGGCAGAAGATCGCCAGGCTCAGCACCATCACGATCTTGGCGTAGCGGGTGATCAGCATGGCGGTTCCCCTCTCCCGGCGTCACGGATCACATCATAGATCGACCCTACCGGCGACTGGATTCGGATTTGATGACACCGGAAAGACGAACGGCCGGGGATTCCCGGCCATTCTCTCAAGTCTTCGGTGACGCAAGGTCCCTAGTTCTTGGCCTTGTCGACCATCTTGCGCTCGGCGATCCACGGCATCATGTCGCGCAGCTTCTTGCCGACGACCTCCATGTCGTGGTCGTCGCATTTGGCGCGCATGGCCTTGAAGCTCGGCTGGTTGATCTTGTTCTCGAGCATCCAATCCTTCACGAACTTGCCTGACTGGATATCGCTCAAGACGTCCTTCATGGCGGCTTTGCTCTGCTCGTTCACCACGCGGGGGCCCGAGACGTACTCGCCGTACTCGGCGGTGTTGGACACGGAGTAGTTCATGTTGGCGATGCCGCCTTCATAGATGAGGTCGACGATCAGCTTCACCTCGTGGACACACTCGAAATAGGCCATCTCAGGGGCATAGCCTGCCTCGACCAACGTCTCGAAGCCGTTGCGCATCAGCTCGACAAGGCCGCCGCAGAGCACGGCCTGCTCGCCGAACAGGTCGGTCTCGCATTCCTCGCGGAACGTGGTCTCGATGATGCCGGCGCGGCCGCCGCCGATCGCCGAAGCATAAGAGAGCGACAGGTCGTGGGCGTTGCCGGTCGCGTCTTGCGCGATGGCCACGAGGCACGGCACGCCGGCGCCGCGCTTATATTCGGCGCGGACCGTGTGGCCGGGGCCTTTCGGCGCCACCATGCACACGTCCATGTCGGCGCGCGGCTCGATGAGATTGAAGTGGATGTTGAGGCCGTGGGCGAAGAGCAGCGCCGCGCCCTGCTTCATGTTGGGCTTGAGGTCGTTCTCCCAGATACCGGCCTGGAGCTCGTCCGGGGTGAGCATCATCACCACGTCGGCCCATTTGGCGGCGTCGGCCACGGACATGACCTTGAGCCCCTCGCCCTCAGCCTTGGCGGCGGAGCTGGAGCCCTCACGCAAGCCAACAGCCACCTCTTTGACGCCGGACTCCTTCAGGTTCAGCGCATGCGCGTGTCCCTGACTGCCATAGCCAATAATGGCGACCTTCTTACCCTTGATCAGATTGAGATCGGCATCCCGATCGTAATAGACACGCATACCTCTTCCCTTCGTCGTCTAAATCCAATGTGACGGCTCGGCCCGGGTTGTGCCGCCGGACCGGCGAAAAAACAAGTGGCGTTACATCCGCTCCGCCCCGCGGGCAATTGCCGCAAGGCCTGTGCGGCAGACCTCGACCAGGCCGAGCGGCTGCATCAGGGCGATGAATTCCTCGATGCGCGACTGCTCGCCGGTGATCTCAAAGACGAAATGCTCGGTGGACGAGTCGATGATCTCGGCGTGAAACGCCTCGGCCAGACCAAGCGCCTCGACCCGCTTCTCGCCGGTGCCTGCCACCTTGAGTAACGCGAGCTCGCGCTCGATGGGCTGGCCGAGCACGGTCAGATCGGTGACCGAGTGGATCGGCACGAGCCGGTCGAGCTGATGCTTGATCTGCTCGATGACCATGGGCGTGCCGGTGGTCACGATGGTGATGCGCGACAGATGCGCCTCGTGCTCGGTCTCCGACACGGTCAGCGACTCGATGTTGTAGCCGCGGCCAGAGAACAGACCGATGACGCGCGCGAGAACGCCGGGTTCGTTGTCGACCAGCACGCTGATCGTATGCGACTCCGGGTTCTGCTCTTGCTTGTCGAGCGAGTATGCGGACCCAGGCTGCGTCATTACACCATCACCTTGCCTTCGTCGGTGATGGCGTTCTCGATGTCCTCTTCGGTGACGTCGTCGCCCATCAGCATGTTGTTGTGCGCCTCCCCGCTCGGGATCATGGGGAAGCAATTGGCATGCTTATGGACCCGGCAATCGAAAATGACCGGGCGCGGCGTCTCGATCATCTCGCGGATGGCGTCGTCCAGCTCCGACGGCTTCTCCGCGCGAATGCCGACGGCTTGATACGCCTCCGCCAACTTGACGAAGTCGGGCAACGCCTCGGTGTAGGAATGCGAGTAGCGGCCGCCATGGAGCAGCTCCTGCCACTGACGGACCATGCCCATGTACTCGTTGTTCAAGATAAAGATCTTGATGGGCAGGTCGTACTGCACCGCCGTCGACATCTCCTGCATGGTCATGAGCACCGACGCTTCGCCCGCGATATCGATGACGAGCGAGTCCGGGTGCGCCATCTGCACGCCAACCGCGGCCGGAATGCCATAGCCCATGGTTCCGAGCCCGCCGGAGGTCATCCAGCGGTTCGGCTCGTCGAAGTGGAAGTGCTGAGCCGCCCACATCTGATGCTGGCCGACTTCCGTGGTGACATATACGTCCTTGCCGCGCGTCAGCTCGAACAGCCGCTGAACGGCGTATTGCGGCATGATGATATCGTCGCGGTTCTTGTAGTGCAGGCACTTACGCGCGCGCCATGTGTCGATCTGGTCCCACCAAGTCTTCAGTGCCGGCTTATCGACTTTCGGCTTCTTCTTTTTCCACGCCGCGATCATCTGGTTCAGCACGTGGTCGCAATCGCCAACGATGGGGATGTCGACCTGGACGTTCTTGTTGATCGAGGACGGGTCGATGTCGACGTGGATCTTCTTGGAGCCCGGCGAGAAGGCGTCGACACGCCCCGTGATACGGTCGTCGAAGCGCGCGCCGATGCAGATCATCACGTCGCAATCGTGCATCGCGTTGTTCGCTTCATAAGTGCCGTGCATACCGAGCATGCCGAGCCATTGCTTGTCCGATGCCGGAAAGGCACCTAGCCCCATCAGGGTCGAGGTGATCGGATAGCCGGTCATGTGCACCAGCTCACGCAGCCGCTCGCTGGCGGCGGGCCCTGCGTTGATGACGCCACCGCCGGTATAGAAGATCGGACGCTTGGCGGTTGCCATCGCCTCAACAGCAGCTTCGACCGCGGCGGAATCGCCTTCCTTGGGCGGGCGGTAGCTCTTGTGCTGCGAGTTCGACAGCCCGGCGTAGAGGCCGGATGCAAACTGGATGTCCTTGGGGATATCGACCACGACAGGACCGGGCCGGCCCGAACGCGCCACATAGAACGCCTCGTGCAAGACGGTCGACAACTGGTCAACGTCTTTCACCAGATAGTTGTGCTTGGTACAGGGGCGCGTGATGCCGACCGTGTCGCATTCCTGGAACGCATCGTTACCGATCAGGTGGGTCGGCACCTGTCCGGTGATGCAGACAACGGGGATCGAATCCATCAGCGCGTCGGTCAGGCCTGTGACGGCGTTCGTCGCGCCCGGGCCCGATGTCACAAGCACGACGCCGACCTTGCCGGTGGAGCGGGCATAGCCTTCGGCGGCGTGAACCGCACCCTGCTCGTGGCGGACGAGCACGTGCTTCAGCCGGTCTTGCTGGAACAGCTCGTCATAGATCGGCAGAACGGCGCCGCCGGGATAGCCGAAGATGTGCTCGACGCCCTGGTCGGCGAGAGCCTCCAGCACAATTTGGGCGCCTGTCATCGTGCGTGACATTGTCTCTACTCATTGGCAACACCGGGCCGTCGCGGCTGGACGCAGCCGCTGCCCTGGTGGAAACGCTAAAGAATGGCGGAAAACGCCGGTGTAAGCCGCGCACCCTAAGCGGTGCATGACAACGGGTCAACGAGAATTGCGAATGAATGACAAGCTTAACGCTCTATTGCTTTGTGAAAATTACCCGCGCTGGGGTGCGCATGGCCATTTATTGCGCGCTGAGGTGCGGCCTTTGGCGCCTGTTATCTGTGCCAAGAACCGTCCTAGACAACAGCCCACGATCCGCTTATGTCCCTACGGCTCTCAAGGGGCCCGCGGCGCTTGGGCCAAGCGCGAACGCGCCAACAACAACGCCCTTCCCCACACCGGTTTGAATGCAGCAATCGGCTAGCTCAGAAACGCTCGTTGCCAACGGTAACGGCAATGGCAACGGCAACGGCGCCCCCGCTCTTTCCAAGCGCGCGTTCTGGGCGCTGACCTTCGGCTCGATCGGTGTCGTCTATGGCGACATCGGCACGAGCCCGCTCTACGCGCTGCGTGTCGCGGTGCTGGCCGCCGGTGGCGAGCACGGCATCGTCACACAAGCGGCGGTGTACGGCGTGCTGTCGTTGATCTTCTGGTCGCTGTTCATCGTCGTCACCCTGAAATACGTGCTGGTGCTGCTGCGTGCCGACAATAACGGCGAAGGCGGCACGCTGGCGTTGACGGCGCTGGCCTTTACCGCCGTCGGCAAACGCACGCCTTTGGTTCTCGCACTGGGCATTGTCGGCGCCTCGATGTTCTATGGCTCGACGCTGATCACGCCGGCCCTGTCCGTGCTCTCGGCGGTCGAAGGTCTGAACGTGGCGACGGACGCGTTTGAGCCTTACGTGCTGCCCATCACGGTGATCATTCTGATTGCGCTGTTCTCCGTGCAAAGCCACGGCACCGCGAAGGTGTCGGCGTTGTTTGCGCCCATCACCACAGTCTGGTTCCTCGTCATCGCCATCGCCGGCGCTTACGAGATCGCGCAGAACCCGCGCATCCTCTTCGCGCTCAATCCGTATTACGGGCTCAACTTCCTTTTCACCCACGGCATTATCGGCCTTGTCACGCTCGGCGCGGTGTTCCTCGTGGTGACCGGCTCCGAGGCGCTCTACAACGACCTTGGCCATTTCGGGCGGCGGCCTATTCAGACGGCGTGGCTGATCCTCGTGCTGCCGGCCTTGCTCTTGAACTATTTCGGCCAAGGCGCGCTGGTCCTGCTCCAGCCGGAGACGATTTCCAACCCGTTCTACCTGCTGTTTCCCGAATGGGCGCTCTATCCCATGGTGGCGCTCGCCGCGATGGCAACCGCTATCGCCAGCCAGGCCGTGATCACGGGCGCGTACTCCATCACAAGGCAGGCCATGCAACTCGGCCTCCTGCCCCGCATGGAGGTGCGCCACACCTCGGAGTCTCAAGCCGGCCAGATCTATATGCCGCGCGTGAACTGGCTGCTTCTGGTCGGCGTGCTGCTCCTGGTCTTCATGTTCCGCTCGTCGAGCGAACTCGCGTCAGCCTATGTGCTGGCCGTGGCCGCCACTGAATGGGTGGCGGGCATTCTCGGCTTTATCGTGATCTGGCTACTGTGGCGCTGGAAGTTCATCTGGGTCGTCGCACTGATGGCGCCGCTCATCTTCGTCGATACGGCGTTCGTCATGGCCAGCACGCTGAAGCTGGCCGAAGGCGCTTGGCTTCCGGTTCTTGTCGGCGTCATGTTGGTCGTCATCATGGTCACTTGGCGGCGCGGCACGCGCCTACTGGCGCAGAAGACGCGGCGCGTGGAAGTTCCCTTCGCCCCGCTCATCAAGAACCTCGAAGAGAAGCCGCCCCATGTCGTACCCGGCACGGCCGTGTTCCTGACTGCGGATCCGGATTTCGCGCCCACCGCACTGCTGCACAACCTGAAGCACAACAAGGTGCTTCACGAGCACAACGTGATCTTGACCATCGAGAACGAGGACATTCCGCGCGTGAAGATCCGCGACCGGGTGCAAATCGAACCGGTGAGCGACAGGTTCATGCGCATCACATTGCGTTTTGGTTTTATGGAGCGGCCCAACGTCCCGAAGGCTCTGGCCGTCGCAAGTCGGAAAGGTTGGCAGTTCGACATCATGACGACGTCGTTCTTCCTCTCGAGCCGCTCGATCCGGCCCGATGCGCGCTCAGGCATGCCGCAATGGCAGGACCGGCTTTACGTGTTCCTGGCGCACAACGCCGACGATGCGTCGAGCTACTTCCAGCTCCCGACGGACCGCGTGGTCCAGATCGGCACGCAGGTCACGGTGTAGGCACCAAAGTTACGGTGTAGCGCGGCTCGCGGCGGCCACTGCGGTTTCGCTGTCCGGAAACCACCCCCAATCCGTCATGAACCGTTTCAGCCACGTCATCTGACGCTTGGCGTAGCGCCGCGACTCCGTCTTGGCTTTTATGGCGGCCTCCTCCCGCGTCATGCGGCCAGCCAGATAGGCCGATAGCTCCCGCACGCCAAGGGCGCGCATGGCCGGCAAGCCGGGATCCAAGCCGAGCGCCATGAGGGCCTCCACCTCCGCGACGGCACCCGCCTCGATCATGCGGTCGAAGCGTGCATCGATGACCGCATAGAGCGGCTCGCGCTCCGGCGCAACGACGAGCTTCCGAGCCGAAGCACGCGCGACAATCGGCGTGCCCTCGCGACCTTGCCACTCCGCCAGGGAGACATCTGTCGCGTCGATGACCTCGAGCGCGCGCACGACGCGCTGCGGATCTCTGGGCTGCAGCCGCGCTGCCATAACGGGGTCGCGGGCCATGAGCTCCTGGTGGAGATCTTCCGGTGAAAGCACATTTGCCTGGCCGCGCCAAAACGCCCGCACCTCGGCGGGAATGTCGGGCACGGGCGACAAGCCTTCGAGCAGCGTCTTGAAGTAGAGCCCGGTCCCGCCGACCAGGATCGGCATCCGCCCTGCGTCGCGTGCCTCCGCAATGGCGGCGCCCGCATCGTCCAGCCAACGGCCCACGGAATAGGCCTCGTTGGCGGGCACGGTGCCATAGAGGCGATGGGGAACGGCGGCCGTCTCGGCCGCATCCGGCCGCGCGCTGAGCATGGAAAGCTCGCGATAGACCTGCATGGAGTCGGCGTTGATGACCGTGCCCGCAAGCTGCTCGGCAAGCGCGAGCGCCGCAGCGGACTTGCCGCTCGCGGTGGGCCCGGCAATGAGGATTATCTCGGAGCGGCTCGTCGAGGCGGTCACGCTAGCTCGTCGGAACGGCAACGAAGCGCAGTTCGCCCTTGGCGTCGGACAACAGCAGCAGGACTCGCCGGCGCCCCGAGCGCTTGACGGCTTGAAGCCGCGAGACGACATCTTGCGGCTGGCGCACTTCTTCCTGCGTGACCTCCACGATCACGTCGCCCGGCTTCACCTTCTTTTTAGCGGCAGGGCTGTCCGGCGTGACATCGGTGATGACGACGCCCTCGACGTTTCCGCTGATGCCATATTTGTTCCGCAGGTCGTTGGTAAGCGGCGCGATGGAGAGGCCGAGAAGGTCATCTCCATCCTGTTCGCGCATTGGGGCCGCCTCGGCCTCCTTGTCCTCATCCTGCTCGGGCAAGCGGCCGATCTTGACCGTGACCTCCTTGGTCTCGCCGCCGCGCATGAGCTGAACAGGAACGTCCTTGCCGATCGTGGCGCCAACCACGGCACGGGGCAGATCGCGCATGTTGGCGATCGATTGCCCGTCGAAATCGACGATCACGTCTCGCGGTTCGATTCCCGCCGCCGCCGCGGGCCCATCAGGTGTTACTGAAGCCACCAACGCACCGCGCGGGGGGTTGAGCCCCAGGCTCTCGGCGATCTCCTCGGTGACGTTCTGGACATGGACGCCAAGCCAGCCCCGGCGCGTCTCGCCATACTCCTTCAGCTGGCTCAAGACCTTCGTCGCCGAGTTGGAGGGCACCGCGAAGCCGATGCCGATCGACCCGCCCGTCGGCGAGATAATGGCGGTGTTCACACCGATGACCTCGCCCTCCATGTTGAACAGCGGACCGCCGGAATTGCCGCGGTTGATGGCGGCGTCGGTCTGAATGAAGTCGTCGTAAGGTCCGGCGTTGATGTCGCGTTTCGTGGCTGAAACGACGCCGACCGTGACGCTGCCGCCGAGACCAAACGGATTGCCGATGGCCATGACCCAATCGCCGACCCGCAACTTGGACGAGTCGCCAAAGGAGATGGCCGTCAGGGGCTTCTTGGGTTCGACCTTGAGCAGCGCCAGGTCGGTCTTGGGGTCGTGGCCCAGGATCTTGGTGACCTTGAGCTTCGTACCGTCGATGAAGTTGATGATGATCTCGTCGGCGCCCTCGATGACGTGATTGTTAGTCACGATCAATCCGGAAGGGTCGATGACGAAGCCGGAGCCGAGCGAACTCACCCGCCGCGGCATGCCGTCGGGGCCCTCGTCGTCGAAGAAATCGTCGAAGAACTCTTCGAAAGGCGAACCCTTGGGTCCCTTGCGGCCCGGCGCGGCGTCCGACGGTCCCTCGAGCGTCTGTGTGGTGGAGATGTTCACCACCGCGTCTTGCAGGCCCTCGGCAATGTCGGCCACTGAGGCGGGCCCGCGCGCCAAGCCAGGGGTCGCGGCGAGCAGCACAAGACAACCGACCAGGCTCCAAACCCAGCGCCGCGCGGCCGGGTGCGGTCCTTGCTGATACCGGTTGCCTCTTTGGAACATCGAACGAGCACTCCCTTGCCAACGCAGGCAGCCAACCCAAACCGGACCGCCAAAGCAGCCGCTATCTTACCGAATATCGGACGATGTGAACGAGAATCCGTTGCTGCCGGCCACGCCTAGCCACGGACGAACCAAACAATCAGGACACCGGCCGCAACCGCGACGGTGCCGGCAAGGCGAAGGGACGATTCAGGGGTCTCAGACGCCACCTGCAGGAGCTTGCGCCCCAGCCGCGGGACCAACGCCCAAACCAAGCCTTCGATCACCAGAACAAGACCGACGGCGACTACGAGTTCGTCCATGTTCGTCGGGCCGCTTGGCTAGGGTGAGGACGGGGCGACGCTCGTGCCGCTCCTGGCCCTATCTTCCGTTGCCGTCGGCTTTGGCAGGCTCGACGAGGACCCGCCAGGGCCGCCCGCCGCGTCGTTGAAGTACTGGAAGAACTGCGAATCGGGGCTGAGCAGCATCCTCGTATCGCCGGACCTCAACGACCCTTTATAGGCCTGCATGGAGCGGTAGAAGGCGAAGAAGTCGGCATCTTTGCCGAAGGCGTCGGCAAAGACGCGGTTCTTCTCCGCATCGCCCGTACCGCGGATTCTCTCCGACTCGCCCGTGGCGTCGGCCTTCACCACCGTGACCTGGCGGTCGGCATCGGCACGGATGCGGCGCGACGCCTCCTCACCTTCGGCGCGGATTTCGGCGGCCTCACGTTGCCGCTCGGTTTGCATGCGCCGGTAAATGGCAAGGCTGTTGGCTTCCGGCAGATCCGCGCGTTTGATGCGCACATCGACCACCGTGATGCCAAAGGACTTGGCTTTGGCGTTCAACTCACTCGTGATCTTCCGCATGAGATCGTTGCGGTCGTCGCGCACCACCGCCTCAAAGCTGGCGGCGCCAAGCACGCGACGAAGCGCGGCTTCGAGAAAGGCGCTGAGCTGCGTCCGCGCACCGGTCTCGTTGTTCACACTTTGATAGAACAGCAGCGGGTTGGTGATGCGCCAGCGGGCGAAGGCATCCACGACGAGGCGCTTCTGGTCGGCAGCGATCACCTCTTGCGGCGCCGAGTCGAGATCAAGCAGACGCTTGTCGAAGAGCTGGACGTTCTGAATGAACGGAATCTTGTAGTTGAGGCCGGGCTCGGTGATGAGCCGCTTGGGCTTGCCGAACTCGAGCACCAGAGCCTGCTGCGTCTGGTAGACGGTGAACAGCGTCAGGTAGGCCGCAATGACGGCCAATCCGATGAGGACAAGTAGAACTGTCAGAGCTGTGCGCTTCATTACTGCTGCCCTCCGGTCTGGGGTGCCGGCGCGGGCGCCGACGTGGGGGGCAGCCGCTTCTGCAACTCCGAAAGCGGTAGATACGGAACAACGCCGCCGCTCTTCTCGTCGATGATGATCTTGTCCGTGTTGGAGAAGACCTCTTGCATGGTCTCGATGAAGATGCGCTTGCGCGTGACGTCGGGCGCCTTCTGATATTCTTGCAAGACTTTTTCGAAACGGTCCGCCTCACCCTTGGCTTCGGCGATCACCCGGTCGCGATAGCCTTGCGCATTTTGCAAGATGCGTTCGGCCGCACCGCGGGCTTCCGGAACAACGCGGTTGGCGTAGGCTTGCGCCTCGTTCTGCAAGCGCTCCTCGTCGGCGCGCGCGGCCTGCACGTCGCGGAAGGCATCAATGACTTGCGCCGGCGGGTCGACCTTTTGCAGCTGAACCTGGACGATCTCGATACCGGCGCCGTAGCCATCCAGGATCCCCTGGATCAACTGCTGCACCTTGGATTCGGTCTCGGCGCGAGCCGCGGTCAAAATCGGCTCGATATCGCTTTGGCCGACGATCTCACGCATGGCGCTTTCGGAGACGTCCTTCACCGTGCCTTCCGGGTTCTGGATGTTGAAGAGATAGTCCGGTGCGTCGTTGATCTTCCAGACAACAACGAAATCGATATCGACGATGTTCTCGTCGCCGGTCAGCATCAGGCTCTCTTCGGGCACGTCGCGCACGGAGCGCGTCGATCCGCGGTCCGAGGACCCGCGCATGCCGATCTCGATGCGGTTGATCCGCGTGAACTTGGGCAGTTCCACCTCTTCGATCGGGTACGGCAGGCGGAA
>NZ_JBFFQD010000034.1:0-21923 GCF_041573655.1 Methyloceanibacter sp.
CGAATCGGAAGGGGAAGACATGCTCGACTACGCGGTGCAGCAGCAACTTCAGAAAGTGGTCCAAGCGTTTCACCAACGGCAACGCCAAGCGAGCCTTGTGGTTGCCTGCTCTGTCATTGCCGCACTCATTCTGACTTTGGGGGGACTCATCCTCTTGTCCAGCATGACCGACTCGGCTGCGGATCCCCGCGAGGACATTGCATCGCAAGAGCATGCCAACTTGGCCGCGAAGAGCGCGCCGCTTGTGATCCGCACCAAGTCGCAAACACGCAACCCGTCCATTGGCATCACCGACCCCGATGCGCGCGTAGTCCTTGCTCTCCCTGAACGTGCCTTGGCGCTCGGCTCCCTCCTGCCCATCGGCTCGGCGCGCTATCTGCTCCTGCGCGGCCTCCCGAACGATGCGGCCCTGTCCGCCGGGCGCCGCACCGGACCCGGTACGTGGATGGTGAAGGGAGAAGACGTGGCGGGACTGACGCTAACACTCGGCAAAACCGCGAGCGGAGACTTTCCTACGGAGGCCTATCTCCTTGGCACCGAGAACGGACCGCAGGCCCGGCGGCGCCTCATCTTGCGCGTCGATCCGCGCGCCCAAACCTTCACCGCAGATAACGGCCGTGATTCGCCCGTCGCACCTTCCCAAGAGAGCCGGACTCAAGAGCCTCGCGAACTAGAAGGCTTGCACGCGCGGGCGCGGGTCCTCGTCGGCCGAGGCAAAGTCCTGCCGGCACGGCGACTACTCACGGATCTCGCTGAACGGGGAGACGCCGATGCGGCCTACGAGCTGGCCCTCACCTATGACCAGGAAGTCCTCGACAAGGCCGGCCTAGGCAACATCGACGGTGACATGGACACTGCGCAGGCTTGGTACGCACATGCAGCGCAGGAAGGTCATGCCGGCGCCGCGCAGCGCCTGCGCACATTCGCTAGACAACGTGCCGGCGCTTGAGCTCGGTCAACACCAACTCAGCGAGTCCCTCAGGCGTGGTGTCCGTCGTCTCGAGCGCCAGTTCCGGCTGCTGGGGCGCCTCGTAGCTGGAATCGATGCCCGTGAAGTTGCGGATCAGGCCGGCCCGCGCCTTGCTGTAGAGGCCTTTGGGATCGCGCTCTTCGCACACCGCAAGCGGCGTATCGACGAAGACCTCAACGAACTCGCCATCGCCGAAGAGTTCCCGCGCCATGCGCCGTTCCGAGCGGAACGGAGAGATGAACGAGACCATGACAATCAACCCGGCATCGACAAACAACCGCGCCGCTTCAGCCACGCGACGAATGTTCTCGACACGATCGGCGTCGGTGAAGCCGAGATCCTTGTTGAGCCCGTGACGTACGTTGTCGCCATCCAGCATATAGGTGTGGCGACCCAACGCATGAAGGCGCTTCTCCAGCGTATTGGCAATTGTCGACTTGCCCGAGCCTGACAAGCCGGTGAACCACAGCACGCAGGGCTTCTGACCTTTCAGCGCAGAGCGTGCACCCTTGTCGACGAAGAGTTCCTGCCACTGCACGTTGGTCGCGCGGTCAAGGCCGAACTCGATCATGCCTGCCGCGACGGTGGCATTTGTGAAGCGGTCGATCAGGATGAAGCTCCCGGTCTCCGCGTTATCCGCATAAGGATCGAACACCAACGGCTTCGTCATGCTGAGATTGCACAAGCCAACCTCGTTCATCTCCAACGTCTTTCCGGCGACATGGTCGAGATTGTCGACGTTCAGCTTGTATTTCAGCGCCGAAACCGTCGCAGTGGCGGTCTGACCGCCGCAGCGGATCATGTACGTCCGGCCTGGAAGCATGGCCTCCTCGTCGAACCAGATCACCCTTGCTGCGATTTGATCGGCGACTGCCGGGGGGCCCTCGGGCGCTGAAAGCACCTCCCCGCGGCTGACATCGACCTCCTCGGCGAATGTCAGCGTGACCGCATCCCCCTCCTGCGCTTCCTCAAGATCACCATCGGCCGTCACGATGCGGCCGATATGCGCGCAAATGCCCGACGGGTGAACGACAACCTCGTCGCCTGGCTTCACGCTGCCGCTGGCCACCGTCCCCGCATAGCCGCGAAAGTCGAGATGCGGCCGGTTCACCCACTGCACGGGGAACCGGAACGGCCCGCTGGTTTCCTTGTGGCTGACATCCACGGTCTCAAGATGCCCGAGGAGAGTCGGCCCGTGATACCAATGCATATGTTCGCTAGGGCTCGCGACATTGTCGCCCTTCAGCGCCGACACCGGGATCGGGGTTATGAGGTCAAATCCCAAAGGCTCCGCGAACGTGGCGAAGTCGTCGGCAATGGCATCAAATCGCTCCTGGTCGAAGTCGATCAGATCCATCTTGTTGACCGCGACGGCAACCTTCTTGATGCCGAGCAGCGACAAGATACAGGCATGGCGCCGCGTTTGCGTGAGCACACCCTGACGCGCATCGACCAGCAGCACGCCGAAATCGCAATTCGATGCGCCCGTGGCCATGTTCCGCGTGTACTGCACATGACCCGGCGTGTCCGCCACGATGAACTTCCGGCGAGGCGTAGAGAAATAGCGATACGCCACGTCGATCGTGATGCCCTGTTCGCGCTCGGCCTGAAGCCCGTCGACCAGGAGCGATAGGTCGATCTCGCCGCCATGGGCGGCATTGGAGCGCTTGGAGTCACGCTCCACGCTTTGCAGCTGATCCTCAAACACGAGCGCGGAATCGTAAAGCAGTCGGCCAATCAGCGTGCTCTTGCCGTCGTCCACGCTGCCGCAGGTCAGAAAACGCAACAGCCCACGATTCTCATCGGCGACAATCCTCGCAGCGAGCCGATCTGTGGCGCTTTCGTCCGCGCCGCCGACAACACTCAAACGCGCCATCAGAAGTAGCCCTCCTGCTTCTTCTTCTCCATCGATCCGGCCTGATCGTGGTCGATCACACGCCCCTGTCGTTCGGAGTGACGCGCGACGATCAGCTCTTCGATGACTTCCGGCAGCGTCGTCGCATCGGACTCGATTGCGCCGGTGAGCGGATAACAGCCCAATGTGCGGAAACGCACCTTCTTCATTTCAGGCGTCTCATCCGCATCAATCGGCAGCCGCTCGTCGTCGACCATGATCAGCGCGCCATCTCGCTCGACCACCGGCCGCTCCTTGGCAAAGTAGAGCGGCACGACGGGAATGTCTTCGAGATAGATGTAGGTCCACACGTCGAGTTCGGTCCAATTGGACAGCGGAAACACCCGCACGCTCTCGCCGGGTTTGACTTGTGTGTTGGCCAAACGCCAAAGCTCCGGCCGCTGGCGTTTCGGGTCCCAGTTATGCGCGGCGTTGCGGAAGGAGTAGACGCGCTCCTTGGCTCGCGACTTCTCTTCATCGCGGCGCGCGCCGCCGAAAGCTGCATCGAAACCATACTTATTGAACGCCTGCTTCAGCGCCTCGGTCTTCATGACGTCCGTGTGCAACGCGCTACCATGGGTGATGGGTGAGATCCCGTCGCGCACGCCGTCTTGATTGATGTGCACCGTCAGATCGATACCGAGCCGCTTCGCCTCACGATCGCGGAATTCGATCATCTCGCGGAACTTCCACGTGGTGTCCACGTGCAGCAGCGGAAACGGCGGCTTGGCCGGATAGAACGCCTTCATGGCGAGATGCAGCAAGACCGAAGAGTCCTTGCCGATGGAATACATCATCACCGGGTTCTGAAACTCGGCGACGGTCTCGCGCAAGATGTAGATGCTCTCCGCTTCAAGCTGCCGGAGGTATGTCGAAAGTCGCTGCTTCATCACGTTGTACTCTAATTTGACGGTCGCGATTCCTCGCCGAGCGACTTCGTCGTTGCGGCGCCCTTCCCGCTCTGTGATTTCCCGTTCTGGGCCTTGGTATGTTCCTCGGCCTTACGCTTCGCGGCGAGATACCGGTAGGCGCTGACCGGGATCAGGGCAAGATAGGCCACGGACCCAACGGCAAGAGTGAGGGAGGGATAAGTCAAAAGCAGCGCAATGAAAAGCGCGGCAAGCACGAAAACCGGCGGGACGTACTCCCTGGGGATTTTCTGGCCGATCATCTTGATCGAAAAAGTCGGCACATTGCTGACCATCAGAAGCGCGATTGCCAGTGTATAGACCAGGACGAGCGGTGTGAGACTGGGCCAGTGCAACCCGAGATTCTGGGCATAAATCGGCAGAAGCAGAATGATCGCACCCGCCGGAGCCGGCACCCCGACAAAGAACGCGTTCTTCCAGGCGGGCAAATCGGTCCGATCCAGCGACACATTGAAGCGGGCGAGCCGCAGCGCCGAGCACACCGCAAAGACGAGTACCGCAACCCAGCCCAGGCTGCGCAAATCCTCCAGCGCCCAACTGAACATGATGATGGCGGGGGCCACGCCGAAATTCACAAAGTCGGCAAGACTGTCCAGTTCCGCACCAAAGCGCGACGACGCCTTTAAGAGCCGTGCAACGTGGCCGTCGATCCCATCAAGAAACGCTGCGAACACGAGCGCCGCCACCGCAAGGTCCCAGCGATGTTCGATGCCCATGCGGATTGCCGTGAGCCCGGCGCACAGTCCCACCAATGTAAAGATGTTGGGAATGAGCACACGGACGGGCACCTGACCGCGGGCAAAGACACGCTGCCGCCGTTTGCGGTCGTCCCGTTCCGGATCGAAAGGAGGAAACATGCTCGGCTAAGCCTTTTCCCGCAATTCGCCAACGAGTGCTGCGAGCACCGTCTCGCCACAGATTGCCGTCTGGCCGACCTCGCTGAGAAGCTCGACATCGGGCGGCAGATAGAGGTCAACCCGGCTACCGAAGCGGATTAGCCCGATGCGCTCGCCTGCCTCCAGGCTAGTCTCCTCGCTCACGAATGTCACGATGCGCCGGGCTACTAGCCCCGCGATCAGCACCACGCCGATCTTGGCGCCCGACTTGGTCTCGATGACAAGCGCCTGCCGCTCATTCTCCTCGCTCGCCTTGTCGAGCTCCGCGTTGAGGAACGCGCCAGGCACATAAGCGCTGTGAATTACCTTGCCGCCCACGGGCGCGCGGATGACGTGCACGTCGAACACGGAAAGAAACACGGAGATGCGCATCAACCGCTCGGTGCCCAAGGCCAACTCGCGCGGCGCCGGAACGTCCTCGACGACGGCCGAGACCTTGCCGTCGGCAGCGCTGACAATCAGCCCCGGCCGGTCGGGCGTTACCCGGTCCGGATCGCGGAAGAAATAGGCGCATGCCGCCGTAAGCAACGCGGCAATCCAACCAAGCGGCGGCGCCACCAAGAAGAGAAGCAGCGTGGCGATGGCGGCCCCGGCGACGAATTTGTAGCCGTCGCGGTGGATGGGCACGAACGCGTTCGTGATCGTATCAAGCAGATTGTGCTGGTCGTTCATGATGTCCCTAGATTGATCGTAGAATCACGTCGAGGAGGCTAACGCCTCGTCTTCCAATGGATCTGTCACGCGCGGTTCGTGGATATCCTCCTCATCTTCAAGGACATGCGCCAACCGTTCACGTGCTTCGTCGGCCTCGCGCTGGCGTGCCCACAGGCTAGCATAGAGCCCACCTGCGGCGAGAAGCTCAAGATGCGTGCCCTGCTCCACGATCGCGCCACGCTCAAGCACGATGATGTTGTCGGCATGGACCACGGTGGACAGCCGGTGCGCAATCACCAAACTCGTGCGGTCTCGCGCCACGCTCTCCAGCGCATTTTGGATTTCCTTTTCAGTGTGACTGTCAAGCGCCGAGGTCGCCTCGTCCAGCATCAGGATCGGCGGCGACTTCAAAATCGTGCGGGCGATGGCCACGCGTTGCTTCTCGCCGCCGGAGAGCTTCAAGCCCCTCTCGCCGACCAGCGCATCGTAGCCTTGCGGCAACGTCATGATGAAATCGTAGATCTGCGCGAGACGCGCCGCCTCACGCACCTCTGCGGGCGTCGCGTCCGGCTTGCCGTAGCGGATGTTGTACTCGATCGTATCGTTGAACAGCACCGTGTCCTGGGGAACCATGCCGATCGCCGCGCGCAGCGAGGCTTGGGTCACGTCCGCAATGTTCTGGCCGTCGATCATGATCTTGCCCGTGGTGGGCTCATAGAAGCGGAACAGAAGCCGCGAGACGGTGGACTTGCCCGCACCGGACGCTCCCACAATGGCAACCATCTTGCCCGCGGGCACTTCGAAGTTCACGTCTTTGAGGATCGGACGGCCCGCTTCGTAGGCAAAGGAGACGTTGTCGAACATCACGACACCGTTTGTCACCTTAAGCGGCTTCGCGTCCGGAGGGTCCACGATCTCCGCCGGTTCGTGCAAGAGAGCAAACATGGTCTCCATGTCGATCAACCCTTGCTTGATCTCGCGGTAGACCATGCCCATGAAATTCAGCGGCATGAAGAGTTGAATGAGAATGGCGTTGATCATGACGAAGTCGCCTACGGTCAACGCCCCTTGCATGACGTCGCGCGCCGCGAGAAGCATGCATGCCACCATGCCAATGGTGAAGATGACCGCTTGGCCCGAGTTCAACACACCGAGCGTCGTGTAGGTGCGCACGGCGGCGTTCTCGTAGCGCGCCATGGACGCATCGAAGCGGCGCGCCTCCAGCTCCTCGTTACCGAAATATTTGACGGTCTCGAAGTTGAGCAGGCTGTCCACGGCCTTGGAGTGCGCCTCGGTGTCGCTTTCGTTCATGTCGCGGCGAATGGCGATACGCTTCTCCGTAGCGAGAAAGGTGAACCACACAAAGACCGCAACGGTGGCGAACATAACCGCGACATAGAGCCAGCCGAAATACCAGGCCACAAGACCGGCGATCATGACCAGCTCGACGGCAGTCGGGATCGAGTTCAGCACGGCAATGCGCATCACTGTCTCGACGCCCGTCACCCCGCGTTCGATGACACGGTTTAGCCCGCCGGTGCGCCGCTCAAGGTGAAAGCGCAAAGACAGGGCGTGCAGGTGACGGAAGGTCCGGTTGGCGAGCCGGCGCACTGCGTTCTGCGAGACCACCGTGAAGATCATGTCGCGGGCCTGCGCGAACAGCACCATGAGGATGCGGCCCACGCCATAAGCGATAATCAGCATGGCCGGAACGATGGCGAGCCCAAGGACGCTCGCGCCTTCCGTCGCGCCAGTCGACGACTCCCCGGTGAGATAATCGACCGCGTTCTTGTAGGCGATCGGCACCGCCAAGGTGACGACCTTGGCGAGGACCAGCGCCACGAAAGCAAGGATCACGCGCAGGTGCAGGTCCCGCCGGCCCTTGGGCCAGACATACGGGAGCAGCTCGCGCAGCACGGCGAGCTGACCGGCGCGCGCGGAAAGCACGACATCGCTTGTCGATTGCGGCAGGCGGTCTTGCATGAAAGGTCTTTTCTATCAGCGCGCTAGACGCGCAGCAAAAAGGGCAGCGTTAACCTCGCCGCCCCTCCACGCGCTAAGATATCGCCCCGAGACGCCCGCGCCAAGCCGGTTCGTCGAGGCGCGCTCCCCGGACTATTGCCTGCCGACAGGCGGCGCGGTCAGCTCTTGGGGCGTTGGCGGCCTCAGCGTCATGCTAAACATCGCCCGCCCGGCCAGCTGGTTGGTCTTCTTGTCGAACTGCTCGACACGAACGCCATGCACGCCATCATCGAGCGGAACCTTGTCCTCGACACTCCACGCGCCGTCGCCGTCGCCCACCACCACGTCGGCGAAGGGCTTGTCATCCACGTAGATAAAAACCTTGCTGCCGGCGATTGCGGTGCCGGAAAGCTTCAAAGTGCCCGGCCCCTCTTCGGCCTTCGCATAGTCGACGATCTTCACCCGTATCGGCGATTTCGGCGAAGGCGACGACGCTTCGCCGACGACGTCCGCCTTGGGCTCTTCAGCGACGCCGGCATGCGGCAAGCCAAGAGCTAGGCCAAAGGTCAGGGCAAAGGTTAGGCAGGCCCCAAGCGTCCACGCGATGAACTTGCTACCAATCATCTCGGTCATTTCCTCAAGCTTGCTTCTCCAGTGCCAGCAAAGCGCTGGCATTGGCCGGACCCTATCGGATCGCTCCCTATCCTGCCAACAGGTTCGGTCGATCACAGTTGCTTGACGACTGCGGAAGGCCAATGGCAGATGAAGCCATGAACAATGCCAAGCCAACGCTCCGAACGGTTTGCGTGTACTGCGGGTCGGGCGCGGGGCAAAACCCCGCTTTCGCCGAGGCCGCGCACGCGCTTGGCAAAAGTCTCGCCGCGGCGGACGTGGGCCTCGTCTATGGCGGCGGCGATCTCGGCCTGATGGGAATCGTGGCCCGCTCAGTTCTCGACCATGGCGGTCACGTCACCGGCGTCATGCCCCACTTCCTGCGTGACCGCGAACACCTGCTGACCGACGTGCATGAGCTGGTCGTCGTGGACGATATGCACCAGCGCAAACATCTCATGTTCGATAAGTCGGACGCCTTCGTCGCGCTCCCGGGCGGCCTTGGCACACTGGAAGAGTTCGTCGAGCAGCTCACCTGGACTCAGCTCGGCCGGCACCAAAAGCCCATCGTGCTCGTGAATGTCCACGGCTTCTGGGATCCGCTGCTCGAATTGTTCGACAAGATGCTGGGGCACGATTTCATCCGCACCGGCTTCGAGCTCAAAATGACCGTGGCCGATAGCGCCGAAGACGTTCTGCCCGTCATTCGGCGCGCCCTGGAGGACTCGCCAGCCGCGCCCCGCGCAGACAAAGAAACCATCGCGAAGTTCTGACTTAAGGCCGGCTATGGCGCCGGCGCGCCGTCACGGATCAGCTTGTAGCTGATGGAATCGAGCAGCGCCTCGAAGGACGCATCCACGATATTGGGCGAAACGCCCACGGTGAACCAGCGCCGCCCTTCCCCGTCGCGGCTTTCGATGAGGACGCGCGTCACAGCGTCAGTTCCGCCCGTAAGAATACGGACCTTGTAGTCGATAAGTTCCAGATCATCGATATAGCGCTGATAGGGACCCAAATCCTTCCGCAGTGCATTGTCGAGCGCATTCACCGGGCCGTTGCCCTCGCCCACCGACATCACTGTCTCGCCGTCGACACGCGCCTTCACCGTCGCTTCGGAGATCGTGACCAACTCGCCCAAGGCGTTGTGGCGGCGCTCCACCATGACGCGGAAGGCGTCCACGTCGAAGAATTGCGGGACGTTGCCGAGCATGCGCCGGGCGAGAATCTCGAACGAAGCCTCGGCCGACTCGTAGGCGTAGCCCACTGCCTCCCGCGCCTTCACCTCTTCGAGGAGGCGCCCAATGCGGGGGTCGTCCTTCTTCACGTCGATGCCAATACGATCGAGCTGCGCGAGGATGTTGGAACGGCCGCCTTGGTCCGAAACCAGGAGCTTGCGTACATTGCCAACAGTATCCGGCGTCACATGCTCGTAGGTGCGCGGATCCTTCTGCACGGCAGAAACATGGATGCCGCCCTTATGTGCGAAAGCCGCCGCGCCAACATAGGGCGAATGCCGGTCAGGCGCGCGATTCAGCATCTCATCGAGAACGCGCGAGGCATGGGTCAGCGTTCTTAGACTTTCGGGCGTGACCTTCGTCTCGTATCGCTCGGCGTAGCCGGACTTGAGCAGAAGTGTCGGGATGATCGACGTCAGGTTGGCGTTGCCGCACCGCTCACCAAGACCGTTCAGCGTGCCTTGGATCTGCCGCGCGCCGGCCCGCACCGCGGCAAGCGAGTTCGCAACGCCGTTGTCTGTGTCGTTGTGCACGTGAATGCCGACATGATCGCCGGGGATTTGCTGCACAACTTCAGTGACAATCTCCTCGACCTCTTCCGGTAAGGTGCCGCCATTGGTGTCGCACAGCACGACCCAGCGTGCGCCGGCCTCGTATGCGGTCCGCGCGCAGCTAAGCGCATAGTCCGGATTGGCCTTGTAACCGTCGAAAAAGTGCTCGCAGTCGAACAACGCCTCGCGCCCACTGTCGACGACCGCGGCCACGGACTCCTTGATTGCCGCCAAATTTTCCTCAAGCGTGATGCCAAGTGCGACGTCCACGTGAAAGTCCCAGGTCTTGCCCACGAGGCAGATGGCATCAGCGTGCGCCCCAAGCAGCGCCTGAAAGCCCGGATCGTTGGCAAGCGACCGGCCGGGCCGCTTGGTCATGCCGAACGCGGTGACCTTGGTGCCAAGCCCGCGCTTCTCCGAGAACAGCTTCGTGTCGGTCGGGTTCGCGCCGGGATAGCCGGCCTCGACATAGTCGATGCCAAGCCCGTCGAGCTGCTCGGCAATCAGCAGCTTATCCTCAAGCGAGAAGTCGACACCGTGCGTCTGGGCGCCGTCCCTTAAGGTCGTATCGTAAAGAGAAAGAGTTTCGCGGGCCATTGCTCACACTACGCCAAAGAGAAAGTGCAAGGCGAGCACCACGGCCAGCACAAGCACGAGAAGTTTGATCGCGAAATAAACCTGTCGCGATCCCTTGAAGGGCGCATCACCAAGAAACGATTTCATTGTGCGGTCTCCTGGGCGCCAAGCATCTTTTTCATCGTCGTGTTCGACAGCCATTCGTCACCGCGCTGGACGCTATTGCGCTGCTGGGCAGCATAGCCCCGCTTGGTGAAGAAGCCGTAGGCCGTCTCGCTCGCATCGACACTCAAGGCTTCAGCGCCGCGCGCCGCAGCCAGCTTTTCCAATGCATCGGCCAGCATGGCACCGGCACCACGCTCGACGGCAGCCGGGTGCACGTAAAAGAAGTCGATCTTGTCTTTGCACTCCAGTGAGGCGAAACCCACCGGCGCGCCACCCATGGTCGCCACGATGGTCACCTCGTCGGCGAGCCGCTTGGCGAACAACGCCTCTTTGTCGGCCGCGGCCGCCCAGGCCTCTTGCTGCTCTTCGGTGTAGTCATCACCCGTCAGCTCCAGAATGCTCGCGCGGAAAATCTCGGCAAGCCGCGGCGCCTCGTCCGGCAACATGGGCCGGAGCGCAAGCTCGGGGTTGGCGGACGCGCTCATCGCGCCACCTCCCACGTCGTCTTGAGCTCGCCCGTCTCTGGGTCCTTGGCGTCTTTCAGAACGATACCCATCGCTTGAAGCTCATCGCGAATGCGGTCGGCTTCCTTGAAATCCTTCGCTTGCCGCGCGGCAAGTCGCGCGGCAATGAGCGCGTCGACCTCGCCCGTATCGGCGCCCGGCCCCGCACCGTCTTGCTTGACCCGCTCGATCTTGGCGCGCTCGCCGGAGAAACCGAGGAACTCAAGCGCTGCACGCAACTCCTCAAAATGGCCGGCGCGATGCAGCTTATGCAGCGCGGCGATGGCCTTCGGCGTGTTCAAGTCTTCGGCGAGCGCCTCGACGATTGTCGCAGGCACGTTTGGCGCGGGCGCAGCACCGTCCGTGTCGCCATACCAGTCCCACAATATCTTATGGGCCTCGTCGAGACCGGCGAACGTCCAGTCGAGCGGCTGCCGGTAATGTGTCTTGAGCATCGCAAACCGGATTGCTTCTCCGGGCCATCTGCTTCCGCCAAACTCATTTGTCTCCAAGAGATCATGCACGGTGACGAAGTTGCCGAGGGACTTCGACATCTTCTCGCCTTCCACCTGGAGAAATCCGTTATGCATCCATAGCCGCGCCATGGCCTCGGTCCCATGGGCGCAGCGCGACTGCGCAATCTCGTTCTCATGATGCGGAAACACGAGATCGATCCCACCGCCATGGATATCGAACACTTTGCCCAGATGCGCCGCGGACATGGCGGAACACTCGATATGCCAGCCCGGCCGCCCGGGCGTCTCGATCCCGCCCGGCGATGGCCAGGCCGGATCGCCCGGCTTCGACGGTTTCCACAACACGAAGTCCATCGGATCCTTCTTGAACGGCGCCACTTCAACCCGCGCGCCGGCCAGCATCTCATCGAGCGAGCGCCCTGACAGTTTGCCGTAGTCGGACATCGAGGCCACGTGGAACAACACGTGATCCTCGGCTACGTAAGCGCTGCCGTTCGCAATGAGGCGGTCGATCATCGCCCGCATCTCTTCGATATGCTCCGTGGCCCGCGGCTGCACGGTCGGGTCGAGAGACCCGAGCGCATGCATGTCCGCGTGAAACTGCGCCTCGGTCTTCTCCGTGACCTTGCGAATGCCCTCGTTCAGTGGCAGGTCGGGATATTCCTGCGCCGCCCGCGCATTGATCTTGTCGTCCACGTCCGTGATGTTGCGTACATAGGTGACATGCTCGGGCCCGTAGAGGTGCCGCAGCAAGCGGAACAGGACATCGAAGACGATGACGGGCCGCGCGTTGCCGATATGGGCGTAATCATAGACCGTGGGCCCGCACACATAGATGCGCACCTTGGCCCGATCGAGGGGCTCGAAAGGCTCCTTCTCGCGGGAGAGCGTATTGTAAAGCGTAAGCGACACTGACAAGCCCCTTCGGCTTGGGCCCGCCGGATGTTCGTTGGAGTGACTGTGATAGTTAAAGGAAGAACGACCCGAGCGAGCTTGTTTTGCTAGCCCAGAATAATGCAGCCGGAAATGATAAGGTTCGGTTGCGGGTGCGTCTTCATGGGCCGCTTATGGCGGGAAACCGCCAAATCGTCAAGCAAACCATCTTATTGATGCCTCATTGACCCGGGATTTTAAGCTAGCATAATGGCTTAGAGGCTTCCCGGGGAACGGAAAAAAACCATCGTGAGCGATCATCGCCAATTTCGGCGCGTTGTCGTGACGTCTGTGCGGATGCTTGTTCGTCCCACAGCGCTCGCACTCGCTTTAGGTTTTCTGGCCGCCCCCGGTGCTGGCCTGGCGCAGACCGAACAGGACATCCGCTGCATGCAGCTCCAACAGGAGCTCTCCGCAGCCCGCGGCGGCGGGGCGAACGCCCCCGAGCTCGGCATGCTCGACCAGCAAATCGCCGAGCAGGACCGCATCTACCAAAGCACCAAAGCCACCATGGATAGCGCGGGCTGCTACGAACGGATGTTCATTTTCGGCCGCGCCCTGAAGCGCACCCCAAAATGCCTCAGGATGAACAACCGCGTTGAAGATGCCCGGCGGCAGCTCGCCCGGCTCCAGCAGCAGCGCAATTCCTTACAGCGGGGCGGCGGCAACCGGCGGCGCCAGGCCGAGCTCCAACAGGCCCTAAGGCGCAATGGCTGTAGCGGCGCCCCAGACACTGGTGGCGGCGGTCTTTTCGATTTCTTTGGCGGCCCGCGTCAGGAATACCAGACGCCGATCTACCGCAGCATCAATCCGAACGGCCGCTACCGATCGGTCTGCGTGCGCCTATGCGACGGCTTCTACTACCCGGTCAGCTACTCGACCTATGGCAGCCGGGTCCAACAAGACGCCAAAAAGTGCCAAGCGAGCTGCGCGGCACCCGCCGAACTCTACGTCTACCGGAACCCGGGACAGGAGATCGAGCAGGCCATCTCCTTGAGCGGCTCGGCCTATATGGATTTGCCGGTGGCGCTGCGGTACCGCAAGGAATTCGTCAAAGGCTGTTCCTGCAAGCAGGCTGAATACAACCCGACCGAGATCGAGGCTGCCAACAAGAAGGCCCAAGCCCCAGCTCCGGCGACCCAGGCCAACGCTGCTGCGGCGCCCGCCCAGCCTGCCCTTTCGCCGGACGAAATGCCGAAGCTCAATCTCGACGTCGGCGGTCCGGCAACACCCGGACAGCCTGCAGCGCTGGCCGCACCGCCAGCGCCGCCGCCGGTGGCCCAACAACAGGCGCCGGCCGCTCCAGCGCCTGCCGACGGCCAATCCTCCGTCATCAAGCGGTCGCCCTAAGCGTCTTCTCCTAGGCTATTTTGTTTTCGAGCCGCGCCCGCGCGCGGCCCTCGCCGATCAGTGGCAACAGAACCTTGAGTTCCGGCCCGTGGCTTTGGCCCGTGAGCGCGAGGCGCAATGGCTGGAACAGCGCCTTGCCCTTGGCGCCCGTCTTCGCCTTCACAGCGGCAGTCCAAGCACCCCAAGTCGCCTCGTCCCAGGGCTCGGGCGGCAGCAGGTCCGCGGCGGCGGCGCAGAAGCCGGCATCTTCGATAACAGGGTCGAGCGGCCCGGCCACGACGGCCCACCATGTCTTGGCGTCCGAAAGCACTTCGAGATTGCCGCCTACTGCCTCCCAGAACGGCTCTCCGCCTGAGATGCCCATCGCCTCAAGGCGCTCCGCCACGATCCCAAAGGGAAGCATATGCAGCAGCTTCGCATTCAGAAGCCGTAAGTCCCGGGGATCGAAGCGCGCGGGCGCCCGCGACAGCTTGGCGAAGTCGAAAGCCGCCGCCAGCTCATCGAGACTGGCATGGGGCGCGACCGGGTCGGACGTCCCGACCGTGGCCGCGTAGCTGGTGACCGCGAGCGGCTCGATCCCGTCGGCCCGCATCCCTTCGATTGCGAGTGAACGATCCCGCTTCGACAGCGCCTGCCCGTTGGCGCCCACCAGAAGATTGTGATGGCCAAAAGCGGGAGGCGTCGCCCCAAACGCCTCGAAGAGCTGGATTTGCGGCGCCGTGTTGGCCACGTGATCTTCGCCACGAATGACGTGGGTCACGCCGAGATCAATGTCATCCACCACGCTCGGCAGCGTGTAGAGATAAGTGCCATCGGCGCGGATCAGCACCGGGTCCGACAGTGAGCTCGCGTCCACATGCTGCTCGCCGCGCACCAGGTCGTTCCACCTCACGTCGCCCGGCTCCAATTTGAAACGCCAATGAGGTTTGCGGCCTTCCTGCTCAAGCTTCGCCTTGTCCTCGTCCGAGAACTTCAACGCGGCGCGGTCGTAGACCGGCGGCTTGCCGCGCGCGAGCTGCCGCTTGCGCTTTAACTCCAACTCCTCCGGTGTCTCGTAAGCCGGATAGAGCCGCCCCATCTCCTTGAGCCTTTCGACGGCTGCTTCGTAACGCGCGAGGCGATCCGACTGGTGGACGAGCTGCGCCCATTCAATGCCGAGCCAGGACACGTCCTCCTCAATGCCGCGTGCGAACGCTTCCGTCGAGCGCTCCTTATCCGTGTCGTCCAAACGCAATATGAAGTTCCCGCCTGCTTTGCGGGCGAACAGATAGTTGATTAGCGCCGTGCGGATATTTCCTGCATGGAGCCGCCCCGTCGGGCTCGGCGCAAAACGGACGGTCACGGTCATCTCAAGTCCGCTCGCGGAATTTGTTGGTGATGGGATAGCGCCGGTCGCGGCCGAAGTTTCTTTCGGTGATCTTCACGCCGGGCGCGGCCTGGCGCCGTTTGTACTCGGCGAGATAGAGCATCTTCTCGACCTTCTTCACGATCTCCGGCGCATGCCCGCGCGCGATGATCTCAGGCACCGGCATCTCCTGCTCAACCAAGCAATTGAGGATGTCGTCGAGAACAGGATATGGCGGCAAACTATCCACATCGCGCTGCCCCGGCTTTAGCTCGGCGGACGGATCCTTGGTCAGCACGCTTTCCGGAATGATCAAGCCGTCCGGCCCAAGACACCCTTTGGGCCGATGCACGTTGCGATAGCGCGACAGCGCGTAGACTTGCCCCTTGTAGAGATCCTTCAGCGGGTTGAAGCCGCCATTCATGTCGCCATAGAGCGTTGCGTATCCCACGGACACTTCTGATTTATTGCCTGTGGTCAGCACGAGTGGACCGAGCTTGTTGGAGATCGCCATGAGCAGCGTGCCACGCGTACGCGACTGAAGATTCTCCAACGTGAAGTCACCCGGCGCGCCTTTCAACACATCTTCCAGGCATTTGCTCAAACCATCCACACCCTCATGGATCGGCAAGATGTCGTAGCGTACGTGGAGCGCCTTCGCGATGGTCTCCGCATCACTCAAGCTTTCCTGGCTGGTGTATTCATACGGCAGCATCACGCAGTGCACGCGGTCCGCGCCCAGCGCATCCACCGCCATCACCGCGACAAGCGCAGAATCAATGCCACCCGAAAGGCCGAGCACAACGCCCGGAAAACCGTTCTTGTCGATATAGTCGCGAAGCCCCACGACGCAGGCGAGATAGTTGGCAGCCTCGCCTTCCTCCACGGCCGCGACCGGTTCGGTCAGACAGTGCCAGCCGCTATCCTCGCGGCGCCATTCGGTGACGACAAGCGCCTCCTCCCAAGCCGGAAGCTGCACGGCCAGCTCCCCATCGGCATTGAGCACGAACGAGCCGCCGTCGAAGACAAGCTCATCCTGTCCGCCGACCTGATTGAGATAAGCGAGCGGCCGGCGCGTTTCCGCCACGCGGGTTTCAGCTACCTCATAACGAGTCGCCTGCTTGCCCATCCAATAGGGTGACCCGTTCGGCACGACGAGTATTTCGGCGCCGGCCTCGACCAGCGCCTGGCAAATCTCATCGGTCCAGATGTCCTCGCAGATCGGCACGCCGAGAGACAGGCCACGGAATTCGATCGGTGCCGGGATTGGCCCCGACGCGAAGACACGCTTTTCGTCGAATACGCCGTAGTTCGGCAGGATCACCTTGTAACGGACCGCCTCGATGCGGCCCTCGGCAAGAAGCGCCACGGCGTTGTAGACCGCATCGCCCTCGCCCCAAGGAAGCCCCATGAGCAGCGCCGGGCCACCGTCCGCGGTTTCGCGCGCCAACGCCTGGCACGCCTCCCGCGCTGCAAGCTGCAGAGCCGGCTTCAACACGAGGTCCTCGAGCGGATAGCCCGTGAGGTAGAGCTCGGTGAACACGATCAGGTCGGCGTCCGCCTTGCCCAAGGACGCGCGCGCCTTGCGGGCCATATCGAGATTGCCCTCAATATCGCCCACGACCGGGTTGAGCTGCGCAAACGCAAGCTTGAATGAGGTCCTGGTGTCGCCGGTCATGGATCGAACCTAGCGGTGGGCGCGCAAGCCCGCCAGACGGACATCCACCTTATTCGCCAGCCGCGATGGATATTTCGGGCTGCGGATGCTCTTCCCGCTCCCGCCGCAGGCGCTCGGCTACGATAAAGGCAAGCTCGATCGACTGATCGGCGTTCAACCGGGGATCGCAATGGGTGTGGTAGCGGTCCGACAAATCCGCATCGGTCAGCGCCTTGGCGCCACCCACGCATTCGGTGACGTTGCTTCCGGTCATTTCAACGTGCAGGCCGCCCGCATGCGTGCCTTCGCTCCGGTGAATGTCGAAGAAGGCCTCGACCTCTTTCAGGATCAGATCGAAGGGCCGCGTCTTGTAGCCGCTGGCCGCCTTGATCGTGTTGCCGTGCATTGGATCGCAAGCCCACACCACGGATTTGCCCTCGCGTTCCACTGCGCGGATCAGCGCCGGCAGGTGATCGCCGACCTTGTCGGCGCCGAAGCGGCAAATCAGCGTCAGCCGACCCGGCTCGTTCTGCGGGCTCAAAAGGTCGATCATCTTTATCAACTCATCCGGCGTCATGCTCGGGCCGATCTTCACGCCAATCGGATTCTTGACGCCGCGCAGATAATCCAGATGCGCGTGGTCGAGCTGGCGCGTGCGATCGCCCGCCCATAAAAAGTGGCCCGACGTAGCGTACCAATCGCCTGACGTGGAATCGACGCGCGTCAATGCCTGCTCGTAGCCGAGCAGCAACGCCTCGTGGCTCGTATAAAGGCTCGTCGAGCGAAGCTGCGACGTGTTCTCCGGCGTCAGCCCGATCGCACGCATGAAGCGCAGCGTCTCCGCGATATGATCGGAGAGCTCCTGGTAGCGGTGACCGGCGGGGCTATCGGCGACGAAGCCGAGATTCCACTGATGCACGTGCTCCAGGTTGGCGTAGCCGCCTTGGGCGAACGCGCGCAGCAGGTTCAGCGTCGCCGCCGCCTGGCGATAGCCCATGTGCATGCGCTGCGGATCCGGCGAGCGGGACTCCTCGGTGAAATCAATGCCGTTGATGATGTCGCCGCGATAGCTCGGCAGCTCGATGCCGTCTTGCGTCTCGGTCGGCGCCGAACGCGGCTTAGCGAACTGACCGGCGATGCGGCCGACCTTCACCACCGGCGATCCGCCGGCATAGGTCAGCACCACCGCCATCTGCAGGAATACGCGGAAGAAATCGCGGATTGTGTCCGGCCCGTGCTCGGCAAAGCTCTCGGCGCAATCTCCGCCCTGGAGCAAAAAGCCCTCCCCTTGCGCGACGCGGGCAAGCTTGGCCTTCAGCTCCCGCGCCTCGCCTGCAAAAACGAGCGGCGGGAACGAGGCAAGCTGGTCCTCGACCTCGGCGAGCGCGGCCGGGTCCATGTAAACCGGAACCTGCTCAATGGGTTTCGTCCGCCAGCTATCAGGGGTCCAACGCGATGACATTCTTCAACTCTCCACTTAAGTCCCCGCTATATAAGCGATTGAAATGACTGTGGCTAGGCGGCCTTGCGGCCTTTGCCGACCCAAGCCAAGCTTGCCCCATAATCCTTAAGGCCATTGGAAGGAAAAAGATTCTGCCTCGGCTGGAGCACAGTCACACGCCCGGCGCGATCGCCAAACGGCTCCGCCACGGGCCCCGCGTCAGCTATTTGCGCGACTGGGTCTATGGCGGCATCGACGGCACCGTCACCACCTTCGCCATCATGGCGGGCGTCGTTGGCGCCGAGCTGTCGGCCACGGTCGTGATCGTTCTTGGGTTGGCCAATCTCTTGGCGGACGGCTTCTCCATGGCGGCCGGTAACTACACGGGCACCAAGGCGGAATACGACGAGTATCAGCAACTCCGCCACATGGAGGAACGCCATATCGAGCTCGCGCCCGAAGGCGAGCGCGAGGAGATCCGCCAGATCTTCCAGGCCAAGGGATTTAAGGGCGAGGCGCTGGAGTCCGCCGTCGACGTCATCACCAAGCATCGCGACCAGTGGATCGACATGATGATGGCGGAGGAGCACGGCATGCCCGCCGTGACCCGCTCACCCGTCCACGCGGCGCTCTATACCTTCGGCGCATTCGTGCTGTGCGGCAGCGTCCCTCTTCTTCCCTATGTGGCCGGAATGACCGCGCCGGAATTGCCGTCTGCCGTCATGGCCGGCGTCACCTTTTTCGCGATCGGCTCGGTGCGTAGCCGCTGGTCCCCCAAGTCATGGTGGCTCGCCGGTCTTGAGACACTCGCCATCGGCATGCTTGCGGCGAGCGTCGCCTATTTCATCGGCCATCTGCTGAGAGGGATTGTCTGACGCCTTAGGCTCTCCCGCAGCCACATCGATTGTGCAACAGTGTGACCCATGGCGATTCCGGAACCGACATTCACGATCGGCATCGAGGAGGAGTATCTCCTTGTCGACAAGGAGACGCGCGACCTCGCACCGGAGCAGCCGCCGGCGCTTCTTGCCAAGGCAGAAGAGGCGCTGCGCGGCCAGGTGAGCCCTGAGTTCCTGCGCTCGCAGATTGAAGTCGGAACGCATGTGTGCAGGTCCGTGCAAGAGGCGCGCGATCAGCTTGTCGAACTTCGCTCCACCATCGGTGCCATCTCCGGCGAATTCGGGTTAGCGCCGATCGCCGCATCGACCCACCCGTTCGCTTCCTGGGAAAGCCAGCACCACACCGACAAAGAGCGCTACAACGTCATCGCCAGGGACTTGCAGCATGTGGGCCGCCGTCTCCTGATTTGCGGCATGCACGTGCATGTGGGGATCGAGGACGATGATCTGCGGATCGACCTTCTTGGTCAGGCCCCCTACTTCCTGCCGCACCTCTTGGCACTTTCGACGTCGTCACCTTTTTGGCAGGGCGTGCAGACTGGTCTTAAGTCCTACCGCCTCTCGATCTTCGACGAGTTGCCGCGTACCGGCCTGCCCCACAAGTTTTCGAGCTACAGCGAGTACGAACGCACTATCGAGCTTCTGGTCAGCGCGGGCCTTATAGAGGACGCATCGAAGCTATGGTGGGACATGCGCCCGTCGGCGCGCTTCCCCACGCTCGAGATGCGCATCACCGACGTCTGCCCGCGGATCGATGACGCGGTCGCCATCGCCGCGTTATATCTGTGCATCCTGCGGCTTCTCTATCGCTTGCGCCGCGAGAACAAGCGCTGGCGCCACTACCCGCCCTTTCTCATCCGCGAGAACCGTTGGCGCGCGCAGCGCTACGGTATCGAGAAAGGCATGGTGGACTTCGGCAAGGGCGCCGTGGTTCCATTCTCCGATCTCATGGAAGAGCTCTTCGAGCTCGTGGCCGAGGACGCGGCTCATTTCGACTGCTCTGCCGAAATCGCCCATGTGCGCACGATACTCCAACGTGGCACGAGTGCGGACCGCCAGCTGGCCCGCTACGAGGAGGCGAAGGCACTGGGCGGCACCGAGCATGCGGCGCTCATTGCCGTGGTCGACGAACTCGTCGAGGAAACCCAGATGTCACCTGCGGAGAAAGCCTAAAGCGTCGTCTGCATGCCGCCGTCGACGTTGAGCGCGGCGCCGGTAATATAGGCCGCCTCGTCGGAGGCGAGGAACAGCGCCGCGTTGGCGATGTCCTCAGGTTTTCCGAAACGCCGCAGCGGCGTTTGCGTAAGCAGCGCCTTGGCGATCATCGGATTGGACAGAAACCGCCCGATCAAGGCCGTCTCCACATAACCTGGCAGCAGCGTGTTCACGCGGATGCCGTAGGGGGCGTACTCCACGGCGAGACTCCGCGATAGGGCCGACACCGCGCCCTTGGTCGCCGAGTAGACCGCCATTTGCCGCGTATGTTTGGCTGACATAACGGATGAGAGATTGATCACCGACGCCTTGCCGGATGCGCGCATCAGATCGAAAGCCTCGCGCGCGCAACGAACGGTGCCGTCGAGATTGACGGCCCATACTTTCTCCCAATCCTCATCGGACAGATGACGGAAGTCAGCCCGCGCCCCGACGCCCGCATTGTTGACCAGCACATCGAGCCGGCCATGTGTCTGCTTGATGTCGTCCATCAAGGCTTTCACCTGCGCAGTGTCGGCGATGTCGACAGTCTGTGCGCTCGCCGCGCCGTTCGCCTTGACGATGGCGTCGGCGGTCTCCTTTGCCGCATCGCCGTCGATATCGGCGACTACGACATGCGCGCCCTCGCGCGCGAACGTCTCGCAGATGGCACGGCCAATGCCGGCGCCACCGCCCGTTACAAGCGCGATTTTGTCGTCAAGCCGCCGCATCGGAGCCCTTTATCGGTTCTGGCGGCGTCCATTTCTGCCGCATGGTGACAAGTTCCTCGGCGATACTTGGATGAAGCGCCATGGTGGAATCGAGTTGCGGCTTGGTAACGCCGAGTTTCAGAGAAATTGCGGCCATCTGCGCAATCTCCGCCGCATCGGGTCCGAGCAGATGAACGCCGAGAACCTTCTCGGTTGCGGCGTCGACAACGATCTTGATGAGCACCGTCTCGTCACGCCCGCTGATTGTTGCACGCATGGGCCGGAAGCTCGACTTATAGATGTCGACTTCGCGGTACTTCTTCCGCGCCTCTTCCTCGGTCAACCCAACGGTGCCGATCTCCGGCTCGGTAAACACCGCTGTCGGAATGAACGTATAGTCCATCACCGTGGGGCGGCCTTCGAACACCGTCTCCACGAACGCCGTCCCCTCGCGAATGGCCACGGGCGTCAGGGCAACCCTGTCGCTGACGTCACCCGCCGCGTAGATGCTGTCGACGGAGGACTTGGAGTATTCGTCGACGACAACGTTGCCGTTCCGGCCAAGCTCCACACCTGCGTCTTCCAAGCCCAGCCCTTTCGTGTTGGGCGCACGCCCAGTGGCCGCCATCACCAGAGACGCACAAACCGAGCTGCCGTCCTTCAGCGCCACCCGGTAGCCGCCCCCGTCTTTCTCGGCAGCAGCGATATCTGCGTTCATGTGCAAATCGACACCCCGGTCGCGCATAGCCTCGGCCACGCCGTCCCGCAAATCCATGTCGAAGCCCCGCAAGACCTGCTCGCCGCGATGGAGCACGGTCACCGCGACACCGAGTCCGGCGAAGATCGAGGCGAACTCCATACCGATATAGCCGGCGCCGATAACAACGATGCTGTCGGGAAGCGCCTCGAGCTGAAAGCACTCGTTCGAACTGATGAGATGTTCTTTACCGGGAACGTCCGGCATTGACGGA
>NZ_JBFFQD010000035.1:0-21877 GCF_041573655.1 Methyloceanibacter sp.
CGCGCCGATGCGCTCGGCCTTTCCGTGCCCATCGCCACCGTATCGTCGGCGGCTGAGGCGCTGTCCGTCTTCGACCAAGCGCTTCCCCTCCTCCCGATCGACGTCCCCGAGACTGTTACCGCCGGCCGGCCCACCATGGCCGCCATGGACGCGGTAAAACGTTCGATCGAAACGGCCGTGGCGCTGGTGCAACGCTGGGAAGCGCGCGCGGTCGTCACCAACCCCGTTTCCAAGGCGCACCTCTATGAGGCGGGCTTTGCCTTCCCCGGGCACACGGAGTATTTGGCCGCGCTTGCCGGTGACGGCGGCGAGACGCCGTTGCTGCCAGTCATGATGCTGGTGGCTGGTCCCTTCAAGGTCGTGCCCACAACGATCCACATCCCGCTAAAGGATGTGCCCCGGACCCTCACCCAGGACTTGCTGCGCGCGACCCTCGAGATCACCGACCGGGACTTGCGCCGCTTCTTCGGCTACGAGCAACCGCGGCTTGCCGTGAGCGGGCTCAATCCTCACGCGGGCGAAGACGGCAGCCTGGGACGCGAAGAGCTTGAGATCATCGCGCCCGTCATCGAGGCGGCGCGAAACGCAGGGCTTGATGTCTCGGGCCCCTACCCCGCCGACACGCTGTTCCATACGGCGGCGCGGGAGCGTTATGACGCCGCCATCTGCATGTATCACGACCAAGCGCTGGTGCCGTTTAAGACACTCGCTTTCGAAGAGGGTGTGAACGTCACGCTTGGGCTCCCCTTTGTGCGCACCTCGCCCGACCACGGTACGGCCTTCGACATCGCAGGTTCCGGCGCGGCAAATCCGCGAAGCCTCATCGAGGCGCTACGTCTCGCCGAGGCCATGAGCGAGAGTGCCGCCCGCGAGACGGTATCGTGACCACGCCCGACGGCCTGCCGCCCTTGCGCGAGGTGATCCGCAGCGCCGGGCTTACGGCAAAGAAGAGCCTCGGCCAGAATTTCCTGCTCGATCTCAATCTGACGGGCCGCATTGCGCGCGCCGCCGGGCCTCTCGAAGGCGTTACGGTCGTCGAGGTCGGCCCGGGACCAGGCGGCCTGACCCGTGCGCTCCTTATGGAAGGTGCAAGCGCCGTTATCGCCATCGAACGCGACGATCGTTGCCTTGCTGCTCTGGATCAGGTCGCGGCCGCTTATCCCGGCCGTCTCGACGTGATTGCCGCCGATGCGCTGGACGTCGACTATGGAGCGCTGGAGCTCGTGCGGCCCGCCCGGGTCGTGGCCAACCTCCCCTATAGCGTCGGCACGCCTCTCCTCATCGGATGGTTGAAGACCGAGCCTTGGCCGCCTTGGTTCGACAGGCTCGTACTCATGTTCCAGCGCGAAGTGGCCGAGCGCATCGTCGCCACGCCACGCACCAAGGCCTATGGCCGCCTGTCCGTGCTGTCCCAATGGCGCGCGCAGACGCGCATACTCTTTAACGTGCCGCCGGACGCTTTCACGCCAAAGCCGAAGGTCTCGTCCGCCATCGTGGAATTCGTGCCGAAGCCGGCCCCGACACCACCTTGCGATGCCGCACAGTTGGAGACGGTCACCGCGGCCGCGTTCGGTCAAAGACGCAAGATGCTGCGCGCCAGCCTCCGCCAGATCGTGCAAGATCCAGAGACTCTGCTCACGGGTCTTGGCCTTGATCCTAAAGCGCGCGCCGAGGAGTTGGAGGTTGCTGACTTCTGCCGGATCGCGAACGCGCTCAAGGATCGTTAGAGCTGCGACAGAAGGCCCTCCACGAATTCGTTCAACCCAGTGAGACGGGTGCGTCTTAGACGCTCCGCCGCCAGAATGGCATGCACCGCGGCAACCGATTGATCGACGTCGAAGTTGACGAGGACATAATCATAGTCCTTCCAGTGCTGGATCTCGTTGCTGGCGCCGCGCATGCGCCGGACGACGACGGCGGCGGAGTCTTGTGCACGCGTCTTGAGCCGCTGCTCAAGGGCGTCGGCCGTGGGCGGCAGAACGAAGACGGAAACCACATCGTTCCTTGCAGACTTGCGCAAGGCATCAGCGCCCTGCCAATCCACGTCAAACAACACGTCCTGGCCCGAACCTAAGGCCTGCTCCACGGGGTCGCGCGTCGTGCCGTAGTAGTTGTCGAACACGACGGCCCACTCCAGAAAGGCCCCCTGCTCCCGCATCCGGCTGAAAGCCTTCTTGTCTACGAAGTGGTAGTCCTGGCCATCCACTTCGCCGGGGCGCTGTTCGCGTGTCGTATGGGAAATCGAGGCGGCAACCCCCTCGTCCTCGTCAAGCACGCGCCGCGCGATCGTCGTCTTGCCCGCGCCCGACGGCGACGACAGCACCAGCATGAGTCCTCGACGGCCGATTGTCTCCATGGGAGGCCTCACTCGATGTTTTGGACTTGCTCGCGAAGCTGATCGATCACCGATTTGAGCTCCAGCCCCGTCCGGCTGATCTCAACATCGGAGGCCTTGGAGCAGATCGTATTGGCTTCGCGATTGAACTCTTGCGCCAGGAACTCCAGCTTCCGCCCGACCGGTGCGCCGCTGGCGATCAGTTCGTTGGCGGCCTCAACATGGGCACGCAAGCGATCGATCTCTTCTTGGATGTCGGCTTTCGCAGCCAGCAACAGCGCTTCTTGATGCAACCGCTCGGGCTCTAGCGTGGCGCCGGCCTCGGCAAGCCGCCCAATCTGTTCGCGAAGGCGCTCCGCGAGAATCGCCGGCTGACGCGCGACGGCGTCGGCCGCTTGGGCAACCAACGTGTCGATGCTGGAGATCTGCGTTTCGATGGCCTGCTGCAGGCGTTCGCCTTCGGCGGTCCGCGTCTCCACCAGCTGATCCAGAGCCGCCGCAAGCCCGGCAAGCAGCGCATGTCCAAGGGCCGCCTGCTTCTCCTCGCTGTCCTCAGGCTCCGCGGTCTCCACCACACCCCGCATCCCAAGCAGCGTATCGAGCTGGGCCGGTTCGAGACCACTCAAAGTGCTCGCCTGTTTGGCGACAGCCAGCGCCTGGCCAAGCGCGGTCTCATTGAGCCGGATCTCCGTCTGCCCGGCGTCACGCTTCACACCGAGATTGACCGTGCAATTGCCGCGCGCCAACCGCTCCTGGCAAAGACCGCGCGCACCCGCCTCAAGCCGTTCGAGACCCGACGGAAGCCGTAACCGCAGGTCGAGCGACCGCCCGTTGACGCTGCGCACTTCCCAAAACCAGCTGGTCTCCCCATGCAGCCCGTCGGTGCGGGCAAAGCCGGTCATGCTCTTCAAGGTCATCGACATTGCCTCGCTCAACTGAGGGGCTCGCCCGGCTTTATAGCCGAGTCGAGAACAAAATCAGGCCTGAAGGTACCCAAAGCTGCAAAATGGGGTGAAGAGACTCAAGGCGTGCGGCTGGGATTGCGCAACGGGATGGCCGGCGGACCGTCCACGACAGTGAGCCCGACCTCGCCTTCAGGCAGCAGGACGCCATGGTCCTTGGCCGCCTCCGCTGCCGCCGCCGCCTCGGCCTCGGCTTTCTGCCGCGCCCGGATCTCACGCTCGATCTTGCGCCACTTGACCACGTTGCTGTTGTGCTGGGCCAGGGTCGCAGAGAAGAAGTGTCCCCCCTTCCCGTTGGCAACGAAATACAGATCCTTGGTCTTCGCGGGCTTCAGCACCGCCTCGATCGCCGCACGTCCAGGATTGCCGATCGGCGTCGGCGGCAAGCCATCGATCTTATAGGTATTATAGGGGTTTGGACGATCAAGCTCTTCCCGCGTGATCGGATGGTCACGCATGCCAGACCCGCCAAAGATGCCATAGATAATGGTGGGGTCGGACTGAAGGCGCATCCGCTTGCGAAGCCGGTTGTGAAAGACGCTGGCAATGTGCGGCCGCTCCTCGGCAACGCCGGTTTCCTTCTCAACCATGGACGCCAAAATCACCGCTTCCTCCGGCGTCTTGACCATGATGTCCGGGTCACGCTCCTCCCACAGCTTCGCCAGGTATTTTTGATGCGCAACGGCCATGCGTTGGAGAATGTCCTCCCGCGTGTCCTTGGTGCCGAAACTATATGTATCGGGCAGAAGCGAGCCCTCGGCAGGTACTGCCGGCACAGGTCCATTCAGTTGCGTGTTGGCCGCCAGCCGCTGAACGATCTGCTGGCTCGTCCAGCCTTCCGGGAACGTGACCCGGTACTGGATAGATTTGCCTTCGACCAAGGTGTCCAGGACCTGACGCATGGAGGCGTGCTTATCGAACTGATACTCGCCGGCCTTTAGCGACCCCTGCCCCTTCAAATGCATAAAGTAGAAGATGCTCGCCATGAAGATGCGGCGGTCGGTGATGACACCTTCCGCTGTGAGCCGTTCCGCGATCGCCGCCGTACCTTCGCCCTTCGGCACGACAAACACGGTCGAGACCTGGAGCGGGCCCGGACGATTGAACTCCGAATGTATGAAGTAGAAGGCGCCGATGGCCATGCAGGCGAGAATAAAGACGGCGTTGACGAGACCATCGAGCATCCGCAGGAACGGACGATCGTTCTCCTCAACCTCTTCTTGAGCGCGAAGCTCGGGTGGACGTTGTGGCTCCAGCGCCTCGGCTGGACTGCGCGGCAGTGACTGCCCCGCCGGTCCGGGCATGGGGATCGGGCGCCCCGTTCCATAACCACCAGCCCCTTGACCTGGCGTCCCAGGACCCGGCGCCGCTTGCCCCGGCGTTCCAGGACGCGCGGCCCCATGACCTTGCGTCCCATGACCTGGCGATCCAGGACGCGCCGTTCCCGGACGCAGCGGGGGACGCCCGGGAGGATTCCCCGGTGGTTTCCCGGGAGGAGACGGTGGTGGTGGGGGAGTATTCCTCGAAGAAGTCATGCTGGATCAGCGCGCGCCCCCGCGGATGTCTAAGCCACTTTGCGTCCAAATATGGCGAAAGGGAGGTTCGCCTGACAAGCAAAAGCGTAACAGATCAAGCGGCGTAACGGCGCATGACTAGCGATGCGTTCGTCCCGCCAAATCCAAAGGAGTTGCACAACACCGTGTCGATGTTCCGTTGACGCGCTTTATGCGGCACGAGATCGATGGCCGTCGCAACCGAAGGATTGTCCAGATTGAGCGTAGGCGGCGCCACGTTGTCGCGTATCGCCAACACGGAGAAGATCGCTTCCACGGCGCCGGCGGCACCCAGGAGATGTCCCGTCGCCGACTTCGTCGACGACATGGAGACCTTGCCGGCGGCATTGCCGAAAAGCCGCTCCACGGCCCCAAGCTCGATCTCGTCACCCATGGGTGTCGAGGTGCCGTGTGCGTTAATGTAGTCGATATCGGCGGGGTCGATGCCCGCCCGTTTCACGGCCGCCGACATGCATCGGAAGGCGCCATCGCCATCCTCAGCCGGCGCGGTGATGTGGAACGCATCGCCCGTCAAGCCGTAGCCGATGATCTCGGCGTAGATATTCGCGCCACGCGCCTTGGCGTGCTCGAGTTCCTCGATCACCATCATGCCGGCCCCCTCGCCCATGACGAACCCGTCGCGGTCACGGTCGTAAGGCCGGGAGGCCTTCTGCGGCTGATCGTTGAAGTTCGTCGACAGCGCGCGGCAGGCTGCAAAACCAGCAAGCGCCAGACGGCAGATCGGCGATTCCGAACCGCCCGCAAGCATGACATCCGCATCGCCAAGCGCCACCAGCCGCGACGCATCGCCGATGGCATGGGCACCCGTCGAACAGGCGGTGACCACTGCGTGGTTAGGGCCTTTCAGCCCATGCTCGATGGAGACGTAGCCCGAAGCGAGATTGATAAGGCGGCCCGGAATAAAGAAGGGGCTGACCCGGCGCGGGCCCTTATCGGCAAACAGCAGCGAGCACTTCTCAATGCCCTGCAGGCCCCCAATGCCGGACCCTATCAACACGCCCGTGCGGATCTGATCCTCATAGGCGGTCGGCTTCCAGCCCGCGTCAGTCAGTGCCTGCGTGGCCGCGCCCATCGCGTAGATAATAAAGTCGTCGACCTTGCGCTGCTCTTTGTGTTCCATCCAGTCGTTTGGATTAAACGAGCCGTCGCTGCCGTCGCCCCGCGGAACCTGGCAGCCGATCTGGCAGGACAAATCCGAGACATCGAACTCATCGATACGCTGGGCCGCATTCTCACCCGCCGTCAGCCGACGCCAAGCAGTCTCGTGACCGCTGCCGAGCGGCGAGACAATACCCAAACCTGTGATGACGACACGTCGCATCGCGCCTTCGCGTGATCTCAAGAAAGACCGGTTATCGAGCCCAACGCTCGCTCGTCTTAACGCGCGGACGGCAAAATGCGTTCGCGCGAGGCCGGGGTTTACGCCGCCGTGTTCTTTTCCAGGAACTTGATGGCGTCGCCGACGGTGAGAATCGTCTCAGCGGCATCGTCCGGGATCTCGCACCCGAACTCTTCCTCAAATGCCATCACCAGCTCGACCGTGTCGAGGCTGTCCGCCCCGAGGTCGTCGATGAAGCTTGCATTGTCGGCGACCTTGTCGGCCTCAACACCAAGATGCTCCACCACAATCTTTTTTACGCGCTCAGAGATATCGCTCATGTCCTCGTCACCGTCCCTTAACTATGTCCTCGCGTACCCCCGAGCCCGCGGCTCATGGCCTTGTACCCCCGAGCGGCAATTCAGGGGCGTTGATCGCGGCGGGATTGTCCTTTGTCAACCCCCCACCGAACGGCCGTTTGGGTAACACACTCTATATGACTTTGCCAGAAGCCCTCATGCGGCACGGCGCCTTGCCAATCGTTCTCAGCGTGACCGCCTAACCCATTGTTACAACAGTCATTAAATCATGATCATGCCGCCGTTCACGTGCATGGTCTCGCCTGTGACATAGGCGGACTCGTCGCTGGCAAAGAAAACCGTCGCCGCGGCGACATCGTCCGGTTTGCCGAAGCTCTGCGCCGGAATCGCGGCAGCAATCGCCTCCTGTTGTTTCTCCGTCAGCGCATCGGTCATCGGGGTCGTAATGAATCCGGGTGAGATGCAGTTCGCCGTGATGCCGCGCGCGCCCACTTCGCGGGCAAGAGACTTGGTCATACCAACGAGCCCGGCTTTCGAGGCGGCGTAATTGCCCTGCCCGGGGTTACCGAAGACGCCTGAAATCGACGCGATGTTGACGATACGGCCTGCACGGCGGCGCATCATGCCCCGCAATATCCCGCGGGTGAGCGTGAACACGGACGTCAAGTTGACGGCGATGACGTCGTCCCACTCCTCGTCCTTCATCCGCATAAAGAGATTGTCGTGGGTGATGCCCGCATTGTTGACGAGAATATCGACCTGGCCCAGCGTCTTCTCTGCAGTCTCCGCAAGTTGGACCACGGCTGGCCGGTCGCGCAAATCGCAAGGCAGCACGAACACGCGCTCGCCGAGCTCTGTGGCAAGGGCTTCGAGTTTGCCCGCGTTGGTGCCCGAAATCGCCACCGAGGCGCCCTGCCCATGCAGCGCCTTGGCAATGGCCCCGCCGATGCCGCCGGTGGCGCCGGTCACCAGCGCATTCTTTCCGCTGAGATCGAACATTTAGAAGCTCTCCCTTCCTCAGGCGCTGCCGCCCTGAAGCGCCACGCTTGCGGCCTCCAGTTCGTCGGGCGTGCCCAAACTTTTGGCCTCGATGCCATCGAAACGTCTTGCAATGCCAGTTAGCACACGACCGGCGCCCACTTCGTAGACCGCATTCACATCCTTGCTGGCAAGAAAGGCCATGGTCTCGCGCCAGCGCACCATACCCGTGACCTGTTCGACGAGCCGGGACCGAATGGCCTCCGGATCGGAGATGGGTTCGGCCAGCACATTGGCAATCACCGGAACCGCCGGCGCATTGATCTCCACACCGGCGAGCGCTTCGGCCATCGCATCGGCCGCCGGCTGCATCAGCGCGCAATGGAACGGCGCGCTGACAGGTAGGAGCACCGCACGGCGGGCGCCATATTTCGGCGCCAGTTCGACGGCGCGCTCGATGGCGGCCCGACTGCCGGAGATAACCACTTGGCCTGGGGCGTTGTCGTTCGCGGCCTGGCACACGTCACTCTCGGCGGCTGCCTTGGCGAGCTCTTGGGCTTGCTCCAGGTCGGCGCCGAGAAGCGCGGCCATGGCCCCTTCGCCCACGGGCACCGCCGCTTGCATCGCCCGCCCACGGGTCTTCAGGAGCCGCGCCGTGTCGGCAAGGCTGAGCGCGCCGGCTGCGGCAAGCGCGGAATATTCGCCAAGGGAGTGCCCAGCCACATAGGCGGCCGTTTCGGCGAGCGACACGCCTTTGGTATCGCTCAAGACCCGCATCGCCGCCATGGAGACCGCCATCAGGGCCGGCTGAGCGTTCTCGGTCAGCGTCAAATCGGCTTCCGGGCCTTCCCACATCAAATGTGAGAGTTTCTGGCCAAGGGCCTCATCAACCTCAGAAAAAACGGCCTGGGCCGCAGGATATGCCTTGGCCAGCTCGGCACCCATGCCGACGGCTTGGCTTCCTTGGCCAGGAAAAATGAAAGCAATGCTCATGTGCTGAAAATCGTGGCGGTTGACAGAGGACCGCCAAAGACACTGTTTCAATCTGACCTGTCAAGCAAGTGGATGCCGCGGGGGCCCCGACGGCCTTGCAAAGCACGTGGCAGGCTCTATAAAGCGCCCACCAGCAACCGCTCCGGTCGGAGGCTGAACGGAGGACCGCTTTCGCGGCAGGCTTGAACGGCCGCCCTCCCGTGTCTCCGCTCTTCTGGGCATGCGCTCTAAAGAGCTTTCTTGGGCCTTTCCTTACCAATGCGCCCAGGTTGAGGCTTCGCGCCGGAGCAATGAAGAAGGAAAGGCTATTCATGCCTCTCTATGAGCATGTGTTCTTGGCGCGCCAGGATATCTCGGCGCAGCAAGTCGAAGGTCTGGTCGACACCTACCGCTCTCTCCTTGAGGAGAATGGCGGAAAGGTCGGCAAGACTGAATATTGGGGCCTCAAGTCCCTCTCTTACCGCATCAAGAAGAATCGGAAGGCCCACTACACGCTGATCAACATCGAGGCACCCCACGAGGCGGTTGCGGAGATGGAGCGGCAAATGGGTCTGTCGACCGATGTCATTCGCTTCATGACCATCAAGGTCGATGAGCACGAAACCGAGCCTTCGGCCATGATGCGCCGTTCGGACGACCGCGACGGTCGTGGCGATCGAGGCCGTCACCATGGCGGACGCCGTGACCACGGCCCGCGCGAGCCTCGTCCCGAACGCACCGAAGCGGCCAAGCCAAGCGAGCCCGCTGCTGAAGAGAAGAAAGAAGAGACGAAAGAGGAGTCCGGCGAATGAGCTCCACCTCCATGCAGGCCCGCCGCCCGTTCTACCGCCGGCGCAAGACCTGCCCCTTCACAGGCGATAAGGCACCCACGATCGACTACAAGGATGTGAAGCTGCTCCAGCGTTACGTGTCCGAGCGCGGCAAGATGGTGCCAAGCCGGATCACGGCGGTGTCGGCCAAGAAGCAGCGCGAGCTGGCCCGGGCCATCAAGCGCGCCCGTTTCCTTGGGCTGTTGCCGTATCTCATTCAGTAGGCTGACGCGCCAAACACGGCGCACGACGTGACGAGAAAGTTGGGGTAGGCCTGATGGCCTCCCCTAACCGCTCTTCAAAGGAGGCGGGACAGCGAAAACGATGCCAACACAGATACTTATTGGCGTAGGCGCAGGCCTTGTCTCAGCGGCTCTCTTTGCATCGGCCGCTCTGGCGGGCGCATTCGCCGGCATTCCCTTCTATCTCGCGCCGCTGCCGCTGTGCCTCGCCGGGCTCGGTTGGGGCCGCGCCACCGTCCTGATCGCGGCCGCGACAGGAGCACTGCTCCTAGCCGTCGTACTCAGCGCCCCTCTCGGGCTGGCTTTCGGGCTCACGCTGGGCCTCCCCATCGTCACGCTCATCCACCTCCTGCTTCTGGCGCGCCCCGCCGCAGTGCCGAATGAGGAAGGCGCTGCCGCCCTTGAGTGGTATCCCCCTGGCCGGCTCGTCGGCTGGGCGGCGATGATGGCCGGATTCTTGGCCGGCCTTCTCGCCCTTGCGCTTGGGCCGGACGTGGAGACCTATCGCCAGCAGGTTGGCGCCCTCCTCAGTCCCGAACTCATCGCGGCGCTCGATCCCGACGGCAACATCTTCACGCCGGAGACCGTCGAAAAACTCAAAGTCGTTTTGGCCAAGACCCTGCCGGCCGCGTTCGCGGTCGTCTGGCTGATCATTGTCCTCTTCAATCTTTGGGTGGGTGGATTCATTGTCGAGTCATCGGGCCGCGCCTTACGTCCCTGGCCCGATCTGCATGCTCTCGAAGTGCCGAACGCCTTTGTCGCCGTCTTTGCCGTCGCGCTCGCCCTGTCGTTCTTGCCAGGGATCGTTGGCGTGCTCGCCACCGGCTTTGCCGGTGCGATGCTGTTCGCCTACGTGCTGCAAGGCTTGGCGGTGATTCACACCTACAGCCTCGGCATGACCATGCGCCCGCTTCTGCTGGTCGCGGTTTATCTCGGAATTCTGTTCTTAGGCTGGGTCGCCATCGTGGTCGCCATTATCGGTCTCGGCGAGCCCTTGTTCGGCTTACGCCGCGGCCCCCGCACACCCAACACCCCGCCATCCAGAGACGACGAAACAGACTGACAACACATAGGAGTAGAACGCATGGAAGTCATTTTACTTGAGCGCATCGGCCGCCTTGGCCAGATGGGCGACGTGGTCAACGTGAAGGACGGTTACGCGCGCAACTTTCTCTTGCCGCGGGGCAAGGCACTTCGCGCCACCGATACCAACCGCAAGCACTTCGAGAGCCAGCGCGCGCAGCTCGAGGCTCGCGATCTCGAAGCCAAAACGGAAGCCGAGGCCGTCTCCGGCAAGCTCAATGGCGAGACCTTCATTGTCATCCGGCAAGCCGGCGACAACGGTCAGCTTTACGGCTCAGTCTCCACACGTGACATCTCAACCGCCGTCACCGAAGGCGGCTTCTCCATCGAACGCCGTCAGGTCCTTCTCGACCGGCCGATCAAGGCCCTTGGCCTGCACGAAGTTCGTGTCTCGCTTCACGGCGAGGTGGAGCCGAATATCGTCGTCAACGTGGCGCGGTCCGAGGAAGAGGCTGCCCGCCAGGCGCGCGGCGAGGACGTCACCCGCACTCTGAGCGACGAGGAAGAGGACGCGGAAGCCGCGCTCGAAGCCGCCGAAAGCTTGTTCGAGGAAGGTGCGAAGCCCGAAGAAGAGCAGCCGTCGGAGGCGGTCGAAGAGACCACCGAGAAGACAAGCGAGGACGAGACGCCCGCATAGTCACGCGGGGGCGTGCACCGCTGAAGCCTTAAGTAACGCTAGAGGCAGGCTGTTGTCCTGCCTGCCTCTAGTCTAAGCTAGCCTTGGCTCGACTTCGACGACTCGGTGGAGCCCGAGGTCATGACTAGGCGTGCGACATGGATGTTTCGCCCGCTCGTCAATACCCTTGAGCGGACCGTCACAACCGGTCATCTGAGACTGGTTGACAGTGATGGTTGTGCTTACGACTTCGGCGATCGCAGTGGCCCGCAAGTCATCGCCCGCATCACCGACAAGCGTACCGAGCGCCAACTCACACTCAATGCACCGTTCGCCATTGGCGAGGCCTACATGGACGGCCGCCTCGTTCTCGAACACGGCACGATCTACGACTTTCTCGAACTGCTGCTGACCAACGCCCAGCACCGCCAGCCTCGCTGGCTGCATTTTCTCGATCGCTTCATGTACGCGACGCAGCGCCTACAGCATTTCAATCCCATTGGCCGTTCGAAGCGGAACGTCGCCCACCATTACGACCTCGACAGCTCCCTCTACGCGCTGTTCCTCGATCCGGACCGGCAGTATTCCTGCGCCTATTTCGAGCATGACGGCATGTCGCTCGAAGACGCGCAGGAAGCCAAGAAGCGCCACCTCGCGGCCAAGCTCTATCTCGCCGACGGCATGCACATCCTCGACATTGGCTCTGGCTGGGGCGGCCTCGCGCTCTACCTGGCCAAGACCGCCCATGTGGAGGTCACCGGCATCACTTTGAGCGAGGAGCAGCTCAGAATCGCGCGAGAACGCGCCCGAGCCGAAGGCCTGGCGAAAGCCGTCAACTTCGAGCTCTGCGACTACCGCAATCTGGAGGGCAAGTTCGACCGGATCGTCTCGGTCGGCATGTTCGAACATGTCGGATCTGCCCATTACCGGATGTTCTTCCGCCAGATGAACCGGCTGCTCACCGACAACGGCGTGGCAGTGCTTCATTCGATCGGCCGCTTCGACGGCCCGGCCGCGACCAATCCCTTCATCGCCAAGTACATCTTCCCCGGCGGCTACATCCCGGCCCTCAGCGAGGTACTGCCCGCGGTCGAACGCGAGGGCCTGCTGGCCACCGACGTTGAGATCCTGCGGCTGCACTACGCCATGACCTTGCGTCATTGGCGCCAGCGCTTCCGCGGCGCCTGGCATACGGCGGCCGAGAAGTTCGGAGAGCGCTTCTGCCGCATGTGGGAAATGTATCTGGCGGGCTCGGAGACGGGTTTCCGCTACCAGAACCTGATGGTCTTCCAGCTCCAGGTGACCAAGGATCAGTGCGCGCTACCTCTGACCCGCGACTATTTCTTTGACGCCGAGCGCGAGTTGCGAATGCGCGAACGCCACGCGAGCCCCCAGCGCAAGCGCCGGAGCAGCCGCTAGCGGGATATCAACACTGTCTGTGCATGACAGAAAAATAACAGGCTTGCATAGAGAATCAGTGTTTTGCCAGGCGCGCCCCTTTGGTTAGCTAGCGCATGACCGCACTGATTCGCCCTGCCGACACCTCCGAAACGCCGGTTTTCCGGGAGTCGCCCCACAATCTGGAGGCCGAACAGGCGCTTCTGGGTGCCATCCTTGTCAACAACGAGGCCCTAGACCGGGTCTCGACCTTCCTGAAGCCCGGACATTTCTTCGATCGCCTTCATGGGCGCATCTTCGAAAGCGCGTCCAAGTTGATCATGGGCGGCAAGCGGGCGACACCGATCACGCTGAAGACGTTCTTCCAGAACGACGAGCCCGTGGCCGACCTCCCGGTGCCGCAATATCTCGGCCGGCTGGCGGCAAACGCCACCACCATCATCAACGCCGAGGACTATGGCCGCACCGTCTACGACCTCGCCATACGACGCCAGCTCATCGACATCGGCGAAGGCATGGTCAACACGGCCTTCGACTCTCCGATCGATGCCGCGCCCTCCGACCAGATCGAGGATGCCGAGCAGCAGCTTTACGAACTGGCAGAGACGGGAAAGTACGGCGCCGGGTTCGAGCCCTTCTCCGCCGCGCTGACCGATGCCATCGACATGGCCGCCAACGCCTATCAGCGCGACGGTGGATTGTCGGGGATCGCTACGGGCTTCTCTGACCTCGATCAGCGCATGGGCGGACTTCAGGCCTCGGACCTGATCATCATCGCCGGACGTCCCGCCATGGGAAAGACGGCGCTCGCCACCAACATCGCCTACCACGTCGCCAAAGCGAACGCCGCCAACGCAGGCGGCGATACGCCGGCCGATGGCGCGGTCGTCGGCTTCTTTTCCCTGGAAATGTCGGCGGAGCAGCTCGCCACCCGCATCATCTCCGAACAGTCCTACATCCCCTCTGAGCGCATCCGCCGTGGCCGCATCGACTGCGACCAGTTCGACCGCATCGTCGAAGTCTCCCAGGAGCTTCAGAACCTGCCGCTGTTCATCGATCAGACCGGCGGCATCACCGTGGCCCAGCTCGCCGCCCGCGCACGGCGCCTGAAACGCCAGCGTGGGCTCGGCTTCATCGTGGTCGACTATCTCCAGCTTCTGTCGGGCTCCTCGCGGCGCGCGCAGGAGGGCCGCGTCCAGGAGGTGTCGGAAATCACCACGGGGCTCAAAGCCCTGGCTAAGGAGCTGCATGTGCCTATCCTGGCCCTCTCCCAGCTTTCCCGTCAGGTCGAGCAGCGGGAGGACAAGCGGCCGCAACTGGCTGATTTGCGCGAATCCGGCTCCATCGAGCAGGACGCCGATGTGGTAATGTTCGTGTTCCGTGAGGAATACTACCTGGAGCGGAGCCAGCCCCGCGAGAACACAGAAGAGCACCGGCAGTGGCAACAGGACATGGAGACGGTCACCGGCAAGGCCGACGTGATCATCGGCAAGCAACGGCACGGCCCGACGGGGACGGTGACGCTGCAGTTCACGCCGGAGTTCACCCGGTTCTCCAATCTCGCCCCGTCGGAGCGTCTGCCGGAGCGCAGCGAGTGAGCCACGCGCGCACGCGCGACGCCGCTGCGGACAACAAGGTGCCCCCGGACAGCACCGCCCTGCTCACCATCGATCTCAATGCGCTGATTGCCAATTATGATCGTTTGCGCGAACTTGCCGCGCCGGCCGAATGCGCCGCGGTCGTCAAAGCCGATGCCTACGGTCTTGGTGTGACCGAAGTCGCACCGGCCTTGTGGCGCGCCGGCTGCAAGACCTTCTTCGTAGCGACACTGCCGGAAGCGGAAGAGCTGCGCGCGCTGCTGCCCGAAGCGGTGATCTATGTGTTCAGCGGCCTCCTGCCTGGGACGGCGGACATCTACCGCAAAGCAGACCTACGCCCCGTCCTGAACAGCGCCGAGGAAATCCGCGAGTGGGCCGCCCAATGCAGCCGCTACGGCGAAGCGCTCCCTTGCGCGGTCCATATCGACAGCGGCATGAACCGGCTCGGTCTGACGGCAGCCGACGTCGAGGCCGTGTCCAACAACCGGGAGCTTTGGTCGGCGCTCTCGCTTTCTTTGGTGATGAGTCATCTGGCCTGCGCCGACGATGCTTCGCACGCCAAGAACGCGGCCCAACGCGACATCTTCGACAGCTTGCGTGCGCGATTGCCCGAGACGCGGGCGAGCCTTGCCAACTCGGCCGGCATCCTGCTCGGCGCCGACTTCGTCTACGACCTGGTGCGGCCCGGCATCGCCCTTTACGGCGGACATCCGCAGCGGCGCGGACCCAATCCGTTTCAGCCCGTCGTGCACCTGATCGGACGCATTCTCCAGGTGCGCGAGGCGGAGCCCGGCGAGACGGTGGGCTACGGCGCTACGCGTACACTGCCCAACGGCGCACGCATCGCAATTGTTTCGGTGGGCTACGCCGACGGGTTGTTCCGCGCGCTCTCCGTGGCCGACGGCGGCGAAGGACTGGCCGTCCGCATCGGCGACCATGCCGCCCCGATCCTGGGACGCGTGTCCATGGACTTGATCGCCATCGACGTGACGGACGTTCCCAAGACGCACGCGCGGCGCGGCGAATGGGTCGAATTGCTTGGGCACAACATCAGCGCGCACGACCTCGCCAGCCACGCCAACACAATCGACTACGAGGTGCTGACCAGCCTTGGGCGCCGCGCCGTCCGGCGTTTCGTCGGCGGATAGCGCGAAAACGCATGGCCAAAGTCTCCAAAGCTTATGTCTGCCAATCCTGCGGTGCGGTCACGAACAAATGGACGGGAAAGTGCCCGTCCTGCGGGGCCTGGAACTCCATCATCGAGGAAGCGTCCACGCCCACGAGTTCCCCGGCCCTCGTGGCCATAAAGGGCGGCAAGGGACGCCTCGCCAGTCTCGAGACACTGAGCGCGGAGACAGAAGGCGCCTCCCGCATCAAGACAGACATTGCCGAACTCGACCGCGTGCTTGGCGGCGGGCTCGTGCCTGGCGCGGCCGTTCTCGTGGGCGGCGACCCCGGCATCGGTAAGTCCACGCTCCTGCTTCAGACGGCTGCCGAACTTGCCCAAGACGGTCACCGCATCGTCTACCTCTCCGGGGAGGAAGCGCCCGCGCAAGTTCGCATGCGCGCCAGCCGGCTCGGCGTGGCCGAAGCCCCCGTGGCGCTCGGCACCGAAACCAATATCGCCAGCATCATCGCCACGCTCGGCAGCGGACCCGCCCCGGCCCTCGTCGTCATCGACTCCGTTCAAACCCTGTGGTCGGAAGGCATTGAGTCGGCGCCGGGCACGATCTCGCAGCTGCGCGGCTGCGCCTCCGCCCTGATCAGCTATGCCAAGGCCAGCGGCACGACCCTCGTCCTCGTCGGCCATGTCACCAAAGACGGCCAGATCGCCGGCCCCAAAGTGATCGAGCATATGGTCGACACAGTGCTCTATTTCGAGAGCCTAAGCGGCCACCAATTCCGTATCCTACGCGCCGTAAAGAACCGCTTCGGCCCCACCGACGAGATCGGTGTCTTCGAGATGCGCTCTGAGGGTCTCAAAGAGGTGGAGAACCCATCGGCCCTCTTCCTCAACGATGCCGACCGGGGGACGCCCGGCACCGCGGTTCTCGCAGGCATGGAGGGCACTCGACCTATTTTGGTGGAAATACAGGCTCTTGTGGCCCCGAGTTCACTCGGCACTCCACGCCGCGCTGTGGTCGGCTGGGACCCCAACCGGCTCTCCATGCTGCTGGCGGTGCTGGAGGCCCGCTGCGGGGTCCGCCTTGGCAGCCACGATGTCTATCTGAACGTCGCCGGCGGATTGCGCCTTTCCGAACCCGCCGCAGATCTCGCCGCCGCCGCCGCCCTGCTCTCCTCGTTTACGGGCCGTGCGGTCCCCGAGGATGGGGTCTATTTCGGCGAGGTGAGCCTCACCGGCGCTGTCCGCGCCGTCGGACACACCGATCAGCGGCTCAAAGAAGCCGCCAAGCTCGGCTTTGCCCGGGCGGTTGTACCGGCCGCCTCTCTTTCCGCGGAGCGCGAGGTTGAGGGGATCGCCCTGAATCCGGTTTCGCAACTCGATGAGCTGGTTGCGTGGTTCGCTTTGACCGGGGATTAGACCGTTCCCTTGCGACAATGCGACGAGTGTTACCCAGGGGTCATTGCCCGACGGGGCCAATTGTGCTTCATCGCCGGGAATCGTGATAATCTGCCGCCGGCTGGCTGAGGGAGCGTCCGCGACATGCCAATCTCCTGGCTCGACATAATTTTGATCGTCATCATGCTCATCTCGGGCTTTCTGGCGATGGTTCGCGGATTCACCCGCGAAGTCCTGTCGATCTTTTCCTGGGCCATGGCCGCCGTGGCCGCGCTCTATTTCACGCCGCGCTATTACGAGGTGCTGATCCCGTATATCGATAACCCGAGCATCGCCCAGATCGCGTTTGCCGCCGGCGTTTTCATCATCACGCTGATCATCGTGAGCCTGATCACCTTCCGGATCTCCGACAAGGTCCTGGACAGCCGGGTCGGCGCCTTGGACCGGTCCTTGGGCTTCATTTTCGGCCTGGCGCGGGGATTTCTCCTCGTCGCCATCGTCTTCATCCTCTTCACCGCGCTTGCCCGAGACCAACCAGAATGGGTCCGCAACGCGCGCTCTTATCCCCTTCTTCAAAGGACGCAGGTGGCGATCGAGTCTCTGCTCCCCATGCATCCGGAAGAGTTGCTTCCTGGAGACTCCGATCAGCCCGAGGGCGCACCCGACGGCGAACCGGGGACGGACGCCGCGCCTACGCCGCCAGAACAGCCGTCGTAAGCGCATCAGTAACGAAACAAGTTGCGTGGCATTGAAGCCCTCGCCAGGGCGCCTATTTATGGAGAAGAAAGGCCATGCCCGTGACCGAACAGGCCGAGGTTAGCGACCCTGTCTTGAACTGGCTGGAAGAGGATAGGCTGCACGAGGAGTGCGGCGTGTTCGGAGTGTTTAACCATCCCGACGCCGCCGCGCTGACCGCGCTCGGCCTACACGCACTCCAGCATCGCGGCCAGGAAGCCGCCGGCATCGTCAGCTTCGACGGTGAGCACTTCCACACCGAGCGCCGCCTGGGCCTCGTCGGAGACCACTTCACCTCACGCCCCGTGATCGACCGCCTGATGGGCGACATGGCCGTTGGCCATGTTCGATACTCGACCTGCGGCGATGCCGTACTGCGGAACGTCCAGCCGCTCTTCGTCGACCTTGAGTCCGGCGGCTTCACGCTCTGCCACAACGGCAACCTCACCAATGCGCTCACTTTGCGCGAGTCCCTCATCAGAAAAGGCGCCATCTGCCAGTCGACGACCGACACTGAGGTGATCCTTCACCTCGTGGCGCGTAGCGAGAAGACCCAATTCGTGGAGCGCTTCATCGAGGCGCTACTCCAGGTCGAAGGTGCCTACGCTTTTGTCGGCATGACCAACAAAAAGCTGGTGGGCGCGCGCGATCCATTCGGGATCCGGCCACTCGTGCTCGGCCGCTTGGGCGACGCCTGGGTGCTTTCCTCCGAGACCTGCGCGCTCGACATCATTGGCGCAGAGTTCGTCCGCGAGGTGGAAAATGGCGAGGTCGTCGTTGCCACCCGCGAAGGCGGGCTGGAGAGCCACCGCTTCGTGCCCAAGCATCCCGCACGGCTGTGCATCTTCGAATACATCTACTTCGCCCGCCCTGATTCCATCATCGGCGGCCGTTCGGTCTACGACGTGCGCAAGGAAATGGGCCTGCAGCTGGCACGCGAAGCCCCCGCCGACGCCGACATGGTGGTACCGATCCCGGATAGCGGCGTGCCCGCGGCCATCGGTTATGCGCAAGAGTCCGGCCTGCCGTTCGAGTTCGGCATCATCCGCAACCATTATGTGGGCCGCACCTTTATTGAGCCGGAGCAACGCATTCGCCAGCTTGGCGTCAAGCTGAAGCATAGCGCCAATGAGCTTCAGGTGAAGGGCAAACGTATCGTGCTCATCGACGACAGCGTCGTGCGCGGAACCACGTCGGTGAAGATTGTGCAAATGATGCGTGAGGCCGGCGCAAAGGAAGTGCATATGCGCGTTTCGAGCCCGCCGATCACGCATCCGGACTTCTACGGCATCGACACGCCCGACCAAGACAAACTACTCGCAGCAAACCGCTCGCTTGAGGAGATGCGCTCCTTTATCGGCGCAGATTCACTGGCCTTCATTTCTGTCGACGGCATCTATCGGGCCATGGGCCTTGAGGCCCGCGACGACGACAATCCGCAATTCACCGACCACTGCTTCACCGGCGAATACCCGACGCGCCTACGCGACCGCGAAGGCCCGCCCGTCCAGAAGCAACTTTCCTTCCTCGCCGAGGTCGGTTGAGCGAGCAACGTCTTAAAGGCCGTATCGCGCTGATCACCGGCGCCTCGCGTGGCATCGGACGCGCAGCCGCGCGCCTTTTCGCGCGCGAAGGCGCGCACGTTCTGTTGCTGGCGCGGCAGCAAAAGACGCTCGAGACCGTGGATGACGAGATCAAGGCCGAGGGCGGCGTTGCCTCGATCATCCCCCTCGATCTCGAGGACGGACAGACCATCGACGCTCTGGGCCCAGCGCTTTATGAGCGCTTCGGCCGGCTCGACATCCTGGTTGGAAATGCGGGCGTTCTCGGTGGCTTACGCCCGCTGACTCATATCCCGTCTGAGATCTGGGACCGCGTGTTGGCCGTCAACCTCACCGCCAATTGGCGCCTGATCCGTACCTTGGACCCGTTACTCCAACGCTCCGATGCAGGGCGGGTCGTATTCGTCACCTCGCCGCGCGCCGCGAGCCTCGGCCGCGCCTACTGGGCGCCCTACTCCGTCTCCAAGGCGGCACTCGAAACGCTCGCAAAAACTTACGCGAACGAAACCGCCGACAGTCCGATCTGCGTCAACCTCGTTGACCCCGGGGCGACGGCCACCGCCATGCGTGCCGAGGCGTTTCCGGGCGAGGACCAGGACACGCTGAAGACGCCTGAGGCGGTGGCAGAAGTCATCCTGCGCCTTGCCCTGCCAGACTTCACAGAGACGGGCGAGATCGTCGCCGTGTGAGTGCTACGCCTTCGCGGACTAAGCAGGCGGGCGCGACACTACGAACCAAGCACCATACCGTCATAAGCGGGCTCGACCCCGTCAGGCAGTTGATCCTTCAGCGTCTCGTAGTCGAGGTCCACATGCATGTGGGTCAGCACGGCGCGCTTCGGCGCGAGCCGTTCGATCCACGCCAACGCCTGCTCTAAAGATAAATGGCTCGGATGGTGCGTGTAGCGAAGGGCGTCGATGATCCATATGTCGAGCCCCTTGAGATGATGGAGCGACTCTTGCGGGAAATCGCTGACGTCAGGCGAATAGGCGATATCCCCGAAGCGAAATCCCAGCGTATCGCTCTGCCCGTGACGCTGGAGAAACGGAACGGCTTCGATAGCTCCGCCCGGTCCATCGATCCGGACCGTCTCACCCGGTCGAATTTCGTGTCCGCTTAGCACGGCCGGGTACTCGCTCCCCTCGGGCGTCTCGAAGCAATAGGCGAAGCGCTCGCGGAGAACCTTGCCCGTCTCCTCGGTGTAGTAGACATCGACGCGGCGGCGCTGGTTATAGGCCACCATGCGCAGGTCATCGATGCCGTGGCAGTGGTCGGCGTGGTCGTGGGTAAACAGCACGCCGTCAAGAAGGCCAACGCCGACATCGATCAACTGTTCGCGCAGGTCAGGCGGCGTGTCCACGAGAACACGAGTCACCCCGTCCGGCCCTTCGCGCTCTATAAGCATCGCGCAACGGCGGCGGCGGTTCTTCGGATTGTTCGGGTCGCACGCGCCCCACTCATTGCCGATGCGCGGCACGCCACCTGACGTGCCGCAGCCGAGGATGGTGATTTTCAAGCTCATGCGGCGTTCGGCTGCGCCCCCAACGCCGAGCGCGGCACCTTGGTGAATAGGTTGAAAAAGTTCTCTGTGGTGATCTGCGCCAGTTCGGCTGCACTAATCCCGCGCACGGTCGCCAAGCGCGTCGCCGTATGTGCCACGAAAGACGGCTCATTGGTTTTGCCACGGAAGGGCTCCGGCGCCAGATAGGGCGCGTCCGTCTCCACCAGCACGCGGGTTGACGGCACAGTGCGCGCAATCTCGCGCAAGGCGTCTGCTTTTTTGAACGTGACAACGCCCGAGAACGAGACGAAGCCGCCGAGCGCAAGGCCGCGCTTGGCGAGGTCCGGCCCGCTGGTGAAACAATGAAGGACAAAGGGGAATGCGCCCTTCTCGCTCTCTTCCTCGAGGATGCGGGCAACGTCCTCGTCTGCTTCGCGCGCATGGATCACCAGCGGCAAGCCCGTCTCGCGCGCCGCGGCGATATGGGTGCGAAAGCCCTTCATTTGGGCATCGCGTGGACTGTGGTCGTAGTGGTAGTCGAGCCCGGCCTCGCCGATCGCCACGACTTTCGGGTGGCGTGCGATCTCGATCAGCTCATCGGCTGTCACGTCCGGCTCTTCGGCGGCATTGTGCGGATGGGTCCCGATCGAACAGAAGACGTTGTCGCGCGCCTCGACAATGTCCGTGAGCTTGCCGAACTGCGCGACCCGGGTCGAGATGGTCACCATGAGCGCCACACCCGCGTCTTGGGCACGCGCCAGGACGGCGTCGAGCTCGTCGCTGAGCTGCGGAAAATCGAGGTGGCAGTGACTGTCGATCAACATCACGGAAAGATGAAAATACCTAACGTCTTCAGGTTGCTAGTTTGCCGCTCAAGCAACAGATTCGCCCTCTATGTGCAGCATCTGGCTAGCGGACACAATAGCGCCATCCGGCACGCTGCGTGGGCGCCATTCTTAAGAGGACCGGAATGCCCAAACGCCCTTCACTTATGCTTGCCTTCCTGGCGACGCCCGCCGTCGCGCTCGCCCTGTTCATGGCCGCCAGCACCCCGGCCGAGGCCGGCTGTAGCAAACGGGTCGTTCTCTACGACGCCTCGTGGTGCCCTTATTGCCGGCAGGTCCGGGCCATCCTTGCCCGCAACAACATCCGCTACACCAGACGCGACGCCACGACGCCTACGGTGCAAGCCGAGATGAAAGCGCGGTTTGGCAACACCTCGGTCCCGCGGACCCTCGTTGGCGGCGTGCTGGTCAACGGCGTCAACGAGGCGCAAATCAAAAAGCTGTGCCGCTCATAGAGAGGCCTTAGGACGCCGGCGCCTCGTCGTCC